>NZ_JBIVPA010000009.1:0-402648 GCF_044754405.1 Streptomyces sp. NPDC093089
CCGGACAGCAGGGGACAGCAGCCCGGTCACCCAGAAAGGGCGGTCGGTCCCGGGGACGCCCGGGGCCGGCCGCATCCGGCCGATCTCCCGTTCCTCCCCCGGCCCCCCGGCCCCCCCCCCCCCCCCCCCCCCCCGCGCCGCCCCCCCCCCCCCCCCCCCCCCCCCCCCCCCCGCGGGCCCCGCCCCCCCCCCCCCCCCCCCCCCCCGCCCCCCCGGCCCCCCCCCCCCCGCGGGGCCCCCCCCCCCCCCCCCCGTCTCCGGGGCGGTCCCGGAGACGGCGGCGCGAACCGACCGGGGCCGCTCCGGCGTCCCTCCCGCCATGAAGACGCTCACGCACGGGATGCGGCAGCTCCTGCGCTTCGCGGTCCTCGAAGCGCGCTGCTGCGCCTTCGCCGTCGCGCTCGTCGGCGGCATCGCCGCCTCCACGCTGCTGCCCGACCTGCCCGTCGCCCGCTACGACCTGCTCCTGCTGTACGGGATCGGGCTCACCGTCGTGGCGTGGAAGCTCCGCTGGGACACCGGCCGGGACCTCGTGGTGATCGCCGGCTGCCACGTCGTCGGCCTGCTCTTCGAACTGTTCAAGGTGCGGATGGGCTCGTGGAGCTACCCCGAGGACGCGCTGACCAAGTTCGGCGGCGTCCCCCTCTACGGCGGGTTCCTCTACGCGGCCCTGGGCAGCTACGTCTGCCGGGCCTGGCGCCTGTTCGACCTGCGCCTCACCGGCTACCGGCCGCGGCTGACGGCACTCCTCGCCTGCGCCGTGTACGTGAACTTCCTCAGCCACCACTGGCTGCCCGACGTCCGCTGGATCCTCGCCGCCCTGCTGCTCGCGGTGACCGCGGGCACCTGGGTGCGGTTCCGGGTGGGTCCGCGCGACCACCGGATGCCACTGGCCCTCTCGTTCGTCCTGATCGGCTTCTTCCTGTGGGTCGCCGAGAACGCGGCGACCTATGTCGGCGCGTGGAGCTATCCCGACCAACTGGACGGCTGGCAGCCGGTGTCCCTCGCCAAGTTCGGCGCCTGGGCGCTCCTCGTCACGGTCACCTTCGTCCTGACGGCGCACCGGGCGGGAAATCTCTTCGCGTCGGCCCCGGCGCGCGAATAGCAATTCCGCGCCGCCCGGGTGTTCGTGCACTCGGGCGGACGACGTGCTACAGTCGAGTGCAGTTGCAGTTGTGGTTCCCAAAGAACTTATGAGTGCCTTCGACGATGGAGACATCGTCAGGCACTTTATGTGTTTTCGGTGCAGTTTTCCGACGGGGCAATCATCACGGCGACGCCGGGTTCCGCACGGTGCGGATCCCCGGGTTACGCCCCGAAGGAGATTTGACATGGCCTCTGGCACCGTGAAGTGGTTCAACAGCGAAAAGGGCTTCGGCTTCATCGAGCAGGAGGGTGGCGGCCCGGACGTCTTCGCCCACTACTCCAACATCGCCACCTCCGGCTTCCGTGAGCTCCAGGAAGGCCAGAAGGTGACCTTCGACGTCACGCAGGGCCAGAAGGGCCCGCAGGCGGAGAACATCCTCCCCGCCTGACGTTGACACGTCCGACGCAGCCGGGGCCCTCACCTTCGAGGTGAGGGCCTCGGCTCGTTGTTTTTTCCTGACTCTTTCACGGACCGGACGCCGCTTTCCCTCCCGTCGGCGTGGCCGGATCCGTACGCAATTGGCGTTCGGTACGTTCTGGTAATTCATGGGCCGCGGCCCGTCGCGAATTCCCTCGAAGCGCACCGTTTCGAGGAAGGCCCCCCATGAACACCACCACCCCCCGTACGGACAGGACGCGCCGCGGCTCCACGCCGAAGGACGAATTCGCGTCACCGTCCACCGCCACCCCGGCGCTCCCCGCCGTCGACGCCTTCACCGACCTCGACCTGCCGGCCGCGGTCCTCGACGTGCTGGCCGGCGAGGGCGTCACGACGCCGTTCCCGATCCAGGCCGCGACCCTGCCCGACGCCCTCGCGGGCCGCGACGTCCTCGGCCGCGGCCGGACCGGCTCCGGCAAGACCCTGGCCTTCGGCCTGCCGCTGCTGGCGCGCACCGCGGGGCGCCGGGCCGAGGCCCGCAAGCCGCTCGCCCTGGTCCTGGTGCCCACCCGCGAGCTGGCCCAGCAGGTCACGGACGCCCTCGACCCGTACGCCCGCGCCCTGAAGCTGCGCATGGCCACCGTGGTGGGCGGCATGTCGATCGGCCGGCAGGCCACCGCGCTGCGCGACGGCGCCGAGGTCGTCGTGGCGACGCCCGGCCGGCTGATGGACCTGGTGGAGCGCAAGGACTGCCGTCTGGAGCGGGTGACCGTCACGGTCCTCGACGAGGCCGACCAGATGGCCGACCTGGGGTTCATGCCGCAGGTCACCGAGGTCCTCGACCGGGTGAACGCCGACGGCCAGCGGATGCTGTTCTCGGCCACCCTCGACCGCAACGTCGACCTCGTCGTCGAGCGCTACCTCCGGGACCCGGTCGTCCACTCCGTCGACCCGTCGGCCGCCACCGTCTCCACCATGGAGCACCACGTGCTGCAGGTGCACGGTGCCGACAAGTTCGCCACCGCCACGGAGATCGCGGCCCGCGACGGGCGCGTGATCATGTTCCTGCACACCAAGGCCTCCGTCGACCGCTTCACCCGCCACCTGCTCGGCAGCGGCGTCCGGGCGGCGGCGCTGCACGGCGACAAGTCGCAGCCGCTGCGGACCCGCACGCTGGCGCGCTTCAAGAGCGGCGAGGTCCCGGTCCTGGTCGCCACGAACGTGGCGGCGCGCGGCATCCACGTCGACGAGCTCGACCTGGTCGTCAACGTCGACCCGCCCGCGGACCACAAGGACTACCTCCACCGCGGCGGTCGGACCGCGCGCGCCGGCGAGTCCGGTCTCGTCGTCACCCTGGTCACGCCCGAGCAGCGCAAGGACGTGGCCCGCCTCATGGCGGACGCGGGCATCCGCCCGCAGGTCACCCAGGTCCGCTCGGGCGAGGCCGAGTTGAGCCGGATCACCGGGGCCCGGAAGCCGTCCGGCGTGCCCGTCGACGGCGCCGCGCCGACGCAGGAGGGCGCCAAGCGCGGGGGCTCGGCCTTCCGCGGCATGGGCACCGTCCCGGGCCGGCCCGGCCGCGCCAAGAACGAGTCGCGCCGCGCCGCCGAGGCCCGCAAGACCGCCGAGGCCCGCCAGGCCGCGCGGATCCGCCGCGGCGGCTGACCTACTCCCGGCGGGACGCCGCCGGCCCCGAACACCCTTGCGCGGATGGGTGGTTGCCGGACGCGGCCCGTCGATCTTCGACACGATTCCGCCACAACGCAGAGCCTTGCCAGCCATCGGAGGGCACCTTATCGTCGCGGGCAGAAAGCGCTTTCTCCCCTCAGCTGAACACTGACGAAAAGGAAGGCGAGGATGAGACGACCAGTCGTACCGCGACTCCACGCGGCGCTGGTGGCGATGGCCCTGGCGGCCGTGACCGGGGTGGTGCTGGCGATGCCCGAGGCGTCGGCGGCGACCGGCGGCGTCACCGGGTACGCGACCCAGAACGGCGGCACCACGGGCGGCGCGGGAGGCCAGACCGTGCGGGCCACCACGGGGACCGCGATCCACGCGGCCCTGTGCGCCCGGGCCACCAGCAGCACGCCGATCACCATCGAGGTGGAAGGAACGATCAACCACGCGAACACCGCCAAGGTGTCGGGCGACAGCTGCAACACCGCCGCCGGCGTGATCGAACTCAAGCAGATCAGCAACGTCACCCTCGTCGGGGTCGGCAGCGGCGCCGTCTTCGACCAGCTGGGCATCCACCTGCGCGACGCGAGCAACATCGTCATCCGGAACGTGACCGTGCGGAACGTCAAGAAGTCGGGCTCGCCCGTCTCCAACGGCGGGGACGCCATCGGCATGGAGAGCACCGTCCGCAACGTCTGGGTCGACCACACCACCCTGGAGGCCTCGGGCGGCGAGTCCGAGGGCTTCGACGGCCTCTTCGACATGAAGGACAACACCCAGTACGTGACCCTGTCCTACAGCATTCTGCGTAACTCCGGCCGCGGTGGCCTCGTCGGCTCCAGTGAGACCGACCTGTCGAACAGCTTCATCACCTACCACCACAACCTGTACGAGAACATCGACTCCCGGGCTCCCCTGCTGCGCGGCGGCACGGCCCACATGTACAACAACCACTACCTGCGCCTGAACGAATCCGGCATCAACTCGCGGGCGGGCGCCCGCGCCAGGGTCGACTCCAACTACTTCGAGGACTCCAAGGACGTCCTCGGCACCTTCTACACCGACGCCGCCGGGTACTGGCAGGTCAGCGGCAACATCTACGACAACGTCACCTGGTCCGGCCGCGGCACCGAGAACAACCCGGCCGGCCCCGACCCGCAGTCCAACACCACCGTCTCCCTCCCCTACGCCTTCACCGCGGACCCGGCGAGCTGCGTACCGGACGTCGTCGGCCGGACCGCGGGCGCCGGCAAGGGCCTGCTCGTGTCGGACGGCACCTGTTCGCCGCAGACCCCGACCCCCACCCCCACCCCCACCCCGACCCCGACACCCACGACTCCCACTCCGACGACCCCGACCCCGACCGCTCCGCCCACCACGACGCCGCCCGGCGGGACCAACCTCAGCATCGGCGCCGGGTCCGACGGCTCCGGCAAGGCCGACGGGACGAGTTACGGGAACGTGCGGGACGGCAGCCTGAGCACCTACTGGTCACCGGTCGGCACCACCGGCTCCGTCTCGATCAAGTGGGGCTCCCCCACCTCCGTTTCCACGATCGTCATCAAGGAGACCGCGGGCGCGGCCGGCCGCATCGGTTCCTGGCGCGTCCTCAACGCCGACACGGGCACCGTCCTGACCTCCGGCAGCGGTGCCGGGGTCATCGCCTTCGGCCGTACCGCGCTGAGCAAGATCACCTTCGAGATCACCGGTTCGACCGGCACGCCCCAGGTGGCCGAGTTCGAGACCTACGCCTGACAGTCCCGCGCGCCACGGCCCGCCGGGTCCGGGACTCCCCGGGCCCGGCGGGCCGCCGTGTGCCACCGGACGGATCAGCCGACGAACTCCCGGTCCCCGTAGCGCACTTCGGCCTGATCCCAGTCCGCGCCGAGCTCGTCCGTGAAGGCACGGGCGAGCGGCAGGTCCGCGACCGGGGCGACGAGGATCAGCCGGCCGTCGAGGGTGACCGATCCGCCGCCGAGCCGTTCACGGGCCTCCGGGTCGGCGACGAGCGCCTCGCGCAGGGCGCTCGCGGTGACGCCGGGGACCTCGATCTCCACGGCGTCGGTCTCGGGCGAGGTCCGGGGCAGGCAGCGGAAGGTGAGCACGGCCTCCTGCTCGTAGCGCTTGGCGATGACCCCGGCGATGTGGCGCAGTCCGTCGCGACCCGCCCCGTTCACGTCGAACTCGCGCGAGCGCTCGTACGTGGCCTGCCGCAGCTCGCCGGACCAGAAGACCCCGTCCAGGAGCTCCGAGGAGCCGGGCCGGGCTCCGTGGGCCCGGATGATCGCGCGTACCTCGCGCCCGAAGCGCGTCAGGCGGGTGTCGAGCCGGGGGTCCTCGGGGTCCGTGACGATCGCGGTGTTGTCGGTGGCGAAGATCTCCGCCGCCGGGCAGTCCCGCGCGTCGGCGTGCGCGTACGTGCTCTGCGCGCCCGCGACCGACAGCATCAGGGCGGCCACGGTGGTGCTCAGGAGGCGGAGGCGCCCCCGGGCGGTGACATGGTTCATGGCGTGATCAACGAGGACGGACGGCGACCGTTGCGCCGGCCGTTCCCGTGATCGCTCAGGCGTGGAGGTGGGCGAGTCCGTGGACGAGGAGGCCGAGCCCGAACGCGAACTCCTCCTCCACCGGGACCGAGGTGAGGGTCCGGGCCGCCTGGTGGAGCGCGGGGTACGCGTCCGGGTCGAGCTCGCGGTAGAAGGCGGCGAGCCGGGGGCCGTCGTCGGGGGCGGCGGGGCCGTACTGCTGGGCGGTGAAGCCGATGACGTAGTGCGTGACGGCGGTGAAGGCCCGGGCGGCGAGGTCCGCCGGGAGGCCGTGGGCGAGGAGGGCGGCCAGGACCCGCTCGCGCTGGGCGAGTCCGTGGGGGCCGACGGGTACCTGCGCCATGAGCGGCGGCAGGACGTGGGGGTGGCGGCGCAGGGTGTCGTGGAAGCGCCGGGCGGTGACCGTGAGGGCCTCCCGCCAGTCGGTGCGGTCGGCGAGGTCGTCGAGGACGGTCTCGCCGAGGACGCGGTCGACGACGTACGCGAGGATCTCGTCCTTGCCCTCGAAGTGCCGGTAGAGGGTGGCCGTACCGGAGCCGAGGGCCTCGGCGAGCAGGCGCAGCGAGAACGCCTGGGTGCCGTGCTCGTCGACGAGGCGCAGGGCGACGCCGACGATGTGCGCGGTGTCGAGCGCGGGCCGGCCGCGCCGGCGCTCCGGCGCGGGAGCGGGCGCGGGGCGCGCGGCCCACCACGCGGGGCTGCCGGGCGGCGGGGTGGCGGCCATGGGTGGGGCTCTCTCTCGCGGTGCGGACGCGCCCTAGCGACGGCCCTCGGTGGTGCGCTGGACACCGTACCCGCCGGTGGCGCGCGGCCCGAAGGCGGTGGGGAGCCGCACGTCGCCGGTGCCGTCCACGGGGACGACGGCGCCGAGGTGGCCGTCCGGGCGGACGATGACGACGGTGTCCCCGGTGATGCCGTACGGGGTGAACAGGGCCGCTTCGTCCGGTGTGCGGGCGGTGGTGCGGGCGAGGAGGGCGTGCCTGCGCAGCGGGGCGCCGGCGGTCGGCCACGGGAGGCGGTCCAGGGCGGTGGCGGCGCGGGCGCCGAAGGCGAGGGCGGTGAAGTGCGGGCCGCGGTAGAGGTCGAAGAGGGTGCGCGCGGTGGGCGTGGGGTGGGGCAGGGGGGCGTCGGGGGCGCGGTCGCCGGGGCGGAGGGTCGCGGTGCGAGGTGCGTCGGTGGGGGCGAGCGGGCCGCCGAAGTAGGAGATGCCGAGCTGGTGTTCCTCCTGGCCCCGGGTGAGTCGGCCCGGGCGGGGGCTGCGGAGGCCTTCGTACAGTTCGGTGGAGCGGCCGAGGACCTGGGCGGCGACGGGGCGGCGTTCGCCCTCGTAGCTGTCGAGGAGCGCGTCGGCGGCGCCGGCGAGCACCTGCTGGAGCTTCCACCCGAGGTTGTGGGCGTCCTGGACGCCGGTGTTGAGGCCCTGCGCGCCGGCGGGGGTGTGGACGTGGGCGGCGTCGCCGCACAGCAGGAGGCGGCGCTCGCGGTAGCGCGCGGCGAGGCGGATGTTGGGCCGGAAGACCGAGGACCAGCTGATGTCGCGCAGGGTGAGGGAGCGGCCGACCCGGCGGCGGAAGAGGGCGGCGAGGGAGCCGTCGGTGAGGTCCCGGGCGTCGGCGGCCTCGCCCGGCCGGGTCCTGATCATGATCTGGAAGCGGTCGCCGCCGGGCAGTGGGCAGGCGGCGACGCCGCGTCCCCGGGCGCGGGGCCAGACGTGCCAGTGGTCGCGGCCGAGGCCGTCGACGGCGGCGTCGACGAGGATCATCCGGTCGGCCTCGTCGGTGGTGCCCTCGAACGCGATGCCCGCCGCCTTCCGCACGGCGCTGGCGCCGCCGTCGGCACCGACGACGTACCGGGCGGTGACCGACCGGCCGTCGGCGAGGCGTACCGCGCAGGAGTCGTCGTCCTGGGTGATCCCGACGGCCCGCGCGCCGAACTCGACGTGCACGCCGAGCCGTTCGACGGCCTCGCGGAGCAGGTCGGCGGTGGCGTACTGCGGGAGCAGGAGGACGTCCGGGTACGGGGTGCCCGCGTCTTCCGGGGCGGTGGCGTGCATCTGCCAGGCCTTGGTGAGGGGGCCGACGTGGAGTCCCATCGGGGGGGTACGCGCTCCCCGCCGCGAGGGCGGCGCCGGCCAGGCCGAGGTCGTCGAGGACTTCGAGGGTGCGCGGCTGGAGGCCCTTGGCGCGCGAGCCTTCGAACCGCGCGGCGTCGCGCTCCAGGAGCCGGACCGCGACGCCGCGGCGGGCCAGGTCGAGGGTGAGGGCGAGTCCGACGGGTCCGGCGCCGACGACGATCACGTCGGTGTCCGTGTCGGTGTCGACACCTGTGCTCGTGCCTGTGTCGGCGTCCATGCCTGTGCCCGTGTCGGCGTGCGTGGTGGTCTTCTCGTTCATGCCGCTCCCCTCGTCGGCCCCGGAGCGGGGCCCAGCCCATTAACGGATACAGCGTATCCGTAAAAAAGTCGAGGGCACCCGTGGCGACTTCTCGCCAATCACGGACATCCACCGCACACACGGTGGAAAGTGGGACGGATCGCCCGCGGGCCGGCAGAGCCCGCGTGAAAGGAGCGTGGGCCCGTGCTGACCGACTTCTTCGACCGGATCCTGCGACGCGGCGGCGGCGGTGGTTCCGGGCCCGGCAGGACGGCACCCGCCCCTCCCCCGGGGGAGCTCGTGCTCGACGCGGACTTCTCCTCCACCGACCAGTGGGTCGCCGGCCGTTCGTGGGCCTATCCCGACGGCGGGCCGACCAACCACGGCGACAACAAGCTCGACCACCTGGTGGAGGATCCCGCGTACAGCCGCACGGGCGTCTTCCGGGCGACCCGCCGTCCGGACGGCGACTGGAACGCGGGGCTGCTCACGACGGAGGGCAGTCGGGAGGGCTTCACGGTCCGCGCCGGCGACGTCCTGGAGGCACGGGTGCGGCTGCCGGTGGAGACGGGGGCCTGGCCGGCGATCTGGACCTGGCTCGACGGCGGCCAGGAGATCGACGTCTTCGAGTACCACCCCGACAACCCGGACCTCCTCGAACTCTCGAACCGGGTCAGGGGGCGCTACCACTACTTCCGGGACCCCGCCGTCCGACCGGGGGCGTGGGTCGACTTCAAGGTGGAGCTCGGCGCCCGCTCGGTCGTCTGGTGGATCAACGGCGTGCGGGTCTTCGACGACCGCCGCGGGGTGGGGCGCGCCTGGCGGGCGCACCTGATCGTGAACCTCTCGGTCTGCGCGGGCCGTTACCACCCGGCGCCCGACCCGGAGGTGCGGGAGATGTCGTACGAGGTGACGGAGCTGCGCGTGTACCGACCGCGTTCCCTCCCGGCACGCTCCGGGCGTGCGCTCCGGCGGACGACGTGACGGCCCCGGGGCGGCGGTGCGGTCCCGCCGGCCCGGGTCAGCCGCGGCCCTCACCCGCCGGGCCCGGCAATTCCGTCGGCACGGGCCAGCCGCGGCCCTCTCCCGCCACGACGAGGACGATCTTTCCGGTCGTGCGGTCCGTCTCGCCGAGGGCGTGGGCCTTGGCGGCCTCGGCGAGCGGGAAGGCCGCCTCGACGTGGGCGCGCAGGGCGCCGGACTCCGCGAGGGCGGCGACGGCGTTCATGCCCGCGTGGTCGGCCTCGACGAGGAGGGTCTCGACGCGGACCCCCCGCGCGGCGGCCTTCGCCGGCTCGTCCGGGTCGGTGCCGGGGAGGAGCGAGACGAGGACGCCGCCGGGGCGCAGGACGTCGAGGGAGCGGGCGCGGGTGTCGCCCGACAGGGGGTCGAGGACCATGTCGACGTCCCGGACGACCTCGGCGAAGTCGGTGGTGCGGTAGTCGATGACCTCGTCCGCGCCGAGGGAGCGGACGAAGTCGCGCTTGGCGGCGCTCGCGGTGCCGATGACGTACGCGCCGCGCTCCTTGGCGAGCTGGACGGCGAGGTGGCCGAGCCCGCCGGCGGCGGCGTGGATCAGGACGCGCTGCCCGGGGGCGACCCGGGCGGTGTCGACGACGGCCTGGTAGGCGGTCAGGGCGGCGAGCGGGAGGGCTCCGGCCTGGACGTGGTCGATGCCCGGCCGGCTTGCGGGCGAAGGCGCGGGCGGGGCCGGTCACGCACTCGGCGTGGGAGCCGACGCCGTACGGGTAGGGCAGCATCCCGAAGACCTCGTCGCCGGGCTTGAACACGGTGACGCCGTAGCCGACGGCCTCGACGACGCCGGAGACGTCCCAGCCGAGGACGAGGGGGAGGCGGTCGGCGAGGAAGAGGCCGTCGGAGCGGTGCTTCCAGTCGGTCGGGTTGACGCCGGCCGCGCGGACGGCGACGAGGATCCGGTTCAGGCCCGGCTCGGGCCGCGGCAGCACGGTCTCCTCGAGCACCTCGGGGGCTCCGTGGACGTCCTGGCTGATGGCGCGCATGGTGCGGTGATTCGTCATGGTGACCAGCCTCGCCGCCGGCCCCGCCGCGCACCGTGGCATGAATGCCATCCTCCGAAGGGATTCGGCCATGAGTCGGCGCCATCGTGTCGTCGTCCTCGCCGGCGCGGGCCTGCTCGACGGCCGTCCCGCCACGACGCACTGGGCTCTCGCGGAGGTCTTCCGCTCCTGGTACCCGGAGATCGCCCTCGACCCGGACGTCCTCTTCGTCGACGACGGGCCCGTGCTGACCTCGGCGGGCGCGGCCTCCGGCGTGGACGTGTGCCTCCACCTCGTCCGCAAGGACCACGGCGCCGCCGTCGCCAACCGGGTGGCGCGAATGTGCGTCGTGCCGCCGTGGCGCGACGGCGGACAGGCGCAGTACATCGAACAGCCCGTGCCCGAGGCCACGGCGAACGACACCTCCGGGACCCGGCAGTGGGCCCTGGAGAACCTGCACGGGCCGCTCACCCTCACCGAACTCGCCGCGCACGCGCGGATGAGCCTGCGCACCTTCGCGCGGCGCTTCGACGAGGAGGTCGGCATGAGCCCGGGGCGCCGGCTGATCCAGCAGCGGGTGGCGCGGGCACGGCACCTCCTGGAATCCACCGACCTGCCCGTCGACGACATCGCCGGCCAGGTCGGGTTCGGCACCGGCACGTCGCTGCGCCGGCACCTGCACGCCGCCATCGGCGTCTCCCCGCTCGCCTACCGCCGCACCTTCCGCGGCGGCGTGACGCCGGAACCGGAGGCGTCGGGCGTCTGACCGGGCGACCGGCGGGCCGGAGGCGCGGGCGAACCCCTCGACGACACACCGCAGTTCCTTTCTGAAATATTCAGCAAGATCTTGCCGAAGGGTGTCGGCGGCTGCTTGACTCACCAGCTGTCAGAGGTGGCCGCCGGCGCCGGGGCGCGCTCGCGCGGGGCCGGCCTCCTCCTCCCTCGTACGAGAGGAACAGCCATGAGCAGCGAGTACGACGTCCTCGTCCTCGGAGGATCGGGCGTCGACACGATCGTCCACGTGCCCGAGCTCCCGCTCCCGTACGCCGACAGCTACATGATCCGGCCCGGCATCGAGACGCGCGCCGGGCAGACCGGCGACTTCGTGGCGCTCGGCCTCAGCGCGCTGGGGCTGCGGACGCACCACCTCGACATGATCGGCGACGACCCGCCGGGCGACCTCGTGCGGGCCTTCCACCGCGACCGGGGCATCCCGTTCACCGAGGTGCCGCTGCCCGGCGGCACCAAGCGGGCCGTCAACCTCGTGGGACCCGACGGCCGGCGGCTCTCGCTCTACGACGACAGCCGCTCGCGGGAGTCGGACCGGCTGCCCGAGGAACTCGTCGGATCGCTGGCCGCGACCAGCCGGCACGCGCACGTCTCCATCACCCCTCCGTGCTCCTTCGCCCTGCCGCAGCTGCGCGAGGCGGGACTCACGATCTCCACCGACCTGCACAACTGGGACGGCGAGAACCCCTACCACGAGCCGCTCGCCTACGGCGCCGACATCGTGTTCGTCTCCACCACCGCGCTCGCGGACCGGGAGAAGACCATGCACCGGATCCTGGAGCGGGGCCGGGCCGAGGTCGTCATCGCCACGGCGGGAGCCGAAGGCGCGTACCTGCTCAGCGCGGACGGGCTCGTCCACGTGCCGACCGTGGAGCCCCGCGAGCCGGTCGTCGACTCCAACGGCGCGGGCGACGCCTTCGCCGCCGGATTCCTCTTCGGCCGCCTCACCGGCGAGCCCCTCGCCCGGTGCGCGCTCTACGGCTCCATCGCCGGCGCCTTCGCCTGCACCGTGCCGGCCACCGGCAGCGACGCCATCGACCGCGCCGCACTGCTCCGCGAGGCCGACGCGCTGAACGGCCGCGCGGAAAGCGGGCGTTGACGGCAGAGCCCGCTGCGGCGCGGCGCCGAGCGTACGTACGCCCGGGGCGTACGTACGCCCGGGGCGTACGTACGCTCGGCGCCGCGCCCGCGGTCACCGCTTCCCGGTCTCCGCGCGGCGGCCGTCCACGAAGGTCGCGACCACCTCGATGTCGCCGATGCGGGAGGGGGCGACCCGGTGCGGGTCGTCCCCGAGCACCACGAGGTCGGCGCGCTTGCCGGGGGTGAGGCTGCCCGCGCTGTCGTCCCAGTGGCAGGCGTACGCGCCGGCGACGGTGTAGGCGCGGAGGGCCTCGTCGACGGTGACGGCCTCGTCGGGGCCGATCCGCCGGCCGGAGAGGGAGGTGCGCTCGACCATGAACTGGATCGCCCGCAGCGGCGAACCGTCGGTCACCGGCCGGTCGGAGCTGCCGACGAGGGTGACGCCGTGGTCGAGGAAGCCCCGGCCCCGGTACATCCACGGCGCCCGCGTCCCGCCCATGACGTCCGCGTAGTCGTCACCGAAGGAGCGGAGGAAGTTGGGCTGGACGACGGCGCTGACGCCGAGCCGGGCGAAGCGCGGGAGCTGGTCGGGGCGGATCAGTCCGGCGTGCTCGATGCGGTGCCGGGCGCCGGGGCGGGCCTTCAGCGCCTGGGCGCGTTCCAGGGCGTCGAGGGCGAGGTCGGCGGCGCGGTCGCCGATGGCGTGGACGGCGAGCTGCCAGCCGGCGAGGTGGCCGTCCACGACGAGTCGCGTCAGCACCTCGGGGTCGTCCTGGAGCTGCCCGGTGTGGGTGGTGCCCTCGTACGGGGCGGTGAGCGCGGCGGTGCGGGCCATCATGCCGCCGTCCGTGTAGATCTTGAGGGCGCCCAGGGACAGCCAGTCGTCGCCGAAGCCGGTGCGCAGGCCGAGGTCCAGGGCGCGCGGGATGCCGTCCTCCGCGTGGGCGCCGACGGGCCGCAGGGTGTCGCCGGCGGCCATGAGCTGGACCCGCAGGGGCAACCGGCCCCGGTCCCTGAGGAGTTGGTACGCGCCGGCCTCCACGGGGCTGTGCCCGAGGAGGCCGCCGCCGATGCCCGCCTCGGCGCAGGCGGTGATGCCCTCGGCGAGGCAGACGCGCCCGGCGCGCTCGATCGCGTCGGCCAGTTCCTCCTGGGAGTAGGGCAGGCGGAGACGGCGTACGGCGGTCATCGCGCTCTCGGCCAGGAAGCCGTCCTGGTGCGGGACGCCCGGCGGCAGCAGGTCGAGCACGGCACTGTTGACGACGCAGGCGTGGCCCGAGTCGTGCATGACGAAGACCTTGCGGCCGTGGCTGACCCGGTCCAGCTCGGCGGCGGTGAGGTGGCGCCCGAGGGCCCGCTGGTCGTATCCGGCGATGTCCACCCAGCCGCCGGGCGGGGTGCCGGTCGCGGTGGCTTCACCGACGGCGGCGAGCACGTCCTCGACGCGGGTGCACGGGGCGATGGTGGGGGTGCCGGCCTTGAGTCCGGCCCACGCGAGGTGCACGTGGCCGTCGATGAACCCGGGCAGCACGGTGGCGCCCTGGAGGTCGACGACCTCGCGGGCTGGCAGCGAGGTGACGGCCGCGTCGAGGCCGACGATCCGGCCCCGCCAGATGCCGAGGTCGTGGGCGACGGGGTGGTCGGGGTCCATGGTGAGGATGTGCGCGTTCGTCAGCCGCGTGCAGAGCATGGTCGGTCCGTCCGGTTCGTCGTCGTCAGGTGGTCGGGGCCGTCGCGGGCTCGGCGGGTTCGGGCGCGTACCGCCGGGGCGCCGCCGGCACCATCAGGGGTGTTCCCGTCTCCGGGTCGTCGATGATCCGGCAGGGCAGTCCGAACACGTCCTCGACCAGGTCGGCGGTCAGCACGGCCGACGGGTCGCCCTCGGCGGCGATGACGCCGCCGGGGCGCATCACGATCAGGTGGGTGGCGTAGCGGCAGGCCTGGTTGAGGTCGTGCAGGACCGCGACGACGGTGTGGCCCTCCCGGGCGTGCAGCCGGGCGCACAGGTCGAGGACCTCGACCTGGTGCGCGATGTCGAGGTAGGTGGTCGGTTCGTCGAGGAGCAGGATCGGGGTCTGCTGGGCCAGGACCATCGACAGCCAGACGCGCTGGCGCTGGCCGCCCGACAGGTCGTCGACGGGGCGGTCGGCGAGTTCGAGGACGCCGGTGCGGCGCATCGCCTCGACGACGGCCGTCTCGTCGTCGGCGGACCACTGCCGCAGGAGGCCCTGGTGCGGGTACCGGCCGCGCGCCACGAGGTCGCCGACGGTGATGCCGCCGGGCGCGGTCGAGGACTGCGGGAGCAGGCCGAGCCGGCGGGCGACCTCGCGGGAGCGGTAGGAGGCGATGGCGGCGCCGTCGAGGTAGACCTGTCCGGCGCGGGGCTTGAGCATCCGGGCGAGGGCGGTGAGCAGGGTGGACTTGCCGCAGGCGTTGGGTCCGACGATCACCGTGAACGAGTGGTCGGGGATGTCGACGCCGAGGCCGCTCGCCACCGTCCGCCGGTCGTAGGAGAGGGTCAGGTTCTCGGCGCGCAGGCGGGGCGTCGGGGAGGTGGGTGCGGTCATGCGCGGCTCTTTCGCGACTCGGCGACGAGGAGACAGACGAGGTAGAGCCCGCCGACGCAGCCGGTCGCGGTGCCCACCGGGAGGAGCGCGGGGGCGAACAGGCGCTGTACGGCGAGGTCGCTGACGGCGAGCATGAGCGCGCCCGTCAGCGCGGACGGCAGCAGGGCGGGCCCGGAGGAGCGGGTGAGCCTGCGGGCCACCTGGGGCGCGGCGAGGGCGACGAACCAGATGGGTCCGGTGACGGCGGTGGCGAACGCGGCCAGCGCGACGCTGACGACGAGCAGGACCGTGCGGGTGCGCGGGACGTCGACGCCGAGGGCCGTGGCGGTGGCGTCACCCATCTCGACCATGGCGAGGCGGCGGGAGAGGAGGAGCGCGAGGGGCAGCAGGACGGCGACGGCGAGGCCGATGGCCTGGGCGTGCGTCCACAGGCGGTTGCCGAGGCTGCCGATCAGCCAGGCCTGCGCCTCCAGGGCCTCCTGGAAGGTGGCCCGGGTGATCAGGTACGAGTTGACGGCGAGGAGCAGGGCGCTGACGCCGATGCCGACGACGACCAGGCGGAAGCCCTGGACGCCCCTGCCGAGCATGAGGAGGTGGACGGCGAGGGCGGTGGCGAGGCCGCCGATCAGGGCGCCGACGGCGATCTGGGTCATGCTGCCGTGCAGGACGACGATGACGACGAGCGCGCCGACGGCCGAGCCGTTGGTGAAGCCGATGATGTCGGGACTGCCGAGCGGGTTGCCCGTGACGCTCTGCAGGATGGCGCCGCTCACGGCGAGGGCGGCGCCGACGCACAGCGCGGTCACGAGCCGCGGCATGCGCAGGGTGTTGACGACGAAGTCGGCGATGCCGGTGCCGTCGCCGGTGAGCGCCCGGGCGACCTCGGCCGCGGACAGGTCGAAGTCGCCGGTGGTCAGGGTGACGCCCATGACGGCGACGAGCGCGGCGAGGAGCGCGGCGGTGACGGCGACGGGACGGCCGCGCACGAGGAGGGAGAGGCTTCCCGAGCGGGTGCGGACGGGGCGGCCGGTGACGACGCGGGGCCGGGCGGGGCGGGGTCCGGGCGGCGCTTCGGGCGCGGGGCGCTTCGTCCCCGGTACGGCGGTCACAGCATGACCAGCTTCCGGCGACGGCACAGGGCGATGAACAGGGGGGCTCCGAGGAAGGCGGTGACGATGCCGACCTGCACCTCGCCGGGCGCGCCGAGCACCCGGCCGAGCACGTCGGCGCCGAGGAGGAGGACGGGTGCGAGGAGCATGGAGTAGGCGAACACCCAACGCTGGTCGGGGCCGACGACGAAGCGGGCGACGTGCGGCACGGCGAGGCCGACGAACCCGATGGGTCCGGCGGCCGCGGTGGCGGCGCCGCACAGCAGCATCACGGCCGCGGCGCCCAGGGCGCGGGTCCTGCCGACGTTCACGCCGAGGGCGCGCCCCATCTGGTCGCCCATGGCCAGGGCGTTGAGCGAGGGGGCGAGGGCGAGGGCGAGGATCAGGCCGGTGCCGACGAACGGCAGGGCCATGAGCACGATGTCGTGGGAGCGGCCCGCGAGGGAGCCCACGGTCCAGAAGCGGAACTGGTCGAAGGCCCGCGGATTCAGCAGCAGGACGGCCCAGTTGAAGGCGTAGAGCACCGCCGTGACGGCGGCGCCCGCGACGACGAGCCGCTCGGGAGAGGCGAGCTTCCGGCCGGAGGAGCCGAGCAGGTACACGCCGAGGGAGGCCCCGGCCGCGCCGGCGAGGGCGAACCAGACGTAGCCGAGGGGGGCCGCGATCCCGAAGAAGGCGATGGCCACCACGACTCCGGCCGAGGCGCCCAGGTTGACACCGAGCATGCCGGGGTCGGCGAGCGGATTGCGCGTCAGGGCCTGCATCAGGGCGCCGGAGAGACCGAGCGCGGTGCCGACCAGGGCTCCGAGGACCGTCCGGGGAACGCGGTAGTCGTGGATGATCACCGACGTCTCCGACCCGTCGGGGTTCCACAGGACGTGCCAGGTGGCGGTGAAGGGGATGCCCCTGGTGCCGACCCACACGCTGAGGAGCCCGACGAGGAGCAGCGCCCCGGCGGCCGCGGCGAGACCGAGGCCCCGCAGCGCCGGCCCGGTGCGGCCCCCGCGGGGAGGCACGGGCCGCCCGGGCCGGCCGTCGTCGTGCGGTCCTGACACCACCCGGGGTGCACGGGATTGGACGGACAACGACAGCTCCCCTGAAGGCAGTTGCGGTGCGGAGTGCGATCCGCCCCACACGAGCTGACGGGTCGATACTTAGGTGAGGCTAACCGAACTCGATCGGTCGGTCAACGCACCCACCCGAGTCCCACCGGGGGTGCCCGAAAGCCCCCTCGAACCACTCCCCGACCCCACCTCCAGGCCCCCAAGCGAGAGTAGGCTTACCTAACTTGCCGCTACGTCTCCGTGGAGGATGAAGATGCCAACGGGCGCACCCACAGGAGGAGTTGTCCTCCGACGTGCGATCAGAGGGCAACGCGGCCGCGTCATCGCCGCGTCCCTGCTCGGCATGACCCACCAGGGCTGCGAGGCACTGGTCCCGGTGGTCGTCGGCGTCGTCATCGACTCGGCGGTGGCGACCGGCTCCTCCGCCACGCTGCTGCGCTGGCTGCTCGTCCTCGCGTTCCTCTTCCTGGTCCTCTCCACCTGCTACCGGACGAGCGCCCGGATCACCGAGGGCACCGGCGAACTCGCCGCGCACCGGCTCCGGATGGAACTGGCCGCCCGCGTGCTCGACCCGCGGGGCGGCGCCGACGCGAACCGGCTGCCCGGCGCCCTCACCAGCATCGCCACCGACGACGCCCGGCGGGTGGGCTCGGTCGCGACCGTCCTCTCGTACGGCGTGTCGGCCGTCGCCGCCCTCGTGATCAGCGCCGTCGCGCTGCTGAGGATCTCCGTACCGCTCGGCCTCCTCGTGCTGCTCGGCATCCCGCCGCTGCTCTGGCTCGGCCACCTCATCAGCCGGCCCCTCGAACGGCGCAGCGAGACCGAACAGGAGCGCGCCGCCCAGGCCTCGGGCGTCGCCGCCGACCTCGTCACCGGCCTGCGCGTCCTCAAGGGCATGGGCGCGGAGTCCGCCGCCGTCGCCCGCTACCGCACCACGAGCCGGGACTCGCTGGCGGCCGCCCTGCGCGCGGCCCGCAGCCGGGCCGGCCACGAAGGCGCGGTCCTCGCGCTCACCGGTGTGTTCATCGCCGTGATCGGCCTCGTCGGCGCCTACCTCGCCATGGACGGCCGGATCAGCGTCGGCGACCTGGTGGCGGCCGTGGGCCTGGCCCAGTTCCTCCTCGGCCCCTTCCAGCTCCTCACCTACGTCAACGCCGAACTCGCCCAGGGACGGGCGTCGGCCCGGCGGATCGCCGAGGTCCTCGCCTCACCCGTCGCCGTCGAGGGCGGCCGGGCCGCGCCCGCCGGCCCGGCCGCGGGTCACCTGGCCCTGCGCGGGGTGACGTTCGGCGCGCTGCGGGGCGTGGACCTCGACCTGCCCGCCGGCAGCCTGACCGGGGTCGTCACCGCCGATCCCGCCGTCGCCGCCGACCTGCTGCTCTGCCTGGCCCGGGAACGGGACCCCGCCGCGGGCACCGTCGAACTCGACGGCGTGGCACTGACCGGACTCGACCCCGACGCGCTGCGCCGGGCCGTCCTGGTCGCCCACCACGACGCGGACCTGTTCGAGAGCACGCTCCTGGAGAACGTCCGGGCAGGAACGGACGGCGCCACGACGGGCGTCGACGCGACCGCCGCAGCCACGACCGCCGTCGACACGACCGCCGTGGACACGACCGCCGTGGACCGCGCTCTGACGGCTTCGGCCGCCGACGACGTGGCCCGGCTGCTCCCCGACGGCGCGGCCACCGTCCTCGCCGAACGCGGCCGCTCCCTCTCCGGCGGCCAGCGGCAACGCGTGGCCCTCGCCCGGGCCCTCGCCGCCGACCGGCCCGTCCTCGTCCTGCACGATCCGACCACCGCCGTCGACACCGTCACCGAATCGCGGATCGCGAGCCGGCTGCGCGCGATGCGCCGGAACCGCACCACGGTCCTCGTCACCACCAGCCCCGCCCTCCTGGCCGTGACCGACCGGGTCGTGGTCCTCGACGACGGGGGCGTACGCGCCGACGGCCCCCACAGCGAACTCCTCGCCGCCGACGCGGCCTACCGGGCCACGGTGCTCGCATGACGCCCGCGGACACGGACGAGGGCCGACGGACGACGGACACGGGGACGAACAGGGAGACGGACACGGGGATGGAGAAGGAGACGAGGACGGAGACGAAGACGGACACGGGGACGGCGACAGACACGGGGACGGGGACGGGGAAGACCATGAGCGACAGCCCTCAGGACCGCGCGCTGCTGCCGACCGCCACGGGCGCCGAGTCGCTGGCGGCCCTGCGGACGATGCTGCACGGCCACCGGCTCCTCGCCGCGGCCGCGTTCGCCGTCCTGGTCGCCGGGACGGGCATCGGCCTGCTCACCGCGCCGCTCCTCGGGCACATCGTCGACCTGGTGGTGGAGCGGCGGGGAGCGGCGGCCCTCACGATGCCGCTCGTGCTGCTCATCGCCGTCGCGGTGGTCCGCGGCGCGGCCGCCGCCCTCGGCGGGACGCTCGTCGCACGGCTCGGCGAGACCGTACTCGCCGCCCTGCGCGAGCAGTTCGTGGAGCGGGCGCTGCGGCTCCCGCTGGAGCGCGTCGAGGCGGCCGGCTCGGGCGACCTCGTCTCACGGGTGACGAGCGACGTGACCGTGATCGCGAAGTCGGTGCGCCAGGCACTGCCCGAGTTCAGCCGCTCCGCGCTCACCATCGTGCTCACCTTCGCCGGACTCGCCGTCCTCGACTGGCGGTTCCTCCTCGCGGCGCTGCTCGCGGCGCCGGTCCAGGTGGTCTCCGTCCGCTGGTACCTGCGCCGCTCCGCTCCCGTGTACGGGGCGCACCGCGTCGCCACCGGCGCGTTGCAGCACCAGCTGCTCGACAGCGTCGGCGGGGCGCGGACCGTCCGCGCGTTCCGGCTCGGCACGCCCCACACCGAGCTCCTGGAGCGCCGTTCGGAGGCCGCGCGCGACCTCGGACTGCGGGGCATCCACATCGTCACCGGGTTCTTCTCGCGCCTGAACCTGGCGGAGTTCATCGGTCTCGCCGCGATGCTCGCCACCGGCTTCGTCCTGGTCGACCACGGCTCGGTCAGCATCGGTACGGCCACGGCGGCCGCCCTCTACTTCCACAGCCTCTTCAACCCGGTCAACGCGACGCTGTTCCTCCTCGACGACGCGCAGTCCGCGGGCGCGAGCTTCGCCCGGCTGGTCGGCGTGTCCGCCCTGCCCGCCGAGCGCGCGCCGCACGGGGCCGACGCCCCCGCCGACGGCTCGGTCGGGGTGACCCGGGTCAGCCACGCGTACGGCACCGGGGAGCCGGTCCTGCACGAGGTCGACCTGCTGGTGCGCGCCGGGGAGCGGGTGGCGCTGGTCGGCGCCAGCGGGGCGGGCAAGACCACCCTCGCCAAGGTGATCGCCGGGGTGCACGAGCCGACGGCCGGTTCGATCACGCTCGGCGGCGTCGACGTCGCGAAGCTGGGCCCGGCCGGGGTCCGCCGCGCGGTCGGCCTCATCAGCCAGGAGGTCCACGTGTTCGCCGGCCCCCTCGCCGAGGACCTGCGCCTCGCCAGGCCCGACGCCGACGAGGGGGCGCTGCGCGCGGCCCTCGACCGGGTGGGCGCCCTGGAGTGGGCGGAGGCACTGCCCGAAGGCCTCGCCACCGTCGTCGGCGAGGGCGGTCACCGGCTGACCGTGACGCAGGCGCAGCACCTCGCGCTGGCCCGCCTCGTCCTCGCCGACCCGCCCGTCGCCATCCTCGACGAGGCGACCGCGGACGCGGGCAGCGCCGGCGCCCGGGTCCTGGAGGAGGCGGCCGCGCGCGCCCTGGAGGGCCGTACGGCGCTGGTCGTCGCCCACCGCCTCCCCCAGGCGGCGGGCGCCGACCGCGTCGTCGTCCTGGACCGGGGCCGGGTCGTCGAGACCGGCACCCACGCGGAGTTGGTGGCGGCGGGCGGCCGGTACGCCGGTCTGTGGGCCGCCTGGTCCGACAGCCGCCGGGCACCCGCGGAGAGCGTTCCGCGGCCGGCCGCACAACCGGGCGCGCCGGTCCCACCGGCCCGCTGAACCCCACCCGGAGGGCGGCACCGTCCCCCCGCAGGGCCAGGCGTGACTTCCGAGCAGGACCTCACGGATGTCCCGCCGATCACGCCTCGCCCCGCGAACGGGCCGGGCCTTCCCCCGACAGGACCCAGCGGGTGTCCTGTCCGGAGGACACCCGGCCTGACCGGCCGGACACCCCGTCGGGTCCTTCGCCCGACCCGACACGCACGCGGCCGCCCGCGGGGAGGAACTCCCCCGCGGGCGGCCGTCGGTGTGTCGGAGGCGGGTCAGGCCTGGCGGGCGGCGAGGCTCGCCGGGCGGAGGTCGGTCCAGTGGGACTCGACGTACGCCAGGCAGGCGTCGCGGGTGTCCTCGCCGAAGACGGTCCGCCAGCCGGCGGGGACGGCGGCGAAGGACGGCCACAGCGAGTGCTGGTTCTCGTCGTTGACCAGGACGAGGAAGCGGCCCTGGGGGTCTTCGAAGGGGTTGGTCGTCATGCGTGGTCACTCCTCGTGGATGGGACGGGGAACAGCGCGGAGAGCGGCTGTCCGGGATCGGCCGCCACCGCGCGCAGCAGGGCCTGGAGTTCGTCGGCGAGCCGGCGGGTCTTCGCCGCGCCGAGCCGCCCGGTCGCGTGGATCAGGGCGCAGTGCACGGCGCCTTCGCCGCGCGGCTCGTGGAAGCCCAGGGTGAGCTCGGCCCGTGCAGTGCCGGTCGGGACGACCTGGAGGGTGCCCACACCGCCCTCCAGCGGGCCGAGGTCCGCCTGCTCGTGGTGGATCACCATGACCTGCGGTCCCCCGGGCCGCAATCCGGCCGCCCGGACGACCTCGTCGAAGGCGACGTCCTGCCGGTCGAGGGCGCCGAGCGTGGTCTCCCGTACGCGGCCGAGGAGTTCCGTGAACGTCGGGTCGCCCGCCGTGTCGGTCCGCAGCAGGACGGTGTTGAGGAAGCAGCCGACGAGATCGGCGAGCCGTTCGTCGGTGCGTCCGGCGACCATCGTGCCGACGGGCAGGTCGGTGCCGGCCCCGTGGGCGGTGAGGAGGGCGGCGAGGGCCGCGTGGAGGATCATGAACATGCTGGTGCCGGTTGCTCGGGCCAACCGGTCCACGGCCGCGTGGAGTTCCTCGTCGAGGACGAACCCGACGTGTCCGGCCGCGCGGCGCGCCCCGTCGGCACCGGCCGCCGGGGCCGGTGCGTCGGCGGGCAGCGGGAGTTCGCGCGGCGCGTCCTTCAGTGTCCGCCGCCAGTAGGCGAGTTGGCGCCCGCCGAGGCTTTCCGGGTCGGCGAGGTCGCCGAGGACCTCGTGGGCCCAGCGGGTGTAGTCGGCGTACGTCACCGGGAGCGGCGGCAGGGCGGGGGCCCGGCCGGCGACGCGGGCGGCGTAGGCCGTGGTGAGGTCGCGGAGCAGCGGGACCACCGACCATTCGTCCACGGCCAGGTAGTGGGCGGTCAGCAGCACCGCCTGGGTTCCGTCGGCGCCGGTGAGCAGTCGGACGCGCAGCGGCGCCTCATGCTCCAGGTTCGTTTCCTCCGAGGCGAGTTCGGTGACCCGGGCGTCGAGGTCCGCGCATTCCTCCACGGTGAGGGTCGGGGCGGCGACGGGCCGCCGGACCGCCCTGCCGTCGCGCTCGCCGAAGGCCGTGCGCAGCGGTTCGTGGCGGTCGGTCACGTCGGTGAGCGCCGCCGCGAGGGCCCCGGCGTCGAGCCCGCCGGGCGAGCGGAGGACCAGCGCGTGGTCGAAGCCGGGCGCGCGCCGGTACGCCTGCCACTGCCCCTGCTGTACGGGGGCGGCCGGGCGGACGCCGTCCTCGTCGGCCGCCTCGACCCACTCGGCCGCATCGGTTCCGGGCCGCAGGGCGGGGCGTGCGGCGGCGGCGCCGTCGAGCTTTCCGGCGATGCCGGCGACGGTGAGCGCGTCGAAGACGTCCCGGAGGGTCAGTTCGACGCCGAACTCGGTCCTGATCCGGCCGAGGAGCCGCATCGCGGCCATCGAGTGGCCGCCGAGCGCGAAGAAGCCGTCGTGCACGCCGACGTCGTCGAGGCGGAGGACCTCGCGGAACAGGCCGGCGATCCGGGCCTGCGTCGCCGTCGCCGGTCGCGCGTCGCCGGTCATGCCCGACCAGTCCGGTGCGGGCAGCGCCTTGCGGTCCAGTTTGCCGTTGGGGGTCAGCGGCAGCGGGCCGTCCAGGGGGACGACGAGGGCGGGGACCATGTACTCGGGCAGCCGCCCGGCGACGTGGGCGCGGAGTTCCGCCGGGTCGAGCTCCCGCGGCGCGCCCCGTCCCGTCTCGGGGACGGCGTAGCCGACGAGGCGGACGATGTCGCCGTCGCGGTCGGGCAGGACGGCGGCCTGCGCGACCGACGGATGGGCGGCCAGGGCGGCCTCGATCTCGCCCAGTTCGATGCGGAAGCCGCGGATCTTCACCTGGGTGTCGACGCGGCCGAGGAAGTCGAGGTTCCCGTCGGCGCGCCAGCGGGCCCGGTCGCCGGTGCGGTACATCCGGCCGCCGGGGGTGCCGAACGGGTCGGCGACGAACCGTTCCGCGCTGAGCCCCGGCTGCCCGAGGTAGCCGCGGGCGAGGCCGCGGCCGGCCACGTACAGCTCGCCGACGACGCCGGGCGGCACGGGCCGCAGGTGCTCGTCGAGGACGTAGCAGCGGGTGTTCGGGTCGGGGCGTCCGATCGGGACCCGGCCGGGGGCGCGTCCGCCGTGTTCGCGGGCGGGCCACAGCGTCGAGTTGACGGTCGCCTCGGTGAGCCCGTACGCGCAGATCAGGTGCGCCGTGGCGCCGAACCGTTCGAAGAGGTCCGGCGGCACGGTCTCGGTGCCGACGAGGACGGTCGAGCCGTCGGGGAGCGCGCAGCCCGGGGGCAGGGCCGACACCAGCGACGGCGGCAGGATCATGTGGGTGATCCGCCGGTCGGCGAGGAAGTCGGTGAGCGCCGGTCCCGCGACCCTGGCCTCGTCGGTGATCAGGACGAGCCGGCCGCCGTGGCAGAGGGCCATGGCCAGTTCGAAGACGAACACGTCGAAGCCGACGGAGGCGAACTGGAGGACGTGGCTGTCGTCCCGCAGCCCCATCCGGTCGACGGCCGTGGCGACCAGGCTCGCGATGCCCTCGTGCGGGACGACCACTCCCTTCGGGCGGCCGGTCGATCCCGAGGTGTAGATGACGTACGCGGCCTGGTCGAGGCCGACCGGTCCGGGGGCCGGCGGCCTGTCGTCCCGTGCGTCGCGCGGTGCGTCGAGACCGGCCGCGGTGTCCGGCGCGTCGAGCAGGAGCAGGGGCACGCCGGGCACGTCGGGGATCTTGCCGGCGACCGGTTCCGTGCCGACCACGACGGCCGCGCCCGAGTTCTCGATCATGTAGCCGAGGCGGTCGCCGGGGTGGACGAGGTCGAGCGGCAGGAACGCGGCACCGAGCCTCAACGCGGCGAGCACGGTGGCGACGGTGTCGACCGACCGGGGGACGGCCACGCCGACGACGCTCTCCGCGCCGACGCCGTGGGCGGCGAGCAGGCGGGCGATGCGGTCGGCGCGGGCGTCGAGCGCGGCGTACGTGACCGAGCGGGACCGCTCGACGACGGCGACGGCGTCCGGACGTTCGGCGACCCGGCGGGCGAACAGCGCGGGGAAGGTCTCCTCGTCGACGGCCCGGGGCGGGCCGTTGAAGCCCTCCAGGACGAGGTGGTGCTCGTCGGCGGTGAGGAGGGCCGCCCGGGACAGCGGCCGGTCGGGGGCCTCGGCGAGCGCCGTGACCAGCCTGCGCAGGCGTGCGCCGACGAGTTCCGCGGTCGTCCGGTCGAAGAGTTCCGTGGCGAACTCCAGGCGGCAGCCGAGGGAGCCCGCGCCGCCGTCGGCGTCGACGCGCTCCGTGAAGCTGAACACGAGGTCGAACTTGGCCGAGCCGGTCCGGAAGGGCAGGTACCGGGCCTGGAGTCCCGGCAGCCGCAGTTCGTCGCCGGTGCGGACGTGGTGGCCGACCATCACCTGGAACAGCGGGTTGCGCGCGAGGGAGCGGGGCGGGTTGAGCGCCTCCACGACGGCCTCGAACGGCACGTCGGCGTGCGAGAACGCGGCCAGGTCGGTCTCGCGCACCCGGCCGAGCAACTCGGTGAAGGTGGGGTCGCCGGTGAGGTCGGTGCGCAGCACGAGCGTGTTGACGAAGAAGCCGACGAGCTCGTCGAGGGACTCGTCGCCGCGCCCGGCGATGGGCGCGCCGAGCGGGATGTCCGTGCCCGCGCCGAGCCGGTGGAGCAGTGCGGCCACGGCCGCGTGCACGACCATGAACATGCTGGCGCCGGTCTCGCGGGCGAGCCGCCTGAGGCCCTCGTGGACCGTGCGGTCGAAGGTGATGTCGACGTCGTCCCCGGTGAACGCCGGGCGGGCCGGCCTCGGCCGGTCGGCGGGCAGTTCCAGTTCCTCGGGGGCGCCGGCCAGGACCGTGCGCCAGTGGTCGAGCTGCCGGGCGGCGAGGCTGTCCGCGTCGGCCGGGTCGCCGAGCAGCCGCTGCTGCCACAGGGCGTAGTCGGCGTACTGGACGGGCAGCGGCTCCCAGTCGGGGGCCGCGCCGCCGGTGCGGGCCGTGTAGGCGGTGGCGAGGTCCCGCAGGAACGGCCGGTCGGACCACTCGTCGGTCGTGATGTGGTGGAGCAGCAGCACGACCGCGTGGTCGTCGTCGGCGAGCCGGACGGTCGTGGCGCGGAGCGGCAGTTCACGGGCGAGGTCGAACGGCCGGGTGACGGCCGCGTCGACGATGCCGGGCAGCTCGTCCTCGGCGGCGCTCAGCCGCTCCACCACCGGGCGGGCCGATCCGGCGGGCAGGATCCGCTGGTACGTCCGGCCGTCGCGCTCGGCGACGAGGGTGCGCAGCGCCTCGTGCCGGTCGGTCACGTCGGCAAGGGCGGCGCCCCACGCCTCCCCGTCGAAGGGTCCGCGCAGTCGCAGGACCAGCGGGAAGTTGTACGCGGCCGACGTGCACTCGATCTGCTGGACGACCCACAGCCGCTGCTGGGCGTGGGACAGCGGCAGTTCGTGGGGGCGTTCGGTCGCCGGCAGGGCGGTCACCGCCGGACGCGCGGCGCGCCGCGAGGCCGCCGCGCGCTCCAGCAGCCCGGCGACGGTGGGCGCCTCGAACAGGTCGCGGATCGCCAGTTCGGTGTCGAGCGCGGTCCGGATCCGGCTGACGAGCCGGGTGGCGAGGAGCGAGTGCCCGCCGAGCTCGAAGAAGTCGCTGTCGATGCCGACGCTCCCCTCGGTCAGGCCGAGCACCTCGGCGAACAGCGCGCACAGCGTCTCCTCGCGCGGGGTGCGGGGGGCGCGGCTCGTGCCCGTGCCGGTGAGGTCGGGGGCGGGCAGGGCCTTCGCGTCGAGCTTGCCGTTGACGGTCAGGGGCAGGATGTCCACGGTGACGAGGGCGGCCGGGACCATGTAGTCGGGCAGGCGGGTCCGGAGGTGGTCGCGCAGCCGCCGGAGCGACTCGTCGTCCGGGGCGGCAGAGTCCTGGCGTACGGCGACGTCCTGGCGTACAGCACCGTCCCGGCGTGCGGCGGCGTCCTCCCGCGCCACGGTGTGCTCCCGTACGGCGGCGTCGTCCTCCTTTTCAGCTGTGTACTCCCTTTCGGCCGCGTCCTCCCGTACGACGTACCCGACCAGGCGCTTCGTGCCCGCGCTCTCGTGGACGACGACGGCGGCGTGGGCGACGTCGGGGTGGGCGGACAGGGCCGAGGCGATCTCGCCGAGTTCGACGCGGTAGCCGCGGATCTTGACCTGGTCGTCGGTGCGGCCGAGGAAGTCGAGGAGGCCGTCGGGCCGCTGCCGCACGAGGTCGCCCGTGCGGTACATGCGCTCGCCGGGCTCGCCGAACGGGTCGGCGACGAACCGCTCGGCCGTCAGGCCCGCCCGGTCGTGGTAGCCGCGGGCCAGGCCGGTGCCGGCGATGTACAGCTCGCCGGGGCAGCCGGGCGGGACGGGGCGCAGCATCGCGTCGAGGACGTGGGCGCGGGTGTTGCGGATGGGTCTGCCGACGGTCGGCGTCGCGCTGTCGGCGGTGGAGCCGCCGAGGGTGTTGATCGTGTACTCGGTGGGGCCGTAGAGGTTGTACCCGTACGTGCCGTCGGTGCGGCGCAGGCGCGTCCACACGGTGTCGGAGACGGCTTCGCCGCCGAGCAGGACGAGGGCGGGCCGGTGCGTGCCCGTGGTCCCGTCCCGGTCGAGCAGGCCTTCCTCGATGAGCAGTTGGGCGTAGGTCGGCGTCACGTTGACGACGTCGACGCGGTGCTCGTCGCAGTACGCCACCAGGGCCTCGGCGTCGCGGCGGAGTTCCTCGTCGCAGACGTGGACCTCGTGGCCCTCGACGAGCCAGAGCAGCTCCTCCCACGACATGTCGAAGGCGAAGGAGACGGTGTGCGCGATGCGGAGCCGCCGGCCGCCGGCCGAGGCGATGGCCGGGTCGAAGACCTCCTTCTGGTGGTTGAGCTGCATGTTCGTCAGACCCCGGTAGGGGGTGACGACGCCCTTCGGGCGGCCGGTCGAGCCCGAGGTGTAGATGACGTACGCGGGGTGCTCCAGGCGGTCCGGCACGCCGCGGGCGAAGGCGGGCCGCTCGGCGTCGGTGATCGGGCCGCCGGGCAGGGCGGCCAGTTCGGCGGCCACGGACGGGTCGTCGAGGAGCAGTTCGGGGGCGACCGGCCCTTCGTCGCCGCGCAGGGCGGGGGCGACGGCGGTCGTGGACACCAGGCACAGGGGTCCGGTGTCCTCGGCCATCATCCGCAGCCGGTCGGCCGGGTGGTCGAGGTCGAGCGGCAGGTAGGCGGCGCCCGTCCGCAGCACGGCGAACAGTGCGACGACCGTCTCGACGGACCGGGGCAGCGCGAGCGCCACCACCTTCTCGGGCCCCGCGCCGCGCGAGAGCAGCAGCCGGGCGAGGCGGTCGACGCGTGCGTCGAGCTCGGCGTACGTGAGGGAGCGGTCGCCGCAGACGAGTGCCACCGCGTCGGGGGTACGGGCGGCCTGCGCCGCGAGCATGTCGGCGACGGTCTCGTCCGGGACGGGCTCGCGGCTCGTCTCCCGGGCGGCGAGCAGCGCGGCGCGCTCCGCCGGCAGGAGCAGGTCCACGCCGGCGGTCCGCGCGGCATCCGCGTCGGGGCCGTCGAGGGCCGCGCCGAGGCGGTCGAGGACCGTCGTGAACCGGGCGAGGACGGTGGTGGCCTCCGCCGCGCCGAACAGGTCGGGGCGTGCCGCGAGCGTCACCCGCAGCCGGGTGCCGGGGGTGACGATGAGGGTGAGGGGGAAGTGCGTGCCGTCCACGTTGGACACGCCGGTGATGCCGTGCCGCTCCCGGAGCGCCGCCGCCCGGTCCTCGCCGTCGGCGGAGCGCAGGACGAACAGCGTGTCGAAGAGGCGGCGGTGGCCGGTCTCCTGCTGGAGGGTGCCGAGACCCACGTGCTCGTACGGCATGACGGCCGCGCGCTCGGACTGCATCCGGCGCAGCAGGTCGAGCAGCGGCTCGTCCGGGGCGAGGGCGACACGGGCCGGGATCGTGTTGAGGAACATGCCGATGATGCCGGCCACCCGCGGCACGTCCGCGGGCCGTCCCGCGACGGCCGTGCCGAACGCGACGTCGCCGCGGCCCGTCATCGCCGACAGCACCAGGCCCCAGGCCGCGTTCAGGACGGTGTTCAGGGTCAGCCCGTGCCGCCGGGCCAGGGCGCGCAGCCGGTCGCTGCTCTCCCGGGACAGGTGGGCGTCGAAGTCCACCGGGATGACCGGGCCCGCGTCACGGCCGGACGGCGCCACCAGCGTCGGCTCGTCGAACCCGGAGAGGGCCTCGCGCCACGCCCCCAGGGCGGCCTCGGTGTCCTGGGCGTCGAGCCACGCCAGGTAGTCGCGGTACGAGCCGGGCAGCGGCAGTCCGGTGCCGTCGCCGCCCCGCTCGTACAGCGTGAACAGCTCCTCCAGGAACAGCCACGCGGACCAGCCGTCCCACAGGATCAGGTGATGGGTGAGGACCAGCCGGTCCCTGCCGTCGCCGAGGCGGATCAGGAGCAGCCGGCACAGCGGCGCCGAGGCCAGGTCGAAGCGCTGCCTGCGGTCTGCGGCGAGCAGCTCCTCCGTCCGCGCCCGCCGCACGTCGGCGGGCAGCCCCGACAGGTCCGCCTCCACGAGCGGGATCTCGGCCCCGTCGGCGATGAACTGCACGGGGCGCGGCAGTCCGCCGCTGGTGAAGCCCGCCCGCAGGCCGGCGTTCCGGTCGAGGAGGGTCCGGCAGGCGGCCCGCAGCCGGTCGGCGTCGACCCGCCGGTCGAAGTCCAGCGTCTCCTGCGACTGGTAGACGTCGAGCGCCTCTCCCGCGTCGTAGGTGGCGTGGAAGTACATGCCCTCCTGGAGCGGCGACAGCGGCCACACGTCGACGACCGGCCTGCCGGCGGCGGCCCGCACCCGCTCCGTCTCCTCCGGGGTGAGGACGAGGCCGCCCAGCGGGCCGGGCTCCGCGGCCTCCGGGGGTGCGGCGGCCGTCAACCGGTCGAGGAGCGCCGTCAGGGCGGGGTCGACGGCGGCGCCCGACTCCCGCTGGAGGGCCAGCACGGCCTGGAGCGCGGCCGCGGCCTGCCCGGCCTCGCCGGCGGCGACGGTCACGCCGTCCGGCCGCACCGGTTCCTCGGGGAGCGCGGACGGCGCCTCGTCCGGGGCCGCCTTCCCTTCCGACTTCGCTGCCGCCTCGGCCAGCGCGGCGGGTGTGCGGCGCACGAACACGTCACGCGGGCTGAGCTCCATCCCCCGCTCCCGCGCCCGCGTGGCGACCACGATCGAGCCGAGGCTGTCGCCGCCGAGGACGAAGAAGTCCTCGTCCACGCCGATCCCCGGCGTCCCCAGGACGTCGGCGAAGATCTCGCACAGGGCGCGCTCGCGCTCGTCGCGGGGCGCGCGCCCGCCCGTACGGGGCGCGGGCTCGGGCGCGGGCAGGGCGTTCTGGTCCAGCTTGCCGCTGGGCGTCAGGGGCAGTTCGGCGAGGAGGACGACGGCGCTCGGCACCATCGGGGCGGGCAGCGCGCCCGCGAGCGCCGCGTGCAGCGCCCCGCCGTCGACGTCCGCGCCCGGTGCGGGCACGGCGTACCCCACGAGGGCGCCGTCGCGCACGGTCACGGCCGCGCGGGCGACGCCGGGGAGCGCCGCTAGGGCGCTCTCGATCTCGCCCGGCTCGACGCGGTTGCCCCGGATCTTCACCTGGCGGTCGGTACGGCCTAGGTACTCGACGGCCCCGTCCGCGCGGCGCTTCACCAGGTCCCCGGTGCGGTACAGCCGCTCCCCGGGCGCCCCGAACGGGTCCGCCACGAACCGCTCGGCGGTCAGCGCCGGCCGGTCGTGGTAGCCCCGGGCCAACTGGACGCCCGCGAGGTACAACTCGCCCGGCACGCCGTCCGGCACCGGTCGCAGGAACGGGTCCAGGACGTGCAGCCTGGTGTTCCACACGGGCCGCCCGATCGGCACCGCCGGCTCGTCGCCGCCCTCGTACGGGAAGTACGTCACGTCCACGGCCGCCTCGGTCGGCCCGTACAGGTTGTGCAGCGGTACGGGTGCCCCGCCGGCCCGGGAGGTCAGCTCCCACCAGCGCCGGGCGTCGGCGCCGGTCAGCGCCTCGCCGCTGCAGAACACCCGGCGCAGGCTCGCCGCCCAGTCCGGGGTCCCGTGGTCGGTCTCCATGACACCGACGAACGCGGCCAGCATCGACGGCACGAAGTGGGCCGTCGTGACGCGCCGTTCGCGGATCAGACGGGCCAGATAGGCCGGATCGCGGTGCCCGTCCGGGCGGGCGAGGACCACGGTCGCCCCCTCGGTCAGCGCCCAGAAGAACTCCCACACCGACACGTCGAAACTGGACGGGGTCTTCTGGAGCACCCGGTCGTCCGCGGTCAGCCCGTACGCGCCCTGCATCCAGGCGAGCCGGTTCACCACCGCCCGGTGGGTGACGGCGACGCCCTTGGGGCGGCCGGTGGAGCCGGAGGTGTAGATGAGGTAGGCGGGGTGGTCGGGTCCGGCGGGTACGGCGGGGTGGTCGGGTACGGCCTGGTGGTCGGGTCCGGCGGGGTGGTCGGGTCCGGCGGGGTGGACGGATCCGGCCTGGTGGTCGGGTCCGGCGGGGTGGACGGATCCGGCCTGGCGGTCAAGTACCTTCGTTTCGGCGGAAGTCGGCGCCTCCCGGCCGTTCACGCCGTCTCCCCCGGTGGCTTCCTCCGCACCCACGACGACATGCGCCAGGTCCGGCACGGCGGGCAGGCGTCCGGCCGCCTCCTCCGTCGTCACGACGGTCCGCGCTCCCGAGTCGGCGAGCATGAAGGCCACCCGGTCGGCCGGGTAGTCGAGGTCCACGGGCAGGTAGGCGGCGCCGGACTTCAGGACGCCGAGGAGCGCCACCATCAGTTCGGCCGAGCGCGGTACGGCGACGGCGACGAACGCCTCGGGACCCGCGCCGCGCGCCCGCAGGCGATCGGCCAACTCCTCTGCCCTGCCGTCGAGTTCCGCGTAGGTGAGGTTGGTGTCCTCGAAGACGACGGCGGGGGCGTGCGGGGTCTTCGCCGCCCGGGCGGCGAAGAGCGAGGCGAGCGTCGCGTCCGGCACGGGGCGGGCCGTGGCGTCGAGCCGCGCGAGGTGCTCCCGCTCGCGGTCGGACAGCAGGTCGGTGCGGCCCACGAGGCGGCCCGGCTCGGCGACCACGGTCCGGAGGAGGCTCACGAAGCGGCCGGCGAGGACGGCCACGGCCACGCCGTCGAGGCGGGCCGCGTCGTGCTTGAACCGCAGCAGCAGGCCTTCGGCACCGGGCTCGACGACGAGCGCGAGCGGATAGTGGACGGCGTCGAACACCTCGCCGCCGGTCACGAGCGGCCCTTCGGGCTCCTTCCTTGTGCGCCGGTCACCGATCGTGTGGTTCTCGATCACCACGAGCGTGTCGAAGAGTTCGCCGCCGCCCGCGGTCCGCTGGATCTCGGCGAGCCCGAGGTGCTGGTGGTCGAGGAGGGCGGCGTGCTCCTCCTGGACCCGCCGCAGCAGGTCGGTGAGCGACTCCGCGGCCCGCAGGGTCACCCGGGCCGGGACCGTGTTGACGAACAGGCCCACGGCGGACTCCAGACCCGCCACCTCCGTGGTCCGCCCGGACACCGTGGTGCCGAAGACGACGTCCCCGCTGCCGGTCAGCCCGCCGAGGAGGAGGCCCCACAGGCCGTGGAGGACGGTGCCCAGGGTGAGCCCGTGCGCGCGGGCGTAGCCGGCGAGTCCGTCGGTGAGGTCCCGCGGCAGCCGCGTGTCGACGCGCTCGGGCACGGCGGCGCCCCCGTCCGCCGGGGCCGGTCCGGGAAGCCGGGTCGGTCCGGCGAGTCCGTCGAGCGCAAGGCGCCAGGCTTCCCGTGCGCCGTCCCGGTCGCGGCCCGCGAGCCAGGAGAGGTACGCCTCCGGGGCGACGGGCTCCGGCAGGTCGACGTCCCGGTAGACGTCCGTCAGTTCGCGCAGCAGGACGGCGACGGACCAGCCGTCGGCGACGATGTGGTGCAGGGTGAGCAGCAGCCGCTGCCGCCGCCCGTCCCTGACGAGCGCGGCGCGCAGGAGCGGCGGCCGGTCGAGGGCGAACGACTCGGCGCGGTCGGCGCGCAGGACCTCGTCGAGCCCGGTGACAGCCGTGTCGAACTCGCGCCACGGCAGGGTCGCGCGGTCCGCGATCCGCTGGACGACCTCGCCGCCCGGCAGCTGGCGGAACGAGGCCCGCAGCAACGGGTGCCGGTCGAGCAGCAGTTGGAGGGAACGGCGCAGGCGGTCCGCGTCGACGGGTGCGGCGAGGTCGAGGAGTTCCTGGACGAGGTAGAGGTCCGCCGCCCGGCCGTCGTACCGCGCGTGGAAGAAGAACCCCTCCTGGAGCGGGGAGACCGGGAGGGCGTCGGGGTCGAGGGGCTCCGGGCGGGGCGGGGTGACGGGGGCCGGGGTCCGGCCGAGGGGAGTGTCGGTCGTCGGCTCGGGGGTGCTCGCGGAGGTCGCACTCGCAGAGCTCTCACTCTCGGCGGCGCCACTCACGGAGCTACTGCTCACGGAGGCGCTGCTCACGGCGCACTCGCTCGCGGTGCGGGCGAGCGCCGCCACGGTCCGGTGCCGGAACACCTCGCGCGGGGTGAACGCGAGGCCGGCCTCGCGGGCGCGGTTGACCAGGTGGATGGCGACGATGCTGTCGCCGCCGAGTTCGAAGAAGCTGTCGTGGACGCCGACCGAGGGCAGGCCGAGGAGGTCGGCGAAGAGCGCGGCGAGCACGGCCTCGGCGGGGGTGTCCGGGGTGTCGGCGCCGGTCGCGGCGGTCCACCGGGGCTCGGGCAGGGCCTTGGCGTCGAGCTTGCCGTTGGGGGTCAGCGGGAGCGGACCTTCGAGGACGACCACGGCCGAAGGGACCATGTGGTCGGGCAGCGCCTCGGCGACGCGGGCACGGGCGGCCGCGACGGGCGCGCCGGCGTCCTCGCCCCGCGCCTCGGTGACGAGATAGGCGACGAGGCGCTTGACGCCCCGGTGGTCCTCGCGGGCGAGGACGGCGGCCTGGGCGATGCCGGGGCAGGCCATGAAGGCGCTCTCGATCTCGCCCGGCTCGATCCGGTGGCCGCGGATCTTGATCTGGCCGTCCGCACGGCCGAGGAACTCCAACTGGCCGTCGGCGCCCCAGCGGACCCGGTCGCCGGTGCGGTACATGCGGGCACCCGGCTCGCCGTAAGGATCGGCGACGAACCGCTCGGAGGTCGGCCCCGGGCGTCCTCGATAGCCGCGCGCGAGGCCGCGCCCGGCCACGTACAGCTCGCCCTCGCGTCCGACGGGGACCGGGCGGAGGGCCGTGTCGAGCACGTAGGCACGGGTGTTGGGGTCGGGCCTGCCGATGGGCGCGGGTCCGGGGCGTTCCGGGTCGGCGTGCCAGAGCGTGGAGTTGACGCTCGCCTCGGTGAGCCCGTACGCGACGACGACCCGGACCCGGCCCTCCCACCGGGCGATCAGTTCGGCCGGGACCGCCTCGGTGCCGACCACGAGGACGGCGCCTTCGGGCAGTTCGCACTCCGGCGGCAGCGCCGAGACGAGCGACGGCGGCAGGATCATGTGGGTGGCGCGGTGGCGCGCGATGTAGTCGGTGAGCGCGGGGCCCGCGACACGGCGCTCGGCGGGGACGAGGACGATCCGGCCGCCGACGCAGAGCGCCATGACGAGGTCCCACACCGTCACGTCGAAGCCGACCGAGGCGAACTGCACGACCCTGCTGTCGGCGGTGACGCCGATCCGGTCGGTCGCGGTGGCGATGAGGCTGCCGATGCCGTCGTGCGTCACGACGACGCCCTTGGGCCGGCCGGTGGACCCGGAGGTGTAGATGACGTACGCGGCCCGGTCGAGGGCGATGTCCACCCCGGGGTCGGTGTCCCCGGGATCGGTGTCCCCGGGGTTGACGTTCCCAGGGGCGGTGTCCGCCCGGGCGGTGCGGGCGGTGGTGGTGGCCGGGTCGTCGAGCACCAGGTACGTGACCGCGGCCGACTCCGGTAGTTCCGCGACGAGTTCGCGCACGGTGACGACGGTGCGCGCGCCGGCGTCGGACAGCATGTAGGCGATCCGGTCCCGCGGGTGGTCCGCGTCGAGCGGAAGGTAGGCGGCACCGGCCTTCATCACGGCGAGCAGGGCCACGACGAGCTGCGGCGAGCGCGGCAGCGCCACGCCCACCACGTCCTCGGCGCCGACGCCGCGGTTCGCGAGGAGCCGGGCGAGCCTGTTGGCGGCGCGGTTCAGTTCGGCGTACGTCAGCTCCTCGTCCTCGCAGACGAGCGCGACGGCCTCGGGCGTGCTGCGGACCTGGCGCTCGAAGGCGGCGGGCCAGGAGAGCTCCGCCGTCTCGCGCGGCGCGACCCCGAACTCCTCCAGTACGAGGGCGCGTTCGGCCTCCGTGGTGACCTCGATGTGGCCGACGGGCCGGTCGGGGTCCTCGCCGAAGGCGTCGAGGAGGGTGAGGAAGCGCCGCTCGTGGTCCCCGAGCGCGGTGTCGTCGCAGACGTCCGCGTCCGCGTCGAGGTGGAGGGCGACGCCGCCGCCCCGGGTCTCGGCGAAGCCGAACGCCAGGTCGCTGACCGGGCCCAGCCAGTCGGGGCGCAGTTCGGTCTCGTGGTCCGCGAAGCGCAGGTCGTCGGTGCGCGGCAGGATGTTGACGGTCGGGCCGACGAGCTCCGGTACGCCGTCGACGAGGCCCAGGTCCTTGGCGAGGTCCTCGGCGCGGTAGCGGCCGTGGGCGACGGCGTCGGCGGTCGCGTCCCGCACCTGGGCCACGAGCTCGGCGACGGTGGTGCCGGGCCCGACCGCCAGCCGCAGCGGCACCACGTTCGACACCATGCCGGGGATGCCCGCGGACGCCTCGTCCCGGCGGGCGGTGACCGGCAGCCCGAGGACGAGGTCCTGCTCGCCGCCGACCCGGTGCAGGTACGCGGCGACGGCCGCGACGAGCACGCGGGAGCGCCGGACGCCCGCGGTCCGGGCGGCTGCGTCCAGCCGGTCGACGGTCCCCTGCGTCAGGACGGCGGTGCGCCGCAGCCGGCGCGTCATCGGGACGGCGCCCCGCTCGACGAGGCGTACGGGCTCGGCCCTGTCCGCCATCCGCTCCGCCCACCAGGCCCGGTCCGCCGCGTACTGCCCGGAATCGCGGTACGCGCGGTCGGCCGCCACGAGACGGGCGAGGGACCGGTCGCCGGCCGCGGGCGCCTCCTCCCCCAGGGTGTAGAGCTCGCCGGCCCTTCGGGTGAGGAGGGTGACGCCCATGCCGTCGACGGCGATGTGGTGGTGGCGCTGGGACCAGAGGACCCGGTCGTCGGCGAGCCGCAGCAGCACGTGCGCGGTCAGCGGCCCCCGGGCGAGGTCGACGGGCCGTTCGCGGTCCGCGGCGATCCACGCGGCGGCGGCCTCCTCGGGGTCGGCGGCGTCGCGCAGGTCGACGACGGGGACGTCGACGGGGAGCGCGTGGAGGACCTGGCGCGGTCCGGCGTCGCCACCGCCTCCGCTCCCGCCGCCGACGGCCCCGTCTCCGGGTCCGCGTCCGCCCCGGGCCTCGTCTCCGTCTCCGGCCCCGCGCCCGCCTCCGTCTCCGGCCCCGCGCCCGTCTCCGTCTCCCCCGCCACCGGGAACGACGCGCACCCGCAGGCACTCGGCCTCCTCGACCGCACGGCGGACGGCCGCGGCGAGGCGGTCGACGTCGACGGGGAGTCCGCCACCGCCGCTCGCGCCGCCTCTGAGGTCGAGCGTGAAGACGATGTTGTAGGCGGCGCTGTCCGGCTCCATCTGCTGGGCCAGCCAGATGCCGGATTGCCCGCCGGTGAGGGCGATCCCGGCGGTCGACACCCGGTGCGACTCGACGTCAGACATCGTACGAAGTGGCCTTTCCCTGGTGGTGCGTCGGTGTGGGGGGTCCCGTGGGGCGCGGCTGCCGCCCCACGGGACCGGTCGTCACTTGACGGCCGCGAGCAGCGGCTCGATCTCGTCGATGGCGTACGGGATCGACAGGACGGTGTTGAAGGAGAACGCGGCGCCGATGTCCGGGTCCTGGTAGGGCACGAAGAGGTCGCGCTCGTCCTGGTGGACCTTGAGCTTCTTGTAGAGCGGCTCGGCCTTGATGCGGTCGTTGGCCGCAGTGCTGGAGGTGACCCAGACGAGGCGGTCGACGTCGAGGACGTTCAGCTTCTCCGCGCCGAGTTCGGCGGCGTTCCACCCGGGTTTGGCGAGTGCGTCGATCTCCGGCTTCAGCGTGAAGCCGAGTTCGGTGAAGAAGATGGCCTTGGGGTCGGTGGCGGTGAACGCGGAGTACTTGCCGGCCTCGAAGCTGTCGGCGACGGCCAGGGTCTTCCCGGTGAACTCGGGGTGCTTGTCCCGGACGGCCTTGAAGCGGGCGCCGATGTCCGTGATCAGCTTCTCGGTCTCGGCGTCCTTGCCGAGGGCCTTGCCGATCTGCCGGGTCATGACCTGCCAGGGCGCGCCGTAGTCGGGGTGGTCCTCGGGCTGGGCGACGACCTTGGTGAACCGGGAGAGGGTGTCGTACTGCTCCTTCTTCATCCCCGAGTACTGGGCGATGACGAGGTCCGGCTTCAGCGCCGCGATCTTCTCGATGTTGTACTCGTCGCGCTCGCCGACGATCTCCGGCTTCGTGGCGCCCCACTTGTCCTTCGTCCACGGCCACTTGCCGTACGGCTGCTCCTTGAACCAGTCGACCGCGCCGACCGGCTTGACGCCGAGCGCGAGCACGGCGTCCTGGTCGGAGAGCCCGAGCGTGACGACCGTCCTCGGCTCCTTGTCGATCGTCGTGCTGCCGTACTTGTGCGTGACGGTGACCGGGAACGCGGCGGTCTTGCCCGCCCCGTCGGCCGGTGCGGGCGCGGTGGTCGGTGAGGACGGATCGCTCTTCTCCGTACCGCCACCGCAGGCGGCGAGGGTGAGCGCCGCCACCGCGACGACGGCCAGCCGGGGGGCGGATCTGGCGAACCGCGCCAGTGCGGGACGTGTTCCAGTGGACACGGACGTTCCTTTCACGGGGATTCCCGGTGCGTGCCAGGCCGACCGGGGCACGGCGAAGCCGCCCGGCGGGGGCATGACGGTGTGGCGTGGGGGGTGGTGCTTGAGGGTGGTGCTTGGGGGTGCTTGAGCGGTGGCGCCGGCGGGCGCGCGCGGGCGCGGGGCGCCGGAAGTGCCGCTAGCGGGCGGTGCCGACCTCGTCGGCGACGGGCCGGACCTCGTCGGAGTCGGAAGCGGACGCCTGAGCCGGGACCGGGGCCTGAATCGGGGCCGGGCGGTGGTCGAGGACCGAGTCGAGGATCTCGCCGACCCTGACGGCGGTGTTGGAGAGCAGCGAGGACGTGATGCCGTGGGTGTGCTCGGTGCCGCCCTGGAGGTAGATGCCGCAGCGCAGGCGGGGGTCGGTGGCGAGGCGGTAGTCGCGCTCGACGAGGAGGCGGCCCTGCGCGTCGCGCCGGCAGCGGTCGGCGACGTCGCCGAGGAGGGCAACGGGGTCGGCCGGGCTGTATCCGGTGGCGAGGACGACCACGTCGGCGTCGAGGACGGTCTCCTCGCCGCTGACCAGGGAGGTGACGGTGGCGCGGACGCGGTCGGGGCCGTCCTCGACGCCGGTGAGCCGGGAGATGTTGAGGAAGCGGAGGCGCTCGGTGCCGAGGACCTTCTCCTGGTACGACTGGCGGTAGAGGTCGTCGATGAGGTCGATGTCCACCACGGAGTAGTTGGTGTTCCCGTGGTAGTCCATCAGTTTGCGCTTGATGTCGTCGGGTGCCGTGAAGTACTCGTCGACCGCGTCCGGGTCGAAGATGCGGTTGGCGAAGCTGCTGTCGTCGGCGGGGCTGTAGCCGTAGCGGGAGAAGACGGCGCAGACCTCGGCGCCGGGGAAGCGGCGGTGCAGGTAGGCGACGTTCTCGGCGGCGCTCTGTCCGGCGCCCACGACGACGAACCGCTCGGGGGCGGTGCCCTCCAGGGTGTCGACCTTGGCGAGCAGGTCGGAGTTGTGCCAGACGCGGTCGCTCCGTTCGATGCCTTCGGGCAGGCGGGGGCGCAGTCCGGTGCCGAGGACGAGGTTGCGGGCGCGGTGGACGACGAGTTCGGCGCCGGAGCGGGCGGTGACCTCCAGGTACTCCACCACGTCGTCCTGGACGACGGGGCGGACGGCGATGATCTCGTGGCCGTAGGAGACCATGTCGTCGACCTTCGCGGCGGCCCACTCGAAATAGTCGTGGAACTCCACGCGGAGCGGGAACAGGTTCTTGTGGTTGACGAAGTCGACGAGCCGGCCCTTGCTCTGCAGGTAGCAGAGGAAGCTGTACTCGCTGGCGGGATTCCGCAGCGTCACCAGGTCCTTGAGGAAGGACACCTGCATGGTGGCGTCGTCGATCAGCATGCCGCGGTGCCAGCCGAAGCTGGCCTGCCGCTCGAAGAAGTGGGCGGTGACCGCCTCCTCCCTGCCGACGCGGGCGTTGTGCTCGCTGAGCGCCAACGCCATGGCCACATTGGAGGGCCCGAAGCCGATGCCAATGAGGTCGTGGACCAGAGGTGTGTCACCAGGAGGAACCTGCGACATGTCACTCCCATCGTGCGAGCCGTGTGGAGGGCGTGGGTGGGAACGGGACGTCGGGCGCACCGAGAAGGCACCTCGACCCGAACTTAGGTAAAGCTAACCTCATCTGACGGGAGCTGTCGACCGGGCCACAGAGGCAGAGTTCCGGCCAGGCGGCTTGAACTACCTTAAAAACGAGGCTAGTTGCCATGTTAGGTAAGCCTTGCTTTACTTGGCGCCGTTCCCACCCCCCTTCCGAGGAGGAAGCCCATGCGGGTCGTCATGTTCGGCTATCAGACCTGGGGCCATCGCACCCTCCGAGCGCTCCTGGACTCCGAACACGACGTCGTCATGGTCGTGACGCATCCCAGGAGCGAGCACGCCTACGAGAAGATCTGGAGCGACTCCGTCGCCGACCTGGCCGCGGAGCACGACGTCCCCGTCGTCATCCGCAACCGGCCCGACGACGAGGAGCTGTTCGCCCTCCTCGAGGAGGCCGATCCCGACATCATCGTGGCCAACAACTGGCGTACGTGGATCCCGCCGAGGATCTACACCCTGCCCCGCCACGGCACGCTCAACGTCCACGACTCGCTGCTGCCCAAGTACGCCGGCTTCTCGCCGCTGATCTGGGCCCTGATCAACGGCGAGACCGAAGTGGGCGTGACGGCCCACATGATGGACGAGGTGCTCGACGCCGGCGACATCGTCCAGCAGCGCACGGTCGCCGTCGGACCCACCGACACGGCGACCGACCTCTTCCACAAGACGGTCGACCTCATCGCCCCCGTCACCATCGGCGCCCTCGACCTGATCGCCTCCGGACGGACCGACTTCACCCCGCAGGACCGCTCGCAGGCCAGCTTCTTCCACAAGCGCGCCGAAGAGGACGTCCTCATCGACTGGAACTGGCCGGCAGAAGTCCTGGAACGCCTGGTCCGCGCCCAGTCGGCGCCGTATCCGCCCGCCTTCACCCACCACCGGGGCAAGCGCCTCGAAGTGCTCTCCGCCGTCGTCTCGACGGGCCGCTACGGAGGCACCCCCGGCCGCGTGTTCTACCGCGAGGGGGACGGCGTCGTGATCGTCGCCGGCGCCGACGCCCGCACCGGCCTCAACCACGGCCTGGCCCTCACCCGCGTGCGGACCGAGGACGGGCGCGAACTCCCCGCCACCGAGTACTTCACGTCCATGGGCGGCTACCTCACCGGCCGCCCCTGACCCCGAGGACCCTCACCATGCGTACCGCACGGCCCAGGCACTACCTCATGTGCCGGCCCACCCACTTCGACGTGGTCTACTCCATCAACCCCTGGATGGACCCGGCGAAGCCCGTCGACACCCCGCTGGCCATCGCCCAGTGGGAGAAGTTGCGCGAGGTCTACCTGAGCCTCGGCCACACCGTCGACACGATCGAACCCCTCCCCGGCCTCCCCGACATGGTCTTCGCCGCCAACGGCGCCACGGTCGTCGACGGGCGCGCCCTGGTGGCGCGCTTCCGCGACGCCGAGCGCATCGCCGAAGGCCCCGCCTACCACGACTGGCTGCGCGACCACGGCTTCCCCGACCTGCGGACCGCCGGGGTCGTCAACGAGGGCGAGGGCGACTACCTGCCGGCCGGCGAGTGGCTGCTGGCGGGCACCGGGTTCCGCAGCGACCCTCGTTCGCACGACGAGGCCCAGGAGTTCTTCGGGCGTCCCGTCATCGGCCTGACACTCGTCGACCCGAACTACTACCACCTGGACACCGCGCTCACGGTGCTCGACGAAACGACGATCGCCTACTACCCGGCGGCGTTCTCCCCGGGCAGTCTCGCCGTGCTGCGGCGGCTGTTCCCCGACGCCGTCATCGCCACCGAGCAGGACGCGGCCGTCTTCGGCCTCAACGCCACGTCCGACGGACTGAACGTGGTCCTGCCCCACAACGCCACGGCACTGACCGAGCAGCTGCGCGAGCGGGGTTTCCGCCCCGTCGGAGTGGACCTCTCGGAACTCCTCAAGGCCGGCGGCAGCGTCAAGTGCTGCACCCTGGAGCTGCGGACGGCCGCCTGAACCCGACGTGCCCCGGACAGTCCCGGGGCACGTCGCCGGGGTGTCTCCGACGCACCGGCCGGACCCCAAGGAAGAGTTGATGGAACAGCCGGTGATCACCGGTACGGCGCACGACCCGGCGGGCAACCGCTTCACCGTCGTCGGCATCTCGAACGTACCGACCGACTGGGCCCAGGTCTTCAGATCACTCGCCGCGTCCGACCTCGCGCTCGATGCGTTCCCGCCCCCGGAAGCGGTCGGGGCGCCGGAAGGGCGACGGACCCCGGAGGCGGTACGGCCGCCGGAAGGGGCAGGCGACCCGGAACCGGAAGGGGAACGGAACCCGAAGGAGGTACGGACGCCCGGGGCGGCACGGACGACTCCGCCGAGCGTCCTCGACCTCAACGCCTACCTGATGGCCGCCGTCGGCAAGGCCGCGCGCCGCAGGCTCACCGACACGCTCGCCGCCCACGGGTTACGCCTCTGGCACCTCACCGTCATGGCCCTGCTCGACGACCTCGGCCCGCAGATGAAGACGCTGCTCGCCGCCCGGCTCGACATCAACGCCAGCGACCTCGTGAAGGTCGTCAACGACCTCGTCCGCCTCGGCCACGTCGCCTGCGGCAGCGACCCCTCCGACCGGCGGCGCGTCGTGGTCCACCTCACCCCCGCGGGCCGGGCCTCCCTCGCCGCGCTCGGCGCGGAGATCGCCGCGGCCGACGACGACGTCCTCACGCCCCTCGACGCGGACGAACGCCTCCAACTGGCCGCCCTCCTCCGCCGCGTCCACCACCACCTGGAGGCCTGACGAACCGAACCGGAAGGATTCGGCAGGAGATACGACAACTATGGTGGAACCAGCGCGTTATGACGGTGAAACGGTGATCCTCCGGGCTACAGTCCCGTCTCAAGATCCCGTTCGCCACAACCCTCAAGGGGGCACTCCGCCATGGGCAAGACCGAAAGCGGCACGTACGAGGGATTCTCGGCCGAGGAGCGGGCCGCGATGAAGGACCACGCCAAGGAGCAGAAGACGGCCGCCCGCCGCAGCTCCCGCGCCGACAAGGCCGCCGAGGCCGAGCGGGACGTACTCGCCAAGATCGCCGAGATGCAGGACTCCGACCGCGTCCTCGCCGAGCGCGTCCACGCCGTCGTCACCTCCCACGCCCCCGTCCTCGCACCCAAGCTCTGGTACGGCATGCCCTCCTACGCCCTGGACGGCAAGGTCGTCTGCTTCTTCCAGAGCGCCGAGAAGTTCAAGGCCCGCTACGCCACCCTCGGCTTCAGCGACCAGGCCAAGCTCGACGACGGCACCATGTGGGCCGCCGGCTTCGCCCTCACCGAAGTCACCCCCGACGTCGAGAAGCGCATCGGCGCCCTCGTGAAGCAGGCGGTGGGCTGACCCTCGCCGGCGGACGGCTCAGGCGGGTGCCCGGACCGCGGTCCCCCGCGGCTCACCGCGACGCCCGCCCGGGCGGTCCATCGGCAGGTGGTACAGCGCGAACGCCCTGCCGATGACGGGCTGCGCGACGTTGCGCACGCGCACCCCGCCCGCCGTCATGCCGTGCTCGACGCCCAGGTGGGCGTGGCCGTGCACCGCGAGATCGGCGCCGGCCCCGTCGATCGCCTCCGCAAGGAGATAGCTCCCCAGGAACGGGTAGATCTCCACCGGCTCCCCCGCCAGCGTGTCGGGCACCGGAGCGAAGTGGGTGAGGGCGATCCTCGCCCCGCAGTCACCGGCCGACAGACCGCTCAGGGCCCGGTGCAGACCCTCGGCGCCCCGGCGCGTGGTGCGGACGAACTCCTTCATCTCGCGTTCGCCGAACTCCCCGGCGCTGCGGCCGGCGAACCCGCCGCAGAAACCCTTCACGCCCGCGACACCCACCTTCCCCCCGTCCACCGGCAGGATCACGCTGTCGCCCTCCAGGACGGTGATCCCGGCGTCGACGAGGACCCGCGTGACGTCCGCTTCGCACTCCGCGTGGTAGTCGTGGTTGCCCAGGACGGCGACCACCGGCACTCCGAGGTCGCGGACCTCCCCCGCCACCACCTCGGCCTCGGGCACCGTGCCGTGCCGGGTGAGGTCGCCGGCGAGCAGCAGGACGTCCGCGCAGAGCGGCAGCGTCTCGAACGACGGGCGCAGCAACCCCCGGCAGTCGGCGCCGAGATGGACGTCCCCCACGGCGGCGATCCGCACCGTCGCTCCGCTCCGTTCCCCGTGCGCGGTCACGTCAGCTCCTCGGACCGGTCGGGCGGATCGGCGCAGGCGACCAGCAGGTCGTGCCGGACCGGAATGCCGTCCAGCTCCGCGACCGCGATCCGCACGATCTCGTCACGGTGGCCCGCGGTCGGCACGGTCCCCGTCAGCAGCACGGCCGCGCCCCGCACCTCGACCCGCACCCCGAGCTCGGCCACCTCCCCGCGCGCCAGCCGATCCCTGAACCGGGCGATCCGGTATTCGCTCTCGTGGGCGGTCATCGTGTCCCTCCGTCCGTCCGTACGACCTCCGGAACCCGCGCCCCCTCCGGCGTCCGCCCGGTCGGCGCCGGGTCCGTCCCGTACGAGCTGCCGGACACGCGCATGATCGTTCCTCTCGGCGGTCGTCCCGGCGGGCGTCTACCCTGAACCGCCGCCCGCAGTCCCCCTGCCGGCCTCTGGCACGGGGCCCGGGGAGGCGGCCGGGGCCCGGGGAGGCGGCCGGGGCCCGGGGAGGCACAGCCGGGCCGCCGCCGGTCATCCGACCGGTTCCTCCGGTGCGGCCGGGACTGAGGCGAAGGGGCTGCTGGACAGGTGGGCGAGCAGGTCGGCCGGGTCGTCGTAGACGGCGTCCGCGCCCGCTCCGGTCAGGTCGGCGCGCGGGATGCCGCCGCACAGCACGCCGGCGCGGACCACGCCGGCGCGGCGCGCGGCCTTCATGTCCCAGACGCTGTCCCCGACGAACACGGCCCGGTCGGAGCCGGTGCCGACGAGCGAGAGGGCGTGCTCGATCGGGTCGGGTGCCGGCTTGCCCCGCTCGACGTCGTCGGCGGTCGCGGTGGCCGTGACCGCGTCGTCGGCGTCGATCGCCCGGCGCAGGGCGGCCAGTTCCCGGTCCTTGGCCGAGGTCACCAGAACGATGCGCCAGCCGTCGTTCGCGAGGGCGCGCAGGAGGTCGGCGGCCCGGTCGAAGGGCTGGAGCCGTTCGAAGAAGGTGCCGTAGAGCGTGTCGTGGGCGGCGCCGAGCCGGTCGTCCTGGGCACGGTCGCGGTCGCCGTCGAGCAGGTGGTCGAGGAGCTGTTCCCCCGGCAGCCCGATCGCCCGGTGCACGGCGTGGGTGGGGACGTGGTGGCCGCCTTGCCGGAGGGCCTCCCACCAGGCCACCACGTGCAGGTGGTTGGAGTCGACGAGGGTCCCGTCGATGTCGAAGAGCGCGGCGCGGGTCATGCCGGACCTCCCTGGAGGTCGCGGAGGGCGGGCAGCAGGTCCTTCTCCGCCCAGTGGAGGAAGGGGAGTTGACGGTCGCCGCCGATCTGGAGCAGGGCGACCTCGGTGAACCCGGCCTCGGCGAAGGGCCGGACCGCGTCGACGACCGCGCCGACGTCGTCCCCGCACGGGATGCTCTTCGCCACGTCCTCCGGGCGCGTGTGCTCGGACGCCTGCGCGAAGCCGGCCGGCAGCGGCAGTTCGGCATTGAGCCGCCAGCCGCCGAGCGCCCACCGGAACTGCTCGTGCGCGCGGGCCACGGCGACTTCCCGGTCGGGGTCGTAGCAGACGGGCAGCTGACCGACGCGCGGCTTCCCCGCGCCGCCCTGGGCGTCGAAGGCGTCCACCAGCTCCCGTTTCGGCTCCGTCGCGATCAGCAGGTCGCCGTGACGCCCGGCGAGCGCGCACGAGCGCGGGCCCGACACCGCGATGCCGACGGGCGGCGGGACGCCCGGGACGTCCCACAGACGGGCGTCCGCGACCTGGAAGTACCGGCCGTTCCGGGTCACGTACGCGCCGGTGAAGAGGGCACGGATGATCTCGACGGCCTCGTCCAGCATGGCCAGTCTCACCCGCGCCGAGGGCCAGCCCGCGCCCACGACGTGCTCGTTCAGGTTCTCGCCCGAGCCCAGGCCGAGCCGGAACCGGCCCTCGGACAGCAGTTGGACGGTCGCGGCCTTCTGCGCGACCACCACGGGGTGGTAGCGGAAGGTCGGGCAGGTCACGAAGCTCATCAGCGGAATCCCGGAGGTCGCCTGCGCCGCCGCCCCGAGCACGCTCCAGGCGTACGGGGCGTGCCCCTGCGCTTCCAGCCACGGAAAGGAGTGGTCCGAGACCACGGAGAAGTCGAACCCCACCCGCTCCGCCTCGACCACGTGCTCCACCAGCTCACGCGGGCCTGCCTGCTCGGTCATCATCGTGTACCCGATGCGCATCATGCCCGGCGACTTGCCGCGACACGGGGTCCTGAAACGGGCTCCCTCGCCGCTCGGCTCCTTCGGCCCCGACGCCGTCGGCGAGGAAGGCGTCCCGGCGTACGGGCCGCTTCCCTCGCCGGCCGTAGGGGGTTCGAGTGCCCACGGGTCGGCGATGCGGTCCACGGACGCGGTCACCTCCCGGCCGTAGGCCGCGCGGCGGGTGTGCCCCGGACCGCCGCCCGGGGCGGTGGTCCGCCCGGGGCGGTGGTCAGCGGTCGTACGGACGCCAGGGGGCCTGCGCGGGAAGCGCCGCACACCCGGGTGGCCGGAACCGGAGCCGTGGGAGCACTGCGCCGGTCAGCGCAGGCCCGGGTCGCCGGGGCCGGGCGGGAGCGGCCAGGACTCCGCGCCGGGGGACCTGCGCGTCCGGTCGGGGTCTCCCATCGAGCCGGGGTCCTGCCTCGTCGGGCCGGGTCCCCCGGACATCGGGCCGCCGGGCATCGGGCCGCCGGGCTCGTCCGCCATCGGGCCGGGTTCCCCGCCCATCGGCACCCCACCGGAGGTGGGCACGTCGGCGTCCTCCGGGCGGATGCGTCCGCGCCAGCCGCCGGTGGCGTGCCCGTGTTCCTCGATGAAGCCCTTGAACCGCTTGAGGTCGCCCTTGACGCGCCGGTCCAGCATGCCGAGGGCGTCGGCGGTCTTCTCCGCCATGCCGTCGGGCTCCACGTCCATGGCCAGCCGCACGCGGGTGTGGTCGGCGTCCAGGGACTGGAAGCTGACGACGCCCTTCTGCCGCACTCCGTCGCCCATGCTGCGCCAGGCGATCCGCTCGTCGGGGAGCTGGTCGACGATCTCGGTGTCGAACTCGCGCCGAACGCCGGCGACCTTGGTCTGCCAGTGGCAGTGGCGGTCGTCGAGCTGCCGGACGTCCTCGACGCCCTCCATGAAGCGCGGGAAATCCTCGAACTGCGTCCACTGGTCGTACGCGCTCCGCACCGGGACGTCCACGTCGATCACCTGTTCGACCCTGCTCATGTCCTTACCTCCTCCGTGTCGTCACGCTCTCTGCGGGCTCCTTCCGCGCGTACCCGGCGACACGGGGCTCATTCACGGCCGGAGGCACGGGGGCCGTGTCGCCCGCCCCGCGCGGAGCGAGGCGCCCGGCTGAGGGGCGCCTCGCGATCGGTCCGCCCGCCCCGTCAGTGGGCGGCCGCCCGAATTCGGCGTGCTGCGTCCGCAGCGCGAAGTCCGTTTCCCCCCGCGGGGGTTCGCCGAGGAACCTGCGGCGCGCCTCGGCCCGTGCCTCCCGCATCAGCGTCCGGAACTCCTCGTCGCCGAGTCCGCTCCGGTCGCCTGCCGTCGGCGTTCCCTCGAATCTCCGGGCCTCCTCACGGTCGCGCCCTCCACGGGGCGGCTACCCGCCGCGGCGCCGAACGGGCGGTGATGCGGCGTTGTTTTCCCACCCGTCTCGGAAATCGGCACGCGGAACACCGCCGGGCGGTCAGCCGCGCCTACCGGAGGAATGGTCGAGTCTGCCGGTGACGGAGGGAGTTCGGCCGCCCTGGGGAGCGGGCGAGGATCTCGCGCGGGCGGGGGCGCCGTAGTCGGGCGGCACCGGCCGTCGCCCGGTTCCCGGACGGAGCCGAGGAGCCCCGCCCGGAACCCGGCGCGCGGTCGTGCTCCGAGGCGGGGGCGCCCGACCGCGGGGGCTCGGGGTGGACACGGGGGTGGAACGGCATGAGGGCGCCAGGGGCGGGTAGCCGCGTGCCGAGGCGAGGAGTGCGCGATGAAAATCCTGACGATGGGCGTCGAGGAAGAGTTCGTGCTGGTGGACCGCATGACACGGGCGCCCGTGAACCGGGCGCCGGAGGTGATCCGGCGGGCCTCGCGCGAGCTCGGTGGGCAGGTGCAGGCCGAGCTCTTCACCGCGCAGATCGAGATCTGCACCGAGCCCACCGCCAGCCGGAGCGACCTGCGGGACGAACTCTTCCGGCTGCGCGGAGTGGTGGGGAAGGCGGCGCGGCAGGAGCGTTGCATGCCCGTCGCGTGCGGCACTCCCGTACTGCCTCCGGAGGATCCGCTGACGGTGACCGACACCGACCGGTACCGGCTGATGGCCCGGCGCTTCGCTCCGCTGGTGACCCGGAGGGACGGGACGGCCCGTGACGGCGGGCTGGTGTGCGGATGCCACGTGCACGTGGGGACTCTGGACCGGGAGCGGGCGCTCGCCCTGGCGCAGCACCTGCGGCCGTGGCTGCCGGTCCTGCAGGCCCTGGCCGGGAACTCGCCGTTCGCCGGCCGCCGTGACACGGGGTACCAGAGCTGGCGCTCCGTGGAGCACGCGCGGTGGCCGACCGTCGGTCCGACGCCGGTCCTCGACGAGACGCAGTACCTCGCCCACGTCTCACGGCTCGTCGAGGAGGGCACGCTGCTCGACAACCGCATGGTGTACTGGCACGCCCGGCCTTCGGAGCACGTGCCGACCCTCGAGGTGAGGGTGGCGGACGCCAACGCGGACCTCGACACGGTGGTCCTGCTCGCGATCCTGGTCCGGGGACTCGCCACGACCCTGCTGCCGCGCGTCGACGCCTCGGTCCCGCCACCCCGGATCCCCGGGGCGAGCCTGCTCCGCGCCCACCGGCTCGCCGCCGCCCAGGGGCTCTCCGGGACGGGTCTCGACCCGGTGGACGGCCGGGAGCGGCCCGCCGTGGCCCTCCTGGACGGTCTCATCGACTTCTCCGCGCGGGGGCTCGAAGCCACCGGCGACCTGGCGTGGGTCCGCGACCAGTGGGAACGGATCGGTGCGAACGGCGGCGGTGCGGCACGTCAGCGTGCCGTCTTCCGCCGGCACGGCCGCCTCAGCGCGGTCGTGGACGCGCTCGCCGCGGCGACGGCGGGGCGCTGATCAGTGTGGGTACCGCCCAGGCCGAGCGACCGGCCGTCCGCGGCGGAGCGGCCCTTCCGCCGCACGCGTACGCCCCGCGGGTGTGGCGGTTGCCCGGCGTCTACGCGCCCCAGGGCGACACCGGGCTCCTGATGGGGCAGCTGGGGCGCGAGGAACTGGGCCCGGGAACCCGCTCCCTCGACCTGTGCACGGGCACCGGCGTCCTCGCCGTCATGGCTGCGCTGCGGGGCGCGCGGGCGACCGCCGTGGACGTGTCGCTCGCCGCGGTCGCCAGCGCGCGGCTGAACGCGCTGCTGCACGGCTGCCGGATCCGCGCGCTCCGCGGCGACCTCGACCTTCCGGTGCGCCACGAACGCTTCGACCTGATCACCGTGAACCCGCCGTACGTGCCGAGCGAGCACGCCGAGGCGCCGTCCGGCGGCCCGCGCAGGAGCTGGGACGCGGGGCCGGACGGGCGGCTGCTCCTCGACCGCGTCTGCGCCCGGGCGCCCCGTCTCCTGACGTGCTCCGGGGTCCTGCTCCTCGTCCAGTCGTCGCTCTCCGGCATCGCCGGCACCCTGGACGCGCTCGGGCGCGGCGGGCTGCGGGCGCGTGTCGCCGAGCGCGTCACGCAGCCGTTCGGGCCGGTGATGTCGGCCCGGGCGGACTGGTTCGCGGCCCGGGGACTGGTGGCTCCGGGCACGCGGACCGAGGACCTGGTGGTCATCCGGGCCGTCCGGCCGTGATTGGGGGCCGGAGAGCGGGGCACTCGCGCGATGTGCGCGGCAGTCGGAACCGATCGGTGGTGTGTGATGTCTGCTTCCCCGGGCGGGAACGCCCCTCGGGCCGGGACGCGTGAACCGGCCGGCCCCGAGACACCGCAAGGGCTCCGAGCGGGCGCGGCCGGCCCTCGCTCCTCCGGGCCCCGCGCGACGCCTCCCCGTGTCCAGCCGCTCCTCGAAGGGCCGCTCCTCGTCGAGGGGCCCGCGGAGATCGTCATGCCGGACGGGTCGGTGCTCCGTTGCGAACGGCCCGTGATCGCGCTCTGCACCTGCCGGCGGACCCTGCGGGCGCCGTTCTGCGACACGAGCCACCGCCCGCGCCTGCGGCGGAGCGTCCGCTCCAGGGCCGCCGCCGAGCCCCCGGTGCGGCCGGAGCCGGCCGCACCGGGAGGCGCCGGCGGGCCGGCCGGGGAGGTCGAGCCGTCATGACCCTCGCCCCTCCGCCCGTCACGACGACGCCCGCGACGCCCGCGGTCCCCGAAGCCCGCGGCACCGTGTCCGACGCGGTGCGGAACCGGCTGCTCGGCCTCCCGGGACAGCAGCCCCGGGAGGCGGAGATCGCGCGCTGCTCCCCGTACGGCGAGGATCTGCACCTCGCCCTGCACCTCCTCTACGAGCTGCACTACCAGGGCTTCACCGGCGTCCCCGACACCCTCGAATGGGACCCCGACCTGCTGAGGGCCCGGGCCCTCCTGGAGCACCGCTTCGAGAGCACCCTGCGGCACGACTGCCGGGACGCGCCTCCGGTGGACGAGGCACTGGCCGCACTGCTCATGGAGCCGGTCGACGGGACCGGGGTGTCCCGTTTCCTCCTCTCCGCGGGAGAGGCGTGGCCGCTGCGCGAGTACGCGGCGCTGCGCTCCGTGCACCAGCTCAGGGAGGCCGATCCGCACCTGTGGGTCGTCCCCCGGCTGCGGGGCCGCGCCAAGGCGGCGATGGTCACCGTCGAGTTCGACGAGTACGGCTGCGGCCGGGCCGAGCGGATGCACTCGCGGCTCTACGCGGACCTGATGGCCGACCTGGACCTCGACCCCGCGTACGGACGCTACGTCGACGCGGCCGGCGCCGAGGCGCTGGCGGCCTCGAACCTGATGTCCCTCTTCGGCCTGCACCGCAGGCTGCGCGGGGCCCTCGTCGGGCACTTCGCCGTCCTGGAGACGACCTCGCCGCCCGCCGCCGCCCGCCTCGCCGAGGCGATGCGCCGGACAGGGGCGGGCCCCGCCGCAGCGCGGTACTACGACGAGCACGTGGAGGCCGACGCCGTGCACGAGCAGCTGGTGCGCCGCGAGGTCGTCGGCGGCCTCCTCGACGACGAACCCGGCCTCGCCCCCGACGTCGCCTTCGGCATCGCCGCGACCTGCCTCGTCGAGGACCGGCTCGCCCGCCAGGTGACGGACGCCTGGTCCCGGGGCGAGACCGCGCTGCGGACACCGTCCGACGGCCGCGCTCCCCTGCCGACGCCGGCCGGAGAGGCCCGCCGAGGGTCCGGTCGGACACGGAATGACGAGGGGCGTGCGGGGTAGACGCAGGGCCGCCCCGAAGGGGCGTCGTGACCGGCGACGAGGACAGGAGCAGGCCATGAACCTCATGGAGGGCCCGGCCCCCTACCACGCGACGGACGGAGCGGCACGCTCGCCGCACACGCGTCCGGCCCACGCGTCCGCCGACCGTCCGATGCCGGAGCCGAAGTCGGAGCCGGAGCCGGAGCCGGCGGAGGCTCCCGGAGGCGGGCCAGGGAGTGCGGGGGAACGCGCGGAACGCACCGCGCGGGTCCTGCCACCGGACCACACCCAGGCGATCCTGGAGACGACGAAGGAGGTCGGCGCCGTGCTCAAGGCGTCCGGCTGCCCGTTCGCCCTGGTCGGCAGCGTCGCCGCGTACGCGCACGGCATTCCCGTCCGGCTCCAGCACGACACGGACTTCGCCGTGCGCCGGGAGGACGCCGAGCTCGTCATCCGGTCGCTGCGCGAGCGCGGGATCCGCATCGTCGAACCGCCCGAGGACTGGCTCGTCAAGGCACGTGCGGGCGGCGAGGAGATCGACCTGATCTTCGCGCTCGCCGGCCGGCCCGTGACGACCGAACTCCTCGCCCGTGCCACGACGATGCCGGTCGACTCCGTCCACATGCCGGTGCTCGCCCCGACCGACATCATGGTCTCCCGGCTGCTCGCGCTCTCCGAGCACCACTGCGACTTCGGCGCCCTGCTGCCGGTGGCGCGCGGCCTGCGCGAGCGGGTCGACTGGCCACGGGTCCGCCGCGACACCGCCGACGCGCCGATGGCCGTCGCCTTCCTCTACCTGCTCGAACTGATGGACGTACTGGCCCCGGGCGACGCCTCCGTGCGGTGACCCGGACGACCGCGCGTGGGCGCGGGCCCTCGGCGGTGTCCGCCGAGGGCCCGTACGGCTTCGCTCAGGAGGTACGTCGCCTCAGTTCGTCGGGGGCCTTCGCGGCGTGTTCACGCGCCTTCTCGGCGACCTCGCGGACCTTCCCCTTCATCTGGTCGCCCTTGCCCTCGGCCTCCATCCGCTCGTTGCCCGTGGCCTTGCCCACGGTCTCCTTGACCTTGCCCTTGCCCTTCTCCATGTCGCTCTTGCGCATCAGTGGGTTCCTTTCTCGTCGGCCGGGGTCCGGCCCCGGGCGAGGGTTCGGACGACGGCGGACGCGAAGGCGTCGAGGTCGCCCGGCTTGCGGGAGGTGATCAGGGGGTGGCGGCCGGAGGTGTCGACGACGACTTCGCGGTCCACCCAGGTGCCGCCCGCGTTCTCGAGGTCGGAGCGGAGCGACGGGTACGACGTGAGTTCGCGTCCCCGGGCGAGGCCGGTCTCCACCAGGAGCCAGGGTCCGTGGCAGATCGCGGCGACCGGTTTGCCGGCCTCGGCGAAGGCGGCGAGGAGGCGTCGGGCCTCGTCGTCGGTGCGCAGCCGGTCGGCGTTCACCGTGCCGCCCGGCACGATCGCGGCGTCGAACTCGTCGGCCGACGCCTTCGCCAAGGTGGTGTCCGGCCGGACGACGGCACCGGGCCGGCGGTCCGAGACCACGGTCCGGATCTCCGCGTCCTTCTGTGCCGCGACCGTGACGCGCGCACCGGCCTCGCGCAGGACGGCGACCGGTTTCCGCAGCTCGTCCTGCTCCGTTCCGTAGTTCGTCGTGAGGACGAGGACGGCCTTTCCGCCGAGCGTCGCCTCGGAATGCACTTCGGAGTGCGCTTCGGGCGCTGCGTCAGGCAGCTTTCCTTCGGGTTCTCCGTCCGGCTTTCCGTCCGGCTTTCCGTCGGGCTTTCCTTCGGGCTTTCCGTCGGGCTTTCCGTCGGGCTTTCCGTCGGGCGACACGGTGGATTCCTCTCCGGCGTCAGGCCCCCCGCCACTCTTGCGCCTCACCCCGCAGGCGTCGCTCAAACGTCCCGGGGCGTCTTGCCGGTCGCCGTGCATGTTTCCGGGAAGAGGGGGCAGGCGCGGACGTACCGAGTGCCCTCGTGCCGAGGACGACGACCGGCAGGCCTCGGTGGCATCGGAGGTGCCCGCCATGGTTGCCCTTCTTCTCGTACTCCTTCTGATCCTGGTGCTGTTCGGCGCGGGGTTCGCCCTAGAGGTGCTCTGGTACGTCGCCATCGCCGTACTCGTGCTGTGGCTGCTCGGTTTCCTGATGCGGAGCGGCGACGGACGCTGGTACCGCTGGTGAGTCGGGTTCCCACCCGGACACGACGTGAGCGCCCCGGAGTTGATCCGGGGCGCTCGGTCGTGTGGTGGCGCGGAGATGGGCGGTGGTGCGGACCGGCGACGGGTCACTCCGTCCGCCGGGAGCGCTCGGCCCATCGGCGCGACCAGCGGACGACGCGGGTCAGGAGGACGATCAGGGTCACGACCCAGGTGGCGGCGAACAGCCAGATGAGCAGCGGGGCTTCGGTGGCGACGGCGAGGACGAGCAGGGCGAGGGTCAGCGCTCCGAGGGCGGCGAGCCCGAGGGTGGGGAACCGGTGGCCACCGGAGAGCGGGGGGAGGCGCAGCCGGGGGCCGCGCCGCATCGTGCGCAGGTTGCGGGCGAGCGGCTCGTCGCGGTCGAGCTGCTCCTCGATCTCCGCCAGAGCGCGTTGCTCACGCGCCGAGAGTCGGGCGTCGTCCATCGCGGACACCTCCTCCCGATCCCGGTCTCCTCGGCGAGGGGCCCGGCATCGTCGGCCGACGCGACAAGCGTCGCATCTCTTCGAGTTCCCCGCGAAACCGTGTTGAATCTACTGATAGCGGGCATCATCCCTCCAGACGCTCGACCGACGGACCCCCGCCGCTCCTTCCGAGGCAGCGGCGCAGGCCCACCGCCACCGTCGAAGGAGCCTTCATGTCCACCGCCGGAGCACATACCGTCACCTCCCCCGACCGCTCGCCGGAACCCGTGGGCGGCGCTGGGGCGGCGACGCGCCGAGCGGCACTGGACGGGATCCCCGAACCGGTCCGTCCGAGCACCTTCTCGACGGGCGACGCGCGGACCCTGTCCGTCGCCCTCTTCGTGCGCCTGAGGGCGCTGGAGGAGGGGACGCCGGAGTACGCGTACGTGCGCAACACGCTGGTGGAGCTGAACCTCAGCCTGGTGAAGTTCGCGGCCCGCCGGTTCAGGAACCGCGCCGAGCCGACCGAGGACATCGTCCAGGTGGGCACGATCGGCCTGATCAAGGCGATCGACCGGTTCGACCCCGACCGCGCGGTCGACTTCTCCGCGTTCGCGCTCCCGACGATCGTCGGTGAGCTGAAGCGCTTCTTCCGCGACACCAGCTGGGCCGTCCGGGTGCCGCGCCGACTCCAGGAGATGCGGATCGACCTCGCGAAGGCCGCCGACGCGCTGGAACAGGGGCTGGGCCGCCGCCCCAGCCGGGCGGAACTGGCGGCACGGCTGCACGTGACGGAGGCGGAGGTCGCGGAGGGCCAGCTGGCGGCCCACGGCTACGCCGCCCGCTCCCTGGACACCCCGGCGGGCGACGACGACGCGACGTCCGGGACGAGCGCGCGGCACCTGGCCGGCTCCGAGCCGTCCTACGAGCTGATCGAGTCGCTGACGTCGCTGCGACCGCTGCTCGCCCGGCTCGACGACCGCGACCGGCGCATCCTCGAACTGCGCTTCGGGGAGGAACTCACGCAGGCGGAGATAGGCCGCCGGGTCGGCCTCTCCCAGATGCACGTCTCGCGCCTGCTCACCCGGATCCTCGGCGAGCTCAGGCAGGGCCTGCTCCAGGACGGCGCCACGGAGGCCGGGACGGACGGCTGACCTCCAGCCACACCACCTTGCCGACGCGTCCCGGCCCCTTGTCCTCGGTGCCCCAGTCGCCGGCGAGCCGGTCGAGCACCATGAGACCGTGCCCGCCGGGAAGACCGGGCGATCGGGGGGCCTGGGCGCGCGGATGCTCGGGGCTGGCGTCGGCCACCTCGACCCGGAGCCGCCCGTGCGCGTGGCGCAGCACCAGCTCCTCCGGGCCGCCGGCGTGCAGGCAGGCGTTCGTGACGACCTCCGACACCATGAGCAGGACGTCCTCCACCCGCCGCTCCGCCTCCTCGCCCTCGGGTGGGATCCACCCCCAGTCGGCGAGCGCCTCGGCGGTGAAGTCGCGGCAGCGGGCCACCACGCCCCGGGTCCCGTTCAGTATCAGTCTCCGCACCTGCCCCTGGGGAACCTCAGCCGTCCGTGTCATGACTTCCACCGCTTCCGTGGCCGCCTCCGGACAGCGCCTCGGCCATGCTTCCGTACACGCGGAACACGCCACGGGCGCCGGTGATCTCGAACATCCGGTCGACCGGCGGGCGCAGCCCGGCGAGGTCCACCCTCCCCCCGGCTTCCAGGACCCTGAGCCGAGCCCTGAGCAGCGTGTTCAGCCCGGACGAGTCGCAGAACCGCAGACCGGAGCAGTCGACGAGGATCCTCCCGGTCGGCGGACACTCCTCCACCGCCTCCCACAGCGGCCGGACGGTGTCGCGGTCGAGCTCGCCCACGAGCACCAGCACGACGGTGCCCGCCTCCGGCACGGGCCGGACGGAGACGCCGAAGCGGTCGGGCCCCGGCCCGGTGTCCCGGTCCACCAGCTCTTCGTCCCGCATGACCTCGCCACCCTCCTCACGGTTTTCGCCCTTTTTACACCTTTTCCCGGAGGGGTGGATTCGATGCGTCCCGGCCGCCGGACGGGGCGCCGCGGAGCGTGCTCGGACCGGGAAGGACCGAGTGCGAGGCGGGAGGCGAGGGGGCGGGGGCGGGGCGCATACCCACGCCGGGGGTGGGCAGTGGCCCACCGACAGGCAAGAGCCCCCAGGAACGAGCCATGTGCGCGCGATCTCATCCTTCCGCGTCTTCCGGTCACCCCCCGCCACCGGGGCGGCTGGCCGTGAAGCGCCGTCGCGATGCGGAGCCCGGCACCGTGGTCCTCCTCCTGAGCGGGGAGCTCGACCACGACACCGCCGCGCCGCTGCGCAACGCCCTGGAGGAGAACCCCGGGGGCGGACGCCTCGTCGTCGACTGCGCGGGGCTGCTGTTCTGCGACTCCACCGGACTGAACCTGCTGCTGAGGGCCCGGCTGCGGCACCTGGCCGAGGGCGGGCGCGTGGACCTCGCCGCCCTGCGCCCTCCGGTGGCCCGGATGTTCGAGATCACCGGCGCGCGGCAGGTCTTCCGGGTGTACGAGGACGCCGACGTCGCCCTGCGTGATCGACGGTCGTCCGTGTAGCGGCTCGCGGGCCGAGGAAGGCGCAGCCCATGACCCATCGGCAGGTACGGCCCGCACCCTCCGCGAGCCGCCGCTTCGAGCTGGCGGAAGGCGACGGTACGGTTCGGGCGTGCCGTGAGCACACCCGGCGTGCGCTGAGCGAGTGGTTCGGGCCGGCGGGCGCGACCGGTCGGGTCGCCGTCGACGACGCCCTGCTGCTGGTGTCCGAGGTCGTCACGAACGCGTTCACCCACGGCGGCGTCCCGTACGAACTGTGCCTGGACCGGACCGACGGACGGCTGTGGGTGCAGGTCAGCGACACGAGCCCGGTACGGCCCCGGCCGCACGGCCCGCACCGGGCGGGCCGCTCCTCGGGGCACGGGCTGTACCTCCTGGAGCGGCTCTCGGCCGCGTGGGGCTGGCTCCCCCGCGGCGGGGGCAAGGCGGTCTGGTTCGAGGTGGTGGGGGTGCCCCGGGCCCGGGGGGACCCCCCCCCCACACTGGGGGGGGGGGGCGGGGGCCCCCCGGGGCCCCCCCCGACCGCCCGGACCACGCCGGGCCGGGGGGGGGGGGGGGGGGGGGGGGGGGGGCCCCCCCCCGCCCCGGGGGGGGGGGCCCGGCGGGCGGGGGGGGGGGGGGGGGGGGGGGGGGGGGGGGGGGGGCGCCCCCCGGGGGGGGGGGGGGGGGGGGGGGGGGGGGGGGGGGGCGGGGGGGGGGGGGCCCGCGCCCCCCCCCCCCGACCTACAGTGGAGGGGTGACGCGGGACCCCGCGGTGCACCCGGCATCCGGCGCGTACCGCGTCGCCCGGTGCGAGGTCCTCCATGACACAGCGCAGACGACCCCCCGGCGCGGGGCAGCCGCACGGGGAGCCGGACGAGAACGGCCTGCGCAGGCTGCTCGCCGGGCTCACGGCCGTACGCGACGGGGACCTGTCGGTCCGGCTCCCCGAGGCCGGCGGCGGCATCCACGGCGAGATCGCCGACGTCTACAACGACATGGTCGGGCAGCTCTCCCTGGTCACCTCGGAGGTCACCCGGGTCGCCGGCGAGGTCGGCGGCCAGGGGCTGCTCGGCGGCCGGATCCGCGAGCCCGGGGCGCGGGGGGTGTGGCGGGAGCTGACGTCCGGCGTGAACACGATGGCCGACAACCTCACGTCCCAGGTGCGGTCCATCGCCCAGGTCGCCACGGCGGTCGCCCTCGGGGACCTCACGCGCAAGATCAGGGTGGACGCGCGCGGCGAGATCCTGGAGCTGAAGGAGACCATCAACACCATGGTCGACCGGCTCTCGTCCTTCGCCGAGGAGGTCACCCGGGTGGCCCGGGAGGTGGGCACGGAGGGCAAACTCGGCGGCCAGGCCACCGTCCACGGGGTCTCCGGCACGTGGAAGGACCTCACCGACAAAGTCAACTCGATGGCCGACAACCTCACCAACCAGGTGCGCAACATCGCCCAGGTCACCACCGCCGTCGCCCAGGGCGACCTGACCAGCCGGATCGACGTCTCCGCCCGCGGCGAGATCCTCGAACTCAAGACCACCATCAACACGATGGTCGACCAGCTGTCGTCGTTCGCCGCCGAGGTCACCCGCGTCGCGCGCGAGGTCGGCACCGAGGGCAAACTCGGCGGCCAGGCCGAGGTCGAGGGCGTCTCCGGCACCTGGAAACGGCTCACCGAGAACGTCAACGAACTCGCCGGGAACCTGACCCGCCAGGTCCGCGCCATCGCCGAGGTCACCAGTGCCGTCGCCGAGGGCGACCTGACCCGCTCCATCACGGTCGACGCTCCCGGAGAGGTCAGGGACCTGCGCGACAACATCAACTCGATGGTCGAGTCGCTGCGGGCGACCACCCGGGCCAACGAGGAGCAGGACTGGCTCCAGACCAACCTCGCCCGGATCACCGGTCTCCTGCAGGGCACCCGCGGCCTGCCCGAGATCGCCGAACTGATCATGGCCGAGGTGCCGCCACTGGTCGCCGCCCAGTACGGCGCGTTCTTCCTCGCCGGCGACGGCGAGCGGGGCACCGAGCTCGTCATGACCGCCGCCTACGGGTCCCCCGACGCCCCGGACGCGCCACCGCGCCGCTTCCTCCTCGGCCAGTCCCTGGTCGGGCAGGCCGCCCGCGACCGGCGCGCCCTCATCGTCGAGCAGCTGCCCGCCGGCTACGCCACCATCGCCTCGGGGACGGGTTCCGGCGAGCCGAGCACCCTGCTCGTCCTGCCGATCGTCGTCGAGGAACAGGTCCTCGGAGCCCTGGAGTTCGCCTCGCTCCGCCCCTTCACCGACGTGCGGCGCGAGTTCCTCGACCGGTTCGTGGACAGCACGGGAGCCGTCCTCAGCTCACTCGTCGCCAACCTCCGCACGGACGAACTCCTCGGCCAGTACCGACGGCTCGCCGACGAACTCCGCTCCCGCTCCAAGGAGTTGCAGACCCGACAGCAGGAGCTCCAGCGCTCCAACGCCGAACTGCAGGAGAAGGCGGCCCTCCTCGCCCAGCGCAACAAGGACATCGAGTCCAAGAACCTCGTCATCGAGCAGGCGCGCCAGGAACTGGAGGAGCGGGCCCGGCAGCTGTCCCGCACCTCCCTGTACAAGTCCGAGTTCCTCGCCAACATGAGCCACGAGCTGCGCACCCCGCTCAACAGCCTGCTGATCCTGGCCCGGCTGCTCGCCCAGAACGGCGAGGGGAACCTGACGGAGAAGCAGATCGACTACGCCGAGGTCATCCACTCCGCCGGGTCCGACCTGCTCCAGCTGATCAACGACATCCTCGACCTGTCCAAGGTCGAGGCGGGGAAGATGGACATCAGGCACGAGCCCTTCCCGCTCCGCCAGCTCACGGAGTACCTGGAGGCGACCTTCGGGCCGGTCGCCGACGAGCGGCGGCTCGCGTACACGGTCACCGTCGCCGACGACGTGCCCGCAGAGCTGAACAGCGACGAGTCGCGCATCCGCCAGATCCTGCGCAACCTCCTCTCGAACGCGCTGAAGTTCACCGACGAGGGCCGGGTCGCGCTCACCGTCGAGCACGCGTCCCCCGACGAGACGCCGCCCATGCTCCTCGGCGGTCCGCCCGTCCTCGCCTTCCGCATCACCGACACCGGCATCGGCATCCCCGCCGGACAGCTCCGGCACGTCTTCGAGGCGTTCCAGCAGGGCGACGGCACCGCCGCCCGCCGCTACGGCGGTACGGGGCTGGGGCTCTCCATCAGCCGCGAGGTGGCCGGGCTCCTCGGCGGCACCATCGAGGCGACGAGCAGCCCCGGCCACGGCAGCACCTTCACGTTCTACCTGCCCACGTCCCGCTCCCTGCCCGGGACACGGCCTTCCCCGGGCGGGACGGCCCCCGGTGCGGCGGCGCACCCGGAAGCCGACGCGGACACCGAACCGGCGGCCGACCCGGACGCCGAACGCACAGCTGACTCCGGATCCGAAGCGGGATCAGCGCCCGGCTCCGACGCCGGTACGCCCCGGACCGCCGGGCACACCACCCTGCTCGTCGTCGACGACGACGCCCGCAACGTCTTCGCCCTCACCGAGGTCCTCGAAGGGCACGGACTGCGCGTCCTCACGGCCGACAGCGGCCGCGCGGGCCTGGACGTGCTGGCGGCGCACGAGGAGGTCCGGCTCGTGCTGATGGACGTCATGATGGCGGGGATGGACGGCTACACCACGATCCAGGCCATCCGGAGGATGCCGGGCCGGGCGCGGCTGCCCGTCATCGTGGTGACCGCGAAGGCGATGCCGGGCGACCGCGCCGAGGCCCTGGCGGCGGGCGCCGACGACTACGTCTCCAAGCCCGTCGACGGGGAGGAGCTGACCGACAAGATCAGCGCCTGGCTGACGGGCTGACACGAGCGCGAGGGACACGAGGGCACGCTTCACGGCGGACGTGAGGACACGCTTCACGGCGGGCGGGAAGCACGCGCCCGCAGGAGTGGGGCGCGCGCCACCCCGCGGGCGTCACCCCTCGGGAGGCCCACCCCGCACGTGCACGGCGACGATGCTGGTGTCGTCGTCGGTGTCGCCCGTCGCCGCGCTGAGCAGTTCGTCGACGAGGTCGTCCGGTGCGCGGTCCGCGACGCGCTCCGCGTCGGCGGCGAGCAGGTCGAGGCCCTCGTCGAGACCGGCGTGGCGGCGCTCGACGAGCCCGTCGGTGTACAGGAGCAGCGTGTCGCCCGGGCGCAGCCCGACCCGCTGCTCCCGGTAGGCGTACCCGGGGACCGCACCGAGCAGGACGTCCCCGGGCGGGTCCAGGAACCGTGCGCGGCCCTCGCGGAGCAGCAGCATGGGCAGGTGGCCGGCGCTCGACCAGACGAGGCCGTGGTCCTCGGGGTCGTACAGCGCGCACACCGCCGTCGCCGTGGTGCCGCCGCCGGTGCGCAGGGTGACCTCGTTGAGCCAGCCCATGAGCCGGCGGGCGGAGTGGCCCGTGAAGGCGAGGCCGCGCTGGGCGTTGCGGAGGGCGACCATGCCGGTGACGGAGTCGATGCCGTGTCCCGCGATGTCGCCGACGGCGACGAGGATCCTGCCGGTGGGCAGCGCGAGGACGTCGTACCAGTCGCCGCCGACCCGGTACTCCTCCGCGGCGGGCCGGTACCGGGCGGCCACCACGAGGTCGCCGGGCAGTTCCTGGAGGCCGGGGACCTCGGGCACGATCGCCTGCTGGAGCTGGAGCGCGAGCTGGTGGCGCAGCTCCGCCTGGTCGTGCAGTGCGGTGAGGTGGTCGAAGGTCGCCGTCAGCGCGGCCTCGGTGCGGCGGCTGTCCGAGACGTCCTGGTACACACCGGCGAAGCCGGTGACCGTCCCCGCGTCGATCAGCGGTTCCGCCGCGACGCGCACGTGGCGCACGGTCCCGTCGGGAAGCACGATCCGCAGGACCGCATGGGCGCCGGCCTGCCGCTCGGTCAGTGTGGTCAGCAGCTCCGTGAAGGCGTCGGCGTCGTCCTGGTGGACGCGCTCGCGCAGGTCGGGCAGGGGAACCGGCACCTCGTTCCGGTCCATGCCGAGGATGCCGTACGCCTGCGGTGCCCACACGGTTCCGCCGCCGGTCAGGCTGTCCTGGAAGGGGGCCACGCTCTGCAGCCTGGCGACGGCCCGGGCCGTGGCGGGGCCGGGTGCGCCGACGGTGTGCCACAGCACCACGGCGTGGTCGTCGCCGGCGGGCAGGACGCGCACGTCGAGCAGCGGCGGGGCTTCGCCGGTGCGGGGCGCCGCGGGCAGTCGCGCGGCCCGCTGGACGCGCGTGGTGGCGAGGGCCCGCCGGGTCAGCCGGGCGAGTTCGGCGTGGACCGCGGGGAAGGCGCGGACGAGGGAGGAGCCGTACGCGGGGGCGGCGCCCCCGAGCGCGGTGACCGCGTCGTCGTTGAGGTGCTCCAGGGTTGCCGCCCCGGACGCCCCGCGGGTACGGAGGAGTGCCGCCGGATGCGCCAGGGAGTCGAGCACGTCGACGAGTACGGGCACGGTCGGCGGGCCGGGGTCGTCGCCGTCCAGTACGGTGCCCGCGACCTCCAGGAGTCCGGCGACGGCCCGCCGCGCCGCGCCGTCGAGTGTCGCCGGGCCCGGCCAGCCGACCAGCGCGACCCCGACGGTCCTGTCGCGCCGGGTCAGCGGCAGCAGCGCGCGGGCCGCATCCGGGGCGGGGCCCGGCAGCAGCGCGCGGGCCGCGTCCGGGGCGGGGCCCGGCAGCAGCGCTCCTTCGGCCGGTCCCTCCGCCAGCCAGACGGGCGCGTTGTCGGCGAGGACGGTCCGGAAGGGTTCCGGGGCCGCCGGGGGGATCCACTGCCAGGCGACGGCCTCGGCGGCGCTCACGCCCGCGTGCCCGGCGAGGCGCAGGCAGCCCGGTCCGGTGTGCCGCCACAGCCAGAGGCTGTCCGCGCCGAGCGAGGAGAGCCCGCCGTCCAGCAGGGTCCGCGCCGCCTCGCCCACGGTGTCGGCGGTCTCCGCCGCCGCCGCTGCTCGGCGCACCCACCGCTGCTCGGCGAGGCGCTCCCCGCCGTGGCCGCCGGTCCCGGGGAGGGCGGTGGCGGAGGGCCCGCCGTCCCCGGCCACCGCGTTCACGACGTCCGCCGCGATGTCCTCGACGGACAGGCCTGTCGCCCCGGCCAGCGACTCCAGGTACTCCGCCGCCTCGGCGGGCGGCAGCCGCATCTGGGCCGCGAGCACCCCGGTGGCGAGGTCGAGGAGGTGGCGCCGGGCGTGCCGGGTGCGCAGCCAGCGGTTCTCGGCGGTCAGCCCGGCGAATCCCGGGTCCACCAGGGCGCCGCGCGGCGCCCCCTGGTACCCCGCGGAACCGGTCACGACGGCCTCCGTCCCGCCATCGCGGGCGTTCGGGACGCGCCCGCGCTCCGGATCCCACGCGCGGGAGTCGCCCTCATCCGATTATCCCGGGAGGAAAGGGGCACGCGCCCGGTGCGGGCCGGACGTACCCGGACCGGAGAGGAGAGTGCCATGCCCCGCGGATCGAACGCCAAGCGCGAGCGCCAGTACGAGCACATCAAGGAGAGCGCCCTGGACCGCGGCGAGGGCGAGGAGCGGGCCGAGGAGATCGCGGCACGCACGGTGAACAAGGAACGGGCCCGGGCGGGCGAGTCGAGGACCGCGAGCAAGAGCTCGCTCCAGGACATGTCCTCCTCGCGCCGCGGCGGGAAGCGCTCGCACAGCGGCGCGGAGGGCCCGACGTACGACCAGCTCTACGCCGAGGCCCGGCGCCGCAACCTGCACGGCCGCTCCTCGATGAACAAGGCGGAGCTGAAGCGGTCCCTGGGCCACTGAGCGGGCCCAGGGCTCCGGCCCCGGACCCGGGGCCCCGGACTCCGGCCCCGGGCCCGATGAACCCGATCGCGGGGTCGCGTCACCACGCCGGGAGTCGTCGGCGGGGTTACGGTCGGCGGCATGGTCGGTGATCGTCAAGGATGGCTCCGGTGCCTGCTCGCCGGTGCCGTGTTCGTGGTGGGGATGACCGGCACGACGCTGCCGACGCCGCTGTATCCCCTGTACCAGGAGGAGTTCGGGTTCTCCGAGCTGACCGTGACCGTGGTGTACGCCGTGTACGCCTTCGGGGTCATCGGGGTGCTGCTCCTCGCGGGCAACGCGTCGGACACGATCGGCAGACGGCCGACGCTGCTGTGGGGCCTCGGCTTCGCGGCGGTGAGCGCCGTCTGCTTCCTGTGCGCGCAGGGCCTCGGCTGGCTGTACGCGGGGCGGCTCCTGTCGGGCCTGTCGGCCGGGTTGTTCACCGGCGCCGCCACCGCGTACGTCATGGACCTGGCCCCGCCGGGCGGCGCGTCCCGGGCGACGCTGGTGGCGACGGCCGCCAACATGGGCGGCCTCGGCTGCGGCCCCCTGCTCGCCGGGGTGCTCGCGGAGTACGCCCCCGAGCCCCTGCTGCTGCCGTTCGCGGTCCACCTCGCCCTGGTCGCCGTGTCGGCCGTCGTCCTGCTGTGGCTGCCGGAGACCGTACGGGAGCGCCGGCCCCTGACCGCCGTACGGCCGCAGAAGCCGGCGCTGCCCGCACGGGTCCGGCCCGTGTTCGTGCCGGCGGCCATCGCCGCGTTCGCGGGCTTCGCCCTGTTCGGGGTGTTCACCTCGGTCAGCCCCGCGTTCCTCACCCGCTACCTCCACGTGGACGACCACGCCGTGAGCGGCCTGGTCGTCGCCCTCGCCTTCTTCGCGTCCACCGCGGGACAGATCGCCGTCGGGCGCGTCGGAGTGGCCCGCTCCCTCCCGCTGGGCTGCGCCGTCCTCTTCGCCGGCCTGGCCTTCCTCGCCGGCGCCCTCGCCACCGAGCTCCTCGCGCTCGTGGTCCTGGCCGCCGTCGTCGGCGGCACCGGACAGGGCCTCTCGTTCCGGGCCGCGCTCTCCGCCGTCGCGGGCGCCGCGCCGCCGGACCGCCGCGCGGCGGTGATCTCGACCCTCTTCGTCGTCGCGTACACCGGCATCTCCATCCCGGTGATCGGCGTCGGCCTCCTCTCCGACCCCCTCGGCCTCGAACGGGCGGGCCTGGTCTTCACCGCCTGCATGCTGCTCCTGGTCGCCACCGCCGCCGCCTACCTGCTCCGCAGGCCGGTGCGGACCGAGGCGGCCGACCGCCGGTGAGGGTGACGGCCCCGGCCGCCCCCGGCGGGCCCCGGCGGCCCCCCGGCGCGGGTCGGCGACACTGAGGGCATGATCACCATTCATCTGAAGTACGAGATCGACCCCGACAAGCTGGACGACTTCGAGGAGTACGGCCGCCGCTGGGTCACCCTCGTCAACCGCTTCGGCGGCACCCACCACGGCTACTTCCTGCCGAGCGAGGGCGACAGCGACATCGCCTACGCCCTGTTCTCCTTCCCCGGCCTCGCCGAGTACGAGGTCTACCGGAAGGCCGGCGCCACCGACGCGGAGTGCCAGGCGGCCTTCGAACTGGCCCGCACCACCCGCTGCATCAAGCGCTACGAGCGCCGCTTCCTGCGCCCGCTCGACATCGACCCCGCTCCGTCGCTCGGCGCCGAGGGGCACTGACGAGCGGCCCGACCACGAGCGGTTGCGCCACCGCCAGGGCGAGGCACAGAAACGCGGCGCCGGTCCACAGCGCCCCGACCCCGACGTGCGCGAGCAGCTGGGTGGAGGTGACCGGCGCCGCGACCGTGGCGATGTCCCGGCTGATGCCGTACGCGGCCAGGTAGCCGTCCGTACCGCCGGGCGGCGCGAGGTCCGCCACGACGGTCAGGACCCGCCCGAGGACGAGCACGTCACCGAGGCTCCACAGCACCGTGGCCGCCAGGAACGCGGGCAGGGTCGACGCCACCGCGTACCCCGCCAGGCCGACCGCGAGCAGCACGTGGCCGGTCGCGACGGCCGCCGAGTCGGACAGCTCCGCGAGGCGGCGCAGCCTCAGGACCGGCTGCGCGGCGACCACCGTCACCGCCGACGCGGTGAACAGCAGCCCCGCGTCGACGGGTTCGAGGTCGCGCCGCGCGAGCGTCAGCGGCAGCCCCATCGCGATCGTCGTGGTGACGAGCGCGAACAGGGTCCCCGACAGGAACACGGCCCTCAGCGCCCGGTCCCGCCAGGGCCGTACGGGCTCGGTGCGGCCGGTGAGGCCGAGCACGATCGTGCGGCGTCGCCCGATGCCGCGCGCGAGGCGGCCCCCGGCCAGGCGCGAGGGGATCGTCGCGAGCCCGAAACCCGACGAGAGCAGGCCCGCGGTGGTGACGCCCGCCCCGAACTCGGTGCTGATCAGGACGGTCAGGAAGGGCAGCGAGAAGGCGCCCAGCCGGTTGACCGCGCGTGCCGCCACCAGGAGCCATACGGTCCGCGGCATGCCCCACCACCCCTTCGCGTGACTGTCGAATCGAGTAATGTCAGTCACGAACGCTCATCATCGAGGGAGTGACCGGTCAAGTGATGTTCGACAGTCACGTCGCGGTACTGCTGGAACACGCCGTATCGCTCGTGAACACCCTGACCGACGGAGAGGCACGCGGCCGCCCCTACGCCGTGCCCCGCGGCGCCGACCTCCCCCGGGCCGTCGAGGCCGCCGTGTCGGACACCGCGGGCTCGCTGCCGCGCACGATCGACGTCCCCCAGGCGGAGTACCTGGCCGCCACGGCCCGAGCCATGCGCCGGGTCTTCCAGGCCATGCACGACGGCGACCCGGACACCGCCGCCACCACCGTCAACGGCCTCCTCCACGACAGCGGCGCCCGCCCCCGGCTCGACCGCGCCCCGGACACGGGCCGGGACGGCGGCGGCACCACCTGGCAGCTGCACTTCCACGGCCCCGACGACTCCTTCGCCGCCGGACACAGCGCCAGTTGCGCCACCGCCCTCGCCCTCGCCGTGGGCGGCAGCCTCGCCGGACGGCTCGGCGTCTGCCACGCCGACCGCTGCGACCGCGTCTACGTCGACACCTCCCGCAACGCCGCCCGCCAGTTCTGCTCGACGGCCTGCCAGAACCGCACGAAGACGGCCGCCTTCCGCGCCCGGAAGGGCGGCGGCCCCGGCTGAGGCCCGCCGGGCCGGGCGGCGGGCGCCCCGCCGGTGGCGTCAGGACCAGGACGCCAGCACCAACGCGCGTTCGGCCGCGGCCAGATGGACGGCCGAGGCGAGCCAGGCCCGGGCATAGCCGTCGGGCGAGGCGTCGGTGAGGCGACCGAAGGAGTCGCGGGGGCGGCGGTCCGCCTCCGCGGCGAGCGCCGCCGCCAGGTGCGCGGCCCCGCCGAGACCCGCGCGGCGCAGGGGTACGAGGAGTCCCGCCGCGTCCGCGCCCCGGCCGGCCTCGGCGAGCGCCCGGCGCCCGCCCGCGACTCCGGTCTCCAGGAGGCGGCGCACCCGCCACAGGGGCGCGTCCGCCAGCGGGTCCGGGCCCGCGGTCACCAAACCGGGCGGCGCGGACTCCGGTGCCTCGCGCGGGAAGTGGCTCCCCTGGAGCCGGTCGTACCCCAGGTCGGCCCGGCCCAGCCACTCCTCGGGCAGTCTCAGCGTGTACGGGGATCCCGGCACGGGGCCGACCGCAAGCGCGCGGAGCGTCGCGGCCCGGTCCGGGTCGGGACGGCCCAGGACCCGGAGGGCGAGCCCCGGGTGCCGGGCGATCCTGCGCAGGTTCGCAGCGTGCGGGAGCTCCGGGTGCGGGTGTGCCGCGCGCAGCCGCAGCAAGGGGCCGTCGCCGGCGACACGGGCCACGAGGTACTCCCCCGCCGCGCCGAGCACCTCCACGTCGCAGCCGATGAGCCCGGCCTCACGCTCCCCCTCGTCCTGCGCGAGGCCCTCCAGCGCGGCGGACACCGCCTCGGGGAGCGGACGGGCGAACAGCGCCGCCACGGGCTCCTCCGACCACTCCACCCCCCGCAGCGGCGTCGCACTGACCCCCCGGCCCGCACCGAGCCGCCCGTCCGGGGAGACGGTCGCGCCGACGATCCGCAGACCTCCGCGGGCGAGCCCCGCGTGGTCGAGGACCGCCCCGCCGAGCGCCACGGACGCGGTGCCCGCGCCCCTGGCCCGGGCCAGACCGCCCGGACGCACGTCGGACACCGTGTAGCAGGAGCCGTCCTGCCCCATGACGTGGGTGGCCACGCCTCCGTACCCCGTCGCGGACAGCACGGGCTCGCGGCACAGACCCGACACCCGCAGGCTGCCGCCCCGTTCGTACGTCCGGCGCGTGGTGCCGACCACCCCGGGGCCCGCCGCCCCGGAGGCCGCGAGGGCCGCCCCCGCCAGCAACTCGCGGAACGCGGCGGCGAGATCGCCGAGCCGCTGTCCCTCGCCCCGCTGCCGCGCGGCACGGAGCCCCCGTACGACCCGCAGCGCGGCGGCCTCGCCACGGGGCAGTCCGGCCAGCCGCGCGGTGTGGGCCGCGCGCAGCAGCTCGGCCTGCACCACCGCCCCACCGGCCGTGACCCCGGCGGCCAGCGCCTCGGCCGCCGCCGCCCACAGCCCGGTCGCGGCCCGGACCTGCGCGGCGGTGAGCGGGGGCGGGGTGGGCGGCTCGGCTTCCGCCGCCGAGGCGGGGTGGGTACCGGCCGGCACGGCGGCCCTCCCGTCGGGCTTCGCCGGGTCGCCGCCGGACGGCGCGGCGGGCACGGCGGACGCGGACCCGGAGCGGGTGGTGGGCACGGCGCCGGGCGCCGCGGCGGGGGCGGAGCCGTCCACGGGCTCCGGCGGCAGCCCGTCGGCGTCGGCGGTCGGCTCCGTGTCGGCGGTCGGTTCCGGGCCGTCGTCCGCCGTCGCCTCCGCGGGTGCGGGCGGCTCCGCGTCCGCGATCGGCGCCGCGCCGAGCACAGCCGCCCTGTGGAGGCAGCGGGGGGCCAGCAGGCAGGTGCAGACGGCCTGTTCGGCACGGGTGACGGCACCGGACGGGCCGGGGCGGAGGGTGACGTGCGCGTCCTCGCCGAAGGGGACGGTGACGGTGCCGTCGGCGGCGGGGGTGGCGTGCTCGGCGCAGGAGGCGATGGCGGCGTCGAGCTTCTTGCGCAGCCGGGCGGTGAGTTGCTCCACCGCTTCGGCGAGGACGTCGGGGGCGACGGGCGGCAGGTCTTCGGGGGTCAACGGGGTTCTCCACGGAGGCGGTCGCCCACCCAGCGGGCGAGGGCGAGCGGGCTGAGGGCGGCGACCGGCATGCCGGCGGCGACGAGCCGACGCGCCACGGGCACCGAGTAGCGGGGCGCGCCGGAGTCGTCGAGCGCGGCGCAACCGAGGAGGTGGGCGCCGGAGGAGGCGAGCGCCCGCACCTCCCCGAGGAGTCCGGCGAGCGGTGCGCCCTCCTCGAAGTCGCTGACCACCACGACGAGGGTGCGGCTGGGGACGGTGATCAGCGACCGGGCGTGGGCGAGCCCCGCCGCGATGTGCGTACCGCCGCCGACCCGGACCTCCAGGAGGAGGGAGAGGGGGTCCTCGACCCGGTCGGTGAGGTCCACCACCTGCGTGGAGAACGCCAGGAAGTGCGTGGACAGCGTCGGGACACCGCCCAGCACGGCGGCGGTCAGCGCCGACCAGATCACCGACGCCTCCATCGAGCCGGAGACGTCGACCACCAGGATCAACCGCCAGTCCGCCTCCCTGCTCGCCCGCGTGCTGAACACCGGCCGCTCCGGGACGACCACGACCCGGCCGTCGTCCGCGCGCCGGCTGTGGACCAGGTTGGCGCGCAGCGTACGGGCGAGGTCCAGGCGTCCGCCCGGGCGGCGGGTCGGGCGCGGGGTGGCCAGCCCGGAGAGCGCCGGGCGCAGCCGGGTGGCCAGCTCGCGGGCGAGCTCGTCGACGAGCCTCTTCACCAGCGGCCTCAGCCGGGCCAGTTGTGCCTCGGGCATGCCTCCGGCCAGGGACAGCACCGACCGCAGCAGCTCCACCGACGGACGGACCGCCGCCGGGTCCAGCTGTGTGAGCACGTCGGAACGCCCCGCGTCGGCGGCCTCCGCGAGCACCTCCTCGCGCACCTCCGCCCCGAACAGGGCCTCCAGCTCCTGCGACCACTCGCGTGCCGTGGGGAAGGACGCCTCCTGTCCCCCGGCCTGCCCGGATCCGCCTCCGTCCGCGTCACCGGCACCCTCACCGCGCCCGCTGCCGTACAGCTCGTCCAGGGCCCGGGCGTACCGGCGCGCGTCGGCGCCGAGCCGGTCCTTGTGCCGGCCCAGGAGCAGCCGCCACCGGTCGGCGGGCCCGAGGCGCCGCTCGGGCGCCCCGGCCGGGGCCGCGGGCGCCTGCCCTGGCGTGGGCGGGGCCGTGGTCGTGGCTGTGGCGGTGACCGTGGCTGTGGCGGTGACTGTGGCTGTGGAGGCAGCGGGGCCGGAAGCCGCAGGGGCGGCAGCGCCGGTGGCCGCCGGAGCGGCCGGGCGGGTGGCCGAAGTCGTGGCCGGGCCAGTGGCCGGGGCGACGGCCGGAGCCGAGGCCGTCCGGGCGGCGGGGGCCGCCGCGAAGGGCGCGGCGGCCCCCGTCCCGCCGGCGGTGGACGCGCGGGCGTCGAGCGCGCCGTCCGGAGTGCCGAAGGCGTCCGGGCCGTTCAGGGAGAAGGCCTTCAGGGCGGCGAGACCGGCGGCGTCGGCCGCGGTCCACAGGGCGAGCAGTTCGGGCGGGGCGTCCAGGGAGAGGTCCAGGCGGTCGCCGAGGCGGTCGGTGACCGTGGTGAGGAGGCGGTCGCGGGCCGCGGGTGCGAGGGCGTCGAACCCGCCGCGCAGGGCGGGGAGTCGGTCGAGGAAGTCCTGGTCGGCGAGGTCGTCCACCCGGTCGAGGAGGGGGGTGAGCGCCTCCGGGGAGGCCTGGAGCAGCGGGCCCGCGGCGGTGAGGAGGCCGGCGAGGCGCTTCGTCAGGGCGCGTCGGGTGCCGGGGGTGGTCGCCCCGTCGATCCAGCCCGCCGTGCGCTCGCCGAGCCCGCCGGCCGGGTCGAGGTCGAGCATGACGCGTACGGCGAGGGCGGCGCCCTGCATCAACGGCGATGCGTCGGCGGCGAGTTCGGCGAGGGCCCGGTCGAGCCGGAGGCCCAGGTGCCGGGTGGCCGTCCGGTCCGCGAGGGCGACGAGGGCCCCGGCGTCCGCCGGGGTGTCGCTGCCGGCGAGGCCGGGGAGGGACCGGACGGCGGCCTCCAGGAGCTCGCCGGCGAGCGTGCCGGCGAAGGCTCGGGCGCCGTCCTCGGTGCCGGGGTAGTGGCCGCGGCGGATGCCTTCCAAGAGGTCGAGGGCCGCGAGGAGTTCGGGCAGGTCGGCGGTGTCGGGCAGGACGGCGGACGCCTCGCGCAGCCTCGCGTCGACCAGCTCGGGCAGGTCGCAGCGGGCCGCCGCGGTCAGTCCGGTCAGGATCTGGGCGGGGGTGGGTCCGCCGTCGGCGGCCTCGCGGCGCGCGGTCTCGGCGAGGGTGCCCGCGGCGGCCTGGGCCGCCGTGACCCCGCGTACGCCCGCGAGGTCGAGCCGCGCCGGTACGGACGGCGTCCACGTCAGCCGCCACTTGGTGCCGAGCGCGGTGCCGTCGCCGGTCGTCGCCACCGCGACGGGTTCCCCGTACGAGGCACCGATGACCAGCAGGCGCTGCAGCAGCACCTCGCGTCGGCCGTCCAGCGCGGAGCGGAGCGGGTCGAGGCGCACCTCGCGGGGTTCGGGCTCCTCCGGGCGCGGCAGCCGCAGCGCGGCGAGCTCCTCCTCCACTGAGGGGCCGAGGCCCGAGCGCGGCGCGTGCGGGCTGATCCGTCCGCGCGCGGTGCCGACGAACACGGCCTCCAGGGCGCGGGCCAGCGCCCGTCCCCGACCGAGGGGTTCGCCCTGCCCCATCACGGTGGTCACCGCTTCGAGCAGCTCCCCGCGCCCCGGCGCGGGCAGCCCGCGCAGCGCCGCCAGGTCGCAGGCCAGCCGCAGCGTCTCGGCCGCCTCGCCGGTGCCCGCGGTGTGGCCGGCGCGGCGCAGCTCCCTGCACAGCCCCGTCAGCGCGGCGGCCGCCGCCTCGCGGATCCCGTCCGGGTCCCCGGCCGCCGCCAGCACGGCCTGCTGCCACAGCGGGTCCCGGATCCCGGCGGGATAGCCGGACCGCGAGTCGAGCAGGTCGAAGGAGTACGGGACGAACGAGGTCACCGCCGCCTCCGGTGCTGCCGGGGTCCGGCCGCGGCGCGACGCCCGGGACCCGCCGGTGACGGCGCCGGGCCCGTCGTCGGGCACCCCGGTCGCGCGGGCCGCCCCGGCCCGCGCCCCCGGCTCCGCGTCCGCCCTTGTGTCCGTGCCCCCATCCGTATCCGGGGCCGTGGCCGGGACCGTGTCCGCAGCCGTGCCCGGGGCCGTGGCCGGGACCGTGCCCGGGGCCGTGGCCGCGGCCGTGTCCGGGTCCGCCGCCGCCGCCGCGAGCAGCGCGGGCGCGTGGAAGGCGCCGATCACGGCGGCGACCCGGCGCCCGTCGGCGGCTGCCGCCGCCACGACCTGCCGCATCCGGGCCTCGCGCGCGAGGTCGGTGGCGGGCACGGCGGCATCGGCGCGCAGGGCCCAGCCGACGCCCAGGGCCGCGCGGCGCACGGCCTCCGGCGAGCAGCCGGGCGCCAGCACCTCCACGGCACGGTCCCACATGTCGTCTCCGGCGCGGCCGGTACCGGCGGCGGCGAGCGCGTCGGCGAAGGAACGGCGCCCCGTCCCGACGCGCTCCGCCGCCTCGCCGTCCGCCCGCTCGTCAGGACCCTCGCCCTGGCGCGCCTCCGAGCCCATGGCCGGTCCCGCGTCCGGTCCGGCGTCCCGTCGCGCGGCCGGTCCCTCACCCGGGCTGCCGTCCAGGCCTCCGTCCGGTCCCGTGGCCGGTTCCGTGCCGGGCAGGGACCATCCGGGGTCGGTGAGGGGAAGGTCGCAGCACACGACCTCCGCGCCGTTGGCCCGGGCCCATCGCACGGCGGCGAGCTCCGGGGAGAAGTCGGCGAAGGGGTAGAAGGAGAGGCGTCCGCCGTCGCCGGCGCCGGCCAGGGCGACGGGGGCGACGGTCTCGGGGTCGGCCAGGTGTTCCAGCCAGGGCTGGAAGTCGGCCGGCAGTTCCACGCAGACCACCTGGGCCCGCGCGGCGTCGAGGAGGGCGGGCACCACCGCGGCGAGCGCGGGGCTGTGGTGGCGTACCCCGAGGAGGTAGGGGGCGCGCGACGCGGCGAGCGCGTCGACGGCCGACCGCGGGTCGAGGGTCGTCAACGCAGGCTCCCGCGCAGGTCCCAGAGCCGACGCCACATCGCGGAGCCGCTCTCGGCCCGGCGGCGCACGGGGCCGTCCCAGTAGCCGAGGAGGCGCGCGTGGTCGGCCGGGTCGTCCTTGCGGACGACGCCGAGGAGATGGCCGGGCAGCAGGTCGAGCACGTCCCCGCCGGGCAGGTACGCGGCGGCGACCCCGAGCGACGCGGCCACCTGCACGGCCTCGGCCGTGGACATGACCGTGCCCGGCCGCTCGACGTCCCAGCCCTCGGTGGAACGCCCGGAGCGCAGGTCGCGGAAGACGGTGACGAGGGCGTCGAGGACGGCGTCGTCGACGCCGAAGGCCGCGCCCGCGCGCTGCACCGCCGCGACGGCCTGGCGGCGGATCAGGACGGCCTCGGCGTCGGCATCCGCGATCGGGTCCACCGTCTCGAAGTTGAACCGGCGCTTCAGCGCGGCGGACATCTCGGAGACGCCACGGTCGCGCAGGTTGGCGGTGGCGATGACGGTGAAGCCGGGTGCCGCGCCGACCACCGCGTCCTCGGTGGCCGTCAGTTCCGGCACGGTGATCCGGCGGTCGGAGAGGATGGACACCAGGGCGTCCTGCACCTCGGGCAGGCAGCGGGTGATCTCCTCCACCCTGACCACCCGACCGGTGCGCATGGCGGCGAGCACGGGCGAGTCGACCAGGGCCTGCGGCGTGGGTCCCTGGGCGAGCAGCAGCGCGTAGTTCCAGCCGTAGCGGAAGGCGTCCTCCGTGGTGCCCGCGGTGCCCTGCACGGTCAGTGCGCTGGTCCCGCTCACGGCGGCCGCGAGCAGCTCCGACAGCATCGACTTGGCGGTGCCGGGCTCACCGGTCAGCAGCAGTCCGCGCTCTCCCGCCAGGGTGACCACGCAGCGCTCGACCAGCGCGCGTTCGCCGACGAACTTGGGCGTGATCTCCAGCTTCGACGGCAGGCCCGCCCGGCGTCCGGGCAGTGCCAGTTCCACGCCGTCGCTCCCGCAGACGAAGGTGACCACCGCGCGGGGCGTCAGCGCCCAGCCGGGCGGGCGCGGGCCGGGGTCCTGCGCGGCGAGGAAGGCGAGCTCGGCGGCGTACCGCTCCTCGGCAGGCTGGACCTGCCGGGCGGGGGCGGACTTCTCGGTGACGGTCATGCGGGGATTCCTCCGGTGGAACACGGGTGCGGGGGGGGGATGTCGGGGCGGGCGCGGCCCCACGTGGGGTGCGCGGACAAGGTGCGGCGCCCCCACGTGGGGCGCGCCGGACGGGGCGCGGCGCCCCGGGTGGTGGTGGGGGGCGCCGCACCCTGCGGCGGACTGCGGCGGCGCACAGCGGACTCCGCTGCGCGCCGCCGCCTCTCAGCGGCGGCGCCTGGTGCGCCGCACCTTCAGCTCCTCGAAGCGCGGGACGTCGCCGTCGAGGATGCGCCGCCATGCCCGGGCGAAGAGCTCCGCGACCGGTTCGGTCGGCACCAGGGCGCCGAGGACCGGCCGGGTGCCCGCCACGGGGCCGTACAGGGACAGCTTCCACTGCTCGACCGGCGGTACGGGTGCCGACTGCTCGGCCCAGGCGCCGGGCAGGAAGAGGGAGCGTCCGGCCCGGGCGCGTACGGCGGAGACCACGAGCTCGCCGGCGGCGAGCTCGGCGCGGGCCGCCTTGAGGCGGGCCGGCTTCCAGCCGGTCCAGCGGGCGGTGTTGCGGTCGGTGGGGTCGGGCAGGGCGAGCAGCATCAGGTAGAGCGTCGCCGCGTCGGCCCCCAGGCCGTGGGCCGCGGCGACCTCCTCCACGAGCGCGGGCACGGAGCGCGAGGGGTCCTGCGGCCACCAGGTGCCGTCCGGTTCGGTCCCGCCGGCCGCGGGCGCGCCGGGGTCGGCGAGGAGCCGTGCGAACGCCGGGTCGTGTGCGCGCCGCAGGGCCGACTCGACGGCGCCGGGCACCTGGTCCGGGCCGCGCAGGGCGGCCAGGTAGGGGTCGGAGCCGGTGGAGTCGAGCAGGGCGGTCCGCAGCGCCGGCTGGGGCTGGTCGTCGTGCGTGGCCATGAGCACCGCGCCGTACCGCTCGTGGTCCGGTGCGGTCTCGGTCGGCGTGCCGGCCACCTTGCGGAAGTCCGGGAGGGAGGTGAAGCGGCCGATCGAGAGCAGGAGTCCGGGCGAGGCGAGGCGCTGCCGTACGGCGTCGAGGGCCTGGGGAAGCCGGGCGCGCAGGGGATCGCCGGCGGGCAGCCGGTGGGCGAGCCAGGCCGTCAGGCTCATCGCGCCCGTGAGCACGGACGCCGTGAACGGTTCCTCGGCGGGGGCGACGGTCGCGGGCCGGTCGCGCTCGATGTGCCAGGCCACGTCGGTGCTGAGTTCCGGTGTCGAGGCCGGGTCGAGGAGGGCGGGGAGCGCCTGGTGCACGGGCCAGCCGCTGCGGGCGGCCCGCGCGGCCTCCGCGGCGAGCCAGTCGGGCACCTGCGTGCGCCGTCCCACCCGCGCGTTCCACTCGGCCGCCGCGGCCGCCACGTCGGGTCCTTCGGTCCAGAGGCGGGCCGGGTCGGCCGGCAGGAGCGCGGCCACGACGGACCGCCGCACCTCGATGGGGAGGGCGCGCAGCACGTCGCGGGCCTGCGCCGCCTCGGCCACCTTCAGGCCGAGGGTCTTGCGGAGGTCCGCCGGCAGGAAGTTGTTCTCCCAGCTGTCGATGCCGGGCATGCCGACGAGGACGAGCCGGGCCAGCGCGCCGGAGGCGCCGGTGAGCCGGCCGAACTCCTCGGCCGCCTCCGCGTGGAAGGGCGCCTCCCCGCGGGTGGCGGCCTCGCGCAGGAACGCGGTCAGCCAGTCGGCGCCGCGCGTGCGGTCGCCGACCGGTGCGTCGCCGCGCGGGGTGTACGGGCCGGGCACGTCGAAGCGGCCGCTGGGGTCGTGGAGGAGCGCCCCGAACTCCCGTCCGCCGTCGACGTCCGCGTGGTGCTCGGTGATGCCGAGCGCCGCTCCGCCGCCGAGCGGGAGCACGCAGCGGTGCGAGAAGTTGCGCTGCAGGCCGTCGGGGGTGTGCAGGTGCGCGGTCCCGAGGTGGACCAGGACCCGGCGCCAGTGGCCGGCCGAGCCGGCCGCCGAGGCGAGTCCCAGGGCGTCGACCCGGCCGAGCAGTTCGAGCAGCGCGGCCCGGTGCCGGTCGCCGCCGCCGGGTGCGACGGCCCGGTAGGCGACGGCGGCCGGTTCGTCGAGGAGGGTGGTGAAGGGCAGCGAGGAGTACGGCAGCGACGGCAGGTCGAAGTGCAGCCGGCCCGGCGTGGCCGTGGCGGCGGTGTCGGCGCGTACCGCGGCGAGGTCGGCCAGGAAGCGGTGGGCGACGTCCTCGTCGGTGCCCGACCTGTAGTAGCCGGTGCCGGCGACGCCGTTCAGCGCTTCGCCGAGCAGGCGGTCGGTCGGTCCCTGGACGCGGGCCGGCACGGGCTCGGCACCCGGGTCGAGCCGCGCGGCGACGGCGTCCAGCGCCTTCCGCTGCCGCAGCGCGAAGCGGAGCACCCGCACCACACCGGCGACCAGCTCGGGCGCGGTGACCGCCGGCAGCGCGGCGGTGACCAGCGCCGGAAGGTCCGCGGCGCGTTCCGCGGCGGCGGCCGCCTTCAGGAGGGTGCCCGCGGTCTCCGCGTCGGCGGTGCGGAGCGCCGCCGAGGCTTCCGCGTCCCGGGCGCGGAGCGCGTACAGGTGGGACAGCGGGGGCAGGGTGACGCTCGCGGTGCCGTACAGCTCGTTCCGGTCGCCCTCGGTCGTCGAGGTGACGACGCCGTCCGGGTCGGTGAGGGACAGCTTGCGCCACTGGTGGGTGAGGGCCCTGGGCCGGTCGTCGCCGGGGAACGACACGGCGGCGAGCGGCATGTCGGATCCCTCGGGCAGGGTGACGGCGCGCCCGGCGGTGTCCTCGGCGTGCCAGCCGTTGCCGGGGAGGCGGACGACGCGCCAGCCGAGCAGGCCGTCCGCGGGGGTGCCGAGGGCGGAGCCCGGGACCGCGGGTGCGGGCCGGAGCCACGAGGAACGCTCGCCGAGTTCGGCGCCGGTGGCGTGCGCGCGGAGCGCGTCGGCGAGGAAGCCGGGCCGGGAGCGCCGGCCGAGGGCGCCTTCGGCGGGGTCGTACTCGGCCCAGCCGGCGGCGGCGTCCCCCGCGTGGGCCTCGGCCCACACCCAGTACGAGGTGCCGTCGGAGAGCAGCGGGCGTTCGCGGGGGAGCTTCGTGTCGCCGTGGTGCAGGACTCCGCCGCCGGTGGTGCGGCCACCGCCGGCCAGCGGGAGGCTGAGGTTCTGCGAGCGGAGGCTCCAGTGGTCGGCGTCGCCCTCCAGGGTGAACACCGTGTCGGGGGCGGTGTGCCAGTAGCCCTGGATCTCGCGGTCGCGGCCGTAGGTGCTCCAGAAGACGAGCAGGGCGCCGTCCACGTAGTGGAAGCCGTACCGGTACGAGTGGCCGGTGGGCACGCGCAGGTCGTGGACGAGCACGGTGGAGTCGGCGTCGATGACCCGCACCTGTGCCGTGCTCGCCACGATCAGGTGGGGCCAGGCCTCGACGACGGTGAGGCCGTCGCGCTTGTCCTGGGTCGGCGACAGCTCCGCGAGCGCCTCCTCCCACGCCGGCCAGCGGAGCTCCTCCCAGAGCCCGCCGCGCAGGGTGCGCGCCAGCGTCACGCCGAGGTCGACCCCGGCGGCGGCCGCGACCTCGTCGGGCGCGAGCGCCAGGGCCTCGGCCGGCAGCCACGACAGGCGTGCGATGGCCTGCGGGAGGCCGGGCAGCCCGGCGGCCACCGACTCGCGGGCGACCTCGCGCATCCACTCGGTGAGCATCGGGCGGCCGCCGGTCGATGCGGCGAGCCGGCACATCACGTCCGTGCCGGTCGACGCGCCGTTGTACGCGTACGCGGCGCGCCGGAACGCGGGGCGGAAGCGCGGGTCGGCGGCGAGCGCGGCCAGGTCCCGCGGCTGCTCCCCGCGCGCCCAGTCGGACAGGTTCAGGGCGTCGCCGCGCCGGTTGGGGCCGTCCTCGCGGGGGTCGGCCACCGGGAGGTCCAGGGTGAGCAGCAGGTCGAGGAGGTTCACGTCCTCGACGCCGATCCGCAGGGCCCCCTCGCCGTCGGGACGCCCCGCCAGGTCGGCGCGCAGCCGCTCCGCGGCCCGCTCCACGAGGTCGAGGAGGGCGGGCGGCGTCGGGCGGTTGCCCCAGCCGCGGTGCCGGGCGGCGTGGAAGCGTTCCAGCCAGCCGGCCGCGCCGTCGGCGCAGCGCTCCGACTCCGGCACGTCCGCGTCGGTGAGTCCCGCCTCGGCCCCCGACTCGGCGAGGATCTCCAGCCACAGCTCGCTCAGTTCGGCCTCGCCGCCGGGCGGCGTCATCGACAGCAGCGTGCCCCGCACCTCGGGGACGCGGCGCGCCAGCGCGATCAGCGCGGTGCGGTGGGCCTTCCACCAGCCGCTCGCGGCCCGCAGCGTGGCGGGCAGCGGCAGGAGTTCGGCGAGGTAGTCCTGCTCCGCCTCGCCGGCGGAGAGTCCCGCGGCGCGGGCGAGGCGCCGCAGCTCCGCGGCGGCCTGGGCGGACGGGGCGAGGCCGCCGGCGGTCCGGCGCACGCACAGGCGGCGGAAGCGCTCGTACGCCTCGGCCGGGGCGAGGCGGGCCGCCAGCTCCTTGCCGTAGCCGGCGAGCACCTTCACCGGCAGCGCGCCGGCCAGGGCGAACTCGAGGAAGACGGCGTCGAGCCGGTCCTCGTCGACGGTGAGGCCGTGCTGGGCCTCGCTGGTGCGGGCACGGCCGAAGAGCTGGCCCGCGTACGTCGGGTTCTCGACGCCGAGGAAGACCCGCGCGGACTGCTCGTAGAAGACGGGCAGGAAGTGCGGGACGGCCGAGGCGAGCCGCCCGGCCAGTTCGTGGCAGGCGTCGAGGGCGGCCTTGGGTTTGGTCTTCGCCTGCCGGGCCAGCCGGTCCAGCTCGGGCACGACCGCCAGCGCGTGGTGACCGTCCTCCGGGTGGTGCACGAGCACCCACTCGGGGAAGCCGAGCTCCTTGCGCCGGCCGAGGCCCACCACGGCCGGTTCGCCGTGGGGCGCGAGGCCGAGGAAGCCGGCGGCGAGGTCCTCGGCGGGGCCCAGCTCGGCCGCGGTCAGCCGGACGACGACCCGGTCGTCGCCGAGCACCGGGTGGCGGTAGGCCCGTGCGGTCATGTCGACGGCTGAGGCACCCGCGCCTTCGGCGTCGGCCGGGAGCACCGCTCCGGCCTTGAGCAGCTCCGTGTTGTCGGAAGCGGTCGTGCTGGTCACGCGTCCCCACCCTCTTCGATCCTGCGGCCGGCGTACAGCGCCGCGGCCATGCGCATCCCCTCGGACCAGGCGACCGGTCCGACCTCGTTCAGCCGCACCGCGCGGCCCTCCTCGTCGTGCCAGGTCAGCGAGCCGGTCTCCGACTCCCCGTCCCAGTACGGCTCGCCGATCCACACCGACGCCTCGGTGCCCCGGCCCCCGTCGCGGACCTTGCAGGTGGCGTAGCCGCCGGACACCCGGTAGCCGAGGCCCGTGGCCCGGGCCGCGAGGCCGAAGCGCGAGGCGAACTTGCCGCCCGCGTAGTCCCGTACCTCCGTCGCGGTCTCCGCGTGTCCGGTGTCCGGCCGGGCCCAGGTGGCGCGGTGGATCTGCTCCACCCGCTGGGTGATCCCGAGTTCGGCCGCGAAGTCCCGCACGTCGTCCAGGTCGGGCAGCAGCACGGGGTGCGGGAGGGTCACGGTGCGCGGTGAGAGCCGTACGGTCTCGCCGTCGAGGTCGACCACCTTCAGCTCGCCGTCGGCGGTGACGTCCCGCAGGAAGCCGACCTCGTCCGGGTCGTCGCCGACCACGGCCATGTCGCGCAGCGCGGACTGCCACGCCTCGTCCGGCCACACCCGGGCGATCAGCTCGGTCGGCACCGGGAGCGACGACACCATCCAGGTGTCGACCTGCGCCACGCACGCGGCCGCGTGCCGGTCGAGCCACTCGGCGAGCCGGCGCAGCCGGTCGACCTCGGGCTCGTCGCGCAGCGCCTTCGGCAGCGTCTTCAGCTGCCGTCCCCCGGCGCGCCGTGCCACCACGCGCCCGTCCTCCAGGGTGATCTCGTACCCCTCACCCGCTGTCAGCCACGCCATCAGCCGCGCCCCTCCGCCTGTCCCGATCGGTTTCCGCGCAGCTCGAACGACGGGGTCGAAGCCCCGGAGCTGCGGTATGCGGGGAGACTATCCAGGGTCACTGACAACGCCCGCCCCGGCGTCGCCGGAGCGGCGAACAGCCGGTGGACGGGCGGCGGGAGGGCGGTGGCCGGTCCCCGAAAGGCGGCGGACCGGGCAGGCGGCGGACGAGCAACGGCCGGGCTGCGGAAGAAGGGGCCGGCCGGCCGGCGGACCGGGGGTCAGGCGGCCGGGACCGCCCGCTGGATGGCGGTGAGGACGCGGTCCAGGGCGTCCTTGCTGTGCGGGTCCGTGAGGTTCGCCCAGAGTTTGAACATGAAGCGCTGCATCACGGGCTTCCGGAGGCTCCTGGTGGCGACGAGCTTCATGACCCGGGGCTGGTTGAGCGCCTGGACGACCAGGCGGCCCACGGTGAAGTAGCGGCCGTAGGCGGCGCGGACCTCCTCGGGATAGCGGAGCAGCGCCTCCTCCCGCGATTGCGGGGTGGGCCGCCCGAGCGCGCGGGTGACGGTGCCGGCCGCGAGGCGGCCGGACTCCAGGGCGTAGTCGATGCCCTCACCGCTCAGCGGGTTGATCATTCCCCCGGCGTCTCCGGTCAGCAGCAGGCCCCGGGTGTACTGGGGCCGCCGGTTGAGGCCCGCGGGCAGGGGTGCCCCGCGCAGCGGACCGGTGGCGTGGTCGTCGTCGAACCCCCGCTCCGGGGACAGCCGCGCGGTCCACTCCCGGAACATCTGCCGGTGGTCCACCTCCGGCTTGCGGCCGACGTGGAACGTCCCCAACCCGACGTTGAACGTGCCGTTCCCCACCGGGAAGACCCACCCGTAGCCGAACGGCATGTACGTCCGGCCCCGGTCGTCCCGCGTCTCCAGGTCGAGCCAGGCCTCCAGGTGGTCCTGGTCCCGGTCCCGGTCCCGGTGCGGCACCGTGTAGTACCGGCGCACCGCCACCCCCATCGGCCGGTCCGCCCGCTGGTGCAGCCCCAACGCCACGGCCAGCCGGCTCGACGCCCCGTCCGCCGCCACCACGAGCGGCGCCCGGAAGGTCCGGGGGCCTCCCTCCCCCTGCGTGGTCACCCCGCTGACGTGCCCGGTCCTCGGATCGACGACCGGCCCCGTCACCTTGGTCCCCTCCAGCAGCCGCGCACCGGCCGCCACCGCCTTGCGGGCCAGCAGCTCGTCCAGGTCCATCCGGCTGCGCACCAGCCCGAAGTCCGGGAACGACGCCACGCTGGGCCACGGCATCTCCACCGTCGTCCCCGACCCGTGCGCCCGCAGCCCCCGCGTCCGCACCCACCCGTCCCCGTCGACGTCGACCCCCATGCCGACCAGTTCCTTCACCGCCCTCGGCGTCAGCCCGTCCCCGCAGATCTTGTCCCGCGGAAACGTCGCCTTCTCGATCAGCAGGACATCGCGTCCCGCCTGCGCCAGGTGGTACGCGGCGGCGCAGCCGGCGGGTCCCGCGCCGACGACGATCACGTCCGCCGAGTCACGGTGGGGAGACAGGTCCATGAGAACGTCCTCTGCTGCGATCGGCGGGTTCGACGGGGAACGGCTACCCATCCGTACCCAGGGCCGGCACCTTTGATCACCCGTCACTTGAGGCGACTTCGGCCACAGTGGCGACGCGTCGCCTTCCGGCGGTCCTTACGGCACGAGGGGCGGGCGGACTCCCCGGCCTCCACCCTGCCCTTCCGGGCGGCCGCACCACGGGCCGCGCGGCGGCACGTCCGTGCTCCCCACCCGTTCGGGTCACCGCCGGTGACGACGTGCGGGCGCCGCGAGCCCACGAGACGATGGAGGCAGGGAAGAGGTGTCGTCATGAGCGAGTCCGGCATCTGGAAGCATGATCCGAGGACCGGATACGAGCTGGGGACCGACCTCATCGGCTACAAGGTCGAGGCGACGGACGGCCCGATCGGGAAGGTCGACAGGCACTCCGCGGACGTGGACTCCTCGTACCTGGTCGTGGACACCGGCACCTGGATCTTCGGCCGGCGGGTGCTGCTCCCTGCCGGGACGATCACGCGGATAGACCCGGCCGAGGAGAAGGTGTACGTCGACCGCACCAAGGACCAGATCAAGGACGCCCCCGAGTTCGACGAGGCGAAGTACGCCGACGAGCCCAGCTACCTCGAACAGTTCGCCCGCTACTACGGCCAGCCGCACATGTGAGACCCGGCCGTTCGGCCCGACCGGCCCGGATGCGACACGCCCGGGCCGGGACCGCCGGGTCAAGCCCCGCAGCCGCCCTACCGCTCCAAACGGGAGCCGGCCGGGTCCGGGGCCCTCGGGCCTGCCTGCCGTTCCAGGGGGCGCGGCCGCCCGGGCTGCGCCGGACGACCGACGCGGTCACCCGGCCGAGCGCTCGTCGTCGGGGGCGGTGCGGACGACGGCCTGGTCGCCGTGGGGGCCGAAGAGGTGGAGGATCTCGACGGGTTCGGGGCCGGCGGGGCCGAACCAGTGGGGTTCGGTGGTGTCGAACTCGGCGACTTCGCCGGGGCGGAGGGCGACGTCGCGTTCGCCGAGGACCAGGCGGAGGTCGCCGGCGAGGACGTAGAGCCATTCGTAGCCGGAGTGGGTGACGAGTCGCGGTGCGCGGTGGGCGAGGACCTGTTTGAAGACCTGGACGCGGCCGGGGTACTGGGTGAGGGGGACGAGGACGCTGCCGGGTGCGCGGCTGCGGGGGGGGTGAGGTGGACACGGGGGTCGCCGGTGGCGGGGGCGGCCACGAGCCGGTCGAGGGCGACGCGGTGGGCGCGGGCGAGGGGGATGAGGAGGTCGAGGGTCGGTCGCCGGAGGCCGGATTCGAGGCGGGACATGGTGCTGACGGAGATGCCGGTGTCCGCCGCGAGGGTTTCGAGGGTGAGGCCGCGGTCGCGCCGCAGGGCGCGGAGGCGTGGTCCGATGCTGTCGATGAGTGCGGCGAGTTCGGCGTCCACGGGGGCATTGTGCGGTCGGGGTCCGGGGGCGGCGCGGCCGTTTTGCGGTCTTCGCAAAGTTCCTGGTCGTCGGTGCCTCCCCGGTCCGAACCTGGGCGGCGTCCGGTCCCGTCGTAGGGATCCCGTCGAAGGGGGAGCTCTCGTGCTCACCACGTCCCTGGCCGCTCCACCCGCCCGGCTGAGCGCGCGCAGACGCTGGACGGTGCTGGCGGTCTGCGCGCTCAGCATGTTCCTGGTGGGGGTGGACACCACCATCGTCAACGTGGGGCTGCCCGAGATCGGGCGGGGTCTCGACGTGGGCACCCGGGGTCTCGCATGGGTCGTCGACGCGTACACCGTCGTGATGGCCGGCCTGCTCATCGTGTCGGGGGCCCTCGCGGACCGCTTCGGGCGCCGCCGGGTGTTCCGGTGCGGCCTGCTCGTCTTCGGCCTGGCGTCCCTCGCGTGTGCCGCGGCCCCGTGCCTGGGCGTCCTCGTCGCCGCCCGGGCGGTGCAGGGGGTCGGGGCGTCGATGCTGAGTCCGGTGGCGCTGGCGATCGTGGTGAACGCGATGCCCGATCCGAGGGAGCGGGCCCGGGCGATCGGGGTGTGGGCGTCGGTCTTCGGGCTGAGCATGGCGGCGGGTCCGGTCGCCGGTGGGGCGCTGATCGCCTCGTTCGGCTGGCGCTCGGTGTTCTGGATCAACGCGCCGGTCGTGGTGGCGGCGCTGGTCCTGGTCGCCGTCTTCGTGCCGGAGTCGCGCGGTGAGCGCGCCCGTCGCCTGGATCTTCCCGGCCAGGTGCTTCTGACGGCGTTGCTCTGCCTCACCGTCGGGCTGCTCATCGAAGGCCCCCGGATCGGCTGGACGTCGCCCGTGGCCCTCGGTGGTTACGTGCTGACCGCGGCGGCCGCGGCCGGCTTCGTCCAGGCCGAACTGCGGCACGGCGAACCCCTGATGGACCTGGGTCTGTTCCGGCGGCCGTCGTTCGCCGCGGCGGTGCTCGGCGCGGCGGCGGTGTTCGTCGCGCTGAACGCGACCCTGCTGCTCGACACCCTCTACCTCCAGCACGCGCGGGGCTGGACGCCGCTCGCGACGGGCGCCGCGACGCTGCCCATGGCGCTCGGCGCGACCGTGTGCGCGCCGTGGGCCGGCAGCCTGGTCGGCCGACTCGGGCCCCGGCGTCCACTGGTCCTCGCGGGTGCCTTCGTCACGGCGGTCGGCCTGTGCCTGGTGGGCCTCGACGGGGACACCGCCGTGCCGCTGCTCCTGTGCGCCCTGCTGCTGATCGGCATCGGCTTCGGCTTCGCGAACGCCCCGCTGACCCACACCGCGGTGAGCGGCCTCCCGTCGTCGCGGGCCGGGGTGGCGGGCGCGATCACGTCCACGGCGCGCCAGGTCGGGGCGGCGGTCGGCATCGCCGTGGCCGGCGGTCTCGTCGCGGGCAGCGGGCCCGCCGGCCTGGCCGCCGCGAGCCGTCCGGGCTGGCTGCTCGTGTCGGCCTGCGGCCTGTTCCTGCTCGTCGTGGCGCGCGCCGCGGGGCCCCGGGCCGCGGCGAAGCCGAGGCCGAGTCGAAGCAGGCGCCGCGTCGAAGCGGGCGCCACGTGAAAGTGAGCGCCACGTGAAAGTGAGCGCCACGTGAAAGTGAGCGCCGCATGGAAGCAGGCGGCTCGTGGAAGCCTTGCGGTGACGGCCCTTGCGCCTTGCCCGGGAGTACGGCCGCCTTCCCTCAGGCCGTGGCGGCCCGTCGTGCGTCCACCTCGGTCTCGATCTTCATACGGGGGTCGGCGAGGCCGCACACGAGCATGGTGCCGGCCGGCCTGACCTCGCCGAAGGCGCGGCGGAGGACCGGCCGGCAGGGCTCGAAGTCGGCCCGGTCGGGCAGCAGGTAGCGCACGCGGACGACGTCGGCGAAGGTGCGCCCGGCCTGGGCGAGGGCCGTGTCGATGGTGCGGAGGACCTGCTCGGCCTGGTGGAGACCGGCCTGGGGGTGTCCCTGGCACCGGAGGGCATCCGCCGCGTCCGCCTCAGGGGCGTGGCCTTCCGCCGGATCGGGCCCGGCGCCCCGCGCACGCGTGTCGCCGTCGCCCGGCGCCTCGACGACGGGAACCCGCTCGTCGCCGGCCTCCTGTCGACGCTCGGCGAAGCCCCGCCGCACGCGCGGCCGTAGCCACCCCCTCAGCCGGTCGGCGCCTGCCACGGCTGGAACCACGGGTCCGGCCACCGCTCGGCGGCCGCCAGCAGGGGGAACAGGGTGGCGCCGTCGATGCTCTCGCGGATGATGTCGGCGTGGCCGCCGTGGCGGGCGGTCTCCTCGATGAGGTGGAGCAGCACCCAGCGGACCGACCAGGCGGGCACGTCGGCGGGGAACCAGGGCAGGCCCTGCGGGACGGGGACGGGTCGGCCGAGGTCGGCGATGCCGGCGACGACCTCGTCCGTGTCGCGGACCGCGGCTTCGTACTGGTCGAGCACGTCCGCCAGGGTCTCGTCCGGGGCGAGGCGGAACTCGTCGGCGTCGCTCTCGTCCGCCGCGCGCTGCGGACCCCGCCGGCGCTGGAGGATGAGGTCGGTCCAGCCGGCCTCGCAGCGGGCCGCGTGCTTGATCAGCCCGCCGATGCTGAGTTCGCTCGCGGTGGGCGTCGCCCTGGCCTGATCGTCCGTCAGGCCGTGCGCGGTCGCGCGCAGGGCCTGGCGCTGCTGGGTGAGGTAGGCGAGGAGGCCGTCGCGTTCGTCGGCGACCGGCGGTACGTGTGCGGGCATGGGGCGACCCTCTCGTTCGGGCGAAGCGGCGGTCAACCCTTTTCTGCAATTTCTTTCATCATCTTTCGCAAGGGTGGAGGGGCCGGTCAGATCAGCCCGTTGTCCCGGGCGTAGAGGGCGGCTTGGGTCCGGTCGCGCAGGCCGAGGCGGCTCAGGACGCGGGAGATGTGGTTCTTGACGGTGCCTTCGCTGAGGTAGAGCCGGGCGGCGATCTCCTTGTTCGTCGCGCCGGCGGAGATGAGGCGGAGCACTTCCGTCTCGCGGGGCGTCAGCGGGTCGGGGCCGGGGCCGCCGGCCGCGAGGGCGGCGAGGACCGCCTGGTCGAACTGGGCGACGCCGGCGTGCGCCAGCCGGACGGCCTCGGCGAGCCGGGCCGCGGGCAGGTTCTTCAGGAGGTAGCCGACCGCGCCCGCCTTCAGGGCCCGGCCGACGTACTCGTCGTCGTCGAAGGTCGTCAGCATCACGATCCGGCAGGCCGGGAGTCGGCGGCGGAGCAGGGCCGTGGCGGCCACGCCGTCCGTGCCGGGCATCCGGATGTCCATGAGCACGACGTCGGGGCGGCAGCGCTCGGCCTCCTCCGCGGCCTCGGCGCCGTCCCGCGCGCTCCCCACCACGGCGATGCCGGGCTGGATGCCGAGGAGCGCGGCGATGCCCTCGCGCACGAGGTCCTGGTCGTCGACGACGAGGACCCGCACGTCCGCCGCCTCCGCTCCCCCGGTCCCGGCCCCGGTCACCACGGCACCCCCACCGTGAGGACGGTGCCCCGGTCCGAACTGCGCAGGTCCACCGTCCCGTCGGCGAGCCGGACCCGCTCGCGCAGTCCGGCCAGGCCGAAGCCCTCCTCGGCCCCGCCGAGGCCGCGGCCGTTGTCCGTGACGCACAGACGCGCGCCGTCGTCGTCGTAGCGGACCGTGACGTCGATCGCGCTCGCGCCGGAGTGCCGGCAGGCGTTGGTGAGGCCCTCCTGCGCGGCCCGGTACAGGACGAGGAGCGGCCGCCGCTCGGTGCCCGACACGTCGAGGGAGATGCGGTGGGCGCCGCCGTCGAGGTGGTGGACGAGGTCGGCCAGCGTACGGGAGAGGCCCACCGGTTCCGCTTCGGACTCGGGGCCCAGGGTGCGCACGGAGGCCCGTACCTCGTCCAGGGCCCGGCCCGCGGACCAGCGGGCGTGCGCGACGGCCCGGGCCGAGCCCTCCGGGTCGAGCGAGGCGAACGCCTCGGCCTTCTCCAACTGGATGCCGATCGCGGTGAGATGGTGCCCGAGGCTGTCGTGGATCTCGCGCGCGAGACGGTTGCGCTCCCGGGCCGCCGACAGCTGCGCCACCTGTGCGAGGGTCCCTTCGAGCCGGCCCCGCGCCCGCTGTTCCCGTACGGCCACCGCCGCCGTGGCCAGCGCGAGGACGACCCCGAGGGAGAACATCAGCAGGTCGGCGATGTACTCGGCGCGCACCTCCCAGTCCGGTACCCGTGCGGTGAACGCGCCCGCGAGCAGCGCCACGCAGCCCGCGCCGAGCCACATCCCCACGGCCGGCCCGAACGCGAGGAACCCCAGGAACGGCACCAGGACGAAGAGCACCCGCGAAAGTCCCGAGGTGTCGAGGGCGGCCACCGCGCCGAGCAGGACGACCCTGAGGGCGAACACGGCTCCCGCGGGGATCCGCCACGCCCGCCCGTCCAGCGCGGCCAGGGTGCACAGGAGCGCGGCGAACGCCGCGGTGCGGAGTCCGAAGCCCGGTCCGATCATCAGGGCGTGGTAGACGCCGCCGGCCAGCACGGCCCCGTACAGGACCGCGGGTATCCAGGGCACAGGGCGTGGCATCGGGCCTCCTCCGGGGGCTCCCGCGCGGACGCACGGCTCCCGCAGCGTACGCGGACGGGACGGGGACGTCGGCACGAAGGCGCTTACCCGAAAGGGAAAGTGACCGATGGTCATGTGCCTTTCGGGTACGGTCACCCCTGCCGTTCCGTACTTACCGGCGGTGACCTGCGGTTCCTAGATTCCTCGGGTCGGCATACCGCGAGATTCCTCGGGGTCGGCACACCACGAGACGAGGTCCCATGCGCAGTCGCTCCCCACGCCTTCCCACCCTGACCGTCGCCGCGCTCCTGACGGCCACCGCCCTGGCCGTTCCGGCCGCCGCCGCGCCCCAGCCCGCCGCAGGCCCGTCCGCCCCGGCGGCCGGTCCGACCGGACCCGCCGGGGTACGCGTCCCCGGCGCCGAGCACTCCGTCTCCGCCCGCCTCGCCGACCTGACCACGACGGGCACCCGGCTCACCGGGCACACCGATCCGGCGGACTGGGCGGGCCTGGAGGCCCCCGGCACGACGACCCCGTCCGGGGTGCCGGGCGTGCAGGTCGACGGCTACTTCCCCGACTCGTCCACGACCAACACGAACCACGGCTGGCGGCACGACAGCCAGTTCGTCATCCGGCTGCCCGACCGCTGGAACGGCGGGCTGGTCGTCGCGGGCCCGCCGGGGCTGCGCGAGCAGTACGCCAACGACCGGATCATCAGCGACCAGGTCCTCGCGAGGGGGTACGCGTACGCCGCCACCGACAAGGGGAACACGGGAGCGGAGATCTACGAGGACGGCGAGCGCCCCGGGGACGCGATCCTCGAATGGCACCGCAGGGTCACCCAACTCACCGTCGCCGCCCAGGCGGTGGCCGGTCGGCACTACGGCCGCGCCCCGCGCTCCACCTACGCCGCCGGCCTGTCCGCGGGCGGCTACCTCGTCCGCTGGCAGCTCGAACACCGGCCGGACCTGTACACCGGCGGACTCGACTGGAACGCCCTCACCTTCACGCCCCGGGGCGGGCTGCTCGCCACCCTGCCGCCGGCGCTGCGCGCGTACCCCCGTCACGAGCGGGGCGACCGCACGGCCGAGGCCGAGCTGCACGCCGCCGGCTACCCCGAGGGCTCCGAGCCGCAGTGGGGCTGGCACCACGCCCGCCAGTGGGACCTCCTGCAGCGGGTGGTGCGCGAGGAGCTCGACCCCGACTACGACGGCGCCGGTCGGGCCGGCACCCCGTTCTGCCCCGCGGGCACCGGGGCCGGCTGCGACACGGACTACGACTTCGCGTCCCGCCCGCGGGCGGTGCACGAGGCCGTGGCACGGGTCTCCCTCACCGGGAACATCCGCCGCCCGCTCGTCAGCGTCCAGGGGAGCCTCGACGCCCTCACCCCGCCGGCCGCGTTCGGCGACGCCTACCACCGCACGGTCGCCGACGCGGGCCGCGCCGCGCTGCACCGCTACCGCACGGTGCCGGGCGGCGCCCACACCGACGGTCTCGTCCCGCTCGACGCGGACCACCTGCGGCCGATGCTCGACGACTTCACCGCCGCCCTGAGCGAACTGGAGGACTGGACGCGGCGCCCCGGCTCGCCCGGCCGACCGGACGGCCGCGCCGAAACGCCCGCCGCCGTCCGTCGAGGCGACGCGGCCGCCACCGCCCGTCGAACCGGAGCGGCCGTCACCACCGGCCGGGACGAACGGACCGGCTCCACCCGCTGAGGGGCAGGGCCGCCGCGTCGCGTGGCGCGGCGGTCACGCCCCGGCGGCGTCCGCGGCCTCGCGGGCGATGCGGTCGAACTGGGCCCCCATGGCCTCGGCGAGCGCCTGGGCGGCGGAGAGCGGCCGGACCATGACGGTGAAGTCGTCGATCCTGCCCTCCTCGTCGAAGTGGAGGAAGTCGCAGCCCTGGATGCGCTTGCCGCCGACGGTGGCCGTGAAGACGAGGGCGTGGTCGCGGCCGGCGGGGTCGGCGATCTCGCGTTCGTAGGCGAAGTCCTCGAAGACGCGCATCACACCGCGCAGGATCGCCGCGGTGATGGCCTTGCCCGGGTAGGGCTTGAAGGCGACGGGGCTGGTGAAGACGACGTTCTCGGCGAGGAGCGCCTCGATCGCGGCCTCGTCGCGGTTCTCTACGGCCTCGCGGAAGGGATGCACGGGACGACCACCTCTAGGCAACTTGTTGAATAGGTGCATCGGAGATTACGAGGGTCGCGGCCAGGTGTCTATACTCGCTTTCGCGACTAATCAACGATGCGAAAGCCGGGACGGGCCGGCACGCACCGCCCCCGGAGAGAGGCCCTGCCCATGACCGCCACACCGGTTCGCTTCTCGCGGTTCGTGGCTCTCGGCGACAGCCAGACCGAAGGCGTCGGCGACGGCGACGACACCACGGGGCTGCGCGGCTGGGCCGACCGCCTCGCCGAGCAGCTCGCACGGGACAACCCCGAACTGCGCTACGCCAACCTCGCCGTCCGGGGCCGCGTCGCCGGACAGGTCCACGCCGAGCAGCTCGCACCGGCGCTCGCGATGCGGCCCGACCTGGCGACCGTGGTGGCCGGGGTCAACGACCTTCTGCGGCCCCGCTTCGACGCCGACGAGACCGTCGGCCACCTGGAGGCGATGTTCGCCGCGCTGACCGCCGGGGGAGCGCTCGTCGCCACCCTCACCTTCCCGGACGTCACCCGCGTCATCCCGCTGGCCCGGCCCGTCCGCCACCGCCTCGTCGCCCTCAACGACCGCATCCGCACGGCCGCGCGGCGGCACGGCGTGGTGGTGGCGGAGATCGGCGACCACGAGGCCGCGAGCGACCTCCGCCTGTGGAGCGCGGACCGGCTGCACACCGGCCCCCTCGGGCACGAGCGCATCGCCGCCGCCGTCGCCCAGGCGCTCGCGCTGCCCGGCAGCGACGACGCCTGGACCCGCCCGCTGCCCGCGCCGCCCGGCCACGGCACCAACGGCGTGGCCCGCGAGCTGCGCTGGGCCGCCGAGTTCCTCGGCCCGTGGCTCGGCCGGCGGCTGCGCGGCCGCTCGTCCGGGGACGACCGCACCGCCAAACGCCCCGCACTCGTTCCGCTCGCCCCGGATGCCATCATGTGATCTTCGGAGGGGAACCGAGGGGGTCGGTGGTGGCGGACGCGAGCCGTGTGGCGCTCTTGATCGGTGTCGGCGACAACCCCGGTGTCGCCCGGCACCTCCCGCCCCTCGGGGCCGCCGTCGACGCCGACCTCGCGGCGATGGGAGCCGCCTTGCGGGGAAGCGGCTACGCCGTCGAGACGCTGCGCGACCCGACGCGCAACGAGATCACCGAGCGGATCACCGCGCTGTCCGCCGCCGCACCCGCCGGGAGCACCCTGCTCCTCCACTTCACCGGGCACGGGATACGCGTCGGGGACACCGACTACCTGGTGCCCGCCGACGCGCGGGCCGCCACCGGAACCGGCGCGGCCGGGGGCGGTTGGGACCAGCCGCACGTCCGCGAGTCCCTCCTGGAAGCCGACATCAGCCGGTACCTCGTCGACTGCGCCGCCCACACCGTCCTGTGGCTCGTCGACGCGTGCCGGTCGGCCGAGGACGCGGCGGGCGCCGCGTTCGGAAGCCGCATCCTCACGGGTCCGCCCCGCTCCGGCTTCGCCGTGCTCACCGGCTGCGGGCCCGGCGAGCGGGGCGGCTGCTCGGAGTCGGGCAGCTTCTTCTCGCTCTCCCTCGCACGGGCCTTCGACCCGCTGACCGAGGCGACCACGGTGCAGGAGGTGTACGAGGCGGCCCGGCGGGAGACCTTGGCCCTGGCCCGACGCGCGGGAACGGGGACGCAGCGGGTCCAGGTCCACTACGGCGCCGACCGGGAGGCCGAGACCAGGGCGCGCGAGGTCGCCCGGGGCAGGCGCCTCCTCGAGGAGTGGCAGGAGGCCGTGCGGACGCCGGCGCTCTGGGACCGCGTGGCGACGGGCGACGACGAGGCCGTCGCCGGCTTCCAGGACTGCCTGACCCTCCTCGCGGCCGACGTCGCCCGGCACGTGCACCACGCGCGGCGGCGGCTCGACGACCCGTGGGCCGACGACGAGTTCCCCGTACGGCTGCTGCGCGACGTCCTCCCGATGCTGCTGCCCAAGGACGCCGGTCTTTCCGCCCTCGAGGTCACGGCCCTGGTCGCCGGTGTCCTGCTGCACGAGGCGGCCTGGGCCGACCGGCTGAGCCAGGCCGCCGAGGTCCGTCCGCGGTCGGTGCGGCGCCGCCCGGACGCCGGCGACCTGCGGCGGCACTACGAGCAGATCACCGAGCACCATCCCCAGATCACCGACAAGCTCGTGGACTGGTACTGGTGGGACGCCGACCCGTCGGACGGCCGCCACGCCGTCGCGCTGTGGCTGACCCACCGGTGGATCGCCGAACGCTTCGCCACCGACGAGGAGCCCGTGCCCGAGGTGTGGTGCGCCGACTTCACGGCCCGGCTGCTCGACGGGACGGTCCCCCCGGCGGGTGCCCGGAGCCCGGCGACCACCGGCCGGGCGGCCCAGCTCTCCGCCGCCCTGCGGACCGTCGCCGCGGGACTCGCCCTCGGCGACGCGTCCGACGGCCGGCGGAACACGCTCCCCGAGCGCCACGTCGTACGGAAGACCCCGCAGCGCCTGCGGACCCGCCCGCTCGCGGCGCTGCTCCGGCTGGCGGGACTGCTCTCCTTCGACGCGCGGCGGATGCCGGAGGTCGTCGCCGAGCACCTCGCGGTCTCCGACCCGGTGGTGCCGGACGAGCTGATCACCGTGCTCCGCGACGCCGTGTGGGAACTCGACCGGACCGGCGAGGCACCCGCGTACCTGCACCTGGACGCCGTCTGCCCGCACCCCGCGCTCCACGCGGCGCTCACCTCCGCCGTCGAGGACGCCGACGAACTCGTCCACGCGCTCGCCGAGTCGGCCAAGCGGCTCCCCACCGACGAGGGCGCCCTGCTCGGCGGGCTGCCCGCCCGCCTCACGGTCCACCGCCTGAGGCCCGCCGAGCAGAACGGCCTCGACGCGTACGACGTCCCCCTCACGCGGTTCTCCCTGGCCCAGACGGAGATCCGGCGCCTCCTCATGGGCGAGGAGCTGTACGACGGGAAGCCCGCGCTCGCCCTGCGGGAGCTGTACCAGAACGCCCTGGACGCCTGCCGCTACCGCGACATGCGCGTCCGCTACCTGCGGAGCTGCGGCAAGGCGCCCCGCCCCTGGGCGGGCGGCATCGCCCTCCGCACCGGCCGGGACGAGCACGGCCGCCGCTACGTCGAGTGCCTCGACAACGGCGTCGGCATGACCGAGGGCCAGCTCAGGAGCACCTTCACCCAGGGCGGGCGGCGCTTCGACCAGTCCCAGGCGTTCCGCCGCGAACAGGCGGCCTGGCTGCGCCGGGACAGGACCCTGCGCCTGTACCCCAACAGCCGTTTCGGGATCGGCGTGTTCAGCTACTTCATGCTGGCCGACGAGATGGCGATCGTCACCCGTCCGGTCGGCCCCGACGGCAGGCCCGCCGAGAAGGCGCTGCGCGTCGAGATCCCGGTGAGCGGCAGCCTGTTCCGGGTGCGGGAGGTCGACGAGCGGGGTCCCACGGACCTCCCGGACGGCGGCACCCGCGTCCGCCTCTACCTGCGCAACGACCGCCACCTGACCGGCGACTCCTGCCTGTCCGCCCTGCGTTCGCACGTCCTGGTCAGCGAGTTCACGCTGGACGTGCGGGACGAGGACGGCCGGGGGGCGACCTGGCCGGCTGGCGTCCTGCAGGCGGGCGAGGGGAAGTTCACGATCGCGGCCGACTCCGCCGTCGAGGCGGTGCCCGGGACCCTGTGGTGGGTCGAGGGCAGCGGGGCGGTCGTGTGCGACGGCATCGTCACCGACCAGGGCGCGGTCGGCCACGTCCTCAATCTGTCGGGCGAGCACCGGGGCAGACTCAGCGTCAACCGCAACAAGTTGGAGGACTTCGACATCCGGTGGGCGCACGAGCAGTTCCGTCTGGGTGCGCGCGCGCTGGCCGAGTGGCCCGCGCTGACCCTCGGCTGGCTCTGGTCCATGGAGAGGCGCAACCCCGCCGCCGCCCGGATCCTGTGGCAGGAGTGGCGGGGCAAGGGCGTGCGGGTCGCGTCCGGCCAGGGCCGCACGGTCGACCTCGACGACGTCGGCTGGTTCAGGCTGGACACCCACGTCAACGGACGGTCGAGGGTTTACGGCAAGGAGGGCCGGCTCCACGACGCCGTCCGGCCGTGGCGGACCGCCGCCCTCGGGCATCGGCTCGGCGGGCAGCGAGAAGCGGCTCCCCTGTCCCTCGAAGGCCATCCGGTGCCCCAGCCGGGCTGGTCGCACATCGCCGACGGCGTCGAGGGGGACTGGCGGAACGCCGTCGTCGTCGCCCGCACCCAGGGGGTCGAGGTCTCCGAGGTACTGCGCGCGGCCCGCTCCCTGCGCGTCGCCCATCCGCGGCTGGCCGCCCCACCGGTCTTCGGCGCCGGAGACCTCGACTGGAAGCCCGACTACGAGGACTCGCACGTCGTGGCCGGGCTCCTGGGCCCGGAGAAGAACCGTTACGGACACACCGGCGTCACCTTCGGGGGCGTCACCGCGGGGAAGGACCGCGGGAAGGACGAGATCTCCTACCGGCACCCGCCGCGCGACCTCAGCGGGATCGTCCGCGTGTCCGCCGAACACCACACGTCGCTGGGCGAGTTGGCCGACAGGTGTGCCAAGTACGCTCCGTTCCTGCCCGAGCCCGTCCCCTCCGTGCCCGACCACCACCGCGACCACGTGTGCACCCGGGACGAACTGTCCCTGCTCTACGTCCCGCACGGCGAGCGCAGATGGCGACTCACCACCACCCCCTGGGACCTCCGGGCGGCGGCGCTGCGGGCGGGCCGCACGACGCGCGAGGCCATGCGGACGGTCGCCGGCTTCGGCTGGCTGCGCCCCGTTCCCGATCCGGTGCTCGTGGAGCGCTGGGCCTCGGTTCCGTACGACCTCTTCCTCCTCCTGCGGCGCTACGTCGTGGACGAGGGCGACGGGCGCACGGTGCTGCCGTGGGCCGCCACCCTGGACCTCGCCGCGCAGTGGGAGATACCGCTGCACAAGGCGGAGCGGATCCTCGCCGCCCACGCGCGGGAACTCGGCCTGGTCCACCGCCGTCGGTACGCGAAGGGGTCGGCGGGGCGGACGGTCGTCCCGTCACCCGAGACCGGGACGCTCGTGGGCTGGCTGCACGACGTGGACGTCCGGCTCGAACACGGGGTGTCCCTCCGGGACCTCGCCTACGTCAAGCCGCACACGACCCGCTGGGAGGAGCTCTCCTGGACCCTCGACGAACTGCGCTCCGCCGCCGTGTCGCTTCCGGACGCCGCACGCCTGCTGTGCGCCTGGGACCAACTGCCGACACCCAGCAGGTACGCGTTCTCCGGCGCCGACCCCTCCTGGGAGTCGGCGGACTACCCGGTCCCCGCCACGTCGGCCGTCCTGTTCACCGCGAGCCAGGAGCTCCGCGAGAAGCTGTCGTACCTGTGGAAGACGGCGAGCCGCGAGGCGGACCGCCTGAAGCTGGGGCCGGACCTGGTCGCGGCGGAACTCCCCAGGGAACTCAAGAAGTTCCGCCCTTCCCGCGACGAGACGATCGCCCTGGTCACCTACGGCATCGACGACGACGATGACGACGCCGAGTGGTGCGAGACCCCCCGATGGGACCCGCTCACCCCGAGGAAGCTCGCCGTCTACGCGCGCGAACGCCACCAGGGCGTCCAGGAGGCGTACGCCGCGCTCGAACCGCTGCGCGCCATCGGGGCGCTCGTCCCCGCGCTGGACGCCGAGGCCGTCGCCGCACTCCCCACCGAGGTGCCCGACGCGTACGCCCTCGCGGCCCTCGACCCCGACCACCGCGTCTCCCCCGCCGGATCGCCCCTGGTGCCGCTCGACCTCGTCAGCGTCGCGGGCCGCCTCGGTGAGCCGATCGACCGCACGTGGCGGCGGATCTGGCCCTACCTGGCCCTCGAAGGGGGAGCGCCGCCGCTCACCGGGGTGCCCGACGTCGTACCGCGCTGGCAGGATCTGGCGATCCTCTCCGAACGGCTCGACGGGAGGCTGCCCGCGCTCGGCGGGGCGGTGAGCGGGGAGCAGGTGGCCGCGCGGGCGCGGGCGGTCGGGGAGTCGCCCGCGTGGGTGCGGGAGCGGCTGTGCCTGTACGCGGCGCTGTTCGGGCTGGAACCGGAGCCCGAGGACACGCGCGAGGACCGTGCATGACCGGCACCCCCGGGCCTCCGTGGTGAGCCTGTGCCCGGCCCGCGCCTGCGGTACGGCTCCGTAGGAGGCTGACCGGGCCGGGCCGGTCAGCGGACGCCCTCCCAGAGGAGCCGTTCCCGTGCCCGGGGGTCGGGGACGGTGGTGGGGGTGGCGGTGAAGGTCATCGTCGCGCGGGTCACCGTGTCGTACGCCGGCCAGCCCGGGTCGCCGGTCTCCGCGAAGGAGACCCAGGCGCCGTGGACGGCGTCCGCGAGGGCCTGGGGCGGGTGGTCGCCGAGGAGCGGCGCGTACGAGGGGTCGTCGAGGCGGTCGAAGACGAAGGGCAGTTCCAGGGCGTGGCAGGCGCCGAGCTCGCCGTCGAAGCGGGGGGAGCGCCAGGCGAATTCGTAGAGGTGGGTGCCGGGGACGGCTTCGGCGAGGCGGATGGCGGGGATGCGGTAGAACCAGTCGGTGGCCACCGCGTCGAGGAGTTCGCCCGGGGTGGCGTCCGGGCGGGCGGCCCGGTAGACGGGGAGGGCAGCGTCGGGGTCGAGGCCGTAGGCGGCGGTCATGGCGCGGAGCGAGGATTCGGGGAAGGCGTGGAGCCTCTCCGTCGGGACGAGGAAGAGGCGGTACTCCTCGCGGTTGCTGCCGACGAGGAGGTCGACGCCGCAGTCCGGGCCCGGGAGGGTGAGGCCGGGGTGGAGGGGCTCGAAGGGCATCATGTTGAGGACCGCCTCGCCCCACCGGGCCGGGTCGGGGTCCGCGCCGATCTCCGCGCGCAACTCCGCCTGGGCCGGGAGGAGTTCTGCCACGGGTACGGCCTCGAAGGCGTCCGGGGTCGGCTTGATGCCGAGTTTCTCCGCGAGGCGTTCCGCGATCAGGCGGGCCGACGGCGGGCGCAGGAAGTGGTGGCAGGCTCCGCTCTGCAGGACGGCCCGGTGGAAGAGGCCTCGGGCCGCCTCGGTGGTCAGCAGGGTGCCGATGCTCATCGCGCCCGCCGATTCGCCGAAGACCGTCACGCGGTCCGGGTCGCCGCCGAAGGAGGCGATGTTGTCCCGGACCCAGTGGAGCGCGGCGATCTGGTCGAGCAGGCCCCGGTTGTCGGGGCGGTCGGGGAGGTGCAGGAAACCGTCGGCTCCCAGGCGGTAGTTGAGCGTGACGCAGACGACGCCGTCCCGGGCGAAGGCGCTTCCGTCGTACGCGGACGCCGAGCCGGAGCCGTTGGTGAACGCCCCTCCGTGCAGCCAGACCATCACGGGGAGGCGGGCGCCCGGCCCCGGCGACGGGGTCCGGACGTCGAGGTTCAGGCAGTCCTCTCCCGGGATGTCGTGCTCCGGGATGAGGGCGTCGAAGGGCGGAGCGTAGGGGGCGTGCGGTGCCGTCGGCCCGTGCGCCGTGGCATCGCGTACGCCCGTCCAGGACTCGGGCGGCGCGGGGGCCCTGAACCGCAGGGCGCCGAAGGGCGGGGCGGCGTACGGGATGCCGAGGAAGGAGGTCACCCCGTCGGGGGAGGTCCGGCCGCGGACCTCCCCCTGCCGGGTGCGGCACACGGTCATGCGGACAGGACCTCCAGGAGCGCCTTGCCGAACTCCTCGGGGCGTTCGATGTGGACGGCGTGCCCGGCGCCGGCGACGGCGACCTCCCGCACGGTGCCGCCGGCCGCAGCGTAGCGGGAGAGGACGTGGCGCGTCTGCGCCAGCATCGGCTGCGCGGGGGTGCCGTCCCATCCCGGCACGGCGCCGAGGGCGCCGAGGTGCGCCAGGTCGAACATCGAGGTGTCGGAGACGATGACGTCGTCCTCGCCGCGGATCCACAGGACCGGCGGCTTCGGGTCGATCAGGTGCAGGTCGTCGACGCGGAAGTGGATCGGGGCGAGGCAGTTGAGCACGCCGCGGGTGCCCGGCGCGATCCCCGGCCAGGCGGCGGACTCCGTGCTGTCGCCGGGGTAGTGGTCGTCGCCGAGGCGGGTGGTGAGCATGGCGGCGACGTACGCGTCCTCGTGCTCGGGGCGCAGCGGCGGCTTGACGTAGCAGGCCGCGAGGACGGAGCGCGGGGAGAGCGGGGAGTCCTCGCCGAGGTCGCCCTCGGCGAGCAGCCTGACGAAGTCGGGGTTGGCGGTGCCGCCGCCGGATCCGGCGCCGTCCTCGGAGTTGAGGGTGCCGTCGGCTCCGTGGGTGCCGCCGAAGCCGTACGGGGAGACGGGGTTGACGAGGGTCAGGGAGCGGACGGCGGCGGGGCGGTCGCGCAGGAACTGGGTGACCACCCCGCCGCCCATGGACCAGCCGACCAGGTGGGCCCGGTCGATGTCGAGGGCGGTGAGCAGCTCGGCGAGGTCGTCGGCGTAGTCCCGCAGGCCGCGGGTGGCGTCGACGGGCAGCGGGTCGGTGCCGCCGAAGCCGCGCAGGTCGACGGCGACGCCGCGGTAGGTGTCCGGTAGGGCGGTGAGGGTGGTGTGCCAGAACGCGGAGGAGGAGACGTTGCCGTGGACGAGGACGACGGGTTCGCCGTCGGTCCGGGTCTCGGTGATCTGCTGGGTCAGTCGGCCGGTGGTGACGCGGCGGGTGCGGAGAGCGGTCATGTCCTCGGGTCCTGTGGTCGTGGCGGGTGCGTCAGGAGAGCCAGGTGGCGACCTGGGCGGCGGCCGTGCCGTGCCAGCCCAGTTCGAGGTGGTTGGCGGCTGCGACGGTGGCGGTGCCGCCGACGGTGGGGATGCCGGTGGTGTCGAGCGCGCTGGAGGTGAAGACGACGCCGTCGCTGGGTCCCCGGTTCTCGTTGAAGATGCCGACGATGTCGGCGGATCCGCCGGCGAGGAGGTAGGTGGTGACGGAGGCCGGGACGCCGGCGGCGTGCAGGGGGGCGATCAGCGATCCGGCGTCGATGGCGGCCTGGATGCCGCTGCCCGCGGTGTAGAAGCCCTGGCCGCCGTAGTAGGTCGTGTACCAGTCCTGGGCGGCGCCGTCGACTCCGTACACGCCGTCCCAGCGGGCCAGCATCTGCCGCTGACCGGGGTAGTTGTCCTGGCCGCCGGCCGGGGTCATGGAGTACTCGGGGTGTGGGGTGTAGAGGCCGTAGCAGGTCATGTGGGAGTGCGGGGAGGGCGCGTTGACCTTGCCTCCGCATTCCGGCCAGATGGAGAAGTCGTGGGCCCAGCCGTGGGCGTACGGGTAGTCGTAGCCGCCGTTGGGGCCGCCGAGGGTGATCAGGCGGCGTACGTCGCCGGCGTAGGCCCGGCCCCAGCTCGGCTTCAGGGAGGACACGTAGGCGCGGGTCGACATCTCGCCCTTGCTCCAGCCGACGAGGTCGACCTTGGTGACGCCCAGTTTGGCCTTGACGGCGGCGACGGCGTCGCCGACGATCTGCGCCTGCATCAGGTTGTCGCCCTGCTTGTGGGCGAAGCCGACGGCGAAGACGCGGTGGCCGCGCTGGGAGAGGTACTGCATGAGTCCGGTGGAGGGGCAGGAGGCGGCGCCGCAGCCGTAGCCGCCCGATTCGCCGGGGTTGGCCCAGGCGCGGTCCGCGGTGTCGTTGGCTCCGTGCACGAGGAGGACGGGTGTGGTGCGGCTTCCGGTGTTCCAGCCGGGGGCCGAGTAGAGCAGGAACCGGCCGGAGGAGGGCCGGGCGACACCGCCGAAGTACGTGACGCGCTTGCCGTCCTGGTCGCCGCGGCCGTCCGCCGGGAAGCCCTCGGTGCGGAATCCGGTGGTGCTGTCGGCGTAGCGCTCGACGCGCTCCCAGCCGTTGGTGACGGTCCCCGCCCCGTAGCCCGCTTCGAGCGTGAGGTACGAGGGCAGGGCGGCGGTGGCCGCCGTCGTACCGCTCGCGGCGGCGGGCGCCACCACGACGGCCGCCGCGACGACCCCCAGCACGGCCATCACCCGGGCGGCGCGCCCGCGCCACCGCCGTCCCGCACTCCGTCTGTCGGCCACGTCCCGACCTCCCCCACTCGTGCGCGCTCGGCGCGTCCCGCCCGCTGCCCGTCCCGGCCCCGGGTCCGCCCACGTTAGGCGGGCCGAACAGGCCAGGGCATAGGGGCACAACACATAAAGAGCGCCTCGGGCATGGTCGTCAGAGGCAGGGCGGGGACGAGGGCACCCGGGTACGGGGCACGGAGGAGACGGGGACACGCGGGTGCGGGGCACGGTGGGGACGGGCACCGCGGTACGGGGCGAGGGACGCGACACGAGGCCATGGCGACGGGGCGCACCTCCGCCACTCGAACTATGGTGTCCCACCACATACGCGGCTGACCTGCGACTTCCTACCGTGTGGCGACACCGAATCGTCCCCCGCTCACACGCCTGGAAGTGGTGCACATGGCCGCCGCAACAACCGCTCCGACGCCACCCGGATCCCTCCGGCGCATCGTCGCCGCCAGCCTGATCGGGACCACCATCGAGTGGTACGACTTCTTCCTGTACGGCTCCGCCGCGGCGCTCGTGTTCAACAAGCTGTTCTTCCCGGAGTCGGACCCGCTGGTCGGGACGCTGCTCTCGTTCCTGACGTACGCGGTCGGGTTCGCCGCCCGGCCGCTCGGGGCGCTCGTGTTCGGGCACTACGGAGACCGGCTCGGACGGAAGAAGCTGCTGGTCCTGAGCCTGCTGCTGATGGGCGGGGCGACGTTCGCGATCGGTCTGCTGCCGACGCACGCGACGATCGGGTCGGCGGCGCCGGTGCTGCTGACGGTGCTGCGGCTGGTGCAGGGCTTCGCGCTCGGCGGCGAATGGGGAGGCGCCGTACTGCTCGTGTCCGAGCACGGCGACGCGAAGCGGCGCGGGTTCTGGGCCTCCTGGCCGCAGACCGGCGCGCCGGCCGGTCAGTTGCTCGCGACCGGCGTGCTGTCCGCGCTGACGGCGCTCCTGTCGGACGCCGCGTTCCTCTCGTGGGGCTGGCGCGTTCCCTTCCTCCTGTCCGGCGTCCTGGTGATCGTCGGCCTGTGGATCCGTCTCTCGGTCGACGAGTCGCCCGTGTTCAAGGCGGCCCTCGCCGCCTCCGAGCAGCGCAAGGCGACCGCAGGGCAGGTGGAGAAGATGCCGCTGGTCGCCGTGATGCGGCACCACTGGCGGGACGTGCTGATCGCGATGGGCGCGCGGATGGCGGAGAACATCTCGTACTACGTGATCACCGCGTTCATCCTCGTGTACGCGACCACCCAGGTCGGCCTGACCAAGCAGACCGCCCTGAACGCCGTCCTGATCGCCTCGGCCGTCCACTTCGCCGTGATCCCCGCCTGGGGCGCGCTGTCGGACCGGATCGGCCGCCGGCCGGTGTACCTGATCGGCGCGGTCGGCGTCGGCGCGTGGATGTTCCCGTTCTTCGCGCTGATCGACCGGGGCACCTTCGGCTCGCTGCTCCTCGCCGTCACCGTCGGCCTGGTCCTGCACGGGGCGATGTACGCGCCGCAGGCGGCCTTCTTCTCGGAGATGTTCGCGACCCGGATGCGCTACTCCGGCGCCTCCATCGGCGCCCAGTTCTCCTCCGTGGCCGCCGGCGCACCCGCCCCGCTCATCGCCACCGCGCTCCTCGCCGACCACGGCGGCTCGACCCCGATCGCCCTGTACGTGATCGCCGCCGCCCTGCTCACGGTCATCGCCCTCGCCTGCGCCCGTGAGACCCGTGACCGGGACCTCGCCGAGATCGCCGAGGACGCCCCCGCGAACTCCCGCGTCGGCGCCGACGCCTGACCGCCGGCCCTGCCCCTGTCCCTGTCCCTGTCCCTGTCCCTGTCCCCAGCTTCTGCATCCGGCATCCGGCCCCGTGCCCCGCTCGACCCGAGCGGGGCACGGGGCCGTCCGCGTCACCTCCCGGTGACCGCGGCCGACATCGCGTGCAGGCGCAGCGCCAGCTGGATCTCCAGCGCGCGGGCCGGTGACTGCCAGTCCGGGCCGAGGAGCCGCCCGACCCGCTCCAGGCGCTGGGCGACCGTGTTGACGTGCACGTGGAGTTCGTCCTTGGTGCGGGCCGGGCTCATGCCGCTCGCGAAGTACGCCTCCAGGGTGCGCACCAGGTCGGTGCCCCGGCGCCGGTCGTACCCGACGACCTGGCCCACGGTCCGGTCGACGAAGCCGTCGATGTCGCGGCCGTCGGCGAGGAGGAGGCCCAGGAAGCCGAGGTCCTCCGCCGCCGCGCCCTGGCCGGACCGGTGCAGCAGGACCAGCACGTCCAGGCAGCGGCGGGCCTCTTCGTACGCGACGGCCACCTGGTCCGGTCGGTCGAGGAGCGTGCGGACGGGGGCGGACGCGCCGACGGTGACCGGCTCGCGCAGGGTGCCGCCGAGGTTCCTCGCGGTCTGCCGGGCGAGGTCGGCGGCGCTCTCGCCGGGGCCGAGCGGCAGCAGCAGGACCGTACCGCCGTCGCGGGCCGAGGCGAGTCCGTGCCGGGTGGCGGCCAGGTGCGAGGCGGCGGACCACAGCCGCTGGCGGTCGGCGCTCTCGCGGCGGCCCGCGTCGCCGTCCGGGTCGCCGTCGGCCCGGTCGATGCGCGCGGCGAGCACGACGTGCGGGGCCTCGCTGTCGGTGCGGAGCCGGGCGGCGCGCTCGCGGAGGAGGCGCCGGTCGCGGTCGGGGGCGTCCAGGAGGTCGTCGAGGAGTTCGCCGCGCACCCGCTGCTCGGCCTCGCCCGCCGAACGGCGGGCGAGCAGCAGCAGGGAGGTGACCAGGGCGGCCCGCTCCAGGGTGCGCTGGTCGACCGGGTCGAGCTCGGGCTGCCCGTGGAGGACGAGCGCCCCCAGGGTCTCGCCGCCCGCGGAGACGGCGGCCACCCAGTCGTCGCCGTCGCGGACGGCGTGCCCGTCGGCGCGGCGGGCCGGCCCCGCCTCCGTCTCGGTGAACTCCACGGTGCCGCCGAGGACCTCGGAGACGGCGTCGGCCACGTCGTGGACGCCGCCGCCGCGCAGGACCAGTTCGGAGAGGCGGTCGTGGACCTCCGAGGCCCGTTCGATGACGGCGCTGTGCTCGCGGATGATGCCGTTGGCCCGCTCCAGCTCCGCGAGGGCCGTGCGGGTCTCGGCGAGCAGGTTGGCCGTGTCGATGGCGACGGCGGCGTGCGCGGCGAACGAGCCGAGCAGCGCGACCTGTTCGCGCTCGAAGACCCTGGCCCTGCGGTCGGCGGCGAAGAGGACGCCGATGACCTGGCTGCCGATGCTGAGCGGGACGCCGAGGATGGCGACGAGGCCCTCGTCGCGCACCGCCGCGTCGATGGTGCGCGTGTGCTGGAAGCGCGGGTCCTCGAAGTAGTCCTCGGTGACGTACGGGCGGGCGGTCTGGGCGACGAGGCCGCCGAGTCCCTCGCCCATGCCCAGCCGGACCTGCTGGAACCGCGCGGAGACCGACCCCTCGGTGACCCGCATGTACGTGTCGCCGGCGGCGGGGTCGTTGAGGCTCAGGTAGGCGACCTCGGTGCCGAGGAGCGAGCGGGCGCGCTGCACGATGGCGCGCAGCACCGCGTCGAGGTCGCGGAGTCCCGCGAGGTCGTGGGCGGTGGCGAAGAGCGCGGACAGCTCCGCCTCGCGGCGTCGCCGGCCCTCCAGCTCGGCCCGGACGCGCAGGGCGAGCTGCTTGGCCTCTTCGAGTTCGGCCAGCGCCTCGGGGCCCGCGCCGCTCGCGCGGGCGAGCAGCACCGGCCGGTCGTAGGCCTCCGTCGCGGCTCCTCGGGCGAGGAGTTCCAGGTAGGAGACGTGTTCGTGGGGCATGGACACAGGGATACCTGCCGGACCTGTGATCGCACCACCCCTGTGGACGACCTTCGCGGAGTCGCGGTCAGTGGGCGGTCCAGCCGCCGTCGAGGGTCAGGGAGGTGCCGGTGATGAAGGAGGCCTGCGGGCTGCACAGGTAGAGGACGGCCTCCGCGACCTCGTCCGGTTCGATGAGCCGCTTGACGGCGGTGTCGCCGAGCAGCACCTCGGAGAGGACCCGTTCCGGCGGGATGCCGTGGGCGGCGGCCTGGTCGGCGATCTGGCGTTCGACGAGCGGCGTGCGGACGTAGCCGGGGCTGACGCAGTTGGAGGTGACGCCGTGCGGGGCGCCTTCCAGGGCGGCCGTCTTGGAGAGGCCCTCCAGGCCGTGCTTGGCGGCCACGTAGGCGGACTTGAACGCGGAGGCGCGCAGCCCGTGGACGGAGGAGATGTTGACGACGCGCCCCCAGCCCTGGCCGTACATGTGCGGCAGGGCGCCCCTGATGAGCCGGAACGGCGCTTCGAGCATGACCGTGAGCACCGTGTGGAAGACGTCCGGCGGGAAGTCCTCCAGGGGGCGGACGAGCTGCAGTCCGGCGTTGTTCACGAGGATGTCGGCGCCGACGGCGGACGCCTCCGCGGCGTCCAGGTCGGTGAGGTCGAGCAGCCGGGGTTCCAGGTCGCCCGGGAGCGCGGCGGCCTCGGCGGCCAGGGTCTCCAGGCCGTCGGCGGCCCGGTCGACGGCCCTGACCCGGGCGCCGGCGGCGGCGAGGCGCAGGGCGCAGGCGCGCCCGATGCCGCCGGCCGCGCCGGTGACGAGCGCGGTGCGGCCGGTGAGGTCGAGGGCGAGTCCGGCCGCGCGGGGCAGCGGCTCGGCGGGGTCGGTACCGAGGGCGGTGAGGGGTGCGCTCATGTTCCGCACCCTACGAAGGGCCCTCTCCCCCACCGATGTGCGTCGAGCCCATAGTTCAGCCGGACGCTGTGGTGCGGAACCATGTGGGCTCGTCGGCGAGCGCCTTCTCGATCCGGAGGTAGGAGAAGCGCTTCATCTCCGGCAGGTCGTCCACCTCGAACCAGCCGACCTCGGTCGACTCGTCGTCGTTGACCCGCGCCTCGCCGCCCACGGCCCGGCACCGGAAGGACACGTCCATGAACTGGCACACGTCGCCGTTCGGATAGACGACGGGCTTGCGCAGGGTCTCGACGAGCAGGACCCGCTCGACCTCGCAGCGCACCGCGGTCTCCTCGTACACCTCGCGGACCGCGCAGTCGGCGGGCTGCTCCCCCGGGTCGACGATGCCGCCGATGATCGCCCAGAGGCCGTTGTCGGCCCGCCGGCCGAGCAGCACCCGGCCCCGGTCGTCGAACACGACGGCGCTCACCCCGGGCAGGAAGAGGAGCTGGTGACCGGCGGTCTCGCGCAGGGCACGGATGAAGTCAGGGGTAGCCATGGACCGACCCTAGATCATCTACGGGCGGGGGCCGGTGGACCGGCCCCCGGCCCGGCTCACTCCGCCCGGCCGCGCCGGGCCCGTACCGCGCGGAAGGCCGACCAGCCGAGACCGGCGGCGGCCAGGGCCGCGAGCAGCGCCTCGGGCAGGGTGCCCATCCGGGTCGCCGGGGTGAGCGAGGAGCGCAGCGGCACCTTCTCGACCAGGACGTCCGGGGTGAACATCTTCGTCTCGGCGACGATCTCGCCGTCGGGGCGGATGATCGCGCTGACCCCGCTGGTGACGGGCACGACCACCGACCGGCTGTGCTCGACCGCCCGCACCCGGGACATCGCGAGCTGCTGGTAGGTCATCTCGCTGCGGCCGAAGGTGGCGTTGTTGCTGGGCACGGTGATGAGCTGCGCGCCGTGGGTGACGGTGTCGCGGACCGCCCAGTCGAACGCCGCCTCGTAGCAGGTGGCGAGGCCGACCTTGGTGCCGGCGAGGTCGAAGACGCCGACCTTCGTCCCGGCGCCGAAGTCGCGGCTCACCCGGTCGACGTTGCTGTTGAAGATCCGTACGAACGACCGCATCGGGATGTACTCGCCGAAGGGCTGGACGTGCCGCTTGTCGTACGTGGCGACGGGGCCGCGCCGCGGGTCCCACTCGATGAGCGTGTTGCGGAGCTTCCCGGTCTCGGGTGCGACGACGGCGCCGATCACGGTGGGCACGCCGATCGCCCGGACCGCGCCGTCGATGACGTCGGCCGCGTCGGCGTTCGCGTACGGGTCGATGTCGGAGGAGTTCTCCGGCCACAGGACGAAGTCGGGCTGCGGCTCGCGGCCCGCCTTCACGGCCTCGGCGAGTTCGCGGGTGCGGGCGACGTGGTTGTCGAGGACGGCGCGGCGCTGGGCGTTGAAGTCGAGGCCGAGGCGGGGCACGTTGCCCTGGACCGCGGCGACGGTGGCGGTGCCGTCCTCGGCGGAGTCGTCGACGAGCGGCAGCGCGGCGAGCGCCCCGGTGACCGGCAGGAGCACGGAGAGCGCGGCGGCGGCGAGCGGGCCGCGCGGGACGGTGCCGGTGGCCCGGTAGGCGCGGACCTGCCGGTACGCCTCGTACAGGCCGAAGCCGCAGAGGGCGACGGCGAAGCCGAGCACCGGGGTGCCGCCGACTGCGGCGAGCGGCAGGAAGACGCCGTCCGCCTGCCCGAACGCGATCTTCCCCCAGGGGAAGCCGCCGAACGGCACGCGCGCGCGTGCCCCCTCGGCGAGGATCCACACCCCGGCGGCGAAGAACGGCCACCAGGGCAGCCGGGAGACGGCCGCGATGCCGAGGCCCGCCGCGGCCACGAACAGCGCCTCGACGGCGGCGAGCGCGAGCCACGGTCCGGGGCCCACCTCCTCGCCGGTCCAGATCAGGAGCGGGAGCATGAAGCCGAGGCCCGCCAGGTACCCGAGCCCGAAGCCGGCGCGCAGGCGGCGGCCCCGCAGGGCCCAGCCGAGCAGGGCGAAGGCCGGCGGCGCGAGCCACCAGAGGGGGCGCGGCGGGAAGCTCAGGAAGAGCAGCAGCCCGGACAGCAGGGCCGCCCCGGGCCGCAGGAACCGCCGCAGCCGGAAACCCGGCGTGGGTGCGGAGTCGGCTCCGGACGCGTCGACAGGGGTGATGGTGGTGCTCACCTTGCGGAGTGTACGGGTCGCCCCTGTCCGCCGGACGTCCGGTCGGCGGGTCGTCGCCGCCTCCGGTCGCCCGTTCCGACCTGCGACGGAGCACGGCCCCGCGCCCGCGCGGCGGCCGGCCCGGCGCTCACGCGCCGGTGGGGGTGGGGGGCGTCGGCGGGGTCGGGTGGCGGAGGTGGTCGCGGATGACCCGGACCGCGGATTCGGCGTCGTCGACGGTGACGGTGAAGGTCCGTCCGTCGCCGAGGCGCAGGACCAGGCCCTCGCCGCGCCGGACGATGACGGCCGTGCCCTTCTCGGGGCGCCAGCGGTAGCCCCAGCCGCCCCACTGGCGCGGGGTGACGCTCGGCGCGAAGTCGGCGCCGACGATGTGGGAGAGGAGGATGCGGCGGCGCGGCACGCCGATGTGGCCGCAGCGGACCTCCATGGCGCGGTCGTCGACCTTCACGGCCACGTGGACGAACGCGAGGGTGCCGAAGAGGACGAGCAGTCCGGCCGCCACGCAGCCGATCACCGCCATGAGCAGCGCCGTGACGTCGGAGGTCCAGGGCGATTCGACGGCGAGGGTGATGCCGAGGGCCATGCAGGCGGCGCCGGCCGCGGCCGCGACCCACTGGAGGCGGTTGGTGGCGCGACCGGTCCAGACGACGGACGGCCGCTCGTCGGTCTGCCGGTACCGGTGGTGCTCCCTCATACAGGGAGAGTACCCAGCTTCGCGCCGCGCAGCGCGTCGGAGCGGGGTCGCCCCCTCACCCTCAGTGAGCGGGGGCGGTCGCCGCGAGGAGGCGGCCCTCTGCGTAGGCGAGGGCGGTGCCGGGGAGCTGTCCGGGCCGGCCGCTGAGGAGGACGGCGAGGGTGCCGGTGGGGTCGGCGTCGGGTGCGGGCTCGGCTCCGATGCGGCGCAGCGCCTGTGCGGCGACGGCGTCGGCGGAGCCGTGGAAGACGAGCGGCGGCAGTCCGGCCCGGCCGCGGGCCTCCAGGGCGGCGAGGACGCGCTCCTCGACCAGTTCGTAGTGGGTGCAGCCGAGGACGACGGCGCGGACGTCGGCCGGGGTGAGCGCGGCCGCGGCGGCGACCGCCCGGTCGACGGCGTCCCCGTCGGCGTGCTCCACGGCCTCGGCCAGGCCCGGGCAGGGCACCTCGGTGACGTCGGCACCGTCGGCGAAGTCGCGGATGAGACCGCGCTGGTAGGCACTGCCGGTGGTGGCCGGGGTGGCCCAGATGGCGACCTTGCCGCCGGCGGCGGCCGCGGGCTTGATCGCGGGTACGGTACCGATGACCGGAATGTCCGGTTCGAGGGCGGCGCGCAGGGTGGGCAGGGCGTGCACGGTGGCGGTGTTGCACGCCACGATCAGGGCCTGCGGCCGGTGCTCGGCGGCGGCGAGGGCGACGGCCAGCGCGCGTTCCGTGAGGTCCTCGGGCGTGCGCGGACCCCACGGCATGCCGTCGGGGTCGTTGGAGATGAGCAGATCCGCGTCCGGCCGGAGCCTGCGTACCGCGGCCGCCGCCGGGAGGAGGCCGATTCCGGAGTCCATGAGCGCGATCTTCACCCGGTCACCCTAGCCGATGAACCTCACGGGCCCGCCGATCTGGGGCAGACTGCCGCGAATGACCCCCCTCGCCTGGTTCGCGACCGGCTCGCTCGCCGTCTGGGTCTGGCTGCTCCTCGGCCAGGGCTTCTTCTGGCGCACGGATCAGCGGCTCCCCCCGACGCCTCGGCGGCTCCCCGCCTCCGCCCGACGCGACGGGGACGGCTCCCGGGAGGTCGAGGGGCCGGAGCGGTGGCCCCGGGTGGCCGTCGTGGTCCCCGCGCGGGACGAGGCCGACGTCCTGCCGCTGAGCCTGCCGTCGCTCCTCGGGCAGGACTACCCGGGTCCGGCGGAGGTCGTCCTGGTCGACGACGGGAGCACGGACGGCACGGGGCGCCTCGCAGCCGAGCTGGCGGGCCGCCACGGCGGACTTCCGCTGACGGTCGTGTCGCCGGGCGAGCCGGAACCCGGCTGGACGGGCAAGCTGTGGGCGCTCCGGCACGGCATGGCGCTGGCACGCGCGCGTGAGCCCGCCCCGGAGTTCCTCCTCCTCACGGACGCGGACATCTCCCACGGGCCGGACAGCCTGCGCCTCCTCGTGTCCGCCGCGGTGGCCCACGAGCTGGACCTGGTGTCCCAGATGGCCCGCCTCCGGGTCGTCAGCACCTGGGAGCGCCTCGTCGTGCCGGCCTTCGTCTACTTCTTCGCCCAGCTCTACCCGTTCCGCTGGATCAACCGCGCCCGCCCCCTGGCGACCGCGGCCGCGGGCGGCTGCGTGCTCCTCCGGACCGGGACGGCGGTCGCGGCGGCCGTCCCCGACTCGATCCGCCGAGCGGTGATCGACGACGTGTCCCTGGCCCGCGCGGTGCGCCGCTCGGGCGGCCGGATCTGGCTCGGCCTCGCCGATCACGTCGACAGCGTCCGCCCCTATCCCGGACTCGGCGAGCTGTGGCGCATGGTCTCGCGCAGCGCCTACGCCCAGCTGCGGAACAACCCCCTGCTCCTCGCGGGCACGGTCGCCGGACTCGTCGTGGTCTACCTGGTGCCGCCGGTGGCCCTCCTGGCGGGAGCGACCTCCGGCGATCCCGCGGCCGCCTGGGCCGGCGGCGCGGCCTGGGCCGTGATGACGGGGACGTACGTCCCGATGCTCCGCTACTACCGCCAGCCCCTCCTGCTCGCCCCGCTCCTCCCCTTCACCGCCTTCCTCTACCTCCTGATGACGGTGGACTCCGCGGTGCAGCACTACCGGGGCCGGGGCGCGGCGTGGAAGGGCCGTACCTACACCGCGAACCACGTGTCCCCAAGCGGGGAGTGACACCTCACTCCGGTCACTCCGGTCACCCCGGTCACGCCGGTCACTGCGGTCACTGCGGTCACTGCGGTCACCCCGGTCACCCCGGTCACCCCGGTCACCCCGGTCACCCCAGGGAAGATAGTTGCAGGAGCCCAATATCAGCTCAAGCCGATATTCGGCTCGATGTCGTATCCTGGATCCAGTCGCACCCGGAAGGAGACACGGACCCATGACCGCCACCGACCCCGCACTCACCGCCCTCGCGAGCGGATGGGGAGCCCTGTCCCTCCTGCACGGCAGGATCGAGACGCACATCGAGCGCGCCCTGCAGTCCGGACACGACCTGAGCGTCCGGGAGTACTCCCTGCTCGACGTGCTCAGCCGCCAGCACGACGGGGTGGGCGGGCACCTGCAGATGAAGCAGGTCGCCGACGCGGTGGTGCTCAGCCAGAGCGCGACGACCCGCCTGGTCAGCCGGCTCGAGGACCGCGGACTGCTGTCCCGGTACCTGTGCCCGACCGACCGGCGCGGCATCTACACGGACGTCACCCCCACCGGTCTGGCGCTGCTCGAAGAGGCCCGGCCGACCAACGACACCGCCCTGCGCGAGGCGCTCGACGAGGCCGCCGCCCACCCCGAGCTGGCCTTCCTGGTCTCGGCGGTGAAGTCCGGCGACGCACCGTCGGACCGCGTCTGACACCAGCGCGGCACACCCGCCCCCACCGCACACCCCAGAGCACCGTCACGCCCTCCGTGACGGTGCTCTGTCGTGCGCGGCGCCCTCGCGCCGCGTAACACCCGCGCACCGCCGCCCTGGACGGGCCAACCCGCCACCCACGGACGAGCCCGCCCGACATGACCCCGCACGCCATCCAGGCAACCACCTTCCGCCCATATCCCGACCCCACGGATTATCCGCGCTTGCATTTATCTCGCGCATGCAACTATTGTTAGAGCCCGCTAGGAGCTCACTCAAGCAAACCAAGGAAGGGTCGGGCTCATGCCTCTCGCACTTCTCGCCCTGGCCGTCGGCGCCTTCGGCATCGGCACCACGGAATTCGTGATCATGGGCCTGCTGCCCGAGATCGCCGCCGACTACGGGGTCACCATCCCGACGGCGGGCCTGCTGGTCACCGGCTACGCGCTCGGCGTGGTCATCGGTGCCCCGGTGCTGACGGTGCTCGGCAACAAGGTCAGCCGGAAGCGGATGCTCATGGTGCTGATGGGCCTGTTCGTGCTGGGCAACGTGGTCTCGGCGCTCGCCCCGTCCTTCGGGATGATGCTGGCCGGCCGGGTGGTCGCGTCGCTCGCGCACGGCTCGTTCTTCGGCATCGGCTCCGTCGTGGCCGCCGGGCTCGTCGCGCCGGACAAGAAGGCCGGCGCCATCGCCACGATGTTCACCGGACTGACGGTCGCCAACATCGTGGGCGTGCCGCTGGGCACCTTCATCGGACAGGCGGTCGGCTGGCGCACGACCTTCGCCATCGTCGCCGCGCTCGGCGTGGTCGGCCTCTTCGGCATCGCCCGGCTCGTGCCGGCCATGCCGCGCCCCGAGGGCGCCCGGCTGCGCGGGGAGCTGACCGCGTTCCGCAACCCGCAGGTGCTGCTGGCGATGGCGATGACCGTGCTCGGCTTCGGCGGCGTCTTCGCCGCGATCACCTACATCGCGCCGATGATGACCGAGGTGACCGGATACTCCGACGGCGCCGTCACCTGGCTCCTCGTCCTGTTCGGCGTCGGCATGTTCCTCGGGAACCTGCTGGGCGGCCGGTACGCCGACCGCGCGCTGATGCCCATGCTGTACGGCACGCTCGGCGGGCTGGCGGTCGTGCTGGCGCTGTTCCCGGTGTTCGCGCACAGCAAGGTCCTCGCCGCGCTCGCCATCCTGCTGGTCGGGGCGCTCGGCTTCGCCACCGTGCCGCCGCTGCAGAAGCGCGTGCTCGACCAGGCGCACGGCGCCCCGACGCTGGCCTCCGCCGTCAACATCGGCGCCTTCAACCTGGGCAACGCGCTGGCCGCCTGGCTGGGCGGGCTCGTCATCGCCGCCGGCTTCGGCCTCACGTCCCCGAACTGGGTCGGCGCGGTCCTCGCCGCCGCCGCTCTGGGCCTCGCGTTCCTGTCCGCGGCCCTGGAGCGCCGTACGCCCGCGGTCGACGCAGCCACCGCCGCCGACGCCGCCGTCCGGACCCCCGTACTCCACTGACCTCGCCTCCCCCTCCCCTCCCCCACGCGACCCGCACACCACTCCCAGGAGAAGCGCCATGAGCACGACCACCCTGACCCCGCTGACCACCGCCGACGCCGAGACGCTGATCTCCGCCGCGCAGCGCGCCGCCGAGGCGGCCGGAGTGACGGTGAGCGTCACCGTCCTCGACGCCGGCGGGCACCTGCTGGCCTTCCGCCGTGACGACCGGGCGGTCCTGGTCTCGGGCGAGACCAGCACCCGCAAGGCGTACACCGCGCTCCAGCTGAACGCCCCGACGGCCGACCTGGTCGACCTGGTCAAGCCGGAGGGCCCGTTCCACACGCTGTCCACCGCGCTCGACCGGCCGCTGCTGTTCATCGCCGGCGGCGTCCCCGTCCACCGCGACGGCCGCCTCGTCGGCGCCGTCGGTGTCGGCGGCGGCGCCCCCGAGCAGGACGACGCCTTCGCCCGTACCGCGGTCGAGGAGCTGTCCCGATGACCCGCACCCCGCAGCAGGTGTTCGCCGACCACGGCGACCGCCTCGGCACCGGCGACCTCGACCTGATCAGCCGGAACTACACGGAGGACGCGGTCTTCGTCACTCCCGAGGGCGTCCTGACCGGCCGCGCGGGCGTACGGGAGGGCATCGGCCGACTCCTCGCCGACCTGCCCGACGCCGAGTGGCGGCTCGCCCCGCAGTTCGCCGGGGACGTCCTGTTCCTGCAGTGGACCGCGACCGGAGACGCCCACGAGGTCCTCGACGGCGTCGACACCTTCGTCTTCCGCGACGGGCTCATCAGCGCCCAGACCGTCCGCTGCACCCTCACCCCCCGCACCGCGTAAGGAAGCACCGCTCACCATGGCACCCTCCGCCGTTCCCACCGTCACGCTGAACAACGGCGTCGAGATCCCCCAGCTCGGCTTCGGCGTCTTCCAGGTCCCCGACGACGAGACCGCCGCCGCCGTGACCGCCGCGCTGGAGACCGGCTACCGCAGCATCGACACCGCCGCCATCTACGGCAACGAGGCCGGCGTCGGCCGGGCGCTGGCCGCGTCCGGGCTGCCCCGCGACGAGCTGTTCGTCACCACCAAGCTGTGGAACGCCGACCAGGGCTACGACGCCACGCTGCGCGCCTTCGACGCCTCGCTCGACAAGCTCGGCCTCGACCACGTCGACCTGTACCTGATCCACTGGCCGACGCCCGCCCGCGACCTGTACCTCGACTCCTGGCGCGCCATCGAGCGCCTGGCCGCCGAGGGCCGCGTCCGTGCCGCCGGCGTCTCCAACTTCCAGCCCGACCACCTGCGGCGGCTGATGGAGGACGCGACGCCGACCCCCGCCGTCAACCAGGTCGAGCTGCACCCCGGCCTCCAGCAGGCGGAGCTGCGCGCGTTCCACGCCGGGCACGGGATCGTCACCGAGGCGTGGAGCCCGCTCGCCCAGGGCGCGGTCCTCGGCGAGCGCGTCCTCACCGACCTGGCCGCCCGGTACGGCAAGTCGCCCGCCCAGGTCGTGCTCCGCTGGCACCTCCAGCTCGGCAACGTCGTCATCCCCAAGTCGGTCACCCCGGCCCGCATCCGGGAGAACTTCGACGTCTTCGACTTCTCCCTGACCGACGAGGAGATGCGGTCCGTGTCCGCGCTCGACCGCGGCATGCGCACCGGCCCGCACCCCGACGAGCTCAACTGAGCCCGCACCCCCACCCCCGCGGGGCCCCGCCCCGGGCAGACCGCCCGGCGCGGGGCCCCGCGCCCGTCCGGAAAGGACCCGCCGTGACTTCCCCCCATCCCGGGCTCGCGCGCCTGGCCCCCGCCCCCTCGTCCGGGCGCCTCACCCTCGGACTCGAACTCCCGCTCGACAACGACTGGGGTCGCGCCGGTGCGGGCGCCGACGGTACGGCCGACCGGCCCTTCGGCGTGCCCGACCTGACCGGGCACACCGAGCGCGCCCGGCTCGCCGACCGGCTCGGGTTCGCCGCCCTGTGGCTGCGCGACGTGCCGCTGTACGACCCGGTGGCGTTCGGCGACGCGGGCTCGCTCTTCGAGACCTTCACCCACCTCGGCCACCTGGCCGCCGTCACCGAGCGGATCGTCCTCGGTACGGGTGCCGTCGTGCTGCCCCTGCGCGAGCCCCTGCTCGTCGCCAAGGCGGCGGCCACCGTCGACGTCCTGTCGGGCGGCCGCATGCTGCTCGGCCTGGCCAGCGGGGACCGCCCGGTGGAGTACCCGCTGTTCGAGCGCGACTTCCACGCCCGGGGAGCCGCCTTCCGCGAAGGGGTCGAGACCCTGCGCGCGGCCTGGCGCGGCGGCCCGCTGGTACTCGGCCGGGCCGACCTCGAAGCGGACCGGCGGCTGGAGGTCCTGCCCAAGCCCCTCGCGCCCACGGGCATCCCGATCGCCGTCGCGGGCGGTGCGCAGCAGACCCCGGAGTGGATCGCCGAGCACGCCGACGCCGCCCTCCGGTACCCCCGCGACCTGGGCGCGCTGCGGCTGAAGGCACGCGAGTGGCGGGAGCTCACGGGAGGCGGTGGCAAGCCGTACCTGACGCCCATGGTGCTGCACCTGTGCGAGGACCCGGCCGCCCCGCCCCGCCCGATCCGGCTGGGCCTCAGCACCGGGAGCCGCGCCCTCACCGATCACCTGGGGCGGATGGCCGAGCCAGGCGTCGCCCACGTCTCGTTCAACCTCCGGCCGAACGAGCGGCCCGTGGACGAGGTGCTGCACGAGCTCGCCGAGGACGTCCTGCCCCACTTCCCGACGCCGTCGGGACAACAGGCTCCCCGAGGGCGAGTTCGGGCAGACCCGAAGGAGTGATCGGGCACTCAGGAATGGGAGTTGGGGCAGAAGGCGGGGGCGGACGGCACACGGTGGCACAGTGGATCGAGCCTTTTCCGCGCGGGCATTCGGCCGGATCAAACTCGGTTTTCCGTTACTCCCGGAAGAAGGCTCCGTGAAGCATGTCGTGTGCAGCTTGTGGATGACATCCCGAGAACCGGTGAACGCCGGAACGACGGGCCCGTACCGCCGGTACCCCGAATGCCCGGCAGGTGTCGCCCTTTGTAGCTCGTCCGTCACTTCTTGTTGACCGGGGGACCCTCGGGAATCCCCGATGTTAACGGGTTCTTTAACGAGGTTTTGGCAGGTCAGGCGGACAAAACCAGCGTAAATCGGATGAGCGCAAGAAGGGGGCTCCCCAACCGGCACATCGTGGGCTTAACTTATGTGCCATGACCTCCCCCCGCTCCACCTATGGAGGCGGTTACTACACCGCGCCGTCCTTCCCGGACACCCCCATCTACGACTCCCTGGTCGCGGAGCGGGGCACTCCTCAGATCGCCCCGATCCGAGTGCCCGCCGCCTACGACACCGGCAGCAGCTTCTCCGGAAGCGGCTCGTACCTGCCGGCGCTCCCCTCGGCGCTGCCCGCCCTCCCGGCGGCACCCAGCCCGCAGCCCTCGCCCTCGTACGGCGGCGGCGGCGGTTACGGCTACCCCCAGCCCTCGCCGCAGATGGCCCCCGTGCCCCTGCAGCACGCGCCGGCCCCGTACATCCCGCAGCAGCCGGTGGCCCCGCGCGGCTACCAGCCCGGCTCGTACCCGCAGCCGGCCCGCCCGGCGCCCGCGGGATACGAGGCGATGCGTCCGGCGGCCCCCCGGCCCGCGCCGGTCCCCTCGCCCGCACCCTACGACGACCCGTACAACCGTCCTTACCAGGGCGGGGGTTACTGAGGGCTCCCGCCACCGGCCGACGTCGGGGCCGGAGCGGCTGGCAGGATGACGGCATGCCGACTCCTGTTCTCCGCTCCGTCCACGTCCACCCGGTGAAGGCCATGCGCGCGCTCGCGCCCACGGAGGCCGAGGTGCAGCCCTGGGGGCTGGCCGGGGACCGCCGCTGGGCCGTCGTCGACGGCACGGGCAAGGTCGTGACCCAGCGCCGTCACCCCCGGATGGCGCTGGCCACCGCCGAGCTGCTGCCGGACGGCGCGGTCGTCCTGTCCGCGCCCGGCCACCCTCCGCTGACGGTCGGGGTACCGCACCCCTCGGCCACGGTCACGGTGGAGATCTTCGACAAGTACGTGGAGGCGGTTCCGGCCGGCGCCGAGGCCGCCGCGTGGCTGTCGGCGTACCTGGAGTGCGAGGCCGCGCTCGTGCACATGGACGCGCCCGAGCACCGGCGCCCGGTCGACCCGGCCTACGCGCTGCCCGGCGAGACGGTGAGCTTCGCGGACGGGTACCCCCTGCTCGTCGCCGCCACGTCCTCGCTCGACGCGCTGAACTCCCTGATCGCGCAGGGGGACCACGCCCACGAGGGCCCGCTGCCGATGAACCGGTTCCGGCCGAACCTGGTGATCGAGGGGACCGCGCCCTGGGCGGAGGACGGTTGGACGCGGCTCGCCGTCGGAGAGGTCACCTTCCGGGTCGCCAGGCCGTGCGGCCGCTGCGTCGTCACCACGACGAACCAGCTCACCGCCGAGCGCGGCAAAGAACCGCTGCGGACCCTCGCCCGGCACCGCAAGAACGACGGCCGGGTGATCTTCGGCCAGAACCTCGTCCCCGAGCACACCGGCACGGTCCGGGTCGGCGACGCCGTGAAGATCATCGACTGACTCTCGGCTCGCGCCCCTCCGCTCGCGCCCTCCCCTCTCGGCTCTCCCGCCCGCACCTCTCGGCTCGCGCCCCTCCGCCGCCACTTCTCCGCTCCGACAGGCGGGGAACCGGGCCCCGGGGCACACTCGTCGGAGTAGCGCCGAACAACGAGGGGGTCTCGACGTGCGCGCAGCCACCGGAGTCTGGCGCTGGCGGCACAATCCCCTGCGCCGCACCACGGACCTCGTCGAGGCATGGCTGGCCTTCACGGCCGCTGCGCTGCTCTGTGTCGTGGTGCCGCTGGCCGGCTGGGCCGCGGGCTCCTCGGCGAACGGTTCGCTCCAGCGCGCGGTCCGCACGCAGCAGGAGCAGCGCGTGGTGACGACGGCGCGGGTGGTGCGGGCTGCCGACGGGCCCGCCGCGGGACAGCGGACGGCCGACGCCGCCGGCGAGGACCGGCTGCGCCGCTCGGTGGTGGCCCGCTGGACGGCTCCGGACGGCTCGGCCCGCACCGGCACGGTGACGACCGCCCGGCGGCACTCCGCGCCCGGCGACGCCTTCCCGCTCTGGACGGACCGCGACGGGCGCCAGGTCTCGCCGCCGCTGCAGGCGGGCTCCGCCAGGGCGCACGCGGTGACCGCCGGGGTGGCGGCCGCGCTCCTCGCCGGCTTCCTGGTGGAGGCCGTCCGGCGCCTCGCGGTGCGCCGCCTGGTGCTCGCCCGGTACGCCCGCCTCGACCGCGCGTGGGCGGCGGCCGGTCCCGACTGGGGGCGCACGGGCACCGGAAGCTGAACGTCCGCCACGCGGCGGGCGCGCGGTTTCCCGGGATCCCGAACGGATTCCGAACGGGCCGACCGAGCCCGACCGTCCCGGACCGCTGCCGACCGTGCCCGACCACCTCGGACCGGCCCCACGACCCGTCGGCCCCGCGCCGCCGCGCGCGCTACGGTGGGGCATCGGATCAGCGGCGAGGCATGAGGCGGGGGCAGGACACACCCATGGCACAGGGCACGGTCCAGGTGACGCACACCGGCACATCGCGGTGGCGGCGCCGCACGGGTGAGTACCCCTCCCTCGCCGCCGCCCTGGAGGCCGCGGGCGACGGGGACGTCCTCACGGTCGCGCCCGGCACATATCGGGAGAACCTCGTGGTGCGACGGGCCGTCACCCTGCGCGGCCCCGAGGGCGGGGTCGGTTCGGTGCGCATCGCGCCGCCGGACGGGGTGGCGCTGACGCTGCGGGCCTCCGTCACGGTGCAGGACCTGCACATCGAGGGGCAGGACGTGGCGGCGCCCGCGCTGCTCATCGAGGACGGCACGCCCGAACTCGTCGACCTGCGGATCATGACCCGCTCGGCCGCCGGGATCGAGGTGCGGGGCGCCGCCCGGCCGACGGCCCGCCGCTGCACGATCGACAACCCGGCCGGCGTCGGCATCGCCGTGCTCGACGGCGCGGGCGGGGTGTTCGAGGAGTGCGAGGTGGTCTCCGCCGGGCAGGCCGGCGTCTCGGTGCGGGGCGGGGCCCATCCGCGCCTGGAGCGCTGCCGGATCCATCACGCCTCGGGCGCCGGGATCGCCGTCACCGGCGAGGGCAGCGCCCTGGAGGGCGTCGGCTGCGAGGTGTACGAGATCAAGGGCGCCGGTCTCCAGATCGCGTCCCGCGCCGCGGCCCACCTCACCGACTCCTCGGTGCACCGCACGTCGGGGGACGGCATCACGCTCGACACGGACGCGGTGCTCACGCTCTCGGACTGCGACATCCACGACGTGCCGGAGAACGCGGTGGACCTGCGCTCGCGCTCGGTGCTGACGCTGACCCGGTCGACCGTCCGCCGCTTCGGCCGCAACGGCCTGTCGGTGTGGGATCCGGGCACGCGGGTGGACGCCAACCAGTGCGAGATCCACGACAGTACGGGCGACTACCCGGCGGTGTGGGTGAGCGACGGGGCGACCGCGGTCCTCGACTCCTGCCGGGTGCACGACGTGCCGGACGCGCTGTTCGTCCTCGACCGGGGCTCGCGGGTGGACGTCGTCGACAGCGACCTGTCGCAGGTGCGGAACACGGCGGTGTCGGTGAGCGACGGGGCGACGGCGCAGCTCGACGACTGCCGGATCCGGGAGGCGTCCACGGGTGCCTGGTTCCGGGACCACGGCAGCGGCGGGACCCTCGGGGGCTGCACGATCGACTCCGTGCAGACCGGGGTCATCGTCACCAAGGGCGCCGACCCGACGATCGACCGGTGCACGGTCACCTCGCCCGCCGAGGCCGGCTTCTACGTGTCGGCCGAGGGGCGCGGCTCCTTCCACGGCTGCCGGGTGACGGGCAGCGGCGGGTACGGCTTCCACGTCACGGACGGCTGCCGGACCGTCCTGCGCAAGTGCCGCACGGAGCGGTGCGCGCGCGGCGGTTACGAGTTCCCCGAGGAGGGGGCGAGCGCCGAGGACTGCACCAGCGACGAGAGCGCGGTCCGGTCCTCCGTACCGGACGGCGGGACGGTCCTGACGGCCACGCAGTCGCCGGGGCTGCTCGGGACCGTGCCCGTGCCGCGCGAGCGGCCGGCCGCCCCGGTTCCGGCTCCGGAGCCCGCGCCGGAGTCCCGCTCGTCGCAGGACGTGCTCGGGGAGCTGGACGCCCTGGTCGGTCTGGAGAGCGTCAAGCTGGAGGTGCGGACCCTCACGAACATGATCGAGGTGGGGCGCAGGCGCCAGGAGGCGGGGCTCAAGGCGGCCTCGGTCCGCCGCCACCTGGTCTTCACCGGCAACCCGGGCACGGGCAAGACGACGGTGGCCCGGTTGTACGGCGAGATCCTCGCCTCGCTCGGCGTCCTGGAGCGCGGGCACCTGGTGGAGGTCTCCCGGGTGGACCTGGTCGGCGAGCACATCGGCTCGACGGCGATCCGCACGCAGGAGGCCTTCGACCGGGCGCGCGGCGGCGTGCTGTTCGTCGACGAGGCGTACGCGCTGTCGCCGGAGGACTCGGGGCGGGACTTCGGCCGCGAGGCGATCGACACCCTGGTGAAGCTGATGGAGGACCACCGGGACGCGGTGGTGGTCATCGTCGCCGGGTACACGGCGGAGATGGAGCGCTTCCTGACCGTCAACCCCGGTGTGGCGTCGCGTTTCTCCCGGACCATCACCTTCGGCGACTACGACCCGGACGAGCTCCTGCGGATCGTGGGGCAGCAGGCGGACGAGCACGAGTACCGGCTCGCCGAGGGCACGGACGAGGCGCTGGTCGCGTACTTCGCGAAGCTGCCCAAGGGGCCGGCGTTCGGCAACGGCCGCACGGCGCGGCAGACGTTCGAGTCGATGGTGGAGCGGCACGCGGGCCGGGTCGCCGCGCTGGTCGACGCCAGCACGGACGACCTGACGCTGCTCTATCCGGACGACCTGCCCGAACTCCCCTGACCCGTTGGCCCGTTCGGCTCGGCGGGCCGGTCCGGCGCGATCGGCTCGATCGACCCGATCGGCTCGTTCGCCGCGCGCTGGTGGGGCAGGGCGGGCGGCAGCCGGTCGAGGAGGGCCGCGCGGCGTTCGGCGAACGCCGGGTCGGCCCGGTAGTCGGAGTGCCCCAGGATCGGCTCGGGCAGGGGGTGCCTGCGGGTGCGGCCGTAGGCGACCGGGTCGAGCAGGACCGGTGCGTCGACGGCGGGGCGGCCGTCCTCCGCGGGCACCCGGACGGGTCCGCCGATGGGGTCGGTGGCGCGGTGGAGGTTGCTCCAGCAGTGGACCGTGCGGTGCAGCGCGCGCAGCGCCTCGGGGCCGAAGTAGGCGGGGAACCAGCGTCCGTAGAGCCGCTCCAGGGGTGACCCGTACGTGAGCAGCGCGACCCGGCCGCGGGTGGCGGGCGGCAGTTGCCAGACGGCGGCCGCGGCGAGGACGCTGCCCTGCGAGTGGCCGGAGATCACCAGGCGGCCTCCGGTGGCCCGGGTCCAGGAGCTCATCCGCCAGGTGAGGTCGGGGACGGCCCGTTCCGCGTAGCAGGGCGGCGCGAAGGGGTGGGCCGCGCGGGGCCAGAAGGTGCCGACGTCCCAGAGGATGCCGATCGTGCGCCGGGCGGAGGCGTCCCGGTAGGCGCGCCGGCCCCAGGTGACGAAGAGCAGGAAACCGAAGCCGACCATCCAGGAGCCGAGCGCCTGGGTCGCCGAGGCGAGGGAGGCGACGGCGGGGTGGGCGCCGTCGAAGGCCCGGCCGGGGACGTTGCCGCTGGCCCAGGCGCCGGCCACGGAGGCGGCCCCGAGGAGCAGGGCGGCCCCCGACACGACGCCGACGAGGACCGGCGCGGAGTCGGTGAGCCCCGCGCGGGCCCGGCCGGAGGCGATCTGGCCGGTGCGGACCGGGTCGCGCTCCGCGGCGGCGTCGTAGTCGTCCTCGACCGCCTGCCGGAGCCGCCGCGCGGTGAGCACGGTCCGTACGGCGAGGAGCGCGGCGGGCACCACCAGCAGGAGGAGGAGCAGGGGGATGACGGACGCCTGCCAGCTGAGGAGCACGGGCGGCCCGATCAGGGGCCCTTGGCCCATGCCGGGCGTGGCCGGGCCGTCGAGCCAGTCGGCGACGCGCTGGGCCACTCCGCCGGACATGACGCCGGCGAGGGCGCAGGCGAGCATGGCGACGGCGGGGCCGCCGAGGCCGCGCAGGGCGGTCCGCGGGTCCCGGCGGGGCCGCTGGAGGAGCACGGCGACGACGCCGAGGGCGACGACCAGGCCGCCCTGGACGAGGGTGAGGCCGCCGAAGACGGCGTCGCCGGGGAGGGTTCCGGAGGAGGTCCAGCCGGGGCGGGACCAGCCGGTGTGCAGGGCGGTGAGCGCGAGCAGGGCGAGGGAGACGCCGGGCAGCCAGGACACGAGGGCGTGCTCGACGCGCAGGTCGAGCCGGCTCTCGCTGCGGCCGCGGCGGCAGACGACCCAGGCGACGAGGACGGACAGCACGGCGACGGCCGCCCGGAGGGCCCAGCCGACGGCCGCCCGCGCCCCCGGCTCCCCCGCGTCGTGGCGGGCGGTGGCGGTGGCGAGGGCGGCGGCGACGGTGAGGAAGCCCGCGGCGGTGTGGGCGGCCCTGAGGCGGGCGACGAGCCGGCGGCCGTACCAGAAGCCGGGGCGGCCGAGGGCGGGCCTGGGTTCGACGGGCACCGGATCGTCGCCGGCGCCGCCTCCCTCGCCGCTGTCGGCGGTCTCGGTGTCGGCCCGCGGCTCGGGCACGGGGGCGTCGTAGCCGGTGGGCGGGCGCTGGGCCTCGTAGGCGCTCCAGGTCCGGTTGGACAGGTACCAGAGGAGGCCGACGACGGCGACCGGCACGAGGGCCGCGAGGACGAGGCGGCGGCCCGGCACGGACCACCAGCCGCCGCGCCCGGCGGAGAGGAAGCCCAGCCAGGAGTGCGTGTCGGCGCAGCCGGCGGTTCCCGCGCACTGCCACGCCGTCAGGTCGAGCGCGACCTCGCAGGCCGCCGCGGTGAGGAGCACGGTGAGGGTGAGGGCGACGAGCCGGACGAGGACGCCGTAGAGCCGGACGAGTCCGGGGCGGTTCCGGGCGGGCGGGCGCATCCAGTGCGCCAGGTTGGCGACCATGAAGGGCAGGAGCAGCAGCCACAGGGCGCGGGCGCCGTCGCCGGAGGTGAGGTTGGACCAGACGTACGCCTCCGGGACCGGGCGGGCCGCGTACCGCTCGGGGTGGTCCTCGGCGTCGAGGTCGTCGCCGCGCCGGTACATGGCGGCGGTCCCGTCCCCGGTGATCCGGACGGTCCTGGGGTCGTCGAGCATGTCCTGGGGGGTGGTTCCGCCGACTCCGTGGACGAGGAGTTCGAGCGCCGCGCCCCCGCTCTCCGGGGCGGGTGTGGCAGGGGACACTGAGGCGACTTCCTCTCGGAGTGGGAAGATGCGACGTCGGCAACAGGATCGCGGACGGTCGTGCCCCTGCGCACCGTTCCTCACCGAATCCGACATCCATCCTCTTGTCTTCTGCGGAAGGACCGGCCCCGGCGGTGACTGACAACCAGAACCTCCTCGCGGAGCAGCGGCGCGCCCTGATCCTCGACGAGGTCCGGCGGCGCGGCGGCGTCCGGGTCAACGAGCTGACCCGAAGGCTGAACGTCTCGGACATGACGATCCGTCGCGACCTGGACGCGCTGGCGCGGCAGGGCATGGTGGCGAAGGTGCACGGCGGGGCCGTTCCGGTGGTGGAGGCGAGCACCCACGAACCGGGGTTCGCGGCCAAGTCGGTGCTCGAACCGAGCGCCAAGGACGAGATCGCGCGGACGGCGGCGGCGCTGGTCGCCCCGGGCACGGCCATCGCGCTGTCCGGGGGCACGACCACCTTCGCCCTGGCCCGGCACCTGCTCGACGTGCCCGACCTGACGGTGGTGACCAACTCGGTGCGGGTCGCGGACGTGTTCCACGAGGCGCAGTCGGCGGGCGCGGGGGGCGAGTCGCGGCGCGGGGCCGCGACGGTGGTCCTGACGGGCGGGGTGCGGACGCCGTCCGACGCGCTGGTGGGTCCGGTGGCGGACCGGGCGATCCGGTCGCTCCACTTCGACCTGCTCTTCCTGGGGGTGCACGGCGTGTCGGTGGAGGCCGGCCTGTCGACGCCGAACCTCGCGGAGGCGGAGACGAACCGCTGCCTGATGCGTTCGGCGCGCCGGGTGGTGCTCGTCGCCGACCACACCAAGTGGGGGACGGTCGGCCTGAGTTCGTTCGGCGATCTCGGCGAGGTGGACACCTGGGTGACGGACCGCGGGCTTCCCGACGGCGTTCGGGCCGAGGTGGCGGAGCACGTGCCCGGCGTCCTGGTGGCGGACGAGGAGCAGGCGTGAGGCCCGCCCGTCGCGAGGTGCCGGCGTGACGCCGTTCCGGATCGAGCGGTCGGTGCCGCTCGATCCGGCGGAGGTGTGGCGACGGCTGACGGACTGGCCCGCGCACGGACGTCAGGTGCCGCTGACCCGGACGCGGGTGCTGACGCCGGGGCCGAACGGGCCGGGGACGCGGTTCACCGCCCGGACGGGCGTCGGCCGGCTCTCCTTCGACGACCCGATGGAGGTCGTGCGCTGGGAGCCGCCGGCGGCGGGCCGTCCCGGCGCGTGCCGTCTGGCGAAGTCCGGTCGGGTGGTGCTGGGTTGGGCGCTCGTCGAGGTGGCGGAAGCGCCGGGCGGCGGCTGCCGGGTGGTGTGGACGGAGGAGTTGGCGGTGCGGGGCGTGCCGCGGGTCTTCGATCCGGTGCTGCGGTCGGCGGGCCGGTTCCTGTTCGGCCGCGCGTTGGACGGGCTGCTGCGGCAGGGGTGACGCACGCGGGTGCCCCGCCGTTCCGGCGGCGGGGCACCTCCGGCGAGTGAGGCGTGGAGCACAGCGGCGACCCCTGTGCCGTTGACGGCGCGTCAGCTAGGGTGCTTGTCCCGCTCCCGTCCCCCGGAGGGTCCATGGCACGCCGACTGAGGCCGGTGGAGCTCGACTTCACCGCGTCCGCACCCGTCCGCCTGGTGTTCACGGCGACGCTCGCCGCACCGCCGCCGGCCGTCTACCGGTCGGTGGCCGTGGAGGTGGGGAGCCTGCCGTCCTGGTTCACCGCGGTGACGTCCGCCGTGCCGACGGGCGACGGCGGGGGCCGGACGGTCAGGCTCCGGGGCGGCATAGCGTTCGAGGAGACGATCCTGGCCTCCGAGCCCGACGTCCGCTACGCGTACCGGGTGGACGAGACGAACGCCCCCGGCGTGACGGCCATGGCGGAGGAGTGGTCCCTCTCCCCCGCCGGGAAGGGCACCCGGCTGCGCTGGACCATGGCCGCCGACGGCCCGTCCCCGCTGCGTCTCGCGCTGCGGGTCGCCGCGCCCGGCGTGGGGCTCTCCTTCCGGGACGCGGCGCGCCGGCTCGACCGGCGGCTCACTCCGGCCAGGCTCCCGTCGCCAGGAAGCGCTCGATAGCGGCGGTGTAAGGGGTGATGTCGAGGCCCTGGGCGGCCAGCCAGTCGTCGGAGTAGTACTTGTCGAGGTAGCGCTCGCCGCCGTCGCAGATCAGGGTGACGACGCTGCCGGTGCGCTCCTGCTCGACCATCTCGGCCACTATCTTGAGGGCGCTCCACAGGCCGGTGCCGGTGGAGCCGCCCGCCTTGCGGCCGATCGCGGCCTCCAGGGCGCGGACGGTGGCGACGGTCGCCGCGTCGGGCACCTTCATCATGCGGTCGACGGCGCCGGGCACGAAGCTGGGCTCCATGCGGGGGCGGCCGATGCCCTCGATGCGGGAGCCGCAGTCGGCGGTGGCGTCCGGGTCGTTGTGCGTCCAGCCGTCGAAGAAGCAGGAGTTCTCGGGGTCGGCGACGCAGATCCGGGTGTCGTGCTGCGTGTAGTGGACGTAGCGGGCGATGGTCGCCGAGGTGCCGCCGGTGCCGGCGGTGGCCACGATCCAGGCGGGTTCCGGGTAGCGCTCCAACCGCAGCTGCTGGTAGATCGACTCGGCGATGTTGTTGTTGCCGCGCCAGTCGGTGGCCCGCTCCGCGTAGGTGAACTGGTCCATGTAGTGGCCGCCGGTGCGCTCGGCGAGGGCCGCGGCCTCCTCGTACATCGTGCGCGAGTCGTCGACGAAGTGGCACCGGCCGCCGTGGAACTCGATGAGCCGACACTTCTCGGGGCTGGTCGTACGGGGCATGACGGCGATGAAGGGGACGCCGATGAGCTTCGCGAAGTACGCCTCGGAGACGGCGGTCGAGCCGCTGGACGCCTCGATCACGGGCTTGCCGGGCCGGACCCAGCCGTTGCAGAGGCCGTACAGGAAGAGCGAGCGGGCCAGCCGGTGCTTGAGGCTGCCGGTGGGGTGGGTGGACTCGTCCTTGAGGTAGAGGTCGATGCCCCACTTCTCGGGGAGCGGGAAGCGCAGCAGGTGGGTGTCGGCGGAGCGGTTGGCGTCGGCCTGGACCTTGCGGACGGCCTCCTTGAGCCAGGCCCGGTACGCCGGGTCGCTGCGGTCGACGTCGACGGTCGCCACCGCGCCGGTGACGCCGCTGCCGGCGCTGTTCTCCGTGGTGCTCATCCGTGTCTCTCCTCGGTCGCGTCCAGGGGTGCCCCACAGCCGACGATACCGCTCCCACCTGGGCAAACGTTCCCTTTGGGGATCCATAGGGATGCCTTGCGGACGGGCTACTGGTGCGGTCGCCGACGGCCCGGCACACTGGTAGCGACAACCGGGTGAAAGGGGCGGATCGTCATGGCGGAACCCGAGTTCACGGCGCGGGGCGTACGGATCGCACGCTGGCCCCGCTCGCTGACCCGAGCGGGCGAGGTACGGATCGAGGACGGGCGGCTCGCCCTGCTCACGAGCTACGGCAGCGAGATCGACAGCGCCCCGGTGGGGGCCGTCCGGGCGGGGCGGCCGTGGTTCGCGAAGTCCGACGAGGCGGTCGCGACCGTGAACGGCACCCGGTACCGGCTGACGCTGCACGAGGACGGCGGCGTCGACGACACCGGGGAATCGGCCGGTTCGGGGCGCTTCCTGGCAGCGCTCGAACGGGCCGCCGGGCGACGCTGAGCCGTCGCGCGCAGGCCGACGGTCCTGAGCCGTCGCGCGTGGTCCGACGACGCCGGGCCGTCGCGCGCGGGAGGACGGCGCCGGGCCGTCGCGCGCAGGCCCTGACCAGGCACGGATCGCCGCGAGTTGCGGGGCGCTCACCGCTGGTTCACGCTGGAACCATCTCACCATGAGTCATCAGCGGTGACGTTGTGTTCCGGTCGCCGCTCTGCTGTACCGCATGAGGAATCGGGTTCTTCGTCTTCTTCCGGACTACTTCGGGGAGTCGCAGCCGTGATCAGCGAGCCGAGCAGGTATTACGCGGTGGAGCTTCAGGCCCTGCCGTCGCGGATCGGTCAGGTCCGCAGGATCGTCTCCGCCCATCTGCGCCACTGGCAACTCGACGCCTTGGTCGACCATGCCGTGCTCGGGGTCACCGAGCTTCTGAGCAACGTCCACCGGCACGCGCAGCCGGACAAGCGGTGCCTCGTCGAGGTCGAGCTGCTGCTCGACCGGCTGACGGTCTCCGTCCGGGACCACGACCCCCGCATACCGGAGGCCGCCGACCCGGAACCACTCGACGGGTTCGACGGGTTCGACCCCCTCGCCGCCTACGAGCGGCTCGCCACCTCCGGTCGCGGCCTCGCCATCGTCGGCGCCGTGAGCGACAGTTGGGGCGTCCGCCCGTGCGGGGCCGACGGGAAGGTCGTGTGGTTCACCCTCACGGCGCCGCCGTCCGCCGTCCCGGTCGAGGAGTGCGCGCACGCCGGCCACGGTGCCGCGACCGACGGCTCCCTCACGGGCTACGGCCGCTTCCCGGTCGGGGTGCCGCTGAGCACGCCGATCGACCCGGTCCTGGCACCGCTCGGGGCCCGCTCGGTCCTGGCGGGCCGGGCGGGCTGAGCGTGCGGACTCCGACGGGTCAGCGCACGGGGCGGTAGGTCGCGATGATCACGCCGCTGCTGGTCGGCCGGGCGCTCACCAGCTCCAGCTTCTTGAGCGCGGCGTCGTCGGCGAACAGCTTCGCGCGGCCCTCGCCCGCCACCACCGGGTGGATCAGCAGCACCAGTTCGTCCAGCAGGTCCCGCTCCAGGAGCGAGCGCACCAGGGTCGGGCTGCCCGCCACGGTGATGTTCTTGCCCTCGCCCGCCTTGAGCTTCTCGATCGCGGCCGCGGCGTCGCCGTCGACGAGCGTGCTGTTCGCCCACTCGTCGACGCTCTCCAGCGTGGAGGAGAAGACGTGCTTCGGCGACTCGTTGATCCACCGGGCGAAGCCGGCGTCCTCTCCCTCGGTCACCGTCGGCCAGTAGCCGGCCCACTCCGTGAAGGTCACCCGGCCGAGCAGGATCGTGTCCGCAGTCTCCAGCGTCTCCCCCAGTGCGGCGCCCATCTCCTCGTCGAAGGCGAACTGCCATTCGTTCGGCGACTGGGCGACACCGTCGAGCGAGACGAACAGACCGGAAACGACCTTGCGCATGATTCCTCCGTGCCGAGTGCGGGGTTGCCGATACGCCGAACACTATGCGGGCGACGGGGAGTTCCGCGGCCGACGCGGGCGAACGGGCCCGCCGGTCACGTCCGGCGCCCCTTCGTCGTCACGGCGCGGCCGAACTGCTCCTCCAAAACCGTCAGCCGGCGCCAGTACTCGTCCTCGTCGATCTCGCCCGCGGCGAACCGGTGGCCGAGCAGCGCGATCGGCGAACGCTCGTCGGGCCCCCCGTCGCGCCGGCCCCCGAAGCCCCCGCCCCTGCGCAGGCCCGCACGGCGCGCGAGCGTGACGACGCCGATGACGACGGCGGCCCACACGAGCGGGACGAAGAGGATCCACGGGCCGGGCCCCGCGTGGGCAAGTGTGTTCATGACCGTTCAGCTCCTCGGTGCGCCGGGGTGATGTTCCTGCTCCGAGCATCACTCCACGAGGGGCCCCGGGTCGTCGTACGGACAGCGGCTTCGCGCGTACGACGAGGGGAGTACGGCGGGCGGGGAACGAGGGGAGGGCGGGGAGCGCCAGGAGCGCGGCAGACGGAGAGCGAGGGGCGGCGGGGCGGGGACCATGCCTTCCGAACTGTACCTACTGGTATGTACAGTGTGCTCATGAGCATGAGCACCCCCGAGCGACTGATCGAGGCGACCCGCGAGCTGCTCTGGGACCGCGGCTACGTGGGAACCAGCCCCAAGGCCGTCCAGCAGGCGGCGGGCGCGGGCCAGGGCAGCATGTACCACCACTTCGCCGGCAAGCCCGACCTGGCGCTGGCGGCCATCCGCCGTACCGCCGAGGAGCTGGGCGCGGAGGCCGAGGCGGTGCTCGGCGCCGAGGGGCCGGCGTACGCCCGGATCGAGGCCTATCTGCTGCGCGAGCGCGAGGTCCTGCGCGGCTGCCCCGTGGGCCGGCTGACGATGGACCCCGAGGTGCTCGCCCACCCGGAACTGCGGGCCCCGGTCGAGGAGGTGCTCGGCCGGCTGCGCGACCGGCTCGCCGAAGTGGTGCGGGAGGGGTTGGACCGCGGCGAGTTGAGCGGATCCCTCGACCCGGCCGAGACCGCGGCGACCGTCGTGGCCACCGTCCAGGGCGGCTACGTCCTGGCCCGGGCGGCGGGTTCCCGGGCGCCCTTCGACAGCGCGGTGCGCGGTCTCCTCGCCCTCCTCGCCCCGCGCGCCGCCTCGTCCTGACCCCCGTCCCGCGGCGGGCCCGACCACCGCACCTCCCGAGATCCGGAGTCCGTCCCGTGCACGCGATGCAGTACGAGATCACCCTGCCCGCCGACTACGACATGGGGATCATCCGCGAGCGGGTGGCCACCAGGGGCCACCTCCTCGACGACTTCCCGGGGCTCGGCCTGAAGGCGTACCTGGTCAGGGAGCGGGAGGCCGGGTCACCGGTGAACCAGTACGCGCCCTTCTACCTGTGGGCGGGCCACGAGGGCATGAACGCCTTCCTCTGGGGCCCGGGCTTCCAGGGCATCGTGCGGGACTTCGGCCGGCCCGTCGTCCAGCACTGGACGGGCCTGGCGTACGAGGAGGGGCCGGCGTCCGAGGCGGTGCCGGGTGCCGCGACGCGCCGCCGGATCCCGCTCGGGGAGGAGGCCCAGCCGGGCGAGGCGGTGGCGGAGGCGCTGGACCGGCACGCGCGGGAGGCCGGGCGGGACGGGGTGGTGGCCTCCGCCCTCGCGATCGATCCGCGCCACTGGGAGCTGCTCTCCTTCACCCTGTGGGCGGACGCGGAAGCGCCCGCCGGCGAGGGCGAGCGCTTCCGGGTGCTGCACCTCTCGGCGCCCGGCCGCAAGGGGCTGGGAACGGGCCGGCGGTGGTGACGCCGGCGGGCCCGGGTGCCCCCGGCGCCGGGTCCCGCCGGCCGGGGGTCAGGCGACGGCGACGAGCGTGAGGTAGGCGATGCCGAGGACGCCCCGGTAGCCGTTCAACCAGGTGGAGCGCTGGCGGTCCACGCGGTCGCGGGTCTCCGCGGCGAGCGGGTGGTCGGGGTGGGCGGCGAGCCAGACCTCGGTGTCGTAGCGGTAGCCGGACTCGAACTCCTCCCACTCGTCGGCGCTCGCCGTCTCGATCCAGGCGGGCCGGAAGCCCGCCTCGATCGCGAGGTCGACGAGCGCGCCGAGGGTGAAGTGGTCGTCCGCGCTCGCGCCGGGCCACATCCGGGCCAGCTCCGCCTCGGTGGGGGTGCGCTCCCAGAAGCCCTCGCCGAGCACGACCCGCCCGCCGGGGCGCACGAGGCGGCGCAGTTCGCGCAGGACGGCGGCGGGGTCGTACGGCAGCTCGGGGTCGCAGAGCGCCTGGCTCGACCCGAGGCACAGGACGGCGTCGACCGGGCCCCGCTCGGTGCCGAGCGCCGACTCCTCGACGAAGGCCACGCGGTCGGCGAGCCCGCGCTCCTCGGCCAGGGCCCGCCCGCGGGCCAGGTCCTCGGCGTTGATGTCGAGACCGGCCCCCTCGGCCCCGGGCACCGCCTCGACGACGCGCAGCAGCAACTCGCCCCAGCCGCAGCCGATGTCCAGCACGTCGGCGGGGCCGGAGGCGGCCAGCCGTTCGATCATGCGGGTGGCACGCTCCTCGGAGAGCGGCCCGTGGAAGGTGAGACTGCCGAGGCGCGGAGGGAGGTCGGATTCCTTGGTGATCATGAGGCGGAACAGTACGTCGTCCCTCCCGCGCCGCCCAACCCCTTTGCCGCGGGGAACGGCCGACCGGCCCTGCGAGCCCTGCCCGATCGGCGGGACGCGCCTAGTGCTGTGGCCGGAAAGGTCTGCCGGTTCGCGGCGTCCGGTGCACGGGGCCTCCCCAGGCCCGCCAGGGCCGAGGGGACGCGTCGCAAGGCGGAGGGCCGCGGCTCGTACTGTGGACTACTTGCGCGGTCCGACAACGCGGCGAGGTGCCGCGCCGGGCGTCGTGAGGCGGTGAACCCTTCCGGCCACAGCACTAGCCTGGAGGGGTGTACACCTCACGCGCGTCCCGCCACGTCGACGCCCCGCCCTCGGCGGTCTACCGTTCGCTGCTCGACCCTGACGCGGTCGCGCGGTGGCGGGTGCCGTACGGCATGACCTGCGAGGTCCACTCCTTCGACGTGCGCGAGGGAGGCGAGTTCCGGGTCTCGCTGCACTACGACACGATCGACGGCACCGGGAAGTCGGGGGCGGGCACGGACACGTACCACGGCCGCTTCGTGGAGCTCGTGCCGGACGAGCGGGTCGTCGAGATCATCGAGTTCGAGTCCGAGGACCCCCGGCTGCACGGCGCGATGACCCTGACGACGACGCTGATCCCCGTCGGGGGCGGCACCGAGGTCAGGCTCGTGCACGAGGGGATCCCCGACGCCGTGCCCGCCGACCAGAACGAGACCGGCACCCGCACGGCCCTGGACCGGCTCGCCGAGCTCGCCGAGGGGCGGGACGACCCGGGGAGGTGACCCCCCGGCCGGGGCCCCGGGGAGACGGCCCTCCGGCCGACGGCACGCCGCGGCCGCCGCGCCCCGTCGCTCGCTCAGCCGTTCTCCTCGGCGACGGCCTCGCGCACCGCGGGGACGATCTCGCGGCCCCAGCGGGCGAGGGCGTCGATGTGCTGCGCGCCGCCGCCCTCGGAGAAGAGGACGAAGCCGGAGGCGTCGTGTTCGAGGACGGCCCCGGTCAGCTCCTCGACCCACTGGTCCACGGAGCCGCCGATCCAGCGCCCGTCGGCATCGCGCGTGGCGGCCAGGGGCTGTTCGGTGATCCGGCCGGGGAGGTTGCAGACCGTACGGATCTCCCGGGGGTCGCGGCCGACGGCGGCGGCCACCTCGTCGACGACCGGGCGCGAGGCCCGGTACCGCTCGCTGAGCCAGTCCGCCGCGTGGCCGGGGAGCCAGCCGTCGGCGACCCGGCCGGTGGCGGCCAGGGACTCGCGGCCGTTGGAGCCGGTCCAGACGGGTGGCGCGGCCACGGGCGAGGGCTCGACCCGGTTCACCCGGTAGTGGCGTCCCTGGTGGGTGACCGGCGCGCCGCCGCCGGACAGCTTCTTGATCAGGACGATCGCCTCCTCGAAGGCCTCCACGGCCTCCCCGGGGACGACTTCGGCACGCCCATGTCGGCGATCCGGTCCCACAGCCCGCCGGCTCCCGTGCCGAGCACGACGCGGCCGCCGGTGAGCGCCGAGAGCGTGGTCACCGTGCGGGCCAGCGTCGGGGCGGGCCGGGTGGGCAGGTTGGTGACGTTGGCGAAGCCCGAGATCCGTCGCGTACCGCCGAGCAGGAATCCGAGGGCGGCGTACGCGTCGAGGCGCCCGCCGAGGTAGGGGTGGTCCGACAGCGAGAAGAGGTCGAGCCCGTCGTCGTCCCCCTGCTGGACCCTGCGCACCAGGTCGGGGCCGTCGTCGATCCCGCTGTGCGCACCGAAGCCGAAGAGCGCCTGTCGTCCGGTCGTCGTCTCGCCCTTCCCCGTGAAACCGCCGAAACCGCTGAAAGCGCCGAGGTCGCCGAACTCGCACAACCGCATGCGAAGTTCGCATCACGAACGTTATTAGTTCGTGGTGCGAACCACGAGCGGGATCGAGGCGGCAGCGGCGGCACGGGGGCCATCGGAGCCGTACGCCCGGGGCCTCTCAGACCGCCGCGCGCCCCAGGGCGGTCAGCGGGTCGTCGAGCACCGGCTGCCAGGCCAGCTCGGCGGCTCCGACGAGGCTGTTGTGGTCGAGCGTGCAGGGCAGGATCGGCACACCGCCGCTGCGGCCCCAGAGGCTGCGGTCGGCGACGACCGCGCGCAGCCGTTCGGGGTCGGCGTCGAGGAGCTCGCGGTGCAGGCCGCCGAGGATGATCCGGTCCGGGTTGAGGATGTTCACCAGTCCGGCGAGGCCGAGGCCGAGCCGGTCGATCAGCTCCCCGACGGCGACCCGGACGCCCGCGTCGTCGCGGCTCGTCCGCAGCAGGTCGCGGGCCTGCTGGAGCAGGGAGACCTCGGGGCCCGGAGCCCGCCCGGCGACCGTGAGGAAGGCGAGCGGGTCGGTCTCGACGTCCAGGCAGCCCCGGCTGCCGCAGTGGCAGGGCCGCCCCTCCGGGTTGACGGTCAGATGGCCGACCTCCAGGGCGAGTCCCGAGCTGCCCGTGTGGAGGCGGCCGTCGAGGACGAGGGCGCCGCCCACGCCCCGGTGGCCGGTGGCCACGCAGAGCAGGTCGCGGGCGCCGCGCCCGGCGCCGTGGCGGTGCTCGGCGAGGGCGGCGAGGTTGACGTCGTTCCCGGTGAAGGCAGGGCCTTCGATGCCGGCGGCGCGCACCCGTTCGGCGAAGATCTCCCGGACGGGCGCCCCGGCGGGCCAGGCGAGGTGGAGCGGATTGAGGGCGGTGCCCTCGGGTTCGGCCACGGCCGACGGGGCGGCGAGCCCGGCGCCTACGCAGCGGCGGCCGCTCTCCTCGAGCAGGGCGGCGCCGGCGTCGACGACGGCGCCGAGCACCTGGGCGGGGTCGGCGGACACCGTGACGCAGCCGGGGGCGGTGGCGACGATCGTGCCGCCGAGGCCGACGAGGGCGGCGCGGAAGCCGTCCGCGTGGACCTGGGCGGCGAGGGCGACGGGCCCGTTCTCGTCGACGGAGAGCCGGTGCGAGGGGCGGCCCTGGGAACCGGCGGCGGCCCCCGGGTTGGAGTCGACCCGGATGAGGCCGAGGGCCTCCAGCTCGGCGGCGACGGCGCCCGCCGTGGCCCGGGTGACGCCGAGCTCCGCGGTGAGAACGGCCCGTGTCGGCGCCCTGCCGGTGTGCACCAGCTCCAGCGCGGGGCCGAGCGCGTTGCGCCCCCTGTCCAGCCGTGTCCGGATCGTCGTCGCCTTGCCGTTCATGGGGGCGAGTCTCCCATGATCGGACCGCCGCGGGGCCCCGCACCCCACCACACCCCGACCGGGACGCGGTCTGCGCAGTTGATTCCACGGGCCGCCGCCCCCTATCCTGAATTTGTGCCGCTACTAAACAAAGTACGGACGGCCGTATCGGGGGGCCCCGGCGGAGACACCGCCACCGACTCCCTGTCCCGCCTCCGCTCCGCCCTGACCCTCTTCTTCGCCCTCGACGGCTTCCTGTTCGCCGGCTGGGTCGTCCGCATCCCCGCCGTCAAGCAGCAGACGGGCGCCTCGGCCGGCGACCTCGGCCTCGCCCTGCTCGGCGTGTCAGCGGGCGCAGTGATCACCATGACGCTGACGGGCCGGCTCTGCCGCCGCTACGGCCCCCACCCCGTCACCGTCGCCACCGCCGCACTCCTCTCCCTCTCGGTGGCCCTCCCGGCGCTCACCCGGTCGCCGCTCGCGCTCGGCCTCGTCCTGCTGGTCTTCGGCGCCGCGTACGGCGGGATCAACGTCGCCATGAACAGCGCGGCCGTGGACCTGGTGACCGCGCTGCGCCGCCCCGTGATGCCGAGCTTCCACGCCGCCTTCAGCCTCGGCGGCATGCTCGGCGCCGGCATCGGCGGCCTCCTCGCCGGCAGCCTCTCCCCCACCACCCACCTCCTCGGCCTCACCGTCGTCGGCCTGGCCCTCACCGCCGCCGCCGGGCCCGTGCTCCTGCGCCACCCCTCACCGACGCTCCCCGAGACCCTCGCGGCGCCCACCGGCCCCGCCGCGGCCGGCACACGCGCACGCGCCTCCCGCCGCACGGTCGTCGTCTTCGGCGTGATCGCGCTCTGCACGGCGTACGGAGAAGGGGCGCTCGCCGACTGGGGCGCCCTCCACCTCGAACAGGACCTCCACGCGCACCCGGGCGTGGCGGCCGCCGGCTACTCCGTCTTCGCGCTGACCATGACCGCAGGACGGCTCTCCGGCACCGTGCTGCTCGAACGCCTCGGCCAGACCCGCACCCTCGTGGCCGGCGGGGCGACGGCAGCCGCCGGAATGCTCCTCGGCGCGCTCGCACCGACCGTCTGGGCGACGCTCCTCGGCTTCGCGATCACCGGTCTCGGCCTCGCCAACATCTTCCCCGTCGCCGTGGCCCGCGCGGGCGCCCTCGCCGGCCCCGGCGGCGTCGCGACGGCCTCCACCCTCGGCTACGGCGGCATGCTGCTCGGCCCGCCCTCCATCGGCTTCCTCGCCGACTGGTTCTCCCTGCCGATGGCGCTCACCACGGTCGCGGCACTCGCCGCCGGCGCCGCGGCGATGGGCTACTGGGCCCGCAACGCGGGAGCGGAACGGGCGAGTTGAACCGGGCGGGCCGAACCGGAGCGGTGGCGTCGGCCTCCTCCGCGCCACCGCCCGCCCGGGCTCTCGGAGCTGCCAGAATCCACCCCATGGACGCGATCACCGCACACACGATGAAGCCCACGGAACACATCGACGCACTGGAGACCGCGGGCCTGGCCCTCGCGGACGCGGCGGCCGAGGCCGGACCCGACGCCGCCGTACCCACCTGTCCGGAGTGGCGGATCCGGGACCTCCTCCGGCACACCACCACGGTGCACCGCTGGGCCACCGCCTTCGTCGCCGAGGGGCACACCGCGTACCACCCGGACGGCGGCGAACCGGCCCTCGACGGCGACGAGTTGCTCGCCCACTACCGCGAGGGCCACGCGCTGCTCGTCGCCGCCCTCCGCGCGGCACCGGAGACGCTGGTGTGCTGGACCTTCCTGCCGGCCCCCTCGCCGCTCGCCTTCTGGGCCCGACGGCAGGCCCACGAGACGACCGTCCACCGCGCCGACGCCGAATCCGCGCTCGCGACCGGCCCCGGTCCGGTGGACGCGACCCTCGCCGCCGACGGCATCGACGAGCTCCTCCGCGGCTTCCACGCCCGCGACCGCAGCCGGGTGCACACGCCCGAGCCCCGCACCCTGCGCGTCCGCGCCACGGACACCGGCGACGTGTGGACCGTACGGCTGTCCGCGACGGAACCGCCCCGGACGGAGCGGGGCACCACGACCGCGACCCCCGCCGACACGGAACTGAGCGGCCCCGCCCACCGGCTGTACCTGGCCCTCTGGAACCGTCTGCCCACCGACGCCGTGACCCTGACCGGGGACGACGCCCTCGCCCGGCTGTGGCGGGAGAACTCGGCGATCATCTGAACGGGCCGAACCCCGCGCCGGGTCCGTCCGTACGCATGGGCGGGCGGCTCCGGCCCCAGACCCGGACCCGGACTCGGGGCCGGGGCCGAAACCGGGGCCGGTACGCGGCTCAGCCGAGCCAGCCGGGCCGTACCAGACCGGACTCGTAGGCCAGGACGACGAGTTGGGCGCGGTCCCTCGCACCGAGCTTCACCATCGCGCGACTCACGTGGGTCTTGGCGGTGAGAGGGCTGACGACGAGCCTGCGGGCGATCTCCTCGTTCGAGAGGCCGATCCCCACCAGGGCCATCACCTCCCGCTCGCGGTCGGTCAGCGCGCCGAGCGCGCTCGTGGCGGCCGGGGCCTTGGAACGGGCGGCGAACTCCTCGATCAGACGGCGCGTCACACCCGGGGAGAGCAGCGCGTCCCCGTGGACGACCGCGCGCACGGCCCGCAGCAGTTCCTCCGGCTCGGTGTCCTTGACGAGGAAGCCGGAGGCGCCGGCGCGGATCGCCTCGAAGACGTACTCGTCGAGCTCGAACGTGGTCAGCATGACGACCCTGACCCCGTCGAGCCCGGGATCGCCCGTGATGCGCCGGGTGGCCTCCAGGCCGTCGAGCCGCGGCATCCGGATGTCCATGAGCACGACGTCCGGCCGCAGCGCGCGCACCCCCTCCACCGCCTCCTCGCCGTCCGCCGCCTCCCCCGCCACCACGATGTCCGGCTGGGCGTCGAGGAGCGCGCGGAACCCCGCCCTGACCAGCGACTGGTCGTCGGCGAGCAGCACGCGGATCGCGGGATCTCCACCGGTCACGGGGTCTCCTCCGGTCACGGGGTCTCCTCCGGTCAGACTGTCTCCGCCGGTCACCGGGTCCCGTCCCGTCACGGCGCCTCCTCCGGTCACCCGGTCCCTCCCGTCACGGCGCCTCCTCCGGAGGCAGCGGGAGTACGGCGTGGACGCGGTAGCCGCCGTCGGGCCTGGCGCCCGCCTCGATGGTGCCACCGAGGGCGGCGGCCCGCTCGCGCATGCCGGCGAGGCCGTTGCCGCTGCCGCCCGCCTCGGTGCCGGTGGCGGGGCCGTCGTCGTCGACGCGCAGGTCCAGGCGCCGCGGGCCGCGGGCGATCTCGACCCGGGCGGTACGGGAGCCGGAGTGGCGCACCACGTTCGTGAGCGCCTCCTGCACGATCCGGAAGGCGGCGAGGTCGGCACCGGGCGGCAGGTCCGTCCCCGTGCCGCTCGTCGTCACGGAGACGGCCAGGCCCGCGGCGGCGGCCTGCTCGACGATCTCGGGGAGCCGGCCGAGACCGGGGGCGGGGGCACGGGGCGCGTCGCCGGGGGTACGGAGGGTGTCGAGGACCTGCCGCACCTCGCCGAGGGCCTCCTTGCTGGCCGCCTTGATGGTGGTGAGGGCCGTGCGGGCCTGCTCGGGGTCGGAGTCGAGGAGGGCGAGGCCGACCCCCGCCTGCACGTTGATCACGGAGATCGAGTGGGCGAGCACGTCGTGGAGCTCCCGGGCGATCCGGAGCCGTTCCTCGCCGGCGCGCCGGCGTTCGGCCGCGGCCCGTTCGGCCCGGTGCTGCTCCCACTGCTCGCGCCGGACCCGTACCAGCTCGGACGCGGCGAGCACCGCGACGGCGAAGGCGGCCGCGGACAGCTCCTGCCCCCAGGGCCCGGGCCCGTCGCCGGCCGGGGGAAGCCATCGGTAGAGCCAGTGCGCGAGCAGCAGATGACCGGCCCACAGCAGGCCGAGGGCCCACCGGGCGGCGGTCCGGTGCCCGTGGACCACGGCGGCGAAGCAGGCGACGGCCACCATGAGGAAGACCGGGCCGTACGGGTACCCCGCCGCGAGGTACCCGAGGGTGACGGCCGCGACGCCGAACACCACCGGCACCGGCCTGCGGTGACGGAACAGCAGCGGCACCGCGCCGAGCAGCAGCAGAACCCGCCCGAACGCGTCGAGCGCCTCCCGGTCCGGCTGGTTCCGCGCCGCGAGCCCGGTCCCCACCACGGCCAGTACGGCGACCAGCAGCGTCGACCTCCACGGCAGACCCCGGCGGCCGCCCGTCCGGCCCCACCGCCCGAAGGGCCCCCCACCACCGCTCCCGCCCGACCACGCCTCGTCCATACCGGCCACGCTAACCGCGCGCCGCACGCGAGGACGTCAGCCCGGCGGGGTGGTCACGCGTACTCCCGCCGGAGTAGACGGGGCCCGTCACCGCCGGCCCCTCCCGGGGTTCAGCCGCGCGGCAGCAGGCCCACGTCCTGGCCAAGGCGGCGGGCGGCCGTGGTGAAGAACGTGCCGCGGTCCTCGACGACCCGGTTGAACTGGCCGAAGACCTCGAAGGAGACGAGGCCGAAGAGCTGCGCCCAGGCGGCGACGAGGGCGGCGGCCAGGGCAGGAGGGAGGTCGGGGGCGATGTCCGCGGCGATGCGCTCGGCCTCGGGCCGCAGGTCGTCGGGAAGCGGGGGGAGGGCGATGCCCTCGCCTTCGTGGGCGCGGCGGGTGATCTCGATGAGGACGAGGCCGACGCGGGCGGCGGGGGCGACGGTGTCCTGGGGGGCGGTGTAGCCGGGGACCGGGGAGCCGTAGATCAGGGCGTACTCGTGCGGGTGGGCGACGGCCCAGGCGCGGACGGCGCGGCAGACGGCGGTCCAGCGGTCGAGGGGGCGCAGCCCCGCGCTGTCGGCGTCGGCCCGCTCGGCGGCGGTGCCGACGGCGTCGTAGGCGTCGACGATCAGGGCGGTGAGCAGGTCGTCGCGGCTGGGGAAGTAGCGGTACAGCGCGGACGACACCATGCCGAGCTCGCGGGCGACGGCGCGCAGGGACAGCTTGACTGCGCCTTCGGCGGCGAGCTGGGCGCGGGCCTCGTCCTTGATGGCGGCGGTGATCTCGATGCGGGCGCGGGCGCGGGCTCCTCGAACGGTGGTCATGGAGAGCAGTGTGCCACTTTCAGAGCAGTGCAATGAAATGAGAGCACCGCTCTTGCTTATGAGCGCCGATCCGTGCACACTGATCTCAAGCGAGAGCAGTGCTCACACTTCAAACCTCAGGGGGACCGCATGTCCGCTCAGCCGACCAACCACAGCAACCCCAGCAACCCCGCCGCGCACGTCATGAAGCCCGGCTGGTTCACGGTGAACGTCCTCAACCGCTCGGTCGCCTGGATGACCCGCCGCGGCATCAGCGTCTGGGGCTCCCGCGTGCTCGCCGTCCGTGGCCGCAAGAGCGGCGAATGGCGCCGCACCCCCGTCAACCTCCTGACGGTGGACGGCGAGCGGTACCTCGTGGCCCCCCGCGGCCACGTCCAGTGGACCCACAACATGCGGGCCGCCGGCGGCGGGCAGCTGCACCTCGGCAAGCACGTGCAGGAGTTCACCGCCGTCGAGGTGGCCGACGACGACAAGCCCGTGCTGCTCCGCGCCTACCTCAAGCGCTGGAAGGCCGAGGTCGGCGTCTTCTTCGGCGGTGTCGGCCCCGACTCCTCCACCGAGGAGCTGCGCGCCGCCGCGCCCAAGCACCCCGTCTTCCGCATCACGACGACGGGCCCCGTCACCCCGGCCGCGTGAACGGCCGGGACGACGGAGCCCGTCCCCTTCCACCTTGCACAGCCCTCAGGCCCCGGAGCTCACAGCCCCTCAGGAGCCCCCGTGTCCTCCGGCTCGGAGGCCGTGCGCTCCCGCGGCGTGACGCCGCGGCCCGCCGGGCCGACACCGGACGACGTGTCCATCCGCCGGTCGAGGACTTCGAGGGCGCGCCGGGCCAGGCCGTTCGAGCGGACCATGCCACCGAGCGTGGCCGAGCCGCGGGTGATGTCGGCGAAGGCGTTCCAGGCCGGGCGCAGGCCGGTGAGGGTCGCGTGCAGCAGCCCCGGGCGCCGCTCGAAGACTGCGAGCATCCGGCGTCCGACCGCCATCTCGACCCCGAGGCCGGCCTTGATGGCGAAGGCGTAGTTGAGGGCCTGACGGCGGGCGTCGACCGCGTCGTTCGCCTCGGCGACCCGTACCGCCCACTCGCCCGCGAGACGTCCCGAGCGGAGCGCGTACGAGATGCCCTCACGGGTCCACGGCTCCAGCAGGCCGGCCGCGTCGCCGCAGACGAGGACCCGGCCGCGGGAGAGCGGCGAGTCGTCGGTGCGGCAGCGGGTCAGGTGGCCCGAGGAGATCGTGGGCTCGAAGCCGGCGAGGCCGAGCCGGGCGACGAAGTCCTCCATGTACCGCTTGGTGGCTGCGCCCTCGCCGCGCGCCGAGATGACGCCGACGGTCAGTGTGTCGCCCTTGGGGAAGACCCAGCCGTAACTGCCCGGCATCGGGCCCCAGTCGATGAGGACGCGGCCCTTCCAGTCCTCGGCGACGGACGGCGGCACGGGGATCTCCGCCTCCAGGCCCAGGTCGACCTGGCCGAGCTTCACCCCGACGTGCGCCCCTATCCGGCTGGCGCTGCCGTCGGCGCCGACGACCGCGCGCGCGAGAACGGTCTCGCCGCCGGCGAGGACGACGGCGGCGGTCCGCCGGTCGGGCACGGACGGGCCGTGCTGCTCCACCCGGAGCACCGTGGCGCCGGTGCGCAGCTCGGCGCCGGCCTTCTGCGCGTGCTCGACGAGCTGCGCGTCGAACTCGGGACGGTTGATGAGCCCGAAGAGCATCCGGCGCGAGCGGCGGGTGCGGGCGAAGCGTCCGTCCAGGGAGAAGGTGACGGCGTGCACCCGGTCCTGGAGGGGCAGTTCGAAGCCCGGCGGGAGGGAGTCGCGGGAGGGGCCGATGATGCCGCCGCCGCAGGTCTTGTAGCGGGGCAGCTCGGACTTCTCCAGGAGCAGCACCCGGCGCCCGGCCACCGCCGCCGCGTACGCGGCGGACGCACCGGCCGGTCCGGCGCCGACGACGACCACGTCCCAGACGTCCGCCGTCTCGTCGTCCGTGTCGCCGGTGTTGCCCGTGTCGCCGGTGTCGTCCGACGGCCCGTCATCCGTGACGCGCGCCGTGACCGGTGACGTGGCCACGTCCTCGTCCGGCACGGCGTCCGCGGCGGTGCCGCCGTCCGCGACCGCGTCGCCGAGCGTGCCCTCGTCGGCCTCCGCACCGGTGCCGTCGGGAGCCGCGCCCACGGGCTCGGTGTGCTCCGGACCGGCGTTGTCTCCGTGCTCGCTGCTCACGATGTGTTTCTGCTCCTGATCCGACCGGTGGTCTGCTCCTGACGCATCCTACGGCGCGGTAGCCAGGCCACAGAGCCGTAGGATCGACGGTGCGTTCGCCGTACCACGACCTACGTCGAACGCCGTCCCCTACCTCGTAACGTCGCACCCACCAGGAGCGTGCCCATGTCCACGAATCCGATCGCCGAGACCGTCCGGTCCCTGATGCCCACGGCCAAGGCCGAGCTGGCCGCTCTGGTGGCCTTCGAGTCGGTGGCGGACGAGGCCGTGGCGCCGCGCAGCGAGTGCGAGGCCGCGGCGAACTGGGTCGCGGACGCCCTGCGCGCCGAGGACTTCCAGGACGTGGCGCTGCTCGACACCCCCGACGGCTCGCAGTCCGTGTACGGCGTCCTGCCCGGCCCGGTCGGCGCGCCGACCGTCCTGCTCTACGCGCACTACGACGTGCAGCCGAAGCTGGACGAGTCCGTCTGGCTCACCCCGCCGTTCGAGCTGACCGAGCGCGACGGGCGCTGGTACGGCCGCGGCGCCGCCGACTGCAAGGGCGGCTTCATCATGCACCTGCTCGCGCTGCGCGCCCTGAAGGCCAACGGCGGCGTCCCGGTGACGGTCAAGGTGATCGTGGAGGGTTCGGAGGAGCAGGGCACCGGGGGCCTGGAGCGGTACGCCGAGCAGCACCCGGAGCTGCTCGCGGCCGACGCGATCGTGATCGGCGACGCCGGCAACTTCCGCGTGGGCCTGCCGACGGTGACGGCGACGCTGCGCGGCATGACGATGATCCGGGTGCAGGTCGACACCCTGGAGGGCAACCTGCACTCCGGTCAGTTCGGTGGCGCCGCGCCGGACGCGCTGGCCGCGCTGATCCGCGTACTGGACTCGCTGCGGGCCGAGGACGGCTCGACCGTCGTCGACGGTCTGCCGGGCGACCAGGTGTGGGAGGGGCTGCAGTACCCGGAGGAGGACTTCCGCCAGGACGCCAAGGTCCTGTCGGGCGTGGACCTGCCGGGCGCCGGTACGATCGCCGACCGCATCTGGGCCCGTCCCGCGGTCACCGTGGTCGGCATCGACTGCCACCCGGTGGCGGGTGCGACCCCGTCGATCCCGAAGTCGGCCCGCGCCCAGCTGAGCCTGCGGGTGCCGCCGGGCCAGGACGCGGCCGAGGCGACGAAGCTGCTCTACGCCCACATCGAGAAGCACACGCCGTGGAACGCGCGGGTGACCCTGGAGCAGGTCGGTCAGGGCCAGGCGTTCCAGGCGGACACGTCGAGCCCGGCGTACGCGTCGATGGCGGACGCGATGCGGATCGCGTACCCCGGTGAGGAGATGCAGACGGCGGGCATGGGCGGCTCGATCCCGCTGTGCAACACGCTGGCGTCGCTGTACCCGGAGTCGGAGATCCTGCTGATCGGCCTGAGCGAGCCGGAGGCGCAGATCCACGCGCCGAACGAGTCCGTGTCGCCGGAGGAGCTGGAGCGCCTCTCGGTGGCCGAGGCGCACTTCCTGGTGAACTACGCCCGCTCGAAGCAGGGCTGACGCCCTTTCGGGTTCAGCGCTCGGCGAAGCTCGCCGAGAGCGTAGAAGCGTACGGCGGACCTGCGGCTTTCCGTAGGTTCGCCGTATGGCACCCATCGAGCTCATCCCGATCGCCCCGCGTCTGCACCTGCTGGACTTCTCCATCGGCCAGGCCTATCTGTGGCAGGACGACGGGGAGCTGACCCTGATCGACGCCGGCTGGACCGGTACGGCGCCCGCCGTCGCGGAGGCGATACGGTCGGCCGGCCTGGATCCGGCTCGGTTGCGCCGGATCGTGCTGACGCACTGCCACCGCGACCACGTCGGCGCGGCGGGCGAGCTGGCGGACGCGTACGGCGCCGAGATCGTCGCGCACCGCCTCGACGCGCCGGTCGTCCGGGGCGAGGCCCCGGTGCCCGAGCCCGACCTCCTGGAGTGGGAGGTCCCGCTGTTCGCGCACGGCCTGACGGTGCCGGAGGCGCCGCCGACCCGGGTGGACCGGGAGGTGGAGGACGGCGAGGAGCTCGGCTTCGGGGACGGCGCCGTGGTCGTCCACACGCCGGGGCACACCCCCGGCTCGATGGCCGTCCATCTGCCGCGCCACGGCGTGCTGTTCGCCGGGGACACGGTGGCCTCGGTACAGGGGGTGGCCTTCGGCGTCTTCCACGTCGACCGCGCCCTCGCGAGGAAGTCCCTGCGTGCGCTGGCCGAGCTGGCTCCGTCGGTGCTGTGCTGCGGTCACGGCGCGCCGGTGACCACGGACACGGCGGCGCGGCTGGCCGGGGCGGTGGTGTCGGCGGGGACCGGTGACGAGGAGCGGTCGACCCCCGGTGCGCCGGCCGATCCGGCGCCGCCGACCGGTCGGACACCGGCCGGTGGGCCGCTGACCGATCAGGCGCCGGCCGATCCGGCCGCCACCGACGAGGAGTTGCTGCACCAGCCCGTCGGGTACTGGACCGGCCTCGCGCACCGGGCCGTCACCCGGCATCTGCGGGACGCCATGGCCCGGTTCGACGTCGCGCAGCCGCAGTACTGGGTGCTCAACGGCGTCGGCGGCGGGGCCGGGGCCCCGACCCGCGAGGAGGTCGTCGGCGGGCTGACCCCGCTCGCGGACGGACCGCACGAGATCGGCCGGGTCGTCGACCAGCTGCTCCACCGGGGGTGGCTGCAGGTCGACGCGGAGGGCCGCCTGCACCTCACCGAGGCCGGCGAGTCGGCCCGGGTGCACGTCCGCCGGCTGGTGACCGAGGTGCGGGCTGAGGTCCACGAGGGCATCGGGGACGACGAGTACATCGCCGCGCTCAAGGTGCTCCGCAGGATGATCGCCAACGTGGAGGGCGCCGCGCCCGAGGCCGCGGGGAGGCCGTGAGGAGGGCGGCCGGCCGCCGACCGTGAGGAGGCGGCCGGACCGCGCCGGGCCGTGGGACCGGCGGTCACCCCACCGGGACGCCCGCCTCCAGGTTGAGGACGGTGCCGCGTTCGCGGGCGCGGAGGGCCCAGCGGAGGCGGCGGTAGCGGACGGGTGGCAGGAGGTCGGCGGCCTCCTCCTCGGTGACGAAGCGCCAGTCGCGGAGTTCGGCGCCGGGGAGGCGGAGGCGCGCGGTGTCGTCGCCGCGGAGGGTGCCGCCGTCGAAGAGGAGGCGCAGGCCGCCGTAGCCGGGGGGCTCGGGGCGTTCCCAGTCGACGAGCAGCAGCCTGGGAACGGCGTCGAGTTCGAGACCGATCTCCTCGGCGACCTCGCGCATCCCGGCGCGGGCGGGCGGTTCGCCGGGTTCGACGACGCCGCCGGGGAACTCCCAGCCGGGCTTGTAGGTGGGGTCGACGAGCAGGAAGCGGTCCTGTTCGTCGAAGAGCAGGACTCCGGCCGCGAGGGTCTCGCCGGTCGGCTCCGGGGTCTGGACGATGCCGCAGGGGGCCGCACGGCCGGCCAGGACCGCGTCGGCGACGGTCCGGGCGGTCTCCGCCAGGGTGAGCTCCGAGGTGTCGACGGTGTACGCGTCGTCCGTGAGCCAGTCGAGGGCGGCCCGGTACGGCGGGAGGTGGGCGTGGCACCAGACGCGGACGCGGGCGTCGGCCTCGGGGTCCTCGTACTCGGTGCGGCCGTCGATCCGCTGCCGCAGGATCGTTTCCTCCGGGGCGAGCAGCACGTGCCGCACCTCGATGCGGCGGGCCGCCAGCCCGCCGAAGATCTCGTCGCGGTACTCCTGCCGGAGCAGGGTCATGGGGACGACCAGGACACCGCCGACCTCGGCGAGCAGCGCCGCCGCGGTGTCGACCACCAGGCGCCGCCAGATCGGCAGGTCCTGGAAGTCCTCGACCTCGGCGAGGCGCTTGGCCGGCAGCAGCCGGCTCATCGCCCCGCCGACGAGCTCGGGGTCGTACACATGGCTGTTCGGGATCAGATCGACCAGCTCACGCGCGGTGCTGGACTTCCCCGCGCCGAACGCACCGTTGATCCAGACGATCACGATTCCCCCTCATCGTCGGTAGCCCCCTGTGGCTTGCCCTCAACACCCTGCCACGGAAACCACGAACACACGTCCGAGCCCGGGCGTGACCCATCCGGGCAACCGTCGTTGACACCGTCGAGCACGAGGGGGTGCGGAGATGAGTCGTACGGTTCTCGAACGTTTCCCGGCCGGCGGTCCGCGGGGCAGCTGGCCGGCGGAGGAGTTCGCCGGCGCGCGGCGGGACGAGGGGGTGCCGGCCCGGGTCGTGATGGACCTGGAGTCCGACGCGTTCCTGGTGATCGTGGAGCAGCGCGCGCCGGAACGCGTACGGGAGTGACGGCGAGCCGGTACGGGAACGGGCGACGGCGAGCCGGTACGGGAACGGGCGACGGCCCGCGCGACGGCCGTGTCCCGTCGGCCGGCGGGCTCGGGAACCGCCGTCGGCGGCGGGCCTCGGAATCCGCTGTCGGCGGGAGGTCTCGGGATAGGCCGTCGACGACGGGCCTCAGGAACCGCCGCCGGCCCCCGGTGTCGTCACCCGGGCTTCCCCGCCACGTGCGCGCGTGGCGGCCGCCGCGGCGCCGAGGAGGCCCGCGTCGGTGCCGGTGAGGGCGGGGACGACGGTGAGGTCGCGGACGAAGGAGAGCGTGGCGTAGTCGCCGAGGCTGCGGCGGAGCGGGGCGAAGAGGACCTCGCCGGCGCCGGCGACCCCGCCGCCGACGACCGCGATGTCGATCTCGACGAGGGCCGCGGTGGCCGCGATGCCGGCGGCGAGCGCCTGGGCCGCGCGGGCGAAGGAGGCGACGGCGATCGGGTCCCCTGCGTGGGCGGCGGCGGCCACCGCGGCGGCGGAGACGTCGCCGTCGGGGCCGGGGAGCCAGCCGTTCTCCAGGGCTCGGCGGGCGAGGTGGGGGCCGCTGGCGATGCGTTCGACGCAGCCCCGCGCGCCGCAGGCGCAGGGGTCGCCGTCCAGGTCCACCGCGATGTGGCCGATGTGGCCGGCGTTTCCGGTGGGGCCCGGATGGACCCGGCCGCCCAGGACGAGGCCGCCGCCGACGCCCGTGGAGACCACGAGGCAGAGCGCGTTGTCGTGGCCCCGGGCCGCCCCCACCCAGTGCTCGGCCGCCGTCATGGCGACGCCGTCGCCGACGAGGGTGACGGGCCGTCCGCCGGTGATGCCGCGGACCCGCTCGACCAGCGGGAAGTCGCGCCAGCCGGGCACGTTCACCGGGCTGACGGTCCCCCGTGCGGCGTCGACCGGGCCCGCGCTCCCGATGCCGACGGCCCCGGCGGACTCCCACAGCGGCGAGGCGGCGAGGCCGGCGAGCACCTCCGCGACCGCGCGCATCACCGTCTCGCCGTCCTCACGCGCGGGCGTGGGCCGCTGGGACCGGAGCACGATCCGACCGGCGCCGTCGACCAGGGCCCCGGCGATCTTGGTGCCGCCGATGTCGAGCGCGACGACGAGGCCCTCGGCGAGGTCGGTGTGCATGAAGGCGGATTCTCCAGTCGGCGGCCGGGAACGGGAAGTGGTTCCGCCCAGTCTCCCTTGGCGTGACAACGTTGTCCAGGGCCTATGCTCGACCCGGGGACCGCGCGCCGGGACCCGCCCCGCCAGGAGCCGACGCGACCCGCCCCGCCCCGCCCCGCCAGGAACCGACCCGACACGACGGAGGAACCGCACACCGTGGCCGACATCGCCCGCCGCCCCGAGCCCCGCTACGGCAATCGGCCCACGATGAAGGACGTCGCCGCCCGCGCGGGGGTCGGTCTCAAGACGGTGTCCCGGGTGGTCAACGGCGAACCGGGGGTCACCCCCGACACCGAGCGCCGGGTGCGGGAGGCGATCGAGATACTCGGCTTCCGCCGCAACGACAGCGCGCGGGTGCTGCGCAAGGGCCGGACCGCGACCGTCGGGCTGGTCCTGGAAGACCTCGCCGACCCGTTCTACGGACCGCTCAGCCGGGCGGTCGAGGAGGTCGCGCGGGCGCACGGGGCCCTCCTCATCAACGGTTCGAGCGCCGAGGACCCTGAGCGCGAACAGGAGTTGGCGCTCGCGTTGTGCGCGCGCCGGGTCGACGGGCTCATCGTCATCCCCGCCGGCGACGACCACCGGTACCTGGAGCCGGAGATCAGGGCGGGCGTGGCCACGGTCTTCGTCGACCGGCCGGCCGGTCTCATCGACGCCGACGCCGTCCTCTCCGACAGTTTCGGCGGCGCGCGCGACGGCGTGGCCCACCTCATCGCCCACGGCCACCGGCGGATCGGCTTCATCGGCGACCGGCCCCGCATCCACACCTCGGCCGAACGACTGCGCGGCTACCGCGCGGCGATGGACGACGCGGGCCTGCCGGTCCGGGAGGAGTGGGTCTCGCTCGGCTCCACCGACCCCGTGCGGGTGAGCGCGGCGGTGCGGGAGCTGCTGGCCGCGCCGGAGCCGGTGACGGCGCTGTTCGCGGGCAACAACCGGGTCACCGTCACGGTGGTCCGCGCCCTCGCGGGACACCCGCGCCCGGTCGCCCTCGTCGGCTTCGACGACATCGAACTGGCCGACCTGCTCGGCGTGACGGTGGTCGCCCAGGACGCCGCCGCGCTGGGCCGCACGGCGGCGGAGCGGCTCTTCCGCCGCCTCGACGGCGCCGACGAGGCACCGGAACGCGTCGTCCTCGGCACCACCCTCCTCGCCCGCGGCTCGGGCGAGACCCCGCCGCCGACCGCCTGAGGCACCGGCGTCCCGGGCGGCGGCCGGTCCGCCGCCGCCCTCACCGGAGCACCCCGCCCTCAGCAGACGCGCAGGCCCACCACGGCGCCGCCGCCCGATCCCCCCGAGAGGTGGAGGACGCTGAGGTAGACGTTGGTGTTGCCGCTGTCGTCGTCGGTGCGGGCGAACCAGCGGCTGGTGCGGCCGCCGTACGACTCGGTGCGGTCGAGGTCGACCTGGCAGAAGAAGGTGTGCGGGCCAGCGCCGACGGTCCCCATCTCGCCGCCGTCGTAGCGGGTGGTCGTGGCGCTCCGGACGACCTGGCAGGTGGCGGAGGAGCCTGAGGCGACGCAGCCCGTGGCGGCGGGCGGCGGGGCCTCGGTGGTGGGCGCGGCCGTGACTCCGCCACCGGGGCCGCCGGCCGCGTCCGTGTCGCCCGTGGGCGCGGGGCCGCCGCCGGCCTTGCCCAGGGCCGTCGTACCCCCGGACGGGGGCCGCGTCCCCCCGCCGCCGGCCGCCGCGTCGCCGGAGGCCGTACCCGGGTCGGAGCCGCCGGCGGCCGCGTCCGTGCCGGGCTTCGCGCCCGGGGCGGACGGTCCCCCGGGGCTCGTCCCCGCGGACGGCGTCGCGGTGCCGCTCGACCGCCCGGGAGACGGTGTGCCGCTGGTACCGGGGGCGAGCACGCGCCCGGGGTCCCCGCCGGCGGCCGCGCCCTGCCCGCCGTCCCCCGAGGTGTCACCGGTCGCCCGGTTCCCGGTCCCGTGGTCCATGAGGGCGTACGTGACCCCGCCGCCGGCCAGCAGGACGGCGGCCACGGAGGCGGCCACCAGCACCGTCCCCCGGCGCGACCCCTCCCCCGCGCGCCGCGCGCCCCGCCGTCCCGCTCCGGGACCGCCGGAGGGCACGGTGGCGGGACCCGGCACCGGCTCGGATACGGGCACGGCCGGACCGAACGCCCCGCCGAGCGCGCCCGCACCCGCCGGCGGGGTGGGTGCGGGGGCCGGGTACGGGGTCTGCGCGGCGGCACCCGGATACGGCTCCACCGGGCTCGCACCGGGGTACGGCTGCGCGGGGCCCGGGTACGGATCGCCGAAGCCGGCGACCGGCGCGGCGGCCGCGGCCGCCTCCGTCCGCGGCTCCGGCTCCGGCTCCGGCCGTACGGGCTCCGCCTGCTCGGGCGCCGCGCCGGCCACCGCGTTCAGGAGCCGGGCGGCCTCGCGGGCCGTCGGGCGGGCGGCCGGGTCCTTGTCGAGGAGGCGGACGAGGACCGGGGCGAGGGGGCCCGCACGGTGGGGTTCCGGGAGGGGTTCGGTGACGATGGCCGCGAGCGTGGACCAGGTCGAGGCGCGGCGGAAGGCCGAGGTGCCCTCGACCGCCGCGTACAGGGTGGCGCCGAGGGCCCAGACGTCCGAGGCGGGGCCGGGGTCCTGCCCGCGGGCCCGCTCGGGGGCGAGGAAGTCGAGGGATCCGACGATCTCGCCGCTGCGGGTGAGGTGCGTCGCGGAGCCGTCGCCGGGGTCCTCCATGGTCGCGATACCGAAGTCGGTGAGGACGGTCCGCCCCGACCGGTCGAGGAGGATGTTGCCCGGCTTCACGTCCCGGTGCAGCACGCCGACGTCGTGCGCGGCGGCCAGCGCCTCCAGGACGCCGGCGCCGATCCGGGCGGCCTCGGCGGCGTCGACGGTGCCGCGCTCGCCGAGGACGTCGTCGAGGGAGGGCCCGTCGACGAGTTCCATGACGATGACGGGCCGGCCCTCGTGTTCGGTGACGTCGTGGACGGCGACCACTCCGGGGTGGCGGACCCGGGCGGCCGCGCGGGCCTCGCGGGTCATCCGCAGTTTCAGGTCGGCCAGTTCGGGCGCCGCCGCGTCCGTGTACGTGCGGAGTTCCTTGACGGCCACCTCGCGGCCGAGGACCTCGTCGACGGCCCTCCAGACGACTCCCATGCCCCCGCGCCCGAGTTGGCGCACGATTCTGTAGCGGCCGGCGAGCCGCTCGTTCTCCCCCGATGACACCGCTGCCCCGTCCCCCTGTCGAGCATGTGCGCGTGTGCGCGTGAACTCGTCAAGGGTACGGGGCAGTTGGCCGGATCGTGCCCCTTGCCTGATCTTCGTCCCTACTCGGCGGAGGCGGTGAGGTCGCCGCGGCGGGGTGCGGCGAAGCGGTCGAGGGCGGCGCGGGTCATACCGGTGAGGGCGTCGACCTCGGCGGTGTCGAGGGCGCCGCAGTCGATGCCGCGCAGCAGGTAGGAGCTGAGGGCCTTGGCGGTGGCCGGCTCGTCCATGACGTCGCCGCCGGCGTGGTTGGCGTACGCGGAGAGGCGCTTGGCGGCGGCCTCGAAGCCCTCGCGGTAGAAGGCGAAGACGGCGGCGTAGCGGGTGGGGATGTGGCCGGGGTGCATGTCCCAGCCCTGGTAGTAGGCGCGGGAGAGGGCGCGGCGGGTGAGGCCGTAGTGCAGGCGCCAGGCCTCGTGGACGTGCTCGGTGGAGCCGACCGGGAGGACGTTGGTGGAGCCGTCGGAGACGCGGACGCCGGTGCCGGCGGCGGCGACCTGCATGATCGCCTTGGCGTGGTCGGCGGCCGGGTGGTCGCTGGCCTGGTAGGCGGCGGAGACGCCGAGGCAGGCGCTGTAGTCGAAGGTGCCGTAGTGCAGGCCGGTGGCGCGGCCCTCGGCGGCGCCGATCATGCGGGCGACGGCGGCGGTGCCGTCGGTGGCCAGGATGGACTGGCTGGTCTCGATCTGGATCTCGAAGCCGAGGCGGCCGGCGTCGAGGCCGTGGGCCTTCTCGAAGGCCTCCAGGAGGCGGACGAAGGCGGAGACCTGCTCGGGGTAGGTCACCTTGGGGAGGGTGAGGACGAGGCCGTCGGGGAGGCCGCCGTTCTCCAGGATCCCGGTGAGGAAGACGTCGGTGGTGCGGATGCCCCGGTCACGCACGGCGGACTCCATGCACTTCATCCGGATGCCCATGTACGGGGCGGCCGTGCCGTTCGCGTACGCCTCGGAGATCAGGCGGGCGGCGCGGGCGGCGTCCTGGTCCTCGTCCTGGCCGGCGTACCCGTCCTCGAAGTCGACCCGGAGGTCCTCGATCGGTTCGCGCTCCAGCTTGGCCCGTACGCGGCCGTAGACGTCCTCGGCGAGGTCGTCGGCGAGGCCTAGGACGGCGGCGAAGGAGGCGGCGTCGGGGGCGTGCTCGTCGAGGGCGGCGAGGGCCTGGTCACCCCAGGAGCGGATGGTTCCGGCGTCGAAGACGTTGCCGGGGACGTAGACGGTGTGGACGGGCTGGCGGGTGCCGGGGTCGCCCGGGTAGCGGCGGTCCAGCTCGGCGTCCACCGCGGCGAGGGAGGCGCTGATGCCCTCGCTGACCGCGCCCGCGAGACTCGTCGACACCTTCTCCTGCTGACCCATCCTGCATCCTCCTGTTTTCCGCTTCACGGAATCAACAATCCGTATAGCGAAGTTAGTAGGCCGTCGGGACCTGCGTCAATGGTTGTCCGAAACGACCGGGGGCCGCACGGCGACAGATCGCCGTGCGGCCCCCGGGCCGAACAGAACCGCAGGTCAGCCCTTGCGGGTCTTGACCTCTTCGGTGAGCTGCGGGACGACGTCGAAGAGGTCGCCCACCACGCCGTAGTCGACGAGGTCGAAGATCGGCGCCTCGGCGTCCTTGTTGATCGCGATGATCGTCTTCGAGGTCTGCATGCCCGCGCGGTGCTGGATCGCGCCGGAGATGCCGGAGGCGATGTACAGCTGCGGCGAGACCGACTTGCCGGTCTGGCCGACCTGGTTGGAGTGCGGGTACCAGCCGGCGTCGACCGCGGCGCGCGAGGCGCCCACGGCGGCACCGAGCGAGTCGGCGAGCGCCTCGATGATCGCGAAGTTCTCGGCGCCGTTGACGCCGCGGCCGCCGGAGACCACGATCGCGGCCTCGGTCAGCTCCGGGCGGCCGGTCGACTCGCGCGGGGTGCGCGAGGTGACCTTGGTGCCGGTGGCCAGGGCGCCGAAGGAGACCGCGAGGGCCTCCACCGCGCCGGCGGCCGGGGCTGCCTCGACGGGGGCCGAGTTCGGCTTGACCGTGATGACCGGGGTGCCCTGGGAGACACGGGACTTGGTGGTGAAGGAGGCGGCGAACGCGGACTGCGTCGCGACCGGGCCCTCGTCACCGGCCTCCAGGTCCACGGCGTCGGTGATGATGCCGGAGCCGATGCGGACCGCGAGGCGGGCCGCGATCTCCTTGTTCTCGGCGGAGGACGGCACCAGCACGGCGGCGAGGGAGCCGCCGGCGGACACAGTCTCGTAGGCGGCCTGAAGGGCGTCGACCTTCGGGACGACGAGGTAGTCGGCGAACTCGGGGGCGTCGGCCGTGAGGACCTTCACCGCGCCGTGCTCGGCGAGCACGGCGGCGGTGTCGGCGGCGCCGTTGCCCAGCGCGACGGCGACCGGCTCGCCGAGGCGGCGGGCGAGGGTGAGCAGCTCCAGGGTGGGCTTGCGGACGGCTCCGTCGACGTGGTCGACGTAGACGAGAATCTCAGCCATGGGACTTCAATCTCCTGCGAACGAAAGGGGCGGTCTGAGGGGCTCGCGCGAGCCTTAGATGAACTTCTGGCCCGCGAGGAACTCGGCCAGCTGCTTGCCGCCCTCGCCCTCGTCCTTGACGATCGTGCCCGCGGTGCGCGCCGGACGCTCGGCGGCGGAGTCGACGGCGGTCCACGCGCCGGCCAGGCCGACCTCGTCCGCGTCGATGTCCAGGTCGTCCAGCTCCAGGGACTGAACCGGCTTCTTCTTGGCGGCCATGATGCCCTTGAAGGACGGGTAGCGCGCCTCGCCCGACTGGTCGGTCACCGACACGACGGCCGGCAGGGAGGCCTCCAGCTGCTCGGAGGCGGAGTCGCCGTCACGGCGGCCGGTGACCTTGCCGTCCTCGATCTTGACCTCGGACAGCAGCGTGACCTGCGGGACGCCCAGGCGCTCGGCGAGGATGGCCGGCAGGACGCCCATGGTGCCGTCGGTGGACGCCATGCCGGCGATGACCACGTCGTAGCCGGTCTTCTCGATCGCCTTGGCCAGCACGAGCGAGGTGCCCATCACGTCGGTGCCGTGCAGGTCGTCGTCCTCGACGTGGACGGCCTTGTCCGCGCCCATGGAGAGCGCCTTGCGCAGCGCGTCCTTGGCGTCCTCGGGGCCGACCGTGAGCACGGTGACCTCGGCGTCGTCCGCCTCCTCGGCGATCTGCAGCGCCTGCTCCACCGCGTACTCGTCGAGCTCCGACAGCAGGCCGTCGACGTCGTCGCGGTCGACCGTCAGGTCATCGGCGAACTTCCGGTCCCCGGTCGCGTCGGGCACGTACTTCACACAGACAACGATCCTCAAGCTCACGCCGGCTCTCCTACTGCATCGTGATAACTGGGCTGCCTTGTTGCTCGCAGCATAGGCGCCTGAAGGGCGGGTTTCCGGTCGGGGCGCCGCACGCCTCGACCGGAATATTACTCGTCAGTACACCCAGTTCGTGACCATTGAGCAAGCGCTCAGGCGTGTGATCTGCCCAACGCGCGGGGAGCAGCCCGTACGGGAACCCTCAGTCGCGCAGCGCGTTGAAGCGGCCGTGGTGGTACAGCAGCGGACGGCCCGCCCCGTCGGGGTCGCCGGCGACCGCCTGCGCGATCACGATCCGGTGGTCACCGGCCGGCACCCGGGCCACGACACGGCACACCAGCCAGGCGAGGACACCGTCGAGCACCGGCACGCCCTCCGGGCCCAGGCTCCAGCGGGTGTCCCCGCCGAACCGGTCGGCACCGCTGCGGGCGAAGGTGGAGGCGAGCTCCTGCTGGTGCTCGCCGAGTATGTGCACGCCGATGAACTCGGCCTCGGAGACCACGGGCCAGCTGGAGGAGGAGGTGCCCACGCCGAAGGAGACCAGCGGCGGGTCGGCGGCGACCGAGTTGAGCGAGGTCGCGGTGAAGCCGACGGGGCGCTCGCCGTGCGCGGTGATCACCGCCACACCGGCGGCGTGCCTGCGGAAGACGGAGCGGAGCAGATCGGAAGAGGCCTGCCGGGGTGCGCCGATCGTGGGAACGGCACGGAGCTCGGGCGAAACCGTCATGGAATTGTCCTTCTGCGAGGGCGGCATGAGAGGAGTCCCGGGGTGGTCAGACACCCGGACAGCGCGCACTCGCGGTGCGGGCCAGGTCTACATGGACGCGGCCGTAGAGAAGGAGTTCTATGGGCACCCCGCCAGGGTGACGATCGTTGCCGGGTGCAGTCAAGTGCGTACCGCAATATGGGAGAAGCATCACCGCGCCGGATGAGGCAGGGTTTCGCGCCACGCGGCGCGCCACGCGCCACGCGCCGAAACGTCCCGTGTCGGCGTGTCGGCGCACCCCGCCTCGGCGTGCCAGTGGATCCCGTGTCGGCGTGTCGGCGTGTCCCGCCCGGTGTGGCGCGGCGTCAGACCGCTTGACCCAGCGCGGCGATGACGTCCACTCGGCGGGGTTGGCCGGAGGCACGCCGAACGACGCGGCCGGTCGCGTCGAGGACCAGCACGGTGGGGGTCCGGGCGATGTCCAGGGCGCGGACGAGGTCGAGCCGCTCCTCCGCGTCGATCTCCACGTGCCCCACGCCGGGCACCATCGCGGCGACCTCGGCGAGGGTGCGGCGGGTGGCCCGGCAGGGCTGGCAGAAGGCGGTGGAGAACTGGACGAGCGTGGCCCGCTCCCCCAGTTCGGCACCGAGCACGTCCGGCCCCAGGATCTCGCCCATCGCTCTTCCCTTCCGTCCCTGTCTCCCGGTGCAGCGTCGCACGAGGGGTGTTCGATTCCCGCCACGGCCACCGCGAGTGACGAGAATCTCCCTGTACGAAGCCGCCTGGACTGGTCACGGGGCCTCACATGCGGCACGATCTGCCCAAAGCCGAAAACCTACGGCCGCGTAACTTCGCCGGGAGAACCCGCTCCGGGCACACGAAGAAGAGGTTCCTCTCCGATGGCAGAACTCGTCTATCGACCGGTCGTCGGCGCCGCACTCACCCTGTTCAAGGCGCTCGACCTGAAGATCGACACCCAGGGTTCGGAGCACATCCCCCGGACGGGAGGTGCCGTGCTCGTGAGCAACCACATCAGCTACCTGGACTTCATCTTCACCGGCCTCGCGGCCCTGCCGCAGAAGCGTCTGGTCCGCTTCATGGCGAAGGACTCGGTCTTCCGGCACAAGGTCTCGGGCCCGCTCATGCGCGGCATGAAGCACATCCCCGTCGACCGCTCGCAGGGCGAGCACGCCTACCAGCACGCCCTGGAGTCCCTGCGGGCCGGAGAGATCGTCGGCGTCTTCCCCGAGGCGACCATCTCCCAGTCGTTCACGCTCAAGGGCTTCAAGACGGGCGCGGCGCGCCTCGCGCAGGAGGCGGGCGTGCCGCTGATCCCGATGGCGCTGTGGGGCACCCAGCGGCTCTGGACGAAGGGCCAGCCGCGGAACTTCAAGCGCAGCCACATCCCGGTCACGATCCGCGTCGGCGAGCCCGTGGAGGCCCCCGCCGACCAGTACGCCGGCGCCATCACCCGGCGGCTGCGCGAGCGCGTCCAGGAGCTCCTGGAAGCCGCCCAGCGGGCCTACCCCGTGCGCTCCAAGGACGCGAGCGACACCTGGTGGATCCCCGCCCACCTCGGCGGTACGGCTCCGACGCCGGAGCAGGTCAAGGCCGCCGAGAAGTAGCACCCCCAGGACCACGGGGTCCGGCCTCCGTCGGGCCCGGGGTCAGAGTTCCGTCGGGAGCGTCCGCCAGAGGTGCGGGCGGTCCTCGGCGGCCTTCAGCACGTCCAGGACGGCCGGATGCGGCTCGGGGTGGAGTTCCGGGTAGTCCACCTCGCCGAACTCCGGCCGCACGGTCCAGGCGAGCCGCTCCTCCCCCAGCGAGAACCGGGCGTCGACGCCCGGCTTGTTGCCGCGCGCGTCCTGGCGGGCCCAGACCTCCTCGCCCGGCAGCAGGACGGCGACGAGGCCGTGGACGACCGGCGCGGAGCCGTCGTCGTCGGCGAGCCGCTGGTAGCAGAGGGCGGCCGGGATGCCCCGGGCGCGCAGCAGCGCGGCGTACGCGATCGACTTGGCGTAGCAGATCCCGGTGCGCCGCTCCAGGACGTCGGAGGCGCGCCAGGTGACGCGGAGGTCCCCGGAGTCGGCGGAGTGCGGGATGGTGTCCCGTACGAAGACGAAGGCGGCTTCGGCGTATGAGTATGCGTCGGGGTGGTCGACGGAGATCCGGTCGACCGCACTCCGGACCAGCGGGTGGTCATGGTCGACGGCCTCGCTCGCCGCGAGGTACGCCTGGATGTCGGGGTCCAGCTGGATGAGTTCCATGCGGGGCGACCTTATGAAAACGGCCGGACGGAGTCAATGACTTTCCGTCCGGCCGTATATTCATACATTGACTCGGGTTACCGGGCCAGTTCTTCCTTCAGGGCCTGGAGGAAGGCGTCGACGTCGTCCTCCGTGGTGTCGAAGGCGCACATCCAGCGGACGTCGCCGGCCTTCTCGTCCCAGAAGTAGAAGCGGAAGCGTTCCTGCAACCGCCTGGTCACCTCGTGCGGGAGGCGGGCGAAGACCGCGTTGGCCTGCACCGGGTAGAGGATCTCCACGCCGTCGACCTCGCGCACCCCGGCCGCGAGGCGCTGGGCCATCGCGTTGGCGTGGCGGGCGTTGCGCAGCCAGAGGTCCTTCGCCAGGAGCGCCTCCAGCTGCACCGACACGAAGCGCATCTTCGACGCCAGCTGCATGGACAGCTTGCGCAGGTGCTTCATGTGGCTGACCGCGTCGGGGTTGAGGACGACGACGGCCTCGCCGAAGAGCATGCCGTTCTTCGTGCCGCCGTACGAGATCACGTCCACGCCCACGGCGTTGGTGAACGCGCGCATCGGCACGTCGAGCGACGCGGCCGCGTTGGCTATCCGGGCGCCGTCGAGGTGCACCTTCATGCCCATGGAGTGGGCGTGCTCGACGATCGCGCGGATCTCCTCGACCGTGTACACGGTGCCCAGCTCGGTGTTCTGGGTGATCGAGACGACCTGCGGCATCGCGCGGTGCTCGTCCTCCCAGCCCCAGGCCTGCCGGTCGATCAGCTCGGGGGTGAGCTTGCCGTCCGGCGTGGGCACGGTGAGCAGCTTGAGGCCGCCCATGCGCTCGGGCGCGCCGCCCTCGTCCACGTTGATGTGCGCGGACTCGGCGCAGATCACGGCGCCCCAGCGGTCGGTGAGCGCCTGGAGGGCGGTCACGTTGGCCCCGGTGCCGTTGAAGACCGGGAAGGCCTCGGCGGTGGGTCCGAAGTGACTGTGCATGATCCGCTGGAGGTGCTCGGTGTACTGGTCCTCGCCGTAGGCGACCTGGTGGCCGTCGTTGGCGAGGGCGAGGGCGGCGAGCACCTCCGGGTGGGCGCCGGCGTAGTTGTCGCTGGCGAAGCCCCGGACCGACGGGTCGTGGTGCCGACGTGCGTCGGTCCTGGGGCCGAGTGCCGCTGTCACGGCTTGGGGGTCAGCCACAGACGCTGTCCATTCACTTCCTGGGCGGGCCTGTCCCACAGGCCGGCGATCTCGTCGGCCAGGTCCTTGACGTCGGTGAAGCCCGCGAACTTCGCGTTGGGGCGTTCGGCGCGCATGGCGTCGTGCACCAATGCCTTGATCACCAGGATCGCAGCAGCCGCCTGCGGGCCGTCGTCGCCCCCCAGCTTGCGGAACGAGTCCGCCATCGCGAGGGTCCAGGCCTCGGCGGCCGCCTTGCCGGCGTTGTACGCGGCGTTGTTGGCGAGCGGCTTGTGCGCACCGACCTGGCTGATCAGCGCGTAGCGGCCGCGGCCGCCGGCGCGCAGCAGGCCGTCGTGGAAGGCCAGCGAGGTGTGCTGGACGGTGCGGATCAGGAGCTTCTCCAGGAAGTCCCAGTCCCCGAGGTCCGTCTCGGTGAAGGAGGCGCTGCCGCGCCAGCCGCCGACGAGGTGGACCAGGCCGTCGATCCGGCCGAACTCCTTCTCGGTCTTCGCCGCCCAGTCGCGGGTGGCGTCGAGGTCGAGGAGGTCGACGGTGTCGCCGATGACCTTGGCTCCGCCGTGCGCGTAGCGGGCGGCGTCGACGGCCTCGGCGAGGCGGGCCGGGTCGGCGTCCGACCCGACGACGGTCGCGCCCGCCTCGGCGAGGCGGATCAGCGTCGCGCGGCCCGCGGGGCCGGCCGCGCCGGCGACCGCGATGACGGCGCCGTCGAGCGGCCCGCCGTTTCCGTTGGCGTTCATGGGCGACGTGTCCTCCGTGTGCTCGGTGAGGTCGCTCACGCGGCGGCCCGCTCGGTGCTCGGGACGTCGGCGGCGGTGATCCCCTTGGTGTCGGCGATCACGCCCTTCAGCTTCTTGGAGAGGGCCTCAAAGAACATGCTGAGCGGAAACTCGTCCGGAAGCACGTCGTCGACCAGCTTGCGCGGCGGGAGGGAGAGGTCCAGGGCGTCGGGGCCCTTGGCCCACTTGGATCCCGGGTGCGGGGCCAGGTAGGCGGAGACGAACTCGTACGCCTTGAACCAGTGGACCAGCTTCGGGCGGTCGATGCCCTCGCGGTACAGGGTCTCGATCTCGGAGCAGAGGCGGTTGGTGACCTCGGGCGCCCGCTCCCAGTCGATGGTGAGGATGTTGTCCGTCCAGCGCACCACGTCGTTCTTGTGGAGGTACGCGAAGAGGAGCTGGCCGCCGAGACCGTCGTAGTTGCGGTTGCGGTCGCCGGTGAGCGGGAAGCGGAACATGCGGTCGAAGAGGACCGCGTACTGCACGTCGCGGCCGTGCGCGTTGCCCTCGGCCTCCAGCTTCACGGCCTCCTTGAAGGCGGTGAGGTCGCAGCGGAGCTCCTCGAGGCCGTACATCCAGAACGGCTGGCGCTGCTTGATCATGAAGGGGTCGAACGGCAGGTCGCCGCGGCTGTGGGCGCGGTCGTGGACCAGGTCCCAGAGCGCGAAGGCCTGCTGGCAGCGCTGCTGGTCGCCGAGCATGACGGCGATGTCCTCGGGCAGCTTGATGCCGAGGGTGTCGACGGCGGCCTCGGTGACCTTGCGGAAGCGCGCGGCCTCGCGGTCGCAGAAGATGCCGCCCCAGGTGAAGCGCTCGGGGACCTCGCGGACGGCGACGGTCTCCGGGAAGAGGACGGCCGAGTTGGTGTCGTACCCGGCGGTGAAGTCCTCGAAGGTGATGCCGCAGAAGCCGGGGTTGTCGTAGCGGGTGCGCTCCAGCTCGGAGAGCCACTCCGGCCAGACCATGCGCAGCACGACGGCCTCGAAGTTGCGGTCCGGGTTGCCGTTCTGCGTGTACATCGGGAAGAGCACGAGGTGCTGGAGCCCGTCGGCGCGACCGGCGGCCGGGTGGAACTCCATGAGGGAGTCCAGGAAGTCCGGCACGGTGAAGCCGCTCTCGACCCACTTGCGCAGGTCGGAGACGAGCGCGCGGTGGTAGGCCGCGTCGTGCGGGACCAGCGGGGAGAGCTGCTCGACCGCGGCGACGAGGCGGTCGACGGTCAGCTCGACGAGGGAGCGGGCGGGCGCGCCCTCGGCTCCGAAGTCGACGGAACCGTCCGCGCTCTGCCAGCCGCGGAACTCCTCGACCGCATTCTTGAGCTCGACCCAGGCCGGGTGGTCGATCACCCGGGCGTCGGTGGCTATGCCCCCACCGGTCACGTCCTGCACAAGAATTTCCGTCATGCCTCTTCCTCCACAGGAGAACCTCGCGTTAAGACACCGTAACCGTCGATGGTTCTTCACCACAAGAGGAGCCAAGAGAAATTATCCTGTGCGACCCCCCTGGCGACAGAAGTTTTTCCTGTCGACAGGGGAGGAATCGAAGCTTCCGCCGGACGGATCAGTTCAGCGGCTTCACCAGCAGCTCGAACTCCAGGTCGTCGCGCTGGGGCACGCCGAAGCGCTCGTCGCCGTACGGGAACGGGGTCGTCCGCCCCGTCCGCCGGTAGCCGCGCCGCTCGTACCAGGCGATGAGCTCCTCGCGCACGGAGATCACCGTCATCTGCATCTCGCGCACGTCCCACAGCTCGCGCGCCCGGCGCTCGGCCTCCGCGATGATCTGCTTGCCGAGGCCGCCGCCCTGGAGCTCCGGGCGGACCGCGAACATGCCGAAGTAGGCGACCTCGCCGCGGTGCTCCAGCTGGCAGCAGGCGATGACCTCGCCGTCGCGCTCCACGACCACGAGCCGGCTGCCGGGGGTCGTGATGACGGCGGCGACGCCCTCGGGGTCGGTGCGCTGCCCCTGGAGGATGTCCGCCTCCGTGGTCCACCCGCCGCGGCTCGAGTCGCCCCGGTAGGCCGACTCGACGAGCGGCACCAGCACGGGGACGTCGTCGAGCACCGCCTCCCGGTAGCTGATCCGGCCGGTCTCCTGGGACGTGACGGTGTCCATACGGGCGGGGTTCCCTTCGGGCGCGCTGACGATGGCGGACGCCGACGATCGGCGTGCGCGTCGGGCGTCGTGCGTCGGGCGCGCGCGATCGAAGAGCGATCGCCCCGAGCCTAACGCGCGCTCCTCCCACTCCCCCCTCGTACATCCGTGCGCGCCCGTGCGCCCGCGTGTGGGGCGCGGGAGGCGGGCATGCCTTCTCGGACGGGACGGCGTCGAGGGGGAGGTGTGCCGTGCACGGACCGGCTCTGTCCGGGTGGCTGCTGGTCGTGCTCTGCGCGGCGACGGGCCTGTCCTGCCTGCTGCGGATGCGCGCGTCCGGCGGGGACGAGCGGCGGACCGCCGGCGGCGAGGCGGTCATGGGCTTCGGGATGGCGGTGATGGCCCTGCCCGCCGCCGTCCTCACCCCGCCCGGCTGGAGCTGGACGGTGTACGCGGCGGTGTTCGGCGCCGCGACGCTGCACGCGCTCACGGCGATCCGGCGCGGCGGCCACCACCTGCACCATCTGATCGGCTCGCTCGCGATGCTCTACATGGCGGTGGCGATGGCGGCCCCGGGCTCCCCGGGGGCGCACGCGGGGCACTCGGCGGCCGTGACGGGCCCGGTCGGCGGCATACCCGCCCTCACGGGCGCCCTGCTCCTCTACTACGTCGGCTACGTGCTGCGCGCGGGGACGCGACTCGTCCCGGTGGCGGCGGTCGCCCGAGGCCCCGGTCCGGCCTGGGCGGCCCGACCGGAGCTGGCGCTCGCGTGCCGGCTGGCGATGGCCCTCGGCATGCTGGCCATGCTCGTGACGCTGTGAGGCCCGGGGAGCGGCCCGCGCGACCGTCCGCCGCACGCAACGAAACCGTGGCGTACGTCACTTGGCCTCCGAGCCCATACCCCCGACCCGTACCGCGCTCATAGGCTGACTCCATGTGGGTCTCCCTCGCGCTGCTCCTGCTCGGCCTCCTGACCGCCCTCGCCGCCCCGCGGCTGCTGTCCCGGGCCGACTGGGTGGAGCGAGAACCCGTGGTGGCCCTGTGGGTGTGGCAGTGCGTGGTCGCCGGGGTGCTCCTCAGCTTCGCGCTCTCCATGACGCTCAGCGCCTCGACCGCCTGGCAGGCCGTCCGGGGACAGCTCTTCGCGCCCGCGCCCCGCGCGGTGGTCGACGCGTACGAACTCGGCACGAGCGGGCCCTGGTCCGCCGTGCTCGCGGTCGTCCTGGCGGCGGGCGGGCTGTGGTCCGGGGCCATGCTGGGGCGCGAGATCGGCGCCGCCCGCGCCCGGCGCAGGCAGCACCGCCGCGACCTCCTCGTCCGCTCGCCCCTGTTGCCCGGGGAGCGGCCGGGCAGCGAGCGGCTCGTCGTCCTGGAGGGCGAGCGGGCGGACGCCTGGTGGATGGCGGGCCCCACGCCCCGGCTCGTCATCACCACCGCGGCGCTGCGGCGGTTGAAGGGCCGGCAGCTGGACGCGGTCCTCGCCCACGAGCAGGGGCACGCCCGGGCCCGGCACGACTGGCTGCTGAACTGCTCGGCGGCGCTGGCCGGCGGGTTCCCCGGGGTCCCGGTCTTCACCGCGTTCCGCGAGGAGATGCACCGCCTGGTGGAACTGGCCGCCGACGACGTCGCCTCGCGCCGGTTCGGCCGCCTGACGATCGCCCTCGCCCTCGTCGAACTCAACGAGGACCGCGGGGTGTTCGGCCCCGGTTCCGCCCCGGAGGCGGATCTCCCGCAGCGGGTGAACCGGCTCCTGACCGCGGCGCCCCGGCTCACGGCCGGCCGCCGGCTGCGACTGACGGCCGCCGCCTCGCTCGTGCCCGTCGTCCCGGTGCTCGTCGCCTTTGTCCCGGCACTCAGCGCGCTCGGCTAGTGCTGTGGCCGGAAAGGTCTGCCGGTTCGCGGCGTCCGGTGCACGGGGCCTCCCCAGGCCCGCCAGGGCCGAGGGGACGCGTCGCAAGGCGGAGGGCCGCGGCTCGTACTGTGGACTACTTGCGCGGTCCGACAGCGCGGCGAGGTGCCGCGCCGGGCGTCGTGAGGCGGTGAACCCTTCCGGCCACAGCACCAGGCGCCGGGCGGCACGACGACCGGCCGCGGCCGGCACCTCGACGGACGGCGGCGCGCGGGAAGCGCACGGACGGTCACGCAGGAGGGTTCGTCGGGCAGGATCGGCGCATGCGCACCTCCGCCGCGGTCTCCGGGGTCCTGGCCGCCCTCCTCCTCGTGCTCGTCGCCGTCGACTGGCCGCCGCTGACGGCCTTCGACCGCTCGATCGCCGAGGCGCTCCACCGCAGCGCCCTGGCCCACCCCGGGTTCACCCGGCTCAACCGGGTGCTCAGCGACTGGCCGTGGGACCCGTGGACGATGCGCGCCCTGGCCGCCGCCACCGCGGCGCTGCTCTGGTGGCGGCGGGAGCGGCGGGCGGCGCTGTGGGTGGCCGGGACGACGCTGCTGGCCGCCGGTCTCCAGCAGATGCTGAAGTCGCTGGTGGGGAGGGAGCGTCCGCAGTGGCCCGACCCGGTCGACTCGGCCCGGTACGCGGCCTTCCCGTCCGGCCACGCGATGACGGCGACGGTGGCCTGCGGGCTGATGCTCTGGGTGCTCGCGGTGCGCTGGCCGGAGGGCCGGCGCGGCTGGGGCACGCTCGCGGGCGCGGCGGTGCTCTCGGTGCTCGGGGCGGGGTGGACGCGGGTCTACCTGGGCGTGCACTGGCCCACGGACGTCCTCGGGGGGTGGCTCATCGGCTGGTGCTGCGTGTGCGTGGCCGTGCTGACGTACCGGTGGAGCGAGCGGCGGCCGCGGCGGCCCTCACCCGGGGCGGCCGGCGGGGACGTGCCGGGGAGCAGAAGGGGAGGAAAGCGATGAAGCCGTCTGTTCTGGACGATCCCCCGTGTCGCCCAGAACAGACGGCAGCCCGGACGGCCCGCCACGCGGGCATGCCGACCGGATGCGCCGAGTATATTGGCTGGCAGCCAGTCAACGCAGGAGCCCAGCATGTCCCCGCGTAGCCCATCGGTCAATGAAGAGCTCCGACGCAGGTCGCGGGAGCGCATTCTGCAGGCCACCGTGGACCTGGTCGACACGAACGGCTACGAGGCGACCACGCTCGGCGACATAGCGGAGCGGGCCGGCACGGCACGCGGGTTGATCTCGTACTACTTCCCCGGCAAGCGCGAGCTTCTCCAGTCGGCGGTGCACCGACTGATGCACCGCACCCTGGAGGCGGGCCTGGAGCGCGAGCCGCGCACGGAGGACGGGCGGGAGCGGCTGGCCCGCGCGATCGACGCGATCCTGGGGCTCACGACGTCGCACCCGACGCTCATGCGCACGCACATGGCGGGCATCCTCCAGGCCGAGGGCTTCGTGCAGTGCCAGGAGCAGCAGCGCCTCGCGTTCCTGCTGCGGGACACGGTCACGCGGTACGGCTCGCCGGACGTGGACACCGACTACCCGCTGCTGCGCGCCCTGTTGATGGGCACGGTCGTGGCGGTGCTGCTCCCGGGCGCTCCGATGCCCCTCGCGCGGCTGCGCGCGGAGCTGTTCCACCGCTACGGCCTCGACTGGGACATGGGGGTGCCGCCGGACGGGGGTCCGCCCGGCGGCACGCAGACGCCCGGCTCCTCAGCCGGCCGTCACGATCCGCTTCAGTCGTCGAAGTCGAAGTAGTCCGGCTGCGTCTGGACGTTGAGTTCGTCCATCCGGATCCGCCGGGCGGGGTCGGTACGGGGGTCGGAGAGCTTCAGGACGTCGAAGCCCTTGGCCATGTCGTTCGAGTAGATGTACCCGTTGTAGTAGTACGCGGACCACGAGCCGCCCGAGGCGATCGTGGTCGCGGAGATCGGACCGCGCTCGAAGTAGGCGATCTCCTTCGGCTTGGCCGAGTCGGTGAAGTCCCAGACGGAGATGCCGCCCTGGTACCAGGCCTGGACCATGATGTCCTTGCCCTTGACCGGGATCAGCGAGCCGTTGTGGGCGACGCAGTTCTCGGTGTCGGCCTGGTGGCGCGGGATCTTGAAGTAGCTGCGGAAGACGAGCTTGCGGTTCTTGCCCTTGCCGGTGATGTCGTAGATGCCGTCGGCACCGCGGTTCGGGCCGACCACGGCGTTGCAGGTGGCCGCGCCGCCGCCGCCGAGCTCGTCGGTGAAGACGACCTTGTTCGCCTTCTGGTTGAAGGTCGCCGAGTGCCAGAACGCGAAGTTCACGTTGTCCTGGACCCGGTCGATCACGCGCGGGTGCTCGGGGTCCTCGATGTCGAAGAGGATGCCGTCGCCCATGCACGCGCCGGCCGCGAGGTCCTTCTCGGGGAGCACGGTGATGTCGTGGCAGCCGGTGGTCTTGGAGACGCCCGGGTTGGTGGGGCCGCCCGGGTTGCCGCCGCCGTCCGGTCCCTCGCCCGGGAAGAGGACGGGGAAGTTGACGACGGCCGCCTGCTCGGGCGCCTTGCGGGGCACCTTGATGACCGAGATGCCGTCGTGCGGGGGCTGGCAGTCCGGGAAGGCGGCGTTGGGCGAGTACGAGGAGACGTAGACGTAGACGTCCTTGCGCTTCGGCACCAGCGTGTGGGTGTGCGAGCCGCAGCTGGTCTCGACGGCGGCGACGTACTTCGGGTCGGCGATGTCGCTGATGTCGAAGATCTTCATGCCCTCCCAGGATTCCTTGACCGAGGCGGGCTGCGTGGTGCTGGCGCAGGAGTTGTCGCTGCGGGAGGAGTCCGTGGACAGGAAGAGGAGGTTCCCGGAGACCGAGATGTCGTTCTGGGAGCCCGGGCACAGGACCTGGGCGACGGTCTTCGGTTCCTTGGGGTTGCTGATGTCGAAGATCCGGAAGCCGTCGTAGTTGCCGGCGAACGCGTACTTGCCCTGGAAGGCGAGGTCCGAGTTGGTGCCCTTGAGGGCGTCCTTGGGGATGTTGGCGAGGTGCTCGATGTTCTGGCTGTGGACGATCTCGTCCACGCCGGGTATCTCTCCGCTCTGGATGGCGGCGCGCGCGTCGGCCGCCTGCTCCGAGGAGACCGTGCCCTGGACCGGCGCGTCCCCGGGGTCGGGTGTGGCGGCCGCGGGGCCGACCGCCAGCAGTGCGGCCAGGAGTCCGGCCGCGGCGGATGCCACGCCCAGGCGTCTCATCCGTGCACGAGGGTTTCGCGTGTCCGGCGCGGTACGCGGCGTACGCAACGAAGTCACTCTGTCCTCCCTTGTAGCCGTTCGGCATTGAACAGGTACTGGACCCCGGCAGTATCCGCCTTGCCGTGCACATATCAACAGATGGCAACGCAGACGTAATGAAGGTTTCTGATCGGCCCTCCCGAGAAAAGTGCTAGGAACGGTCCAACTGCCCGTAAGAACAGCTGGAGGTCGTGTTGTTGATCCGCCGTCAGCGTGTCGTCGCCGCCGTGGCCCTGGCCGCCGCCGTACTCGCCCTGGCCGCCTGCGAGTCGGGGTCCGACTCGGCCGCGCCACAGGCCAAGGGCTCCTCGGGCACCTCGGTGGTGGCGCCGGGCAAGCCCGGCGAACCGGCCCGGCGGATCTCCCCCGAGGAGGCCGCCCGACTGCTGCCCGACGACAGCCCCAACAGCGCGGACTTCCGCTATGCGCAGATGATGATCGCCCACCACCGGCAGGCACTGACGATGACGGCCCTCGTCCCGCAGCGGGCGGGTTCCCCCCGGGTCAAGAAGGTGGCCGAGCGGATCGCGGCGGCCCAGCAGCCGGAGATCGGCGCGATGGAGGGTTGGCTGAAAAACAACGGTGGCCCGCGCCCGCAGGGCGGTCACGACCATCACTCGATGCCGGGCATGGCGACCGAGGCCCAACTGGCGGAGCTGCGCAGCGCGAAGGGCAAGGTCTTCGACGACCTGTTCCTGAAGCTCATGATCACGCACCACGAGGGCGCCGTGACGATGGCGGCCGAGGTCCTGACCGACGGCAACAACGTCCTCGTGGAGGAGATGGCCAACGACGTGATCGCCCAGCAGACCTCGGAGATCAACCGGATGCGATCCCTGTAGGGACGGCCCGGACCAGCTGCGGATCCGGCGGGAAGGCCGCCGGGGCGGGCCGCGGCGCGACCACCGACGGGACCGCCGGGCAAGGGTGCGGCACGGGCGTCAGGCCGCCCCGCCCCCACCCCCGTGCCCGTCCTCGTCGTCGCGCCCGGCCTGGGCGCCGGCCGCCGCCAGGACGGCGTCGAGGAGGCCGGGGAAGAGGGCGTCCAGGTCGTCCGCGCGCAGGGCGTTGAGCTTGGCCGTGCCGCGGTACACCTGCCGGATCACGCCACTCTCGCGCAGTACCCGGAAGTGGTGCGTGGTCGTCGACTTGGTCACCGGGAGGTCGAAGTACGAGCAGCTCAGCTCCGCGCCCTCGCGCGCCATGTCCCGCACGATCCGCAGGCGCACCGGGTCCGCGAGCGCGTGCAGCACCACTTCGAGGCGGATCTGCTGGCGCTCGGGGTGTTCGAGGGCGCGGGGGCTGGTCGTGGTCGTCACGGCGGCGGCTCCACTTCATCCGGGATGACGCCCATTGTACGAGACCTCTCGTAGTTTGACAGGTGCCGTACTACGATGCGTATCGTACGAGCGTCTTCGAGGCACCCAGAAACGGAGTCCGTCATGAGCGTCGCCCTGTTCCGGCCCTACACCCTGCGTTCGCTGACCGTGCCCAACCGCGCCTGGATGGCGCCGATGTGCCAGTACTCCGCGGAGATGACCGGGCCGAACACGGGCGTCGCCGGCGACTGGCACTTCGCCCACTACGCCGCCCGCGCCACCGGCGGCGCGGGACTGATCCTCGTCGAGGCGACCGCCGTCGCCCCCGAGGGCCGGATCAGCCCCGCGGACCTCGGCCTCTGGAACGACGCCCAGACCGAGGGCCTCCGGCGGATCGCCGGGTTCCTCAAGGAGCACGGCACCGTGCCCGGCATCCAGATCGGGCACGCCGGGCGCAAGGCCTCGACCAACCGCCCCTGGGAGGGCCGCGGCCCCGTGGCGCCGGACGGACCCGGCTGGCAGCCCGTCGCCCCCAGCCCGGTCGAGTTCGCCGAGGGCTACCCGGTGCCGACCGAGCTCACCGTCGAGCGGATCAGGGAGATCACCGGCCAGTTCGCGGACGCGGCCCGCCGGGCCCTGGACGCGGGCTTCGAGGTCGTCGAGGTGCACGGCGCCCACGGCTACCTCATCGGCGAGTTCCTCTCCCCGCACAGCAACCACCGCACGGACGCCTACGGCGGCTCCTTCGAGAACCGCACCCGGCTCGCCCTGGAGGTCGTCGACGCCGTGCGGGCCGTGTGGCCCGAGGAACTGCCCGTCTTCTTCCGCATCTCCGCCACCGACTGGCTGGAGGAGCAGGGCTGGACGATCGACGAGACCGTGCGCTTCGCCGCACTCCTGCGCGAGCACGGCGTCGACCTCCTCGACGTGTCCAGCGGCGGCAACGGCGGACCGGCCGACATCCCGGTCGGCCCCGGCTACCAGGTGCCCTTCGCCGCCCGCGTCAAGGCGGAGACCGGGCTTCCGGTGGCCGCCGTCGGCCTGATCACCGAGAGCGGGCAGGCGGAGAAGATCCTCGCCAACGGCGAGGCCGACGCGGTCCTCCTCGGCCGCGAACTGCTGCGCGACGCCTCCTGGCCCCGCCGCGCCGCCCGCGAGCTCGGCGCCGAGACGCACGCCCCGGCCCCGTACGCCTGGGCGATCTGACCGCCCGGGCACCGCGCCCCGCCCCGGGCACCCCGGCGCCGGGTGTGTCCGGAGGGCGTTGTCAGTGGGCGGGTGCAGACTGGCCACTGTCCGAGACAACGGCGTCCTGGAGGTGGCAGCCATGCCCGACGTACTCCTCACCGTAGGCACCCGCAAGGGCCTCTTCATCGGCCGCAGGCACGACGGCCGATGGGAGTTCGACGATCCCGAGTTCCCCGCCCAGGCCGTCTACTCGGTCGCCATCGACACCCGGCGGCCGACCCCGCGCCTGCTCGTGGGCGGGGACAGCGCCCACTGGGGACCCTCCGTCTTCCACTCCGACGACCTCGGCAGGAGCTGGACCGAACCGGCCCGGCCCGCCGTGAAGTTCCCCGAAAACACCGGCGCCTCACTGGAGCGGGTCTGGCAGCTGCACCCGGCACCGGAGCACTCCCCCGGCGTCGTGTACGCGGGGACGGAGCCGGCCGCGCTCTTCCGGTCTGGCGACGGCGGGGAGTCGTTCGAGCTCGTCCGCCCCCTCTGGGAGCACCCCACCCGCTCGAAGTGGGTGCCCGGCGGTGGCGGCGAGGCCGTCCACACCGTCGTCACCGACCCGCGCGACCCGGACGCGCTGACCGTCGCCGTGTCCACCGCGGGCGTCTTCCGCTCCCGCGACGGCGGCGCCGCCTGGGCGCCCTCCAACCAGGGGGTGTCCGCCGTCTTCCTCCCCGACCCCGACCCGGAGTTCGGCCAGTGCGTCCACAAGATCGCCCAGGACGCGGGCGACAAGGACCGGCTCTACCTCCAGAACCACTGGGGCGTCTTCCGCAGCGACGACGCGGGCGCCCACTGGACCGACATCGGCTCGGGCCTGCCCTCCGACTTCGGCTTCGCGGTAGCCGCCCACCCCCACCGCCCCGACACGGCCTACGTCTTCCCCATCACGGCCGACTCCGACCGCGTCCCCGCCGGCCGACGCTGCCGCGTCTACCGCACCACCGACGCCGGATCCACCTGGGAACCGCTGACCCGGGGCCTGCCCGAGGGCGACCACTACGGCACGGTCCTGCGCGACGCCCTCTGCACGGACGACGCGGACCCCGCGGGCGTCTACTTCGGCAACCGGAACGGCGAGGTCTACGCCAGCGCCGACGACGGGGACACCTGGCAGCTCCTCGCCGAGCACCTCCCCGACGTCCTCTGCGTACGGGCGGCGGTCGTCTGAGACACCCCGCCGCCCCCGTTCGGAATCAGGGCAGGCGCCAGTCCACGGGCTCCGCGCCCTGCTTGAGGAGCAGGTCGTTCGCGCGGCTGAACGGCCGCGAGCCGAAGAAACCGCGGTCCGCCGACATCGGCGACGGGTGCACCGACTCGACGGCCGGCAGGTCGCCGAGCAGCGGGCGGGCCCGCCGGGCGTCGCTGCCCCAGAGGATGGACACCAGCGGCTTCCCGCGGGCGGCGAGGGCGCGGATGGCCTGCTCGGTGACCTCCTCCCAGCCCTTGCCCCGGTGCGCGCCGGGCTTGCGCGGTGCCGTGGTCAGCGCCCTGTTGAGGAGCAGCACGCCCTGGCGCGCCCACGGCGTCAGGTCACCGTTCGACGGCCGGGGCAGGCCCAGGTCCCCGTGCAGCTCCCGGAAGATGTTCTCCAGGCTCCCGGGCAGCGACCGCACCTCGGGCGCGACCGAGAAGCTCAGCCCCATCGCCATCCCCGGCGTCGGATAGGGGTCCTGACCCACGATCAGCACCCGCACCTCGTCGAAGGGCTGCTGGAACGCCCGCAGCACGTTCGCCCCGGACGGCAGGTACGTACGTCCCGCGGCGATCTCCGCCCGCAGGAAGTCGCCCATCTCCGCCACTCGCCCCGCGACGGGGCGCAGGGCCTCCGCCCAACCGGGCTCCACCAGTTCGTTCAACGGTCGCGCTGTCACGGTCCGTCACTCTACCGGCCTACAGTGACAACGCAGCTTCTCCTTCTCCACCCGCAGCGAGGACGGTGCACCGTGGATTCCGCAATCGAGCGCCCCGAGGGCCTGGTCGTCGGCGTCGACTCCGGGGGGTCGGGACTCCGGATCGCCCTGGCCGAGGCGGCGGGCGGGGTGGTGCTCGACACGGTGGCCTCGCGGGTGCCGGTGCGGACCGGCCCCGGTGGGATCTCCGCCGGGCATTTCCTGGAGCAGGTGCTGCCGGCCGTCGGCGCGCTCCTGGAGCCGCACGGGCCGCGGCCGGTGCTCGCGGTCGCCGTGGGGGCCGCGGGAATGGCCACACTCGGAGAGGAGCTGCGGGCGGAACTGCCGGGGGCGTTCGCCGGGGCGTGGGGAGTGCGGCGGGTGGCGTTGGCGGCGGACGCGGTCACGGCGTACGCCGGGGCGCTCGGGCAGCGGCCGGGGGCGGTCGTCGCGGGCGGGACGGGGATGATCGCGCTCGGTACGGACCTGGCGTCGTGGCGTCGGGCCGACGGTTGGGGACACCTGCTCGGCGACTGCGGCGGCGGGGCGTGGATCGGCCGGGCCGGGCTGGAGGCGGCGATGCGCGCGTACGACGGGCGGCGGGGCGGTTCGGCGCCGCTCCTGGTCCGGGCCGAGAAGCTGTTCGGACCGGCCGCGGGGCTGCCGGGTGCCCTCTACCCCCGTACGGACCGACCCGCGGTGCTCGCCTCGTTCGCCCCCGAGGTGGGGCGCTGCGCCGCGGAGGATCCGGTGGCGGCGGGCATCCTGGCGCGGGCGGCCGTCCACATCGCCGAGGCGGCGGAGGCCGCCTGCCCCGGCGGGCCCGGGGCGGTGGTGGCGCTGACCGGGGGCCTGTTCAAGATGGGCGAGCCGCTGCTCGCCCCACTGCGCGCGGCGCTCCGGGAGCTGGTCCCGCACGCCCGCACGGTCGCTCCCGCCGGGGATCCGCTCGACGGGGCGGTCGCGCTCGCCGCCGCGCTCGCCGGCGGCACACTGCGGTTTCCGGAGGACCCCGCGCTGCTGCGCCTGTTCGGGGGCGGAGCGGCGTAAGGCCCGGGTATCCGCCCAGGTGGGGGCCGGTGTGCGGGGTGGAGGGCGCGGTGGCGGCATCGGGACCGGACATACGGGGGCAGAAGGCGCGCGACAGCACCTCAGCCGACGGCGCCGTGGACGAAACCAGTAGCATGCGGCGCCATGAGCTCCCCCACTGGGCCTGCTTCCGGCCTGCCTGTACGAATGCCTCGACCCCGCCAGTCCGGGCGGCACCGTCGCCCCGAACCCGCGGCGGCGCCCGAGGGCGCTCCCGCGCTGGTTCTCGCAGTTCCCGGCGTGCCTTCCGCCGCCATACGCTCGCTGGCCGAAGAGGTCGTGAGCATCGCCCGCTCCGAGCTGCCCGGCCTGGAGGCCGCGATCGGCTTCCTGGAGGGCGACGACACCGAGTACCCCTCGCTCGCGACCGTCCTGACGTCGGTCTCCGCGCTGCGCGCCGAGCGCTACGAGCTGGCCGTGGCCGCCGGCCGCGAGGTCAGCGCGCCGACGGGTCCGTCCGCCGTCGTGGTCCCGCTGCTCGCGGGCCCGGACAGCGCCCAGATGCGCCTGGTCCGCCAGGCCGTCATGGACGCCGGCAACACGGCCGAGCTGACCGACGTCCTCGGTCCGCACCCGCTGCTCGCCGAGGCGCTCCACGTGCGCCTGTCCGAGGCGGGTCTGGCGCGGGCCGACCGCGCCCGCCTGTTCACGGTCGCCACGGCCGCCGACGGCATCATCCTGGCCACCGTCGGTGGCGAGGAGGCCGTGCAGGCCGCCGGCATCACCGGCATGCTGCTCGCCGCGCGCCTCGCCGTGCCGGTCATGGCCGCCGCGCTCGACCAGGAGGGCTCGATCACCTCCATCGCCGACCAGCTGCGCGCCGCCGGCTCGGAGCAGCTGGCACTCGCCCCGTACCTGATCGGCCCGGAGCTGGCCGACGGTCTCCTGGACGTGGCGTCGAAGGAGGCCGGGTGCGCCGCCGCCGAACCGCTGGGCGCCTACCCGGCCATCGGCAAGCTGGTCCTCACCCAGTACACGGCCGCCCTCGGCATCCCGCCGCAGCAGCCGCAGGACGCCCCCTCGCTCTGAGGCCCGCGCCCTCGCGTCGCACGGAAGGGCCCGCTCCGGAATCGTCCGGCGCGGGCCCTTCGTCGTACCCCGGGGAGCGACCGTCAGCCGAAGACGACGCAGGAGGCCGCCGGAGCCTCGACGGCGCCCGCGCGGGACGGGACGCCCGTGTCCGGGTCGAGGGTGAACCAGGTGACGTCGCCGGAACGCTCGTTCGCCGCGTACAGGCGCCGGCCGGACGGGTCGAGGGCCAGGTCGCGCGGCCAGTGGCCGCCGCAGGGGACGGTGGCGACGAGTTCGGCCCGGCTCCCGTCCGGGGTGAGGGCGAGCACCGCGAGGGTGTCTTCGCCGCGCACGGCGGCCCACAGGAAGCGGCCGTCGGGGGCGACGACGACCTCGGAGGGGTAGCTGGGGCCGGGGGTGCCCTCGGGGACGACGGCGGTCTCGCCGAGGGGTTCGAGCACACCCTCCGCGGCGTCCCAGCGGCAGACCGTGAGCGTGGGCTCCAGCTCGTTCAGGACGTACGCGTGCGTGCCGGCCGGGTGGAAGGCGAGGTGGCGCGGGCCGGTACCCGGGCGCAGCGCCGTCTCGCCGTGGAGGGTCAGCGCCCCGGTGCCGGGGTCGAGGGCGCAGATCCGCACGGAGTCGGTGCCGAGGTCCACGCTGACCACCCAGCGGCCGCTGGGGTCGGGCAGCACCTGGTGGGCGTGCGGGCCGCGCTGGCGGTCGGCGACGGGGCCGCGGCCCTCGTGCTCCAGGACGGCCGCGGCGGGTCGCGCGGTGCCGTCCTCGGCCAGCGGCAGGGCGGTGACGCTGCCGGAGGTGTAGTTCGCGGTGAGGAGGTGGCCGGCCGCGAGCGCGAGGTGGGTGGGGGCCGCCCCGCCGACGGGGACGGGCTCGCCGAGCGGCCGGGGCGCGGCCCCGCTGACGTCGAAGGCCGCCACGGCGCCCGCCTCCGTCTCGGACACGGCGTGCAGCACGGTTCCCGCGAGCGCGAGGAACGACGGATCGGCGACCGCGTCGCTCGCTCCGGTCACGGTCAGCGTGCCCGTCTCCTCGTCCACGTCCGCGGCCAGCACCCCGCGCCCGCCCGCCGACGTGAACGATCCGATGTACGCGCGCGTCCCGCCCCGTACCGCCCCTGTGCCACCCATGGCGCCTCCCCTGTCCCGGCCCCTGCCCCGGTTCCGGTCGCGGTCGACCGGCCCTCGTGGTCCGTCGGGCCGACGGTAGCAGGCGGTCTAGACCAAAGTGGGCGGGGTGAGGACTGTCTTGCGGGGGCCGGGCGGGGTCCTGCTTTACAGGAGCCGGGCGGCCCCGGCCCGAGGGAGCAGGGCGCGGGGCCGAGAGCACGGGGAGGTGCGAGCGCCCAGCCCTCCTCAGGCCGCCGGAACCAGCGGGGCCCGGGGCGAGGTCCTGAGCGGAGCCGCGAGGTCGACCAGCGCCTGCTCGAGCCCGTGCAGGTGCCCCAGGGCCGTCTCGGCGCCCGGGTGGTGCCGCGGAACCCCGTCGGCCTCCTCGACCTCCGCCTCGGCCCGTACGGCACGGTCCGAGGGCACGAGTGCGTGCACGGCGGCCTCCACCCGCCAGGCCGCCGCCACCAGCCGGGCGTCGTGCGAGGCGTCCGGATCGGCCGCGACCGCCGCGAGTCCCCTGATCTCCCGCGCGCAGTCGTCCAGCAGCGCGAGCACGTGCCGCGCCCGCGCCTTCCTGGCCCGCAGCGGGCTCAGCGGGTGCACCAGCGGCGCGAGCGACAGCCGCGCCCTGCCGAGCAGCACCTCCAGCTCTCCGGCGTGCGGCGCCGGATCGGCGTCGGGATCCCCGGCGAGGCGGCGCGCGGCCGCGGTCGTGCAGGTGTGCACGCAGGTCACCGCCCGCTCGATCCACGCGTTCGTGGCCGCATGCGTGGTCACGGGCAGCAGGGCCACGCCGAGGGCCGCACCGATCGCCCCGACGGCCGTCTCCTGGAACCGCAGGAGCAGCAGCCCGGGGTGCAGGACGCCGAGCAGCCCGTAGAGGAGGCCGGCCATGACCGTCACGAAGAACATCATCCAGCTGTACGAGAGCGGGGCGGTGTAGAAGATCCCGAACACGCACACGGCGACGAGGAGGGCGGTCGGGCCCGTCGCGCCGCCGAGGGGGACGGCGATCAGGAGGCCGGCGGCGATGCCCGCGACCGTGCCGAGGACCCGGCGGAAGCCCCGCACGAGCGTCTCGCCGCGCGAGGCGGTGTTGACGAAGATCCACCAGGCGGTGCCGACGGCCCAGTACCAGCGGTCGGGCGAGATCAGCTGTCCGGCGGCGAGGGCGATGGCGCAGGCCACCGTGGCCTGGACGGCCTGGCGGGTGGTCGCCCTGGCCAGCCCCGACCCCGGCAGCGGGGCGGGCGCGGCCGGCGGTGGCACACGGCGCTCGATGCACCAGAACCCGAACCGGACGGCCCCGGCGGCGGCGAGCGCGAGCGCCACCGCCGCGTACAGCTCGGGGAGCTGCGCGGGAAGGGCGTGCAGGAACTGCGTGACGAAGAACTGCATGAAGGCGAAGATGCCGAGGGCGTGGCCGCGCGGCCCCCACCGGCGCGCGTACACCCCCGCGAAGACCACGAGCAGCCACACCGCGTCGCGCGCGAGCGGCATGTCGTGCAGGAAGGTCGCGAGGGCGAGCACCGGGAAGCCGACCGTCGGCAGCAGCGCCGTCGTCACCGCCTGCCGGCGCACGGTCGGGTCACCCACGGTGAACAGGGCCAGCAGCGCGGCCAGACCGGCCGTGATCGACGCGACGAGGGACAGTCCGAGGACCTCGGCCAGCGCGACCGCGAGCGCGATGCCGACCACGGCCCGCAGCGACACCCTCAGCCTGACCCGCCCCGGATCCGGAGCCATGAAGTACTTCCGCACGGCGGCCAATCCCGCCCCCCTTGCTCTGTTCCCTCACCGCGCACGGGGCTCCCCAGGGGTGGCGGGGGCCCGGACACGACGAAAGCACCGCGGGCCGGTCCGGCCTCGTCGCCGGACGGCGCTGCGCGGCGCCGAAAATATGTGATGGCTACAAGGATAAACCGAAAGGGGTGCATCGGCTCAAACGCCGGACGAAGGGGTGGGCCATTGGCCCAGTCCCCCGCTCGGGTGACTGACCGGACGGGGCCATTGGCCGTCGGCACACGGGTACAGTCGGGGATCAGCGCGGTTCGGAGGCGTTCGGACGCCTTCGGGCGGTGTTCGGAGGATTGGGACCGTTCGGAGGCGGTTCGGTCGAGGCGTGCGGGGACAGAGGAGGCAGTCGGACGATGGCGGTGGACGAGCTCGACACCAGGATCCTGCGGTTGCTCATCGAGCAGCCGAGGACGAGCGTGCGCGAGTACGCGCGGATCCTGGGGGTGGCGCGGGGCACCGTGCAGGCCAGGATCGACCGTCTGGAGCGGGACGGGGTGATCACGGCGACGGGGCCGGTCCTGTCGCCGGCCGCGCTCGGGCACCCGGTGCTGGCGTTCGTGCACGTCGAGGTGACGCAGGGGCACCTGGACGAGGTCGGCGACGCGCTCGCCGGCGTGCCGGAGATCGTCGAGGCCTTCTCCATCACCGGCGGCGGCGATCTGCTGACCCGGGTGGTGGCGCGGGACGCGGGGCACCTGGAGGACGTCATCCAGCGGCTCATCCAACTGCCGGGGGTGGTCAGGACCCGCACCGAGATCGCCCTGCGCGAGCGGGTGGCGCACCGGCTGCTGCCGCTGGTCGAGGCGGTCGGACGGAGGGCGGGGACCGCCCGCCCGTGAACTCCGGTTTATTCGGGGGCGGTCGGGCGTGGTGTGTGGCAGGGTACGAGCGCCCTGTCCCCGTTCGATCCGGAGCCCCTGATGTCCGTACCCGCCCGGCTCGCTCCCCTGCTGGCCCAGTTCGACTTCGCGCGGCAGCGGCTGACCGACCGGATGGCGGGCCCGCTGATGGACAGCGGGAACGGCACGGACGTGCGGGTCGGTCCGATGACCGACGAGGAGTACCTGTGGGAGCCGGGGCCGGGTTGCTGGTCGGTACGCCGGCACTCCGACGGTCCGGGGCCGGGAACGACCCTCCTCGTGGGCGCGGGTGAGTTCGGCCGGGACACGACGCCGCCGCCGCACCCCGAGCCGGCGCCGTTCACGACGATCGCCTGGCGGCTCAGCCACCTCGCCGAAATGCTCGCGCTGCGTGCCGACCACACGAACGGCAGCCACCGCCTGACCCGCGACGACTACGAGGTCAGCGGGGACGTCGCCACCGCCCTCAAGGCCTTCGGCACCGCCGCCGACGCCTGGCGCGGCGCCCTGCTGTCCGCCGACGACACCGCCCTCGACACCGTGGGGCACTGCACCTACCCGCACGGCAGCGACCCGGAGGAGCTCTTCCTCGACGTCGTCTGGTGGGTGAACCAGGAGCTCCTGCACCACGGCGCGGAGATCGCCCTGCTCAGGGACCTGCACCGGCTCGGACGAGCGGGAGCCTGATCCACCGCCCCTGGCCCGTGGGACAGCCGGGCCGGCGTACGCGTGGCTGACCCACCGCCCTTGCCCGCGGGGCAGCCGTACGCGTGCGCGTGGTCAGCGGGTCGTGCGGGCGATCAGCATCGCCACGTCGTCCTGGGCGGGTCCCGCGAGGAGCCGCCCGAGGACCTCGTCGCACAGCGTGTCCAGGGGGCGGGTCACGGGCCGCAGCGCCCGGGCCAGTTGGCTCATGCCCTGGTCGAGGTCGCGGTCGCGGGCCTCGATCAGGCCGTCCGTGTAGAGGACGAGCAGCCCGCCCTCGGGCAGGGTGACCTCCTCCGTGCCGAAGTCGTGGGCACCGGTGCCGAGCGGGGTCCCGGGCGGGCCGTCGAGGAAGGCGACGGTGCCGTCGGGGGTGGCCACGGCGGGCGGCGGGTGGCCCGCGCGGGCGATGGTCCAGCCGCCGTCGGCCGGGTCGTGGACCGCGTAGACGCAGGTCGCCATCTCGTCCTCGCCGAGGTCGGCCACGACGGCGTCGAGCGAGCTGAGCATCCGGGCCGGCGGGATGTCGTGGCGGGCCAGGGTCCGCACCGCGGTGCGGAGTTGGCCCATGACGGCCGCCGCGTGGATGCCGTGGCCCATGACGTCGCCGATGACCAGGCCGGTCCGGCCGCCGGGCAGGGCGATGACGTCGAACCAGTCGCCGCCGACGTCGTGGGCGCTGGCGGGCAGGTAGCGGCCGGTGAGTTCGAGCCCGGTGACGTCCGGGAGGTCGTTGTTGGTGAGGCTGCGCTGGAGGGTGATCGCCGCCTCGCGCTGGGTGGTGTAGAGGCGGGCGTTGTCGATGTTGAGGGCGGCGCGGGCGACGACCTCGTCGATGAGGACGCAGTCCTGCGCGTCGAACGGCTCACGGGTCCGCAGCCGGGTCACGGTCACCGCGCCGAGCACCTGCCCGCGGGCCACCAGGGGCACCAGGCGCGCGGAGCCGATGCGGGTGGCCAGGTAGGTGCGGAGCGCCTCGGTGCGGGGGTCCGTGAAGAGCTCCGGGATGTCGGACGAGTAGAGGTTCGTCGGCCGTCCCCGGAGGACGACCTGCTCGTACACCGAGTCGAGCGGGATCTGGAAGGTCTGCCCCGCGGCGAGGAGGGACGTCGGCGCGGTCGGGTCGGGGAAGCGGGCCGCGAGCCGCCGGAGGACCCCCCGGGTGGAGGCGGCCGGATCGTCCGGTTCGAGGACCGCCTCCAGCATCTGCACGTCGGCGGAGTCGGCGAGCTGGGGCACGAGGAAGCGGACCGCCTCCTCGGCCGTCTGCTTCAGGTCGAGCGTCGTGCCGATGCGGGCGCCGGCCTCGGCGAGGAGGGCGAAGCGGTGCCGGGCCCGCTCGACCTCGATGTGCGCCTCCTGGCTCTCGGTGATGTCGACGAGGGAGGCGATGAGTCCCAGGGACCGGCTGTCGGTCCGGTCGAGGAGCGGCGCGTACGAGCAGGACCAGATGTGGTCCCGGCCGGGGTCCGCGGGGGTACGGCCGACCCGGCGGGCGTCGACGACGGCGGTCCCGCTGTCGAGGACCTGGCGCATCAGCGACTCGAGCGAGACGGCGTTGACGCCCGGCACGACCTCGGTGAGGCGGCGGCCCACGTGCTCCGCCGCCGGCATCCCGTTCATCCGGGCGAGGGCGTCGTTCACCCGGAGGAAGCGCAGGTCGGGGCCGAGGAGCGCGAGCCCGATCGGCGACTGGGTGAAGAGGCTCTCCATCGCCGCCAGGTTCTCCCGCATCCGCAGGACCTCGGAGGTCTCCACCGCGATCAGCATCGCTCCGGGCCGCCCCTCCGGGTCGGCGGCGGGCACGATCCACATCTCCATGGCGATCGTGTGGCCGTCGCGGTGGCGCACCGGCAGCGTGCCGACCATGGTCTCGCCCGCCTGGACGCGGTCCGTGAGGCGTTCGGCCAGCTCACGGTTGGCGTCGGGGACGAGGAGCGGGGTGGCCAGCCGTCCGAGCACGTGCTCGGGGCGGTGTCCGAGGAGGTCCTGGGCGGCGAGCGACCACTCGACGATCCGGCCCTCGGCGTCCTCCCGCCACAGGGCGATCGGCAGCAGCTCGCGGAGCACGCCCGCGTCCCCGACAGCCGCCCGGGGCGGCTGCGGAACCCTGCTCGACGACTGGTGAGTCTCCAACGCATCGACCTACGCATCGGCCTGGCCCCAGGGGGCGCAATCCCTGTCGATTCACCCTAGCCGAGTCCCCGACGGCGGGCCCTGCGCAGTGCGCCCGATCGATGGACCGCGCGGTTGCGTAGTTCTACGGATGCGCGGGGCGGAGTCGGCCTGGGAGAGTCGGTCCGACCTCTGCGTATGCCCCGTTCCGGGTGGTGTACGCGGGACCGCGCACACCACCCGTGCCCGGGACCCGTCGCCGTACCGCTCCTTCCCCCGGCCTTCACTCCGGCGCCCCCACCCCAGCCCCCTGCACCCCTTCTCCCCTCCCCCTTTCTGCCCGTCTCTCCCTCTCCTTTCTCCCCGGAGCGCCCCGCATGACCAGCCGCTCGCCCGACGAGGTCCGTCTCGGTGTGCCGCCGTACGCGCGGGGGTCCGGCGGGGGCGGGCCGGAGGACCCCCGCGGCCTGCTGCACCGGGCCCGGCGGCTGACCGCCGAAGGGCACCCCGCGGCGGGCGGCGCGTGGGAGCGGGCGGCGGCGGCCTTGCGGCGCGCGGGCGGGACGATCACGCCGGGGGACCACGCGGACGCCCTGGACTCGACGGCGCTCGACTGCCGGGGCAGGGCGCGGCCCGCGGCGGGGCCGCTGTTCTCCTGGGCGGCCGAGCTGCACGAGCGGGCCGGGCGGCCCGGCAAGGCGCTGGTCTCCCGGGCGCGGTCGGTGCTGGCGGGCGAGGCCGCGGGGGACGCGGCCCGCGCCGAGCTCACGGGGCTGTGCGAGCGGGCCGCCGGCCTGTGCCGGAGCGGGCGGGTCACCGTGGCCCAGGCGACGACCGTGTTCCTGCTGCGGGCCCGGGCGCGCGCGGATCTCCTCGGCGCGGCGCCCGACCCGGCGGCCGGGGCGGCGGGTTTGCGCGAGGAGCTCGGGCGGCTGATCGCCTTCGCCGCACCGCACCGGGCGGACCCCGCCGTGCCGGGCCCGCTCTCCGACGTCCGGGGGCTGCTGGGCCGGATCACCGCGCCCGACGACCCGGCGGCCGCGATCGTCCACCTGCGGGCCTCCGTGGCGGGCCACCGCGCCGGGGGACTGCCGTGGGGAGCCGTGGAGTCCGAGTTGCTCCTGGCCGGGGTGCTGCGCTCCACGGGCGCCCGCGAGGAGGCGGCCGCGCTGCTCCGGTCCGCCCTTCCGACCGACGGCTCCGGCACCTCGCTCCGCCGCGGCGACCGGGCCCGGCTGTGCCTCGCGCTCGCCCGGACGGCCGAGGACCCGCGCGGGGCGGGGGGCGCCCCGGGCGGACTGCCCGCGGAGGTGCCGCTCCTCACGGAGGCGGTCCGGCTGACCGGCGGTGCGGCGGTGGATCCCTGCCTTGGCGCGCTCGCCCGGTTGCGGCTCGGCTGCGTGTACGCCGGGGCCGGCCGCTTCCGTGAGGCGGCGGCCCTGCTCGAAGAGGCCCTGTCGGGGTTCGCGGAGGACGGCGACGAGGCGGCGCTCGTACGGGCGGGGGCGTGGCTGGCCCACTGCGCGCTGGGTCTGGGCGAAGCCGGGCGGGCCGCGCGGGGGTACGCGGTCGCGGCGGCGCGGGCCGGGCGGTGGGAGGATCCTCGGCACGCCGAGGCGCTGGGCCGTCGGGCGGCGCACGCGCGCGCCGTCGCCGGGACGGCCGGCCGGGCCGCCCCCGCCGGGGACGCGGACGGCTCCGGTGGGTACGGTCCGTGGTCGGAACTGTGCGGGCTACCGGAGCCGTACGGGCCGCCGGGGAGCTATCAGGTGAACGTGTACGGCGACGTGGGCGGGTCCGGGCCGGACACCGGAGTCGCCGCGAGGAACCGAGTACAGAGGTGCGTGTGAACAGAGTGATCGACGGCCGCTTCGAGCTGGTGGAGCGGCTCGGCGGCGGCGGCATGGGAACGGTCTGGCGCGCCCGCGACCTGGCCCTCCACCGTGACGTGGCGGTGAAGGAGGTCCGTCCCCCCGACCCCGCGCTGGCTGAACACGACACCGAGGGCGCCCGGACGCTGCGGGCCCGGGTGCTGCGCGAGGCGCGCGCCCTGGCCCGGATCGACCACCCCAACGTGGTGACGATCCACCACATCGTGGACGCGGGCGAGGGAACGTACCCGTGGATCGTGATGGAGCTCGTCACCGGCGGTTCGCTCCAGGACCGGCTGGACCGGGGCCCGATGACCCCCGCCGAGGCCGCCGGGCTGGGCCGCGAGCTGCTGTCGGCCCTGCGCGCCGCCCACGAGCGGGACATCGAGCACCGTGACGTGAAGCCCGCCAACGTCCTGCTGCGGCCGGACGGCCGGCCGGTGCTCACCGACTTCGGCATCGCGGCGATCCGCGAGTCCACCGTCCTGACCGCGTCGGGCTCGATCATCGGATCGCCGGACTACATGGCGCCCGAGCGGATCCGGGGCGGCACGAGCGGGCCGGCGGCCGACCTGTGGTCCCTGGCCATGCTCCTGTACGTCGCTGTCGAGGGCCGCCACCCGCTGCGCCGCGAGAACACCCTCGCGACGCTCGCGGCCGTCCTCTCCGACGACGTGCCCCCTCCGCTGCGGGCCGGCGCGCTGACCGGTCTGCTCGATCGTGTGCTGGTGCGCGACCCTTCGGCCCGCCCCGGCGCGGAGGAGTTCGACCGCGCCCTGGCCGCCGTCGTGTCGGGGGACCCGGCGGCGCGTCAGGAGGCGTCCGGGGTACGGGACGCGCGGCCGCCCGCGGAGGCGGCGCAGTACCCGGGACCGGCGGCGCCGTACCCGGGACCGGCGGCGCCGGGCCTGGCGGGCGGCGGGGCGGGGTCGGCGGACGCGACCTCGTTCCACCTGGCGCCCCCGTCGCAGTCGGCGCAGTCGGCGCAGTCGGCGCCCGCCACGGTCCCCGCATCCGCGCGTACCGGCGGCGGGCGGCGCGGCGGGCGGCGGTTCCTGGGTGTCGCGGCCGTGGTGATCCTCGCGGTCGGCATCCCCGTCGGCGCGACGGCCTGGGACTGGCGGGCGGACGAGAAGGCCGACGGGCACACCGCGGCACCTCCCGCGCAGCAGGGCCCGTCGGGCCGGCGGACGACGGCTCCCGCCACCCCGGGCAGGACGGCGACGCCCCAGGCGCCCCGCGATCTGCTGACCCCCGACGGGGTGAGGGCGGCCGTCGCCGCGGTGCAGGCGGCCTCGGGCGGCGCCAAGGTGACCGGCTTCGTCGTGTACCCGGAGTACGCGGTGGCCGAGGCGGTCGTCAAGGGCAGCACGAAGCGCTACGACCGGTACGTCTACCGGGGCGAGGACGTGGCCGTCCGGGAGGGGGCCGGTGGCACCGCGTTCCCCGGCACCGTGCCGACCGACCTGGACGCCTTCGACTGGGACGCCCTGCCGGCGCTCCTGAAGCGCGCCGAGAAGGACCTGGGGGTCGCCGAGCCGACGAGCCGCTATCTCGTCGTGAATCCGGCCTCGACGCTCCTCGGCAGCGGTCCCGGACTGAGCGTCTACCTGTCCGACACGTACGGCTCCGCCTATCTCAAGGCCGACGCGAAGGGCCGGGTGATCACCACCTACCCGCGCGAGAACTGACCGCCGCCCGTCCCGGCCCGCACCACCAGCGAGGCGAGTCCGGCCCTGGTCTCCACCCCCGTCTTGCGGTAGACCCGGGCGACGTGGCTCTCGACCGTGCGCGGGCTGAGGCAGAGCCGGTCGGCGACGGCCTGGTTGGTGAGCCCCTCGGCGACGAGGGCCGAGATCTCGCGCTCGCGCGGGGTGAGGACGGCGAGCCGTCCCCCGGCCGCGCCCACCGGGCCGGCCGGCCGGGTGCGGTCGGCCAGGTCCACCAGCATCCGGGCCCCGCCCTCGGCGGCGAGTCTGCGGCCTCTTCGCCACACCGCGGCCGCCCGCGGTCCGTCGCCCGCGGCGTGCAGCTCGGGGGCCGCGAGCAGCAGGCTGTGGGCCTCGCGCACGGCGGCGCCCGAGCGGGCGCTCTCCCGGGCCGCGTCGATGAACGCCCTGGCCGCCGCGGCCGGTTCGCCCCGCCGGGCGAGGACCCGGCCCAGGGCTCGCTGGGCCGCACCCCGCTGGACGGGCAGGCCGAGCCGGTCCGCCTCGGTCAGGGCGAGCCGCGCCCCGCGCTCGGCCTCCGCGGGGTCGCCGGCGGCGAGGGCCGCGCCGGCGAGGAGTTCGAGGTAGCCGGGGCGCAGCGAGGGCTGGAGCCGGGAGAGGTCCCGGTCGCCGCCCGCCCGTACCAGCACCTCCCGCACCCGGTGCGGGTCCTGGGCGAGCGGGATGCTGTAGCCGAGCAGGCAGCGGGTCTGGGTGGCCCACCATCCGTCCGCCGTCCCCACGGTGGCGGCGGCCTCCTCCGCGGCGGCCAGCGCCTCGGGGTCGCCGAGGGGGCGGGCGTGGAGGAGGACGGTGGCTCTGATCGCCCGGCTGAATCCGAGGAGTTCGGCGCCGCCGAGGGCGCGGGCCACCGCGACGGACTCGTCGGCCAGGTCGAGCGCGGCGCCGACGCGGCCGGTGAGGAAGTGGACGTACGCCGAGCAGAGGAGGAGCTGGGAGAGCGCGAAGGGGCGGCCGGCGCGGCGGGCCATGTCGACGCCCCGGGTGGCGTGGCGCTCGGCCGCCCCGTACTGCTCCAGGAAGACCTCCGCCCAGCAGAGGCGCACGAGCGACTCGGCGTGGCCGGCCAGGGCCCCGTCGGTGAAGGCGTCGGTGAGCGCGGCGGCCTGCGCGGCGTGGACGCGGGCGGCGGCGGTCTCCCCCTCGTACACCTCGCCGAGTGCGGCCAGGGTGAGGACCTCGGCCGTGCCGGGCTCGTCGCCGCGCGCCCCGGCCTCGTCGAGGGTGCCCGCGACGAGGGGGCGGACCTCCGGGTAGCGGGCGGCGAAGAGGGCGCGGCAGCCCCATTCGACGACGAGCCAGGTCCGCAGGTCGGACCGGGGTCCGGGGGTGCGTTCCAGTTCGCGGCGGAGGAGGGCGTCGGCCTCGGGGTAGCGGCCGAGGTGCCGTTCCATGAAGGCGCAGAGGAGTACGGCCGAGGTCCGCAGTTCCGCCGTGGCGGCGGGGTCGTCGTCCTCGCCGTGGCGCGCGTCGGCGCGTCCGCCGCCGTGGCCCGGGGCGGCCGGCCCGTCGGGGCGGCAGGCGTCGATGAGCCGGTGGAGGAGGTCCCGGCTCTCGGCGACGCGTCCGGCCGACCCCAGGGCGCGGGCCCGTCGGAGCATCAGGTCCCTTCGGGAGGAACGGTGTTCGGGGGCGTCGGGGAGCAGGTCGAGGAGGGCGGCGAGCCAGTCGGCGGCGCGCGCGGGGTCGGCGGCGCCGATCAGGTCGGCGGCCTGGACGAGTTCGGCTGCGGTGGCCGGGTCCCACGCCGTCGTGGCCCGCACCAGGTGCGGGGCGCGCTCGGTCAGGGGTGCTCCGGCTTCGGCGAGGGCGGTCGCGGCCCGTCGGTGCAGTGCGCGGCGCCGCCACGGGTCGAGCGCGCCGCGCACGAGTTCGGGCAGGGCGGGGTGGCGCAGCGCGAGGCGGTGTCCGTGTTCGTCGGGCCGGACGAGGTCGCGGCGGGCGAGTGCCCTCAAGGCCCCGTCGACGTCCTCCCGTTCCATGCGCTGGGGGGCGGGCGGGGCGACGGCCGCGACCAGTTCGGCCGTCGCGCGGTCCCCGAGTACGGCGACGGCCTCGACGACGGCCCGTTCCGCCGTGCCGAGCGGGGTCAGTTCGTCGAGGAGCACCGCCACCGGTCCGGTCCTGGCCGCCTCGCCCCGGCCGGTGCGCGCGGCCGCGAGCGCCCGGTAGTAGAGCGGGACGCCGAGGCTGGCGCGGTGGACCTCCCGTGCTGCTTCGGGCGGCAGTCCGGGGGCGAGTCCTTCGGCGCACTCCTGCGGCCCCAGCGGCCCGAGGGCCAGCGGGGAGACGGTCCCCGCGTCGACGGCGCGGGCCAGGACGGACGCGAGCTCGGGCGGCGTCTGGCGCTCCCTGCGGGCCAGTACGAGGAGGACGGGTGCCCGGCCCGGATGCCGCAGGAGGTGGTCGACGAGCTCCACGGACGCCGGATCCGCGCCGTGCAGGTCGTCGAGGACGACCACGAGCCCGGGGTCCGCGACCCGCCCGAGGGCGGCGGCGATCCGGCGCACGCGGCGCGCCCGGCCGGCCGTGGAGCCGTCGGTCGCCGCCGCTCCGTCCCGGGCCGGGACGAGCGGCGGCTCCACGCGGTCCGCGAGGTCCACGAGGTCCGCGAGCGCGGCGAGGTCCGGTGCCGTGGCGCGGTCCCGGTGATCGAGGTCGGCGAAGGCGTCCGCGAAGACGTGGAAGGGCGTGCCGGGTTCCGTTCCCGGCCCGGAACGGCCGTGCAGGACGATCGTGCCGCGGCGGCGGGCGCGCAGTGCGAACTCGGCGAGCAGGCGGGTCTTGCCGATGCCCGGGTCGCCGGTGACGTCGACGGCCACCGGCCCCTCTCCCCCGGCCCGTCGGCGCAGCAGCGCGTCGAGCCGGTCGAGCTCCCGGGCCCGCCCGACGAGGGGTGCGCGACCCTCGCACCCCCGGTCCCCGAATGTCTCCACGTACCAGTCCCCCCGTACGGTCGTACGTCCTGCGGTGTACCGTCCCGATTTTCCCCGGTTCCCAGTTGTACGGCACGCCACCGACAACGAGTCCGTCAGCACCTGCCGAGGGGGCCTGGCGGAGGGGTCCGCGCCGGGGCCGGGCGGAAGCGGGGCGGGTGGAACGGGCTCGAAGTCGCCGGGGAGGGGCGGTGGTTCCGGCGGTACGGAACGGCCGTCAGGGGTGCATGCGGGCGCCCTTGAGGACCTTGTCGACGGCGTTGCGCGGCCCGTGGACGGCGATCCCGGCGAGGTCGAGGTGGTGGGTGCCCACGGCGCGTACGGCGGCCCGGTTGTCGCGGTCGTTGCCGGTGGTGAAGAGGTCGGTCGTGAAGACCGCCCGGGGCAGCGCTCGGGAGAGGGCGCGGGCGTGGGCGGCGGTCAGCGTCTCCTTCGTCCCCTCGAAGACCAGGACGGGCTGGCGGAACATGGGCAGGTAGGGGACGTCGTCGGCGTCGGCGTACGGTTCGCCGACCAGCTCGGGGAGCTGCGTGCCGAGGCCGCTGACCAGGAACGCGGTGACGTTGAGCCGCTGCCAGGTCTCCAGGTCCTCGCGGAGCAGCACGGCGATCTTGGTGTCGAATCGGACGGGCGCGGTGTCGGTGGTCGTCATGCCCCGAGAGTGCCGACCGGGCCCCCGCGCCGTCTTGTACATTCTTTGCATGCCCGCCAGGCAGGAGATCTCGGCGTGGCGGCCGCACGTGCCGGGGGTCGTGGAGGTCTTCCACGCGCACTTCACCGAGCACGCCTACCCCATGCACGTCCACGACGTGTGGACGCTGCTGATCGTCGACGACGGCGCCGTGCGCTACGACCTGAACCGGCGGGAGCGCGGCACCCCGGACGACACCGTGTCGCTGCTGCCGCCGCAGATCCCGCACAACGGCTCACCCGCCACCTCGCGCGGCTTCCGCAAGCGGGTCCTCTACCTGGACCTGAGCCAGCTGGACGAGAGCTTCATCGGGCCGGCGGTGGACGGGCCCGACCTGATCGACCCGCTGCTGCGCCGGCGCGTCGGGCAGCTGCACACGGCGCTCGCGGACCCCGGCGGCGCTCTGGAGGCACAGAGCAGGCTCGCCCTGATCGGCGAACGGCTGCGCGAGCACCTGCGGCCCCGGCTCGTGGCCCGCGCCCGGCCCGCCGATCCCGGTGTGGCCCACGACCTGCGGGACCTGCTCGACGAACGGCTGCCCCAGGGGCTGTCCCTGGACGAGGCGGCGGGGCTGCTGCACGCCCATCCCGCCCACCTGGTACGGGCGTTCAGCGGCGCCTTCGGCATCGCGCCCCACCAGTACCTGACGGCCCGCCGGCTCGACCGCGCCCGCCGGCTGCTGCTCGACGGGCAGGCCCCGGGCGAGGTCGCCGCCGCGACCGGCTTCTACGACCAGTCGCATCTGACACGCGCGTTCAAGCGGCTGGTGGGCACCACCCCCGGGCGCTTCGCCCGGGAGAACGAGGCCGGGGTACGCGTACCGACACCATCGGCGCAGACGACGCCGGAGCGGGGCGCGACGCCGGAGTCGGAGCCGGGCCCGACCCCGGACCGTACTGATCCGGCCGATTCGGGATCCGCGCGCCGATCGGGGAATCGCGGGAGCCCCGCGGCGGGTTGACCGGACGTACCCCGAGGAAGCCGGCCCGGGACGAGGTCCGTCGGAGCGGTCGGCCGGAGCAGAAGGAAGCAGCATGAAGATCGGCATCATCGGCGCCGGCAACATCGGCGGCAACCTGACCCGTCGCCTCACCGCCCTGGGGCACGAGGTCTCCGTGGCCAACTCCCGCGGCCCCGAGACCCTCGGCGCGCTCGCCGCGGAGACGGGGGCCACGCCGGTCGCCGCCTCCGAGGCCGCGCGGGGCGCCGAGGTCGTCGTCGTGACCGTCCCGCTGAAGAACGTTCCCGACCTGCCGTCCGGGCTGTTCGACGGTGCCGCCGACGGGTTCGCCGTCATCGACACGGGCAACTACTACCCCCGGGAGCGCGACGGCCGCATCGCCGCCATCGAGGACGAGGGCCTGACGGAGAGCCGCTGGACCGAGCGCCAGATCGGCCACCCGGTGGTCAAGGCGTTCAACGGCACCTACGCGGAGGACATCCTGGAGCGACCGCGCCCGGCCGGCGACCCGGAGCGGCTGGCCCTGCCGGTGGCCGGCGACGACGCGGCGGCGAAGGAGCGGGTGCGGCGCCTCATCGACGAGCTCGGCTTCGACACCGTGGACGCGGGCGGCATCGACGACTCCTGGCGCCAGCAGCCGGACACCCCGGTGTACGGGCTCCGCGAGGGCGTGGACGCGGTGACGAAGGCCCTCGCCGAGGCTTCGCCCGAGCGCCCCGAGGGCTTCCGCGGCTGACCTCCCGCCCCAGGGCGGCTCCCGCCCCGTTACTGGAATCCGCGTCCAATTACGGGGAGTCACCGCTGCATTAGGGTGTCCGGCATGTCCCCCAAGCAGCAGCGTGGCGAGGCCACGGTCGAGCGCCTGCTGACGACCGCCCTGCGGGTGTACGCGGAGTCCGGCCGGCAGGGCTTCACGGTGAACGCGGTCTCGGCGGCCAGCGGCGTCAGCCTCGGCAGCCTGTACCACCACTTCGGCAGCTTCGACGGCCTCGCCGCCGCCCTGTACGTCCGGTGCACGGAGCAGTTGTGCGGCCAGGTCGTCGCCGCCCTGACCCGCGCGAGGACCGCCCGCACCGGGGTGCGCGCGGTGATCACGGCGTACCTCCGCTTCACCGAGGAGCACCCCGACGCGGCGCTGTTCCTGCACGCCTCGGCGTACTCGGGCTGCCCGACCGCCCGTGCCGACCGCGTCCGCGAGGCCGGGGAGCCGCTGCTCGCCGCGGTCGGGGCGTGGATGCGGCCGCGCGTCGAGGCGGGCGAGATCGCGCCGCTCCCCGGGCCGGTGGTCGAGGCCCTGATCATCGGCCCGGCGGCGGAGACCGCCCGCCGCTGGCTCGCCCGCACGCACGACGACGACCTCGACCTCGCCGAAGCCGCGCGCGTCCTGCCGGACCGCGTCTGGCGCTCGCTCAGCGCGGAGTGACCGCCGGGGGCGCGGTGAACGCGACGGCGGCGGCGGGCACGGTGACCTCGGCGTCGCTGCCGAGGGCGTAGGCGGCGACACGGGAGACCGTGGCCGCCGGGACGATCTCGCTGACCCCCGGCACGGCGGGGCAGTCCTGGGTGGCGTGCGCGTCGTGCGGCACGACGACCCGGTAGCCGCGCTCCAGGGCCGTACGGGCCGTCGCCTGGACGCACATCTCCGACATGACGCCGCACACGGCGACCGCCGTGACCCCCGCGTCGCCGAGCACACCGCCGAGCGGGGTCCCGTGGAAGCCGTCGTCGCGCGGCTTGCGGATCACCGTCTCCCGCGGGCCCGTCTCGACGGGGTGGTGCAGCTCCCAGCCCGGCGTGTGGGGTTCGTCCTCCGAGCCGGGCGGACCGTCGTTCTGGAGGTGGACGACGAGCGCGCCCGCCCCGCGGGCCCGGGCGATCAGGTCGGCCGTACGGTCGACGAGCCGGGCGGCGGCCGGCACGGCCCCGTCCCCGGTGACGAACGCCGACTGCACGTCCACGACGATCAGGGCGTCCACGGGTTCCACCGTCTCGACGGGCTGCGCTGTCTCCACGGGCTGCGCTGTTTCCACGGACTCCACGGGCTCCACGGGCTCCTCGGTCTCCACGGGCTGGGTCATCCCGCCATCATCACTCCCGCGGTGCCTCCGCCGCCACGGAGTTCCGGCACCGCGACCGGCCGAAATGCCCGGGCGCGCGCTCCGCGCCGCGGGTTAGCCTGGCGTCGGTCAGGAGCGACGGCGGGTGGGGATGGCAGGCATGGGAACGACGGACGCGTCCGAGTGGTGGGAACTGCTGCCGGCCGGGATACGCGCGCAGGTCGACGGTTACGTCCTCCAGGACGCCCGCATGCCGGCGGTCCGTGCCGTCCTGGAGGTCTGCCGCGCCCGTGGTCTGGGGCTCCACAACGCCGAACTCCTCGTCCACCACCGCTATCTGCACCACGGCGACCGGGTCGCCCGCACCCCCGACAGCCCGCTCGACCAGGAGTCCCTGGCGGCCCGCGCCGCGGGCTGCCCCGGGCGGGTCGTCGCGATCGAGGCGGTGTGGGACGGCGACACCGTGCGCGACTGGTTCGTGGACCTCCTCGCGATCACCGACGAGCCCGCCGGCGAGCGCACCCTGGCCACCGTCCACCACGGAACCGCCGTCCGGCACCTCGGCGACGACCGCGCGCGGCTGCCGCGCCACCCGTCGGCGGTCGTCGCGGAGCAGGTGGGCCGGGCCCTCGCCGCCGACCTGGCCGTGCCCTTCCACTTCGCGAGCCCGGACACACCGGACGACGAGGCTCCGCGCTGGCGCCCCTGAGTTGCGCCCGGTCGCCGGCGCCCAGCGGGTGCCGGCGACGCGCCGACGGCCCTCGGGTGTCCGTGACACGCGGCCCCCGTCAGGTGTCCGCGGCGCTCCGGCGGTCGGCCCGGGACAGGAGCCACTGGCCCGAAAGGCCGGTGGCGAACAGGCCGGTGACCAGGGCCGCCAGGGCGATCCCGGGGCCCGACGCCCAGTCGACGGAGCCGGCGTGCACGGCGAGGAGGACGGCCGTGGCGAGGGCGACGGCGGGGACGGCGCGGAGGGCGGGGCGGGTGCGGGCGAGGTCGTCCTCGGCGAGGGAGGCGAGGACGCCGACGCCGAGGGACAGCGCCCACACTCCGAGGCCCTGGGCGTCGGCGCGGTTCACCGTCCAGGGGAGCAGCGGGCCCCAGAAGCCGGGGAAGGCGAGGAGGCCCGCCCCGATGCCGAGCCAGCCGGAACCGAGGACCGCGAGCGGGGGCTTGGACCAGCCGGGCAGCGGCGCGGACGGCCGCCGCGGTGCGTCGTCCGCGCCGTGTCCCGCGTCCGCTTCCCCGACCGGGCGCGCGGTCCTGACCGGCTTGCGGTACTGCGCGGCGAGGCAGCCCACGGCGGCGAGGGCGAGCACGCCGAGGGTGGCGACCCAGCCGAGGCTGAACAGGGCGAGGAAGATCGGACCGCCGTGGAAGGCCTGGAGGCTGCCGGCGTTCAGGAGGCTCACGGCGAAGAGCCCGACGAGGACGGTCGCGAGCGGCAGCGCGAGGCTCCGCACCTCCTCCCAGACGCGGGCCCGGCCGATGGTGAACAGCGCGGGTGCCACGCCCAGCATGGCCGCGCCGACGAGCCCGGGGCTCAAGGCTTCCGGCGACACCCAGGCCCCGGCGCGGTAGCCGAGGAGGCTGGTCGCGGCGAGCAGTCCGCCGACGGCGAGGCTGATGCCGCCGACGACGCCGCTCAGGAGCACGACGGCGGGCGAGAGTTCCCGGCCTTGCACCGTGTCGCTCATGCCTGCCGTCCTTCCGTGGCGGTGGCGGGGGTCGCCGTGACGCCCTCGGCGGGGGCGGTCGGCAGGTCGGCGAACGCCTGGCGGCGCCTGAGGAGTTCACGGGCGTGGAGGACGCGCAGGCTGACCACCGTGACGGCGGCGTAGGCGAGCATGCCGCCGCCGATGCCGACGCCCGCGATCATGGCCGTGGGCCGGTCGAGGCCCATGGAGCGTTCCAGTACGGGCACGGTCACCGCGGAGAAGGCGGGGGCAAGGCAGAGGGCGGCAAGGTGGAGCCTCCATTCCTCGCGCGCCCAGTGCCCGCCGGCCCGGACCGCCCGTGCGGCGACGACGGCGTACGTCACGGCGTACGGGACGAGGTAGGCGACGAGCAGGCGCCGGCCGGCGGTCCCGCCGTCGAGGAAGGCGGCCGTGATCCAGACGAGGCCGGCGGCGCCCGCGAGGTGGGCGGCCGTCTGGACGGGCGCGGGGCACCAGGTGCCGGTGAGGCAGGGGACGGTGTCGCGGCGGTCGAGGGCGCGGGAGGCGAGGAGCGCGCCGAAGGCCACGAGCGAGCCGAGGTGCATGATCGCGACGCGGTTGATGTCGAGGATGCCGAGGCCGGGGTAGAGGGACGGGAGGAAGCCCCATTCGAGCCGCAGCAGCGGGGCGGTCATGAGGAAGCCGTAGCAGAGCAGCAGCCAGCGCTGGTGCAGGTCGGGGAAGCCGCGGACGGCGGCGAGGACGCCGAAGGTCACGCTGCCGACGGTGCCCACGAGGATCGTGGCGAGGACGATCCAGAACGCGGCCCCGCTGAAGGCCTGTTCCGGCGGGGTGCGGACGAGGTAGAGCGCGGCGCCGGCCATCGACGCGTACACGGTGACCGCGAACACGGTGCCGGTGATCCGGTGCAGCCGGATGCGGCGGCGCACGGCCGACAGCAGCTGCACCGGGCCGAGCAGCATCAGGAGGCCGCCCAGGACGGAGTGCACGATCAGCGGGAGCAGGCTGCGCCCGTACGGTCCCATGCGGTCGCGCACGGCCTCGGCGACGAACTCCGGGGAGACGGACCGGCCGAGGATCCACTCGCCGGGGGCCGGGGCCCCGGGGCTCGCGTAGGGCCAGAGTTCGGTCATGGCGATCGGCGCGTACGCCAGGCAGACCACCGTCACCGCGACGACGGCGGCCCGGCCCCGTCTCGTGCTCGTCGGACGCCCCACGGCGGTCCCCCTCCTCCGCACCCGCATAGTCCTGTCTGGACTATGGAGGAAGGTAGGGCGGGGCCGGGCCCAGGTCAACCGGTCGGTAACGAACTCAGGGTTCGCGGCGCTCGACCCACTGCCAGAAATCGACCATCATCCGCTCATACCGGATGCCGAACTCCAGCGCCTCGCGCTGCCCGCGGGTCAGCAACTCACCCACGTCCACGGCCAGTTCCTCGTACCCGTCGAGGGTCTTGCGGTGCTCCTCCAGCTGGACCGGGGCGTGGACGCGCGGGCTCGCGCCGAACCACAGCTTGAGAATGCCCCGTTCGCGGGCCTCGACCGGGACGAAGGAGGGGTCGGCGAGCCAGCCGCGCAGGGCCTCCGCGCCCTCCTCGGTGAGCCGCATCAGGCGCCGGTTCCGGCCGCCCGACTGCCGGACCTCGGACAGGAGCCCCGCCTCCACGAGCCGGTCGCACTGGGCGTAGACCTGCGCGTGCGGCATCGACCAGAACGGCGCCACGGTCCGCGCCGCCTCGACCTTCACGTCGTACGGACTGGCCTCGCCCAGCTTGTCGATGATGCCGAGGACGAGGAAGGAGGGCGTGGTCAACCGGACTTCAGACATGCCGCCGACCGTACCGCGCTCCGCGCCCGAAGTCCCTGGTGAGGCGGCCATCCGCCACCCCCGCCGGTCGGGAAGCCGCCACGCGCGCGCCCCGGACCCGACCGTCCGGGAGCCCCTCGCCGGGCCCTTCCGCCACTCCTACGGGAAGCGTCCGGCGAGGCCCGGCCCCGACCACCCGGGCTCGGCGGAGGGCACGGGGAACACGGGGAGCGGCGGGAACGCGGTGTCCGGCTGGACCGCCGGCCCGTCCGGCGCGGCCTCCGGGCGGAGCAGGTCGACGAGCCCGCTGAGGCGGATGAGCCGGAGGATCCAGGGCTGGTCGCAGAGGAGTCGCCAACGGGTGCCGCGCCGGTGCGCGCGCCCGGCGCAGTGGGCGAGGAGGCCGAGCCCGGTGGCGTCGCAGAAGGTGAGGCGCCGGATGTCGACGGTCAGGGCGTCGGACTCCCGCACGAGGGCGTCGAGCTCGGGCCGCAGGTGCCGGACCAGGACGAGGTCGAGCTCACCGCGGAGCGCGGCGACGGTGGCACCGCCGGTCGATCGGACGACGAGGTAAGGGTCGTGACGGGGGATCAGCTGCATCGGGTGCTCCACAGGGTGGCTCCGCGTGTCACGTCGAGGGTGGCCGCGCCCTGGAATGAAGGGACGTTTCACCTTGACCGCTATCACCTGAATCGGTGAACTCTCCACCCCTTCGGCCCCGCCCGCGCGCCCGAACACCGAACTAGCGCTCGACCTCCGGCACTCCGCCCGCGCCGATCGGGATCCGCCGGAACTCGACGGTCTCGTAGGGGCTCGCGGTCCCCGTCTCGTGGAGGAGCCCGACCGTGCCCGCGTCCAGGCGCACCAGGTCCGAGTAGGCGGCCTTCCGCCGGGAGACGAGGAGCGGCGCGCGGAACGTCCGGCCGCCGTCCGTACTGCTCCACAGCGCGGGGTCCTCGCGGGCGGTCGGTACCGAGGGGGCCGAGAGGAGCAGGGCGCCGCCCGGCCCGCCGACGTACAGGACGCCGCCCTGCACCACGGGGACGCCGTCCAGGGTGCGCTGGGGGGTGAAGGGGCGCGCGAGGGTGGCGCCGCCGTCGGCCGACACGGCGTCCGCCCGGTTGCCCGGACTGGTGCCGAGCTGGTCGCGGGAGCTGAAGTAGAGTCTCCCGTCGGGGAGTTCGGCGACCGCGGACTCGTTCGTGTTGACGAGGCCGTCGTAGGTGTCGTCGACGAAGCCGAGGCGCCAGGTCCGTCCGCCGTCGTCGCTGAGGAGGGCGTGCGCCCCGTAGTGGCGGGGCTCGCGGCCGGTGTCCCCGGAGCCCGGGGCCGGCGGCGCGGAGTGGTTGGCGGGGACGACGAGGCGGCCGGCGTGCGGGCCCCGGGTCAGGGCGAGGGCGTGGCCGGGGCCGGTGGCGTACCAGCGCCACTCGGGTCGCTTCACGGACGCGGTGATCTCGCGCGGCGCGGAGAAGGTCCGGCCGTCGTCGGAGCTGCGCTGTACGAAGACCCGGCGGCCTCGCGCGGCGGGGACCTCTCCGCCCAGGATCCGCCCTTCCGTCGCCTCGCCGCCGTTGAACGAGCTGACGAGGACCACGTCGCCGGAGCGCGGGTCGACGACCGGCGCGGGGTTGCCGCGGGTGTCGCCGGCGCCGTCCGCGGCGACCGACTGCGGTCCCCAGGTGCACCCGCCGTCCTCCGAGCGCCGCACCACGATGTCGATGGCGCCGCTGTCCCCGGCGCCGCCGGACCGGCCCTCCGCGAAGGCGAGCACGGTGCCGGCCCGGGTCCGGACGACGGCCGGGATGCGGTAGCCCGCGTAGCCGCCCGCGCCGGAGGCGTACGGGACGGACGACGTACAGCCGGCGCCGGGCCCCGCACGGCCCGGCGCCGGTTCCCCCCGTCCCGATGGTCCGGTGCGGGCCGCGGCGAGCAGCCCCGCGGTGGTCACGGCGAGCACCGCGACCACGCCCACCGCCGCACGCCTCACGGGTCCTCCTGCCGCTCCGCCGCTGTTCCGCGGCTGTTCCACCGCGTCGCGGCTCACCGGCCGAAGGTCGCCGCCGGAGGAGGCGGCGACCTGAACGCGGGGACAACGCCGGGTTCCGCGCGGGCGAAACCCGTGGACGTCCTCCGGGGCGTCAGCCGGCGAACCGGGCCATCCACGCCTCGACGTCGGCCGAGGAGCGCGGCAGGCCCGCCGACAGGTTCTCGTGGCCGTCTTCGGTGACCAGGAGGTCGTCCTCGATCCGGACGCCGATGCCGCGCCACTCCTCGGGGACGGTCAGGTCGTCCGGCTGGAAGTACAGGCCGGGCTCGACGGTGAGGACCATGCCCGCTTCGAGGACGCCGCCGACGTACTCCTCGGTGCGGGCCTGCGCGCAGTCGTGGACGTCGAGACCGAGCATGTGGCCGGTGCCCGCCATGGTGAAGCGGCGCTGGAGGCCGAGCTCGTAGGCGCGGTCGACGGGGCCCTCGATGAAGCCCCACTCGACCAGCCGGGCTGCCAGGTGGCGCTGGGAGGCCTCGTGGAAGGCGCGGTACGGGGCGCCGGGCTTCACCGCGGCCATGCCGGCCTCCTGGGCCTCGTACACCGCGTCGTACACCTGGCGCTGCACGGGGCTGAAGGTGCCGCTGATGGGGAGGGTGCGGGTGACGTCGGCGGTGTAGAGGGAGTGGGTCTCCACGCCGGCGTCGAGCAGGAGGAGCTCGCCGGGCCGCACCGGGCCGTCGTTGTCGGTCCAGTGCATGATCGTGGCGTGCTCGCCGGCGGCGCAGATCGAGCCGTACCCGACGTGGTTGCCCTCCAGGCGGGCCCGGCGAAAGAAGGTGCCCTCGATCCACCGCTCGGACGAGGCGACCGCGCGGGACAGCTCGCCGACGCAGTCGGTGAAGCCGCGGACGGTGGAGTCGACGGCCTTGCGCATCTCGCCGATCTCCCACGCGTCCTTGACGAGCCGGAGTTCGCTGAGCGTGCCGTCCAGTTCGGTGTCGCGGTCCTCGTCGGTGGTGACGGCCGCTTCGAGGGCGGCGTCGACGCCGCGGACGATCCGGGTGGGCACGCCCGCGCCGGCGGCCAGGTCGTCGGCGAGGGAGCGGACGTCGCGGCAGGCGAGGCCGAGGACGACCTCGGACTCGGCGAGGGTGCGGCGGCGGCCCATCCACAGCTCCGCCGTGTAGCCCATCCAGAACTCGTCGCTGTCCCGGCTGTCGCGGGGCAGCTGGTAGCAGTAGGCGTCGTGGCCGCCGTCCGCGCGGGGTTCGAGGACGAGCGCGCAGTCGCGGGCCTGGTCGCCGGTCATGTGCACGTAGCCGGAGTACGCGCGGAAGGGGTACGTGTCGTCGTTGGAGCGGGTCTTGAGGTTGCCCGACGGGATCACCAGGCGCTCGCCGGGGAAGCGGGCGGAGAGCGCGGCGCGGCGGCGGGCCGCGTGCGGGGCCTGCTCGTCGGGTTCGAGATCGTGCCGCTCGGTGTCCGCCCAGCCGGTCCTCATGAGGGCGGAAAGCTCCTCGGAGACGCCGTTGTAGAGGCCGTTCTTGCGACCCTTCGCCACGTCCTGCACCTTCTTCCGGGTGAGTTGCCAGGCCACCGGTGGTCGGTGGCATCCGGACGGTACTGCGCCGCGCGGCCGCCGGGTGCCCAGGACCGCCAGTGGCACTGATCGGCCACCGCGGGGGTGACGGGGGACGATAATGCGGTCCATGGCGAACGCGAAGCTCAGTGAGGCGCTCCGGCTTCTGGGGATCGGCGACGAGGCCGGCCGGGTCTATCTGAAGCTCCTCGAACTCGGCCCCGCACCGCTCGGCGCCATCGGGTCCGCGGCCGGTCTGACGGGCGCCGGGCTGGCGGCGGCGTACGGGGAGCTGGTCGACGCCGGTCTGGCGAGCGCCGCCGAGGAGGGGCCCGAGGTGGTGGCGCCGGTGCCGCCGGCCGCCGGTCTCGAGATCCTCGGCCGGCACCGGGCGGCAGAGCTCGACGAGTCCCGGATCACCGTCGGCGGCGCGTTCGAGACCTTCCGGCGGCAGCGGCTCGCCTCGCACGGCGACCACCTCGTGGAGATCGTCACCGGGGACGCCGTGGGGCTCCGGATGCGCCAGGCGTGGACGAGCGCGCGCGAGCAGATCCGACAGCTCGACTCACCGCCGTACTTCCCCCTGCCGGGAGCCACCGAGGACGCGCTGGCGACGCTCGCCCGCGGGGTGACGCAGCGGGTCGTGTACTCGCGGGAGTCCCTGGAGCACCCGGGGAACCTGGAGTCGGCCATCGAGCCGTGCATCGAGGCCGGGGAGCAGGCCAGGGTCCTGCCGTCGGTGCCGGTGAAACTCGTGATCATCGACGAGGCGTACGCGATGGTGTCCCTGTCGATCAAGGAGTCGGACGTCCACAACACCATGCTGGTGGTGCAGCCGTGCGGGCTGCTCTCCGCGCTCGTGGCCCTGTTCGAGCAGGCCTGGCAGAGCGCGCTGCCCTTCCACGGCCGCGCCACCCGGCCCGCCGGCCTCCTGCCCGCGGACCGGCGTCTGCTGCGTCTCCTCGCGGGCGGCGCGGCCGACGAGGTCATCGCCCGCGAGCTCGGCGTCAGCCGCCGCACGCTCTTCCGCCGCATCCAGGTCCTGATGGCCCGGCTCGGCGCGACGAACCGGTTCCAGCTGGCGCTCCAGGCCCAGCGCTCGGGCTGGCTGTGACCCGGGGCCCCGGTCGCGGCCGGGGCACCGGGTCACCGCCGCCGCGTCAGGTGAGGTGCCGACGCAGGAAGGTGTACATCAGGGCGCTGTTGTGCGCGGCCTGCTCGTTGTCGCCCGCGCCCGCGTGGCCGCCGCCGGTGTTCTCGTGGAAGAGCACCGGATGGCCGAGCTCCCGCAGCCGGGCCGCCGTCTTCCGGGCGTGCCCGGGGTGGACGCGGTCGTCGCGGGTCGAGGTCATGAGGAGGACCGGCGGGTACGGCCGGTCCGCCGCGAGCCCGTGGTACGGCGAGAGGTCCAGCAGGTGCGGCAGGTCGGCCTCGTCGTCCGGATCGCCGTACTCGGCGATCCAGGACGCGCCCGCGAGGAGCTTGTGGAAGCGGGCCATGTCGAGGAGCGGCACCTGGGCGACGATCGCGCCGAACAGCTCCGGATGGCGGGTGAGCATCGCGCCCATCAGCAGCCCGCCGTTGCTGCCGCCCGCCGCCCCGAGCGCGCCCGGTGTGGTGATGCCCCGGGCGACGAGGTCCTCGGCGACGGCCGCGAAGTCCTCGAAGGCCCGCGGCCGCTCGGCGCGGAGCGCGGCCTGGTGCCAGTCCGGCCCGTACTCGCCGCCGCCGCGGATGTTCGCGATGACGTAGGTGCCGCCCTGTTCCAGCCACGCCCGGCCGGTCACCCCGCCGTAGTACGGGGTGAGGGAGACCTCGAAGCCGCCGTAGCCGTAGAGCAGCGTGGGGCCGGGGCCGGTGGCGGCGTGGTCGGGACCGATGACGAAGTAGGGCACGCGGGTGCCGTCCCGGGAGGTCGCGAAGTGCTGCGCCACGGAGAGGCCGGCGGTGTCGAAGCGTTCCGGGGCCTGCTTGAGCGTCTCGGAGTCGCCGCCGATCCGCCCGCGGTACAGGGAGGACGACTGGAGGAAGCCGGAGACGTCCAGGAAGTACTCGTCGGAGACGTCCGGGTCGGTGTCGACCACGCTGACGGCGGACAGCTCGGGGACCCCGACGAGCGGTTCGCGGGTCCATCCGCCGCCGGGGGCGGGGGTGAGGACCTCGATGCGGGTGCTGACGTCCCGCAGCGTCTCCAGGATCAGATGGCCGCGGGTCCAGGCGTGCCCGGCCAGGGCCGTGCGGCCGTCGGGGGTGAACAGCACCTCGGGGGTGCGGTCGCCGGCCAGGAAGGCGTCGAAGTCGAAGGCGAGCAGGGAGCCGGTGGGCTGCCCCAGCCAGTCGGACTTCAGGGTGACGATCAGGTGCTTGCGGTGCGCGTAGGCGAGGGCGTCGTCCGGTACGTCGATCCGGACCAGGGTGCCGTCCGGCCGGAGCAGGTGGGTCTCGCTGCGGAAGAAGTCCAGCGAGCGGCCGACGAAGTCCCGTTCGAAGCCCGGCGTGCTGTCGTGCTGCCCCCAGGCCGACACGTCGTCCTGCCCGGCCTCGAAGACGAGTTCGGCCTCGGCGACCGGGGTGCCGCGCCGCCATCTGCGGACCTGGCGCGGGTAGCCGGAGTCGGTGAGCGCGCCGGCACCGGTGTCCGTGCCGACGAAGACGGTGTCGGCGTCGATCCACCCGATCCGCGTCTTCGCCTCCGGCAGCCGGAACCCGTCCGCGACGAACTCCCTTTTCTCCAGGTCGAATTCGCGGACCACGACGGCGTCCCCGCCGTCCCGCGACAGCCGGATCAGCGCCAGGTCGTGGTCCGGGCGGCGCACCCGCGCCCCGTCCCACACCCACTTCTCGCCCTCGGCGTCGGCGAGGGCGTCGAGGTCGAGGAGGACGTCCCACTCGGGGGCGTCCTTGCGGTACTGCTCCAGTGTCGTGCGCCGCCACAGGCCCCGCACGTGCTCGGCGTCCCGCCAGAAGTTGTAGAGGTGCGGGCCGCGGCGGACGGTGTACGGGATGCGGTCCGAGGCGTCGAGCACCTCCCGCAGCCGCTTCTTCAGCGGGTCGAAGCCGGGGTCGGCGGCGAGCGCCTCGGCGGTCTCGGCGTTCCGCTCGGCCACCCAGGCGAGCGCGGCCTCGCCCGACACGTCCTCCAACCAGAGGTACGGGTCGACGTCGGTCTCTTCTCCCATGTGCTACTTCCCGTCCTCACGTCGCAGCTGTGCCGAAAGGTGGTGGCGCAACGGCTGCCCGACCGCCGCGAGGTCGTGGAGGAAGTCGAGCGTGCCGTCGTCCGCGAGCGTATAGCGGCGGCGGGTCGCCTCGACGTGCTTCGCCGTGGGAGCGAGGGCGACCGTGTGCGTGGCGAGGTCGACCGCGCCGTCCCCCGCCCGGCCGACCATGATCTCCGCGATGCCGGTCGGCTGGGTGATCAGCGCCTCCACGCCGCCGTCCGGCTTCATCCGCCACCAGCCGCTCTCTCGCGCCGCCGGGCGCAGCGGGGTCCCGTCCGCGTCGACGATCCAGGCGCGCGCCTCGTAGTGGAGGAAGGGCCGCCCGTCGTGGCTGAAGGTGACCTCCTGCTCGTACGCGAACTCCTCGGCGAGCGTCGGGTACTCGCCCCTGCCGCGGCCGACCCACGTCCCGAGCAGGCCGGCCACGGGTGCGAGCAGCTCGTGCGGGGCGGGCGGCTCCTCCGGCGCCAGGGCGTCGGGGTAGGGGTACTGCCGCTCGCGGTCGATCATGTGGTGCGCTCCGGGGTCGGGTTCGGTACCGGATCGCAGCTTAGGGGGCGTCCTGCCGATCAGGCCGGATCGGGGAGCGGGGTCCGGTCCGGGCTCCGAGACGGCCGTTGACCCGGCGGGGGGCGGCGGCTACGTTCGCGCCATGTCGCGTACAGCCCCGCTCACCTCGCGTGGTCACATCGACCTGCTCCGGGTGGCCTCCGCCGCGTGTCGCCGCGGCCGCTGACGCCCTCTCGCCCCACCACCTTCCCCTCTCCGTCCCGGGGTCCCCCGTGCGCGCGTGTCCGCTCCGCGCCCGCGGGCGCCGGGGCGCACCCTCACGTGGCCCTCGGCCCAGGCGGCCGCGGCACGTCCGCGGAAAGACCTCCTGATGACCGTTCACCTGCACTGGTTCCTGCCGACCGGCGGCGACGGCCGGACCCTCGTCGACCGGCACGCCTACGCGGACGGGGGGATCACCCGGAACGGGAGGGTGTCCGGTGTGCGCGCCCCCGACGTCGACTACCTGGTCCAGATCGCGAAGGCCGCCGAGCGGCTGGGGTTCGAGGCGGTGCTGACCCCGACCGGGACGTGGTGCGAGGACGCGTGGCTGACCACCATGGCCCTGGCCCAGCACACGGAGCGGCTCAGGTTCCTGGTGGCGTTCCGGCCGGGTGCGGTCTCCCCGGTCCTGGCGGCGCAGATGGCGGCCACGTACCAGCGGATCACCCGTGGCCGGCTGCTGCTCAACGTGGTCACCGGCGGGGACGCGGCCGAGCAGCGGCGGTTCGGCGACCACCTCGACCACGACCGGCGGTACGCGCGCACGGCCGAGTTCCTTTCGGTGGTGCGGGGCGTCTGGGGCGGCCGGCCGTTCGACTTCGAGGGCGAGCACTTCCGGATCCACGGCGGGCTGACGGCGCTGCCGCCGGACCCGCTGCCCGAGGTCTTCTTCGGCGGCTCGTCCGAGGCGGCCGGACCGGTGGCCGCGGAGCACGCGGACGTCTACCTCACCTGGGGTGAGCCGCCGTGGCAGGTGAAGGAGAAGATCGACTGGATCCGGGGGCTCGCGGAGGAGCGCGGCCGGACGGTCCGGTTCGGGATCCGGATCCACACGATCGCGCGCGACTCGGCGCGCGAGGCCTGGGCGACGGCCGACCGGCTGCTCTCCGACGTCGGCCCCGGGACGGTCGCCGCCGCGCAGGAGGCCCTCGGGCGCACCGAGTCCGTCGGCCAGCGGCGGATGCCGGCCCTGCACCGCGGGGGCTCGCTCGACCGGAACGAGCTGGAGATCGCGCCGAACCTGTGGGCGGGCGTCGGCCTGGTGCGGGGCGGGGCGGGGACGGCGCTCGTCGGCAGCCACGCCGACGTCGCGGACCGGATCGAGGAGTACCACGACCTGGGCGTCGAGCACTTCGTGCTCTCCGGCTACCCGCACCTGGAGGAGGCGTACCGGTTCGGCGAGGGCGTGCGCCCCGAGCTCGCCGCGCGCGGACTGCTGCCCGCGGGGTAGCGGGAGCGGGGTGCGGAGGGGTGGCGGGGTGTCGGGGCGGTGGGTTCCGGGTGCCGGCGTTCCCGGCACCGAGGTCCGGCGTGCCGGGGCCCGGCGTTCCGGGGTGCAGAAGTACGGGTGGCCCGGGTCCAGGAAGATCCGCGCCCCGGCGCCGGTTGGTAGAAGTGTGAACGATTTCGAGGTCGAAGAGGCCGCAGCCGGGGAACGGGGCGCGGAGGCCCGCACGGTGGACGTCGTCGTCATCGGCGCCGGACAGGCGGGCCTCTCGGCCGCCTTCCACCTGCGGCGCGCCGGCGTGGAGCCGGACCGGGACTTCGTCGTCCTCGACCACGCCCCGCGCGCCGGCGGCGCCTGGCAGTTCCGGTGGCCCTCCCTCACGTACGGCAAGGTCCACGGCATGCACGCGCTGCCCGGCATGGAGCTGACCGGCGCCGATCCGGCCCGGCCGTCCTCGGAGGTGATCGGCGCGTACTTCGACACCTACGAGCGCACCTTCGACCTGCGGGTCCACCGGCCCGTCGACGTCACCGCCGTCCGGGAGGGCGAGGACGGGCGGCTGCGGGTGGAGACCTCGGAGGGGGTGTACGCGACCCGCGCCCTGATCAACGCCACCGGCACCTGGGACCGGCCGTTCTGGCCGCGCTATCCGGGCCAGGAGACGTTCCGCGGGCGCCAGCTGCACACCGCCGGCTACCCGGGCCCCGAGGCCTTCGCGGGGAAGCGGGTGCTCGTCGTCGGCGGCGGCGCCTCCGGAACGCAGCACCTGATGGAGATCGCCGACGTCGCCGCCGAGACGTTCTGGGTCACCCGGCGCGAGCCCGTCTACCGCGAGGGGCCGTTCGGGGAAGCCGAGGGGCGGGCCGCCGTCGCGCTCGTCGAGGAACGCGTCCGGCGCGGGCTTCCCCCACGGAGCGTCGTCTCGGTCACCGGGCTGCCCCTGAACGACGCGATCCGCGCGGCGCGCGAGCGCGGGATCCTCGACCGCCTGCCGATGTTCGACCGCGTCACCCCGACCGGGGTGGCCTGGGACGACGGCCGGACCGCCGACGTGGACGTGATCCTCTGGGCCACCGGGTTCCGGGCGGCGATCGACCACCTGACCCCCCTGCGGCTGCGGGAACCCGGCGGCGGCATCCGGGTCGAGGGGACGCGCGCGGTGCGGGACGAGCGCGTCCACCTCGTCGGCTACGGCCCGTCGGCCTCGACGATCGGCGCCAACCGGGCCGGCCGCGCCGCCGTCTCCGACATCCGCCGCCTCCTCGCCCGCGAGCGGACCGGCGTCACGACCGGCTGAGACCAGGTTGTGGGCCCGGTCGCGGGCCCGGCCGCGACGGAGGCGAGGCGCAGGACCGGCCGCCTCACTGCGCGGCCGCGCTCCGGTTGGCGTTGAACTCGGCCACGTTCGCCCGGTGGGCCTCGTAGTCGGCGGTGAAACGGGTGTCGCCGGGGGCGACCGTGACGAAGTAGAGCCAGTCGCCGTCCGCGGGGCGGAGCACCGCGTCCAGCGCCTGGTCCCCCGGATTGCCGATGGGGGTCGGCGGGAGGCCCTTGCGCTCGTAGGTGTTGTACGGGCTGGTGCTCCGGGTGTCCTCGTACGTCGTGTCCACGGTGCTGCGGCCCAGCGCGTAGTTGAGGGTGGAGTCCATCTGGAGGGCCATGTCCCGGGCGAGGCGGTTGTGCACGACCCGGGCGACCTTGGCCATGTCCTCCGGGTTGTCGGCCTCGGCCTGGACGATGCTGGCCGCGATCACCGCCTGGTGGACGCTCAGTCCGTGCGCCCGCGCCCCCTCGGCGACCCGCGGGGCCCCGAAGCGCTTGCCGGCGGTGTCCACCATGAAGCGCAGCAGCCCTTCGGGGGAGGTGGCGGCGAGCACCGGGTAGGTCGCGGGGAAGAGGTAGCCCTCGGGGTTGCCGCCGGCCTCGGCGGGCAGCGGGAGGGCGGTGCCGCGCGCGGTCGCCTTCTTCCTCGCCGTTCCCGCGGGCAGGCCGAGGGCCCGGTCGACGGCGGTGTACACCTGGCCGGTCCGCCAGCCCTCGGGAACGAGCAGGTTGCGGGGCTGTTCGACGGCCGGTTCGTCGGGGGTGAGCAGCAGCGGGACGGAGATCGCGGCGGCCACGGTGAGCAGGGCTCCGAGCAGCAGCACGAGGCGGCCGCGCCGGGTGAGCCGCGGGCCGCGGGTGCGGCGGGGAGGCCGGGGCAGCGCGGGACGGCGGGGCCTCCGCGCGCGGCGGGGACGGCCCGCGGGGACGTACGGGGACGGCGACCGGTAGGTCATGGCCGCACGCTAACCCGGCCCGTACGGGAATCCGGGGAACCCGCGCACGCGGCGGCGCCGCCGGTTCCCTGGGACGGGGAACCGGCGGCGCCGGGCACTGCGATCGTCAGACGAGCCAGCCCAGGAAGTGGAGGACGCCGGCGAGCAGGTTGGTGATGACGTTCATGGTGGTGCTTCTCCTCGTACAGGTTCATCAGTGGGACGGTGCGGTCGCGGTCTGCAGCCCTTCGCTCGCACTCCGTAATCATCCGACGCCGTACGGGAGCGGGGCAACGATTCCCGGGACGATCACACGTTCTGGGGAACAACCGCTCCCACGTTCGCCTGTTCGGTACGGGCGTCCCTGCGGACCAGGGCCGCGTACCTCCCGTCCAGGGCGAGCAGCTCCTCGTGCGTGCCGCGCTCGGCGATCCGGCCGTCCTCCAGGACGACGATCTGGTCGGCGTCGCGGACGGTGGAGAGCCGGTGCGCGATGGTGATGGTGGTGCGGCCCTCGGACAGGGAGTCGATGGCCCGCTGCACCGCATGCTCCGTCCGGGTGTCGAGGGCGCTGGTCGCCTCGTCGAGGATGAGCACGGGCGGGTCGCGCAGGATGGTGCGGGCGATGGCCAGGCGCTGCTTCTCGCCGCCGGAGAAGCGGTAGCCGCGCTCGCCGACGAGGGTGTCGTACCCGTCGGGGAGCGAGGCGATGTGGTCGTGGATCTGGGCGGCGCGCGCGGCGGCCTCTATCTCCTCGACGGTGGCGTCCGGCTTGGCGAAGCGCAGGTTGTCGGCGACGGAGGCGTGGAAGAGGTACGTCTCCTGGGAGACCACGCCGACCGCGCGGGCGAGCGTGTCGAAGTCGAGGTCGCGCACGTCGACGCCGTCGAGGGTGACCCGGCCGCCGGTCACGTCGTACAGCCGGGGCACCAGGTAGCTGAGGGTGGACTTGCCGGAGCCGGTGGGGCCCACGACGGCCAGGCTGCCCCCGGCGGGGACGGCCAGGTCGATGGCGTCGAGGGTCGGGCGGCCCGTCGCCTCGGGGTCGTAGCGGAACTCGACCTTCTCGAAGGAGACCTCGCCGCGGACCTTCGGCAGCCGGACCGGCTCGGCGGGCTCGTCGATGTCGACGGGCAGGTCGAGGTACTCGAAGATGCGCTGGAAGAGCGCGAGGGAGGTCTGCATCTGGACGCCGGTCGACAGCAGGCTCACGGCGGGCCGGAAGAGGCCCTGCTGGAGCGTGACGAAGGCGACGAGCGTGCCGAGCGAGATCGTGGCGCCGCCCGGGCCGAGCGCGATGCCGGCGGCCCAGTAGACCAGGGCGGGCATGGCGGCCATGACGATGCTGATGGTGGACATCCGCCAGCGTCCGGCCATGGAGGAGCGCACTTCGAGGTCGACGAGGCGCTCGGACTCCGCGGCGAAGGACCGCGTGAGGGAGTCGGCGCGGCCCATGGTGCGGCCGAGCAGGATGCCGCTGACCGAGAGGGACTCGGTGACGGTGGCGGCCATGGCGGCCATCTGCTTCTGGCGCTGGGTGGTGATCCGCTTGCGCTCGCGGCCGACCCGCCGGCTGATCCAGACGAAGACGGGCAGCAGGAGCAGCGAGACGAGGGTGAGGCGCCAGTCGAGGGCGAGCATGGCGACCACGGTCGCGACGACGGCGGTGAGGTTGGAGACGAGCGAGGTGGCAGTCGAGGTGACGGTCGCCTGCATGCCGCCGATGTCGTTGGCGATGCGGGACTGGACCTCGCCCGTGCGGGTGCGGGTGAAGAAGGCGAGCGGCATCCGCTGGAGCTGCTCGTACACCCCGGTGCGCAGGTCGTGCATGACGCGCTGGCCGACGGTGGTGGAGATGAGGGTCTGGAGCACGCCGAACACGCCGTTCAGCACGGCGGTGGCGATCATGCCGAGGGCGAGCAGGCTGAGCAGCCCGGTGCGGCCCTGCGGGATCGCGGTGTCCAGGACCTCCTTGAGCAGGAACGGCGAGGCGACCGAGACGAGCGAGGCGGCGCCGACCAGGAGGCCGACGAGCGCGAGGCGCGCGCGGTAGGGACGGAACAGCCGCAGGATGCGCCGCAGCTGGGCGGGCTCCTTCGGCCGGGTGGAGTCACGGGGTGGTGGCGTCCAGTCGGACTGGTCGTGGGGGCGCATGGGCTCCTTCGGAGGATCGACAGTTTCCAGCAGAGCATAGCTCATTGTTACCTATGCTCACAATGAACGTGGTCCTGATATTGTTCCCGCATGACCTCCTCCGACCGCACGGACGCGTCCGACCGCACGGGCGACGGGCCGGCCGGCGGGCCGGGCACGCCCGACGCCGACGGGCTCCTCGCCGAGCAGCTGCTGCGGCTCACCCGCCGTCTGCACCGCATCCAGAAGCACCACCTGGAACCGGTCGGCATCACTCCCGCCCAGTCCAGGCTCCTGCGCACGGTCGCGCACTTCGGCGAGCCGCCCCGGATGGCCGATCTCGCCGCCCGCCTCGAAGTCGTCCCCAGGGCCGTGACCAGTCTCGTCGACGGTCTGGAGGCGGGCGACCGGGTGCGCCGGGTGCCCGATCCGCACAACCGCCGGGTGATACGGATCGAGCTCACCGACGCGGGACGCGCCACGCTGCGGGAGCTGCGCAGCGCGCGCCGGGCGGCGGCAGAGGACATCCTTGCTCCATTGACCGTCGAACAGCGCGAGGTGCTCGGAGGTCTGCTGTCCGCCCTGGTCGACCGCGGCCCGGAGAGCGGCTGCTGATCCGCCCGGCACGGGGACGCGCCGAAGGGGAGCCGTGCCATGCCACTCCTTGAGCCGCGTCCGCAGGCCCTTCGTCCCGGGACGAAGCGGACTCCGGCGCCGGACCGGGTGCCGGAACTCCAGGCGCGGGGCACACCCCGCGCCCTGCGCGAGGAGCTGGTCGAGCTCCTCGGCCCGGACAAGGTCCTGTCGAGCATCTCCGACCTGGTGCGGTACGCCTCGGACGCGAGCCCGTACCGCTTCGTGCCGCAGGTCGTCGTCGTCGCCGAGGACATCGACGACATCTCCACGATCCTGTCGTACGCGCACGGCAAGGGCCGCGAGGTCGTCTTCCGGGCCGCCGGGACCAGCCTCAACGGCCAGGCGCAGGGCGAGGACATCCTCGTCGACGTCCGCCGCCACTGGGTGGGCGTCGAGGTCCTGGACGACGGCGCCCGCGCCCGCGTCCGTCCCGGCACCACGGTCGTCCGGGCCAACGCGGCGCTCGCGCCGTACGGGCGGGTGCTCGGTCCCGACCCGGCCAGCGCGGTCGCGTGCACGATCGGCGGGGTCGTCGCCAACAACGCGTCGGGCATGACGGCCGGGACGACCCGGAACTCGTACCGGACCGTCTCCTCCCTCACCTTCGTGCTGCCGAGCGGCACCGTCGTGGACACCGGCGACCCGGCCGCCGACGAGGAGCTCGCGCGCGCCGAGCCGAGGCTGTGCGCGGAGCTGCTCGCGCTGAAGGCCGAGATCGAGGCCGACGCCGAGCTCACCGCCCGGATCCGGGCCAAGTACGCGATCAAGAACACCAACGGCTACCGGCTCGACGCCTTCCTCGACGGCGCCACTCCCGCGGAGATCCTGCGGGGTCTCATGGTCGGGTCCGAGGGCACCTTCGGCTTCATCTCCGAAGTCGTCTTCGACACCCTGCCGCTGGACCGGGAGGTCTCCACCGGGCTCCTCTTCTTCCCCTCGCTGCCGGCCGCCGCCGCGGCCGTGCCGCTGTTCAACGAGGCGGGGGCGCTCGCCGTCGAGCTGATGGACGGCAACACCCTGCGGGCCTCGGTGCGCGTCGCGGGCGTGCCCTCCGACTGGGCGGACCTGCCCAAGGAGACGGCGGCGCTCCTCGTCGAGTTCCGGGCCCCGGACGCGGCGGCCCTCGACGCGTACGAGCGGGCGGCCGAGGCCGTCCTCGCCGGGCTCGACCCGGTCGCCCCGGTGCCGTCCGCGGAGAACGCGTTCACCAGGGACACGAAGCGGATCTCCGGGTACTGGAAGGCCCGCAAGGCGTTCGTGACGGCGGTCGGCGGCTCGCGCCCCTCCGGCACGACGCTGATCACCGAGGACTTCGCGGTGCCGCCGGACCGCCTCGCGGAGGCCTGCGCCGCGCTGCTCGACCTCCAGGCCCGGCACGGCTTCGACGCGGCCGTCGCCGGTCACGCCGCCCACGGCAACCTCCACTTCCTGCTCGCCTTCGACGCCGCCGACCCCTCCGACGTCGAGCGGTACGCGGCCTTCATGGACGAGTTCTGCAAGCTGACCGTGGAGCGCTTCGACGGCTCGCTGAAGGCCGAGCACGCCACCGGCCGCAACCTCGCGCCCTTCCTGGAGCTGGAGTGGGGCACGCGCGCGACCGATCTGATGTGGCGGGTCAAGGAGGCCGTCGACCCCGACGGGGTGCTCGCCCCGCGGATCGTCCTCGACCGGGACCCGCAGGCCCATCTGCGCGGCCTGAAGTCGATCCCGTCCGTGGAGCGGATCGCCGACCCCTGCATCGAGTGCGGCTTCTGCGAACCGACGTGCCCCAGCCACGACCTGACGACCACTCCGCGCCAGCGGATCGTGCTGCGCCGCGAGATGATGCGGCAGGCCGACGGCTCCCCCGTCGAGGCGCGCCTCCTGGAGTCCTACGGCTACGACGCGGTCGACACCTGCGCCGGCGACTCCACGTGCAAGCTGGCCTGTCCGGTCGGGATCGACACCGGTGCGCTGATGAAGGAGTTCCGGCACGAGCGGCACTCGCCGCGCGAGGAGCGGGCGGCCGCCCTGGCCGCCAGGAACTTCCGCGCGGTGGAGGCCTCCGCCCGGCTCGCGGTCGCCGCGGCGGACCGGATCGGCGACCGGGTCCTGGAGTCGGCGACGGGCCTGGCGCGGCGGGTGGTGCGCCCCGACCTCGTACCGGAGTGGCTGCCGGAGATCCCCGGCGCGGCGGCCCGGCGGCTGCCCCGCACCCACCGCCCGGCGGCCGTCGCCGTCTACTACCCGGCCTGTGTGAACCGCATCTTCGCCGGCCCCGACGGGCACTCCGGCCCGTCGCTGCCGGAGGCCGTCGTCGCGGTGTCGGCGCGGGCCGGGAAGCCGGTGTGGATCCCGGACGACGTGGCCGGTACGTGCTGCGCCACGATCTGGCACTCCAAGGGGTACGAGCAGGGCAACGAGGTGATGGCGAACCGGATCGTCGAGGCGGCCTGGGGGTGGACGGCCGGCGGGAAGCTGCCGCTCGTGGTGGACGCCTCCTCGTGCACGCTCGGCATCGCTCACGAGGTGGTGCCGTACCTGACGGACGACAACCGGGAGCTGCACGCCGAGCTGACGGTGGTGGACTCGCTGGTGTGGGCGGCGGACGAGCTGCTCCCCCGGCTCGACGTGCGCCGCCGGGTCGCCTCCGCCGTGGTCCATCCGACGTGCTCGATGCGGCACCTGGGCGACGAGGACCGGCTGACGGCGCTCGCCGGGGCCTGCGCGGAGGAGGTCGTGGTCCCCGTCGACGCGGGCTGCTGCGCCTTCGCGGGCGACCGCGGCATGCTGCATCCGGAGTTGACGGCGTCGGCGACGGCCCGCGAGGCGGCCGAGGTCACGGCCCGCCCGTTCGACGCGCACCTCTCGGCCAACCGCATGTGCGAGATCGGGATGGACCGGGCGACGGGCCGGAGCTACCAGTCCGTCCTGCTGGCGCTCGAACACGCGACGCGCCCCTGACGAGCCGTCACGTCACCGGCCGTCACGACCGGTCGAAGGACCCCTCACCCCCGGCGGTGAGGGGTCCTTCGTATGTTCGGGTGATGATCGCCGGTCGCTCCCGCCCGGTGCGATATCCGGAACAGTAAAGTCCAACCACCCGTCGCAAGAGTCCTATCGGCGCCCTTGCGCACCATCGGCCACCGGGGCCAGGGTCCTGTGCGGGATTCATGAAACAGCCGTGCACACAGCTCCGGGAGGTTCCATGAACGAGCAGACACCGCCCACCCCGAGCCGCCGCAAGGTGCTCAGGACCACCGCGGCGGCCGGCGCGGGCCTCGGCATCACCGCCACCGGCGCCCCGGGTGCCGCCGCGTCCACCGTCTCCGCCCCGTCCGCCACCACCGTGTCCCCCGCCGCCGCGGCCGAACCGCGCCGTCGCGCCGCCGCCACCATGGCGGGAGTGCCCTTCGAGCGCCGCTCCACGGTCCGCGTCGGGCTCGTCGGCCTCGGCAACCGGGGCAGCGCGATGATCGGCCTCTACCTCGCCCTCCCCTGGGTGCGGGTGGTCGCCGTCTGCGACCCGGTGCGCGAGAAGGCCGAGCGGGCCGGCGCGAAGGTCGTCGCCGCGGGCCGGCCCGCCCCGGCCGTCTACACCAACGGCGAGGAGGACTACGAGAACCTCTGCGCCCGCACCGACCTCGACTTCGTCCACGTGGCCACCCCCTGGGACAGCCACTACGCCATCGCCCGGGCGGCGATGCTGAACGGCAAGCACGTCGGCGTGGAGTGCCCGGTCGCGATGCGGCTCGACGAGCTGTGGTCGCTCGTCGACCTGTCGGAGCAGACCCGCCGGCACTGCATGCAGCTGGAGAACTGCTGCTACGGGCGGAACGAGATGCGGGTCCTGCGGATGGCGCACGCCGGCAGGTTCGGCGACCTGCTGCACGGCGCCGGCGCCTACAACCACGACCTGCGCGCCCTGATGTTCTCCCCGACGTACTACGAGGGGCCCTGGCGCCGGCGGTGGCACACGCAGCTGCGCGGCGACCTCTACCCCAACCACGGCTTCGGGCCCGTCGCCAACTACATGGACGTCAACCGGGGCGACCGGGCGGTGAGCATCAGCAGCTTCGGGACCCCGGCGCTCGGCCTCGCCGAGTACCGCGCGGAACACCTGCCGCCCGGCGACCCGAGCTGGAAGGAGACGTACATCGGGAGCGACCGGACGGTCAGTCTGGTCCAGACGGCCAAGGGCCGGGTGATCCGGCTGGAGCACGACGTCTCCACCCCGCACCCGTACAGCAGGATCAACAGCCTGGGCGGCACGCGGGGCGTCTTCGAGGACTATCCGGCCCGGATCTACCTGGAGCCGGACCACACGGACGACCAGTGGGGCGACTTCTCGGCCTACGCGGCCGAGTTCGACCACTGGCTCTGGAAGGACCACGCCAACCCGCCCGGCGGCCACGGCGGCATGGACTACATCATGGTCTACCGGCTGATGCAGTGCCTGCAGCTGGGACTCGTCCCGGACTTCGACGTGTACGACGCCGCCACCTGGACCGCTCCGGTGCCGCTGAGCCACGCCTCGATCAAGGCCAAGGGCGCGCCGCAGGAGATCCCGGACTTCACCCGCGGCGAGTGGACCAAGGCCCGTTCGGGCGTGGACTCGGTCAAGCCGGTCTGAGCCCCGGGCGGCCGTGCCTCGCGGACGGTGCCCGGCCCCCACCCGCGGGGGCCGGGCGCCGTCGCCGGTTCAGCAGCGGTTCAGGTCCTCCGTGAGCGTGCCCTGAACGGTCGTCAGGGTCCGGTCGTGGCAGCCGTCGGAGCCGTACAGCCGGTAGCGCTCGGTCGTGGTGCCGACCGCGTGCCGCTGGTCGCGCGGGACGCCGGAGGTGTACGTGGCGTCCCCGGTGTACGTGTCGTCGAGGCGCGACCAGGACAGGCGCCGCCCGTCGCGCACGACGAGGGTGTCGGCGCGGTCCCCGAGCGTGAGGACCGTCCGGAGCCGGTCGCCCGCGCCGACCGTCGTCTCGCCGTCCATGGTGTAGGCGCGCCGCACGCCGGTGACGGTCCGGCCGGAGGTCACGGTCTCGTCGTCGGTCCAGCGGGCGGTGTAGGCGTCCGGGTTCTCGCCGTCGCCCCACCGGTGGACGGAGGCGTGGGCGACGGAGCGGACGACGGTGGTGTCGACGCGGCCGTGCGAGGTGTTCAGGTGGCCGGCGACGGTCAGCCGGTGTGCGGCGTCCGTGTCGAGCCGGTGCGGGGTCGCGCCCCCGGAACCCGCCGTGTACACGGACGTGTTGCGCGGGCCCCCCTCCTCGTGGCGGTCGAGGCCGCCGGTGACGACCCGGCTGCCCTCGTCCTGCCAGAGCAGCACGTTGGTGGGGGTGGACCAGCCCGCCAGGCCGGCCGGGACCCCGGCGACCGTGACCTCCACGCGGTGGGCGCGGCCGTCGTTGAGCCGGGCGGCGAAGGGGGTCAGGTCGTAGACGATCGGCTGGACGTCGAAGGCGCGGGGTGCGGGGGTGACGTACCAGAGGAACGGGTTGGACCAGCCGCCGGTCCAGACCGTGGGGAAGGGGGCGGCGATGCCGGCGAGCGTGCCGTCCACGGTGACGCGGACCTCGCGATGCGGGCCCTCGCTCGCGCGGCAGGAGTACGGGGCGGCGTCGGGGGCGGAGAGGTACCAGTACTCCTCGCAGCCGCCGCCCGAGCCGGTGGCGTACACCTCGGCGAGGAGGCGTTCGGTGTTGCGCGGGGTGGTGAGGGTGGCGCCGGTGAGCGGGATCACCCGGTCGGGCGTACCGGCGGCGGGTTTCACGCGGCCCTCGGCGGTGTGGAAGGTGAGGGTGACGCGGACGTCGAGCACGCCGGTGTACGTCTCGTTCACGACATTGCCGATGAGCATCTCGACCGGCTGCGGGCGGGCGAGGGTGTCGCGGTAGCGGGTGACGTCCTTCTCGACGGACCAGGCGATGCCGTCGGGCGAGGGCTGGGGGGTGGAGGTGCGGAGGATCTCCACGCCGCCGACCGCGAGGTGGCCGAGCCGGTCGTACTGGCGGCCCTTCACGCGTCCTTCGAGGCGCAGGACGATCTTGTTCCAGCGGGTGCCGCACTCCTTCGGCGGGGCGTAACTCCCCTGGTACGGGGTGAAGTCGCGGAACTGCGCGGCGGCGAGGAGGACCTCGCAGCTGCGGGTGCCGGGGGTCTCGACGGGCGGGGCGGCGGTGACCGGGTCGTGCCAGTCGGTGGTGAACTCGGCCGGGGGCGTCGGGCCGTTCGGGCCGTCGGCGGCGGCCGGCTGGGCGGCGAGCAGGGCTCCGGCGGCCAGGATCAGACCGCTGATCATGCTCATGATCTTGAGTGATCTCATGGGGCAGGAGTGAAGCGCGGCCACCGCGGCACGGTCCAGAGGACGATGAGCGGACATGGCGCGATCTGTTCCCTCATGGGGAAAATCGATTGCCGCGCTCCGGCGAAGAAGCGAACCTTGCACGGTTTCCCCCGCCCGCGCCGCCGCCACCCACCCCTGGCGCGCGGTCCCCCAGACACACCCGGAGACCCTGGGACGCCATGCAGATTCGAGATCTTCCCTACGCCGACCCAGGGGTCCCCGACATCCGCTCGGGCGCCCGGTTCCTCGTCTGGCTCGGCCGTCAGCAACTCGGCGGGCAGGTGAAGTCCCTGCTCTGGGGACTGCTGCACCACCTGGGCATCGCCGGCCTCCCCCTCGGCACCGGCATCGCCGTACAGGCGGTCGTCGACCGCGACGGCGGGCGGCTCGCGCTCGCCGGCGGACTGCTCGCCGTCCTCGGTGCCGCCATCGCCATCGGCGACGTCATGCTCCACCGCACCGCCGTCACCAACTGGATCACGGCGGCCGCCCGGGTCCAGCAGCTGCTCTCCCGCAAGACCGCCGAACTCGGCTCCGTGCTGACCCGCCGGGTCGCCGCGGGCGAGGTCGTCGCGGTCTCCACCGGCGACGTCGAGAAGATCGGCTGGTTCGTGGAGGCGCTCTCCCGGTTCGCCGCCGGAGCCGTCGCCCTGGTGGTCATCTGCGTGGGCCTCACCGTCTACCAGCCCGCCCTGGGCGTCGTGGTGGCCGTCGGCGTCCCCGTCCTGGCCCTCGCGGTGCTGCCGCTCCTCCCCCGCGCGACCCGCCGGGCCGACGTCCAGCGCGAGAAGGCGGGCAAGGCCACCGAGCTCGCCTCCGACACCGTCGCCGGCCTGCGCGTGCTGCGCGGCATCGGCGGCGAGGACCTGTTCCTCGGCCGCTACCGCGCCGCCTCCCAGGAGGTCCGCAAGGCCGCCGTGCACAGCGCGCGGATGTGGGCGCTGATCGCCGCCATCCAGGTCGTGCTGCCCGGCGTGCTCCTCATCGTCGTGGTGGCGTACGGGACCCGGCTCGCGCTCGACGGCCGGATCACGGTCGGCGAACTGGTCACGGTGTACAGCGCCGTGGCCCTCACCCACCACCCGCTGCGCAACTTCGAGGAGATCGCCATGGCGTACTCCTTCTCCCGCCCGTCCGCGAAACGGGCGGCCCGGGTCCTCGCCCTGTCCCGCACCACGACGACCGCGGCCGGCGACGGGAACGGGGAACGTCGCGCGACCGGCGACCTCTACGACCCGCTGACCGGGCTGCTCGCCCCGGCCGGCCGGTTCACCGCCGTCGTCTGCGGCGACCCGGACGTGGCCGGACGGCTCGCGGACCGGCTCGGCGGCCACCCGGCCGAACCGGACGCCGACCACACCTCGGTGCTCCTCGGCGGCGTCCCGCTCGACGAGCTGACCCTGGACTCGGCCCGCACGGCCGTCCTCGTGCAGGACAAGGACCCGGTGCTGCTCTCGGGCACCCTGAGCGAGCTGCTCGACGTGCCCGCCTCCGGCGCGGTCGCGGCGGCGGACGCACTGGCCGCCGCGCAGTGCGACGACGTCCTCGACGCGCTGGCGCAGGCCTCCGTGGACACCGGCGGCGACCCGATGCGCACCCGCATCACCGAGCGGGGCAGGTCGCTCTCCGGCGGCCAGCGCCAGCGGCTCGCCCTCGCCCGGTCCCTGGTGGCCGACCCCGAGGTGCTCGTCCTCGACGAGCCCACCTCGGCGGTCGACGCGCACACCGAGTCGCGGGTCGCCGAGGGCGTCAAGGAGCTGAGGAAGGCCAGGACCACCGTGGTCCTCGCCTCCTCGCCGCTGCTCCTGGACCGCGCCGACCGGGTCGTCCTGGTCCACGAGGGCCAGGCCGTCGCGGTCGGCACCCACCGCGAGCTGCTCGCCGGCGAGCCCCGCTACCGCGCGGTGGTCACCCGCGAGACCGACGAGGAACTCGCGGCGGCCGTCGGCCGCGTCGGCGAACTCGAAGCACTGGAAGGGGAATCGGCATGATCGGCCTGGCGCCGCCGGAGTACGACCCGGCGGCCCCGACGACGGCGACGACGCTGCCCGTCGCCGCCCCCGCGACCGTCCGCGGCTACGTCCGCGAGCTGCTGAAGCGGCACCGCCGCGCGTTCGCGCTGCTCATCGGGGTGAACGCGGTCGCCGTGATCGCGTCGATGGCGGGCCCGTACCTGCTCGGCTCGGTGGTGGACGCGCTCGCGGACGGGGCGCGGGAGCTGCACCTGGAGCGCACGGTCGCGCTGTTCGCGGTCGCGCTGCTCGTCCAGACCGTCTTCGTGCGGCTCGTCCGGCTGCGCGGGGCGATGCTCGGCGAGGAGATGCTCGCCGACCTGCGCGAGGACTTCCTCGTCCGCGCGGTCGGGCTGCCGCCCGGCGTGCTGGAGCGGGCCGGGACCGGCGACCTGCTCTCCCGGATCACCACGGACGTCGACCGGCTCTCCAACGCGATGCGGGAGGCCGTGCCCCAGCTGGCGATCGGCGTCGTGTGGGCGGGGCTGCTGCTCGGCGGCCTCGCGGTCACGTCGCCGCCGCTGGCGCTCGCCGCGCTGCTCGCCGCGCCGCTGCTGATCGTCGGCAGCCGCTGGTACTTCAAGCGGGCGCCCGCCGCGTACCGCTCGGAGTCCGCGGGGTACGCGGCGGTCGCCGGCGCGCTGGCCGAGACGGTCGACGCCGGACGCACGGTCGAGGCGCACCGCCTGGGCGCGCGCCGGATCGCCCTGTCGGACCGGCGCATCTCCGAGTGGGTGGCCTGGGAGCGGTACACCCTCTTCCTGCGCTCGGTGCTGTTCCCCGTCGTCAACCTCACCCACATGACGGTGCTGTGCGCGGTGCTCCTGCTCGGCGGGGTGTTCGTGCTCCAGGGCTGGATCGACGTGGGCCAGCTGACGACGGGCGCGCTCCTCTCGCAGATGCTGGTGGACCCGATCGGCATCGTGCTGCGCTGGTACGACGAGCTCCAGGTCGCGCAGGTGTCGCTGGCGCGGCTCGTCGGCGTCCGGGACATCGAGCCGGCCGCGGGCGACCGGGACGTGCGGCCCGAGGGCCGGGCGGTCCGGGCCGACGAGGTCCGCTTCGGCTACCGGGAGGGCGTCGACGTCCTGCACGAGGTGTCGCTGAAGGTGGCGCCCGGCACCCGGCTCGCCCTGGTCGGCCCGTCCGGCGCGGGGAAGTCCACGCTCGGCCGGCTGCTCGCCGGCATCTACGCCCCGCGCACCGGTTCCGTGACCCTCGGCGCCGCCGAGCTGGCGCGGATGCCCGCCGAGCGGGTCCGCGAGCACGTGGCCCTGGTCAACCAGGAGCACCACGTGTTCGTCGGCTCGCTCCGGGACAACCTGCTGCTGGCCAGGTCGGGGGCCGGCGACACCGAGCTGTGGGCCGCCCTGGCGGCGGTCGACGCGGACGGCTGGGCGCGCGGGCTCGGCAAGGGCCTGGACACCGAGGTCGGCTCGGGCGGCCACGCGCTGACCCCGGCGCAGGCCCAGCAGATCGCCCTGGCCCGGCTCGTCCTCGCGGATCCGCACACCCTGGTCCTGGACGAGGCGACCTCGCTCCTCGACCCCCGCGCGGCCCGGCACCTGGAGCGGTCCCTCGGCCGCGTCCTCGACGGGCGCACGGTCGTGGCCATCGCCCACCGGCTCCACACCGCCCACGACGCCGACCTGATCGCGGTCGTCGAGGCGGGCCGCATCAGCGAGCTCGGCAGCCACGACGAACTGGTCGCGGCGGACGGCGCGTACGCGGCCCTGTGGAGGTCGTGGCACGGCTGACCGGCGACCGAGGGCCCTCACCGGCCACGGCGAAGGGGGCCCGCACCGGAACTCCGGTGCGGGCCCCCTTCGCGTCCTCCGCGCGATCGGACGAGCCGCTGGGAGGTGTCGCGCTCGATCACGCCGGGCTTGATCGAGCGAGGCACCCCCTAGTCCCCTAGCCGCGAAGGCCGGCGAGGGGCGCGCCGCGGCGTGGGAGGTGCATCCAGCCCTCGATCGCGGCGGCGGCCCGCTCCTCCTCGGTCTCGGGCAGATCCGTGAGGCCCAGGGCGGCGGCGCGGGCGACGAGGGCGGAGACGAGGGCGTCGAGGTCGTGGTCGCTGTGGGCACAGCGCTCGCGCACGGGCGCGGGCAGCGTCAGGCCGAGGCCGTGTTCGAGTGCCTCGACGATCGCCACTCGGGCGGGGCCGCCGTCCTTCCCCTTGTACGTCCCCGCCGGCGCGAGCCCCCACTGGAGCAGCGCGTAGGCGGGGTAGACCTCGAGGACCGGGCCGGAGCCGTCGCGGGGCAGGGCGGGGCCGCCGTCCGCGAGCCGTTCCATCAGCTCGGCGGCGCGCATCGCGACGACGCCCAGCTTGTCCGCCGAGACGGACAGCGGCCGCTGCTTGCCCGCCCCGGTCCGCTTCCAGGCCACGTCGTCGGTGAGGCGGTGGGTGAACCTGTTGCCCAGGCCGGGCCTGCCGTCCTCGCGCGGCCCGTAGCCGCCCCTCACGGGCAGTGCGGCGCCCGCCCGGTGCGCGCCGAGGAGGGCGGCGAAGGCGACGGGCCAGCCCAGCGGCGAGTCGAGCCCGGTGCGGTCCGCGGAGCGCACCGCGGCCAGCAGGTCCTCGTCGCTCCTGCCGGGGAGGAGTTCGACCGCGGGCTCGTCGGACCAGGTCACCCGGCACACGCCGGTCGTGCCGGTGCGGCCGGCGAGATCGATTCCCGCCGTGACCATGACACCGTCGCCCCGGACCGTAGCCCCGCTCCGCGCTCCGTCCACCGCCGTCGCTCCCTTCCCTGGATGACGTGCTCGGGTCCTAGAAGAACCCGAGCGCCGAGGCGCCGCCGACCCCGCCGAGGAGCATGAAGGCGGGCATGAGGACCTTCAGCTCGACCCAGCTGCCGGCGCGGAAGCGCATGGCCTTCGGCGGGCCGATCGGGTACCAGCGCTTGCGGCCGACCGGGATGGGCCACAGGATCGGGCAGCCGGAGACGGTGAGGGCGTCGCCGATGTCGTGGACGAGGGCGCCGAGGACGATCGGCAGGCCGAGCCACAGGTACTCCTGGCCGGGGCCGGTGAAGAACCAGTCCGCGCCGTTGCCGGGCTTGTCGAGGACGCCCGCGAGGATCCAGGCGCTGGTCGCGCCGAGCAGCCAGACGAGGACGTCGCTGGACATCCGGGCGGCCCGCCACAGCAGGCCTTCCACAGCCAGGACCAGGTGGACGAAGAGGATGGCGAGGACCGCCCACCGGCCGCCGGTGACCGCGGCGACGGAGGCTCCGGCGCCGATGAGGACGGCCCAGAGCCAGGTGTGGGTGAGGGTCCGGTGGCCGCCCGACCTGCGCGGGTCGGCGCTGGAGCGGGTGGCCTTGTAGACGGCGTACGACAGCTTGTCGACGACCTCGCAGAGGCCCCGGGAGACGGGGCCGAAGGCGCGCGAGATGGTGGCGGACTTGTGGTCGAGGTCGGGGGCGAGGGCCGCGCCCGCGCAGATGAGCGCGCCGACGACGAGCACCGGCCAGGGCATCGGCCGGTCGAAGGCGGCCGCGGCCGCTCCCACGCCGAGCCAGGCCGCCGCTCCGGACAGTGAGTGTGCCGGTCCCATCATGGTCGCTGCCGCCCCGTTCCTCGTGCGCCGGCGCTCAGTTGACGACCGGTCGACGGACGAGCCTATCGCCCGTGATCACGACGGCGGGCGGCCGGTTCCCTCATCGGAGCGGAATGCGGGCAAGATGGGGTCGTGACCCTTATCGATCAGCTGCCGCCGACCGCCGACCCCGACGCCCTCTTCGAGGCCTTCTCCTCCTGGGCCGAGGATCGGGGCATCACGCTCTACCCGGCCCAGGAAGAGGCGCTGATCGAGGTCGTCTCCGGGGCCAACGTGATCCTGTCCACGCCCACCGGTTCCGGGAAGTCGCTGGTCGCGGCGGGAGCGCACTTCACGGCGCTCGCGAACGACCAGGTGACCTTCTACACCGCGCCGATCAAGGCGCTGGTCTCGGAGAAGTTCTTCGACCTGTGCAAGCTCTTCGGCACCGAGAACGTCGGCATGCTGACCGGCGACGCCTCCGTGAACGCGGACGCCCCGGTGATCTGCTGCACGGCGGAGGTGCTGGCCTCCATCGCACTGCGGGACGGCAAGTACGCCGACATCGGCCAGGTCGTGATGGACGAGTTCCACTTCTACGCGGAGCAGGACCGCGGCTGGGCCTGGCAGATCCCGCTCCTGGAACTGCCGCAGGCGCAGTTCGTGCTCATGTCGGCGACGCTCGGCGACGTGTCCATGTTCGAGAAGGACCTGACCCGGCGCACGGGCCGGCCGACCTCGGTGGTCCGCTCGGCGACCCGGCCGGTGCCGCTGTCGTACGAGTACCGGCTGACGCCGATCACGGACACGCTGACCGAGCTCCTGGAGACCAAGCAGGCGCCGGTCTACATCGTGCACTTCACGCAGGCGCAGGCCGTCGAGCGCGCGCAGTCGCTGATGAGCATCAACATGTGCACGCGCGAGGAGAAGGACAAGATCGCCGAGCTGATCGGCAACTTCCGTTTCACCACCAAGTTCGGCCAGAACCTCTCGCGTTACGTCCGCCACGGCATCGGCGTGCACCACGCGGGCATGCTGCCGAAGTACCGCCGGCTCGTGGAGAAGCTGGCCCAGGCGGGCCTCCTGAAGGTGATCTGCGGGACGGACACCCTGGGCGTGGGCGTGAACGTGCCGATCCGCACGGTGCTCTTCACGGCGCTCACCAAGTACGACGGCAACCGCGTGCGCACCCTGCGCGCCCGTGAGTTCCACCAGATCGCGGGCCGGGCGGGCCGCGCCGGCTTCGACACCGCCGGCCTGGTCGTGGCGCAGGCCCCCGAGCACGTCATCGAGAACGAGAAGGCGCTCGCGAAGGCCGGCGACGACCCGAAGAAGCGCCGCAAGGTCGTCCGCAAGAAGGCCCCCGAGGGCTTCGTGGCCTGGAGCGACACCACCTTCGAGCGGCTGATCGAAGCCGAGCCCGAGCCGCTGACCTCCCGCTTCAAGGTCACCAACATCATGCTGCTCTCGGTGATCGCCCGGCCGGGCAACGCCTTCGAGGCGATGCGCAAGCTCCTGGAGGACAACCACGAGCCGCGCAAGGCGCAGCTGCGGCACATCCGCCGGGCCATCGCGATCTACCGCTCGCTGCTCGACGGCGGCGTGGTCGAGCAGCTCGCCGAGCCGGACGCCGAGGGCCGCACGATCCGTCTGACGGTCGACCTCCAGCAGGACTTCGCGCTCAACCAGCCGCTGTCGACGTTCGCGCTGGCGGCCTTCGACCTCCTCGACCCGGAGTCCCCCTCGTACGCCCTGGACATGGTGTCCGTCGTCGAGTCGACGCTCGACGACCCGCGCCAGATCCTCGCCGCCATGCAGAACAAGGCGCGCGGCGAGGCCGTCGGGCGGATGAAGGCGGACGGCGTCGAGTACGAGGAGCGGATGGAGCGGCTCCAGGAGATCTCGTACCCGAAGCCGCTGGAGGAGCTGCTCTGGCACGCGTACAACGTCTACCGGAAGTCCCACCCGTGGGTCGGCGACCACCCGGTGTCGCCGAAGTCGGTCATCCGCGACATGTACGAACGCGCCCTGACCTTCACGGAGTTCACCTCCTGGTACGAGCTGGCGCGGACCGAGGGCATCGTCCTGCGGTACCTGGCGAGCGCCTACAAGGCGCTCGACCACACCATCCCCGACGACCTGAAGACCGAGGACCTGGAGGACCTGATCGCCTGGCTGGGCGAGATGGTGCGCCAGGTCGACTCCTCGCTCCTGGACGAGTGGGAGCAGCTCGCCAACCCGGAGGTCCAGACGGCCGAGGAGGCCCAGGAGAAGGCCGACCAGGTCAAGCCGGTCACGGCCAACGCCCGCGCCTTCCGGGTCCTGGTGCGCAACGCCATGTTCCGCCGGGTGGAGCTGGCCGCACTCGACAACGTCGACGCGCTCGGCGAGCTGGACGCCGAGTCCGGCTGGGACGCGGACGCGTGGGGCGAGGCGATGGACGCGTACTGGGACGAGTACGACGACCTCGGTACGGGTCCCGACGCGCGCGGCCCGAAGCTGCTCGCCATCGAGGAGGACGCGGCGCACGGCCTGTGGCGCGTCCGGCAGACCTTCGCCGACCCGAACGGCGACCATGACTGGGGCATCAGCGCGGAGGTGGATCTCGCGGCCTCCGACGAGGAGGGCCGCGCGGTGGTCCGCGTGACGTCCGTCGGACAGCTGTAGCCACCGCCGAAGGAGACTCTTCCGTGACCAACCCCGCCGAGAGGCTCGTGGACCTGCTCGACCTGGAGCAGATCGAGGTCAACATCTTCCGCGGGCGCAGCCCGCAGGAGTCGCTGCAACGGGTCTTCGGCGGGCAGGTCGCCGGGCAGGCCCTGGTGGCGGCCGGCCGCACCACCGAGGGCGACCGGCCGGTGCACTCCCTGCACGCCTACTTCCTGCGGCCCGGCAGGCCCGGCGTGCCGATCGTCTACCAGGTGGAGCGGGTGCGCGACGGCCGGTCGTTCACGACCCGCCGGGTGACGGCGATCCAGGAGGGGCGGACGATCTTCAATCTGACGGCCTCCTTCCACAAGCCGGAGGAGGCGGGTTTCGAGCACCAGCTGCCGCCGCGCCACCTGACCGACCCGGACAGCCTGCCGAACCTCGCGGACGAGATCCGCGAGCACCTCGGCGCCCTCCCGGAGGCCCTGGAGCGCATGGCGCGCCGCCAGCCCTTCGACATCCGCTACGTCGACCGCCTGCGCTGGACCCAGGAGGAGGCCAAGGGCTCGGACCCGCGGTCCGCCGTGTGGATGCGGGCCGTGGGCCCGCTCGGCGACGACCCGCTCGTCCACACCTGCGCCCTGACCTACGCCTCGGACATGACGCTCCTGGACGCGGTGCGCATCCCGGTCGAGCCCCTGTGGGGTCCGCGCGGCTTCGACATGGCCTCGCTCGACCACGCGATGTGGTTCCACCGTCCCTTCCGCGCGGACGAGTGGTTCCTCTACGACCAGGAGTCCCCGATCGCGACCGGCGGCCGCGGGCTCGCCCGCGGCCGCATCTACGACCGGGAGGGCCGCCTCCTGGTGTCGGTGGTCCAGGAGGGCCTGTTCCGGAAGCTGTAGCCCCGCCGCGTCACTCGTACTCGGTGGCGCCCTTACGGGTCAGATAGGCCGGGCTGACCGCCTTGGCGATGGCGCGGCCGCCGGTGACCGGGCTGTACCTCTCGGTCGCCGGCCGGATGACCACGCCCTCCCGCAGGTGCGTCTCCCGGCCGGAGACGGTCTCGCGTCCGCTCGCGTGCGCCAGGACCGTGTCCAGGTCGTACGGGCCCGCGTACAGCCGCGGCACGAGCGGCACCTCGCCGGGCTCCAGGACCTCGGCCGGGTCGAGCCAGCGGACCCGGCCGTCGATCTCGGCGGACACGTCGAAGAGCGCGTACCCGACGGTCTCGGAGCGGGCGTCGGCGCCGTAGGCGAGGTCCTGCACGCCGGAGCCGTACACCTCGCCGAAGAGCCCGACCCGGCGGGCGCCGAGGCGCTTCGCCAGCCGCTCCGCGACGGCCGCCAGGCCGTGGCCGTGGACGGCGCGCCAGTACAGGTTGCGCGGGTCCTCCTGGAGGGCGAGGCCCTTGGACCCGAATCCCTTGGAGGACACCTGCACGCGTCCGTCCTCGGCGCCGTAGGTCAGCAGGCAGGCGGTGCCGTGCAGCTTCTCGGTGAGGACGACGGGCTCGCCGGGCTCGAAGACGTCCGGGTAGCGCTGGAGGTTCTGGATGTCGACCCAGGGCAGCAGGTCGGGCGCGGCCTCCACCTCGCCGCTCATGGTCGGCGGTATCGGCGGCACCCACTTCACGATCCCGAGCCGCTCCGCGAAGTCGGTCCCCTCGGCCGCCGCCCGCTCCAGGTCGACTCCCGCGAGCCCTCCCGGCCTGCAGACGATCCCCTGCGACAGCTCCCCGCGCAGGCGCACCGCCTTGACCCGGTCCGCGTTCCCTCCGGCGAGCCGCCCGGTCAGCCCCAGTTCGTCGATCAGCGCAGCGGGCAGCACGGCCTGCTCGGGGATGTAGACGGCGGCGTCGCCCGTCGTGAACGCCCCCTTGGCGACGACCGCCCGGTAGAGGCCCACCTGGGCCAGTTCCAGGGCGTCGGCGTTGGGGTGCGGATGGACGGTCAGGACTTCGGCGGTCACGCGCAGGGTGGACATGTTCGGCTCTCCGGTCGCTCGGGTCTCGGTCTCATCGCCGCCCACTGTGCCGACCCGTATTTCCCCTGGGCGATCCATTTCCCGCCTGGTAGCGTCACCCGGCTCCGGTCCCCCGCGCCCACGGCTCCTGGTCGATCCCCGGGAGCGTGTCCTGCGCCACCTCGTGGCGGCGGGTGCGGATGTCGGGGGCCGGCGGATGGAGTTTGGCGTCGCAGGTGGGGCCGAGGCCGGTGCGCCGGGAGCCGGCTCCGGTGAGGGGGCGGCCGCAGAGGCGGCAGTGCACGCGGCGCGGCCGCTCGTCCGGTGCGGAATCGATCGCGATTGCCAGTGGTTCGTCTCCCATGCTGAGATCAAACCCCATTCCGACGAGGAGCAGCCATGAGCCTGTACGACATCCCGCTGAAGAACCTGGCCGGCGAGCCGGTCTCCCTTGCCGACTACAAGGACCGCGCGGTCCTGGTGGTGAACGTCGCCTCCAAGTGCGGCCTCACCCCGCAGTACGCCGGTCTGGAGCGGCTGCAGAAGGAGTACGGCGAGCGCGGCTTCACCGTGCTCGGTGTGCCCTGCAACCAGTTCGCGGGCCAGGAGCCCGGCAGCGCCGACGAGATCGCCACCTTCTGCTCGGCGACGTACGGCGTCTCCTTCCCGCTCCTGGAGAAGACGGACGTCAACGGCGACGGCCGCCACCCGCTCTACTCGGAGCTGGTGAAGGTCGCCGACGCCGAGGGCGAGGCCGGCGACGTGCAGTGGAACTTCGAGAAGTTCCTCATCGGCCGCGACGGCGAGGTGACCCGCTTCCGCCCGCGCACCGAGCCGGAGGCCCCGGAGGTCGTCGCGGCGATCGAGGCCCAGCTTGTCTGACCCGGGGATCGGCACGGGGGCCGGCACGGGCGTGGTCGAGCGGCTGCGGGCCGCCGGCTGCGTCTTCGCCGAGGAGGAGGCGGAGATGCTCCTCGCGGCTGCGGCAGACCCCGCCGAGCTCGACGCGATGGTCCGGCGGCGGGCCGAGGGCCTGCCGCTGGAACACGTCGTCGGCTGGGCCGAGTTCGCCGGGCTGCGGATCGCGGTCGACGGCGGCGTCTTCGTGCCCCGGCGCCGTACGGAGTTCCTCGTCGGGCTCGCGGTGGAGCGGGCCCGGCCGGGGGCCGTCTGCGTCGACCTGTGCTGCGGCTCGGGCGCGGCGGGCGCGGTGCTCCTCGACCGGGTCTCGGGTGCGGAGGTGCACGCCTCGGACATCGAGCCGGCGGCGGTGCGCTGCGCCCGCCGGAACGTCGAGCCGCGCGGCGGCCGGGTGTACGACGGCGACCTGTTCGCGCCGCTGCCGGCGGAGCTGAGGGGCCGCGTCGAGATCCTGGTCGCCAACGTGCCGTACGTACCGACGGAGGAGATCGGGTTGCTGCCGCCCGAGGCCCGCGACCACGAGCCGCACGTCACGCTCGACGGCGGGTCGGACGGTCTCGACGTGCTGCGGCGGGTCGCCGCGGGCGCGCCGGAGTGGCTCGCGCCGGGCGGGCACCTGTTCGTGGAGACCAGCGAGCGGCAGGCCGAGTCGGCCGCCGCGGTGATGTCCGCGTCCGGCCTGGTGCCGGAGGTCCTCACCTCCGACGAGTGGTGGGCGACGGCGGTCGTCGCGACCCGGCCGTAGCGGGCGGTCACCCGACGCCGTGGCGGACGGTCACCCGACGGAAGCGGCCCGGTCCCCCCCTGACGGGGGCCGGGCCGCTTCCGTATCGGGCCGTCTACGCCGTCCTGGGCACCAGGCGGCAGCGGACCGGGCCCTTCGCGAAGAGCGTGATCGCGGAGCCGACGGGCACCTCGGTGTCGACGGCCTCGAAGTCGTACTTCTGGAGCAGCATCGACAGGGCGATCACCGACTCCAGCATCGAGAAGTGCTGTCCGATGCAGGCGCGCGGGCCGCCGCCGAAGGGGTACCAGGCGTACCGGGGACGCGCCGCCTCCGCCTCGGGCGTGAAGCGGTCCGGGTCGAAGCGCTCCGCGTCCTCCCAGTAGGCGGGGTGCCGGTGGGTGACGTACGAGGCGACGATGACGTCCGCGCCGGCCGGGATGGCGACGCCGTCGACCACGGTGGCGGCGACGGCGCGGCGCCCGATGGCCGGGGCGGCGGGGAAGAGACGCATGGTCTCCTTGAGGACCCGGGTGACGTAGGGCAGTGCGTCGAGGTCGGCGGCGCCGGGGGTGCGGCCGGCGAGGACCCGGTCGACCTCCTCGTGGGCCCGCTTGAGCGCCTCCGGGTGCTTCCCGAGCAGGTGCAGCGCGAAGCCGAGGGAGGTGGCGGTGGTCTCGTGCCCGGCGAGCAGGAAGACGAGGACCTGCTCGCGGAGCTCGGTGGCGTCGAAACTGCCGTCCTCGGCGCTCTCCGCCTCGACGAGGAGCGTGAGCAGGTCGTCGCCGTCACCGGGGGCGCGGTCCGCGGCGCGGCGCTCGGCGATGATCCGGTCGCAGACCTGGTAGAGCGCCTCGTGGACGGCGGCGGCCTTGCGGTTGGCGGGGGTGGGCCAGTCGCGGGGGAACTTGAGCGGCGCGTAGCCGCGGCTGAGCACGTAGGCGGCGAGTTCCGGGAAGCTGCGCTCGACGATCTCGACGGCCGCGTCGACGTCCGTGCCGAAGAGGATGCGCGCGACCGCGCGGAGCGCGAGGCGGGTCATCTCGTGGAGCACGTCGACGGTCTCGGCGCCGCCGTCCCGCCATTCGCCGGTGAGGGTGGCGACCTCGGCGGCGACGGCCGCGGCGTAGCCGTCGACGCGGCGCTTGGTGAAGAGGGGCTGGACGAGCCGGCGCTGGCGCAGGTAGTCCTCGTCCTGGCTGGTGAGCAGGCCGTTGCCGAAGGACTCGCGGATCTCCTGGTAGAAGGCGTTGTCCTTGCGGAAGTTGGCCGACTCCCCGGCGAGGACCTGCTGCGCCCCCTCGGCGGAGAAGACGCCGTAGACGGTGGCGCGGACGCCGGGCGGGCCCGCGTTGATCCGTACGACGTCGCCGTGTTCGCGCCGGGCGCGCAGGAAGGTGCCCAGCGCGTCGTTCTTGAGGTCGAACATGGAGCCGAGCAGCGGGAGTCCCGCGAGTTCGGGTGCTTCGGTCCCTGTGGTGATGGCCATGAACGGTTCCCCCTCGATCGTCGCCTGCGCAGCGATTCTCCCCGACGGAGTGACGCACGGATAGGGATGATCGAACAGCGGACCGCATTCGGCCCGTCGGCTCGATCCGGCCCGCCGTCGGCGACGTCGGGCCCGCACGATCCGGTCGGTTGCCTGCGCCGTCCGGCCGACTCGACCCGGCCCGCCGTCGGCGGCGTCCGGCCAACTCGATCCGGTCGGTTGTCGGCGCCGTCTGGCACGCTCGCCCCATGGAACGCCCCGAGCTGACCCTGCAGCTGACCATCGACTGCGCGGACCCCCGGCGCCTGGTGCCCTTCTGGCTGGACGCCCTGCGCTACGTACCCGAACCGCCGCCCGCCGGGCACGCCACCTGGCGGGCGTACTGGCGGGCCGTGGGCGTCCCCGAGGAGGAGCTGGGCGACGGCGCCGGGGAGCTCCCGGAGTCCATCGTCGACCCGAAGGGCCTAGGCCCCCGGGTCTGGTTCCAGCGCGTCCCGGAGCCCAAGACCGTCAAGAACCGCCTCCACCTCGACCTGAAGGTCGGCGGCGGCCGCGAGGTCCCCCTCGCCCTCCGCCGCGCACGCGTGGACGGCGAGGTGGCCCGGCTGACGGCCCTGGGCGCCACCGTCCTGTACGCGATGGACGAGCCGGACGGCATGGACTACTACGCGGTGGTGCTCCAGGACCCGGAGGGCAACGAGTTCTGCCTCGTGTGAGGGCGGCTACTTCGCCAGCGCGCGGCTGATCACCATGCGCTGGATCTCGCTGGTGCCCTCGAAGATCGTGTAGATGGCGGCGTCGCGGTGCATGCGCTCGACCGGGTACTCGCGGGTGTAGCCGTTGCCGCCGAGGATCTGGATGGCCTGGCCGGTGACCTGCTTGGCGACCTCGCTGGCGTAGAGCTTGGACATGGAGCCCTCGGCGGCCGTGAAGGGCTTGCCGGCGGTCGCCATCCACGAGGCGCGCCAGACCAGGAGGCGGGCGGCGTCGATCTGGGTGGCCATGTCGGCGAGCTGGAAGGCGACGCCCTGGTTCTCGATGATCGGGCGGCCGAACTGGACGCGGGTCTTCGCGTAGTCGAGGGCGACCTCGTACGCGGCGCGGGCGGTGCCGACGGCCATCGCGCCGACCGCGGGGCGGGAGGCCTCGAAGGTGGCCATGGCGGCGTTCTTCACGCGCTCGCCGCCCGCCTTGGCCTTCTCGCGGGCGCGGGCGAGGCGGTCGTCCAGCTTCTCCTTGCCGCCGAGGAGGCAGTGGCCGGGGACGCGGACGTCCTCCAGGACGACCTCGGCGGTGTGGGAGGCGCGGATGCCGTGCTTCTGGAACTTCTGGCCCTGGGACAGGCCGGGGGTGTTCGGCGGGACGATGAAGGAGGCGTGCCCCTTGGAGCCGAGCTCCGGGTCGACGACGGCGACGACGACGTGGACGTTGGCGATGCCGCCGTTGGTCGCCCAGGTCTTGGTGCCGTTGAGGACCCACTCGTCCTTGGCCCCGTCGTACACGGCCCGGGTGCGCATCGAGGCGACGTCGGAGCCGGCGTCGGGCTCGGAGGAGCAGAAGGCGGCGACCTTGACGTCGTTCGCGTCGCCGTACATCTGCGGGACCCAGGTGCCGATCTGCTCCTCGGTGCCGTTGGCGAGGACGCCGACGGCGGCGAGGCCGGTGCCGACGATGGAGAGGGCGATGCCGGCGTCGCCCCAGAAGAGCTCCTCCATCGCCATCGGGATGCCGAGGCCGGTCGGGTCGAAGAACTGCTGGGCGTAGAAGTCGAGGGAGTAGATGCCGAGCTTGGCGGCTTCCTGGATGATCGGCCAGGGAGTCTCCTCACGCTCGTCCCACTCGGCGGCCGCGGGGCGCATCACGTCGGCGGCGAAGCCGTGCAGCCAGTCGCGGACCTGCTTCTGGTCCTCGTTGAGTTCGAGCGTGAACTCGCCCATGTGCCCTCCCAGCGGTACGTTACTTGCGGTAACAGCAGTATGTTACCGGCGGGTAGAGGCTGTCAACCAGCAGCGGAGCACTTCGGCCCGACCGACACCGGATCCCGGCCGGGTGTTACGTTGCGACAGCCTCACGGAATCGCACGGGCGGGGAGACACGCTTATGGACATCACACACCGGACCACCGACCGGCAGACGCCCGCCGAACAGCGACGCCGCGAGCTGCTGGAGGCGGCGGACCGGGTGGTGCTCCGCGACGGCCCCAAGGCGTCCATGAACGCGATCGCGGCGGAGGCCGGCATCACCAAGCCGATCCTCTACCGCCACTTCGGCGACAAGGGCGGCCTCTACCGCGCCCTCGCGACCCGGCACACGGACGCGCTCCTCGCCGCCCTGCGGGCCGCGCTCGACGCCCCCGCCGACCGGCGCCGCCGCGTCGAGGCCACCCTCGACACCTACCTCGCCTCGATCGAGGCGATGCCCCAGGTCTACCGCTTCCTCATGCACCCCGCGGAGGAGTCGCACCAGGCCGAGCAGGGCTTCGACGTCGGCCGCCACTCGGCCCCGCTGCTGCGCCGCATGGGCGAGGAGCTCGGCCAGGTCATCGCCGAGCGCGTCGACCTCGGCCCCGCCGCCGAGGCCCAGGCCCGCATCTGGGGCCACGGCATCGTCGGCATGATGCACGCCGCCGGCGACTGGTGGCTCGGCGAGCGCCCCTGCTCCCGCGCCGACCTGGTCAAGAGCCTGGCCGACCTCCTGTGGGGCCGTCTGGCCGAGGCCGACGACCTCGCGGGCGGGCCCGGGTTCTGACCGCGGCGGGCCGGACCGGGCCTCCCGGCCCGGCCGACCGGCCGGCCCTCCAGGACGGACGCCCTGGAGCCCACTCAGGCCTCCAGGACAGACGTCCGGGAGCCGGCTCAGGCCTCCAGGACCGACACCCGGCAGCCCGCCCAGCACTCCGGCACGGGCGCCCGGCAGCCCGTTCAGCCCTCCAGGACCGACGCCCGGCCGCCCCACGACTGCTTGCGGATGGTGCGCAGGAGACGTGACTTGCGCCACCCCGTGACGTGGTCCGCGTAGACCCCGCCGTCGAGGTGGTCGACCTCGTGCTGGAGGCAGCGGGCGAAGAATCCCGTGCCGTCGATCCGTATCGGGGCACCGTCCAGGCGTACGCCCTCGACGACCGCGCGGTCGTGGCGGGGCGTCGGCGCCTCCAGGCCCGGCAGCGAGAGGCAGCCCTCGGGACCCCGGATCACGTCGCCGTCCGCCTCGACCAGCCGCGGGTTCACCACGTGGCCGAGGTGACGGACCTCGTCGTCGTCGGGGCAGTCGTACACGAAGACCCGCAGGCCCACGCCGACCTGGTTCGCCGCCAGGCCCACGCCGTTCGCCGCGTACATCGTGGCGAACATGTCCTCGACGAGCCGGGCCAGTTCGGGTCCGAAGTCGGTGACGGGCGCGCAGGGGGTGTGCAGCACGGGGTCGCCGAGCAGGGTCATCGCTCGGACGAGGCCGGAACTGCCGGGGATGGGCCGGTTTCGCATGGCCGTAAGGGTACGGTCCCTGTGACCTCCCGGTTTCGGGCGGGCGCTCGACGGTGCCGTGTTCGGGCTGCTGGCCGGATCTCGATAGGCTGAGCCCGGACCGACGCAAGGAGGAACAAGAACGATGTCAGGACACCCCGGGAATCCAGAGCCGCTGTCGCCGCGCGCCAAGCTGGCCGTGACGGCGGGCAAGGCCGCGGCCGCGGTGTCGCGTGCGGCGGGACGCGGCAGCGGGTCGGTGATCGGCGGCCGGGTGGCGCTGAAGCTCGACCCGGACCTGCTCGGCCGGCTCGCACAGCATCTGGACGTCGTCCTGGTGTCGGCGACGAACGGCAAGACGACCACGACCCGGCTGATCGCGGAGGCCCTGCGGGCCGCCGGACCCGTGGTCTCCAACGCACTCGGCGCCAACATGCCCGCGGGCATCACCTCGGCGCTCGCGGGCGGCTCGGAGTCCAAGTACGGCGTCATCGAGGTCGACGAGAAGTACCTCGCCGGCGTCGCCAGGGACACCACGCCCAAGGTGATCGCGCTGCTCAACCTCTCGCGCGACCAGCTCGACCGCGCCGCCGAGACCCGGATGCTCGCCGAGAAGTGGCGCGAGGGCCTCAACGGCACCAAGGCCGTGGTCGTCGCCAACGCCGACGACCCGCTGATCGTGTGGGCCGCCTCCTCCTCCCCCAACGTGGTGTGGGTCGCCGCCGGCCAGGAGTGGAAGGACGACGCCTGGTCGTGCCCCGCCTGCGGCGGTGTGATGCAGCGCCCGGGCGACGACTGGTTCTGCGGCGAGTGCGGCTTCCGCCGCCCCGCGCCGAGCTGGGCGCTCAGCGGCGACCACGTGCTCGACCCGCACGGTTCGGCCTGGCCGATCCGCCTCCAGCTGCCCGGCCGCGCCAACAAGGCGAACGCCACCACCTCGGCCGCCGTCGCCGCCGTCTTCGGCGTGCCGCCGCAGGTCGCCCTGGAGCGGATGTACCAGGTGCAGGCCGTCGCCGGACGCTACGACGTGGTCTCCTTCCAGGGCCGCGACCTGCGTCTGCTGCTCGCGAAGAACCCGGCGGGCTGGCTCGAAACGTTTTCCCTCATCGACGGGCCGCCCGCCCCGGTGATCCTCTCCGTCAACGCGCGCGGCGCCGACGGCACGGACACCTCGTGGCTGTGGGACGTGGACTACGGCCGGCTCGCCGGCCACCCGATCATGGTGATCGGCGACCGCCGGCTCGACCTGGCGGTCCGGCTGGAGGTCGCGGGCGTCGACTTCCGCGTCTGCGACACGCTGGACGAGGCCGTCACGATGGCCCCGCCCGGGCAGATCGAGCTGATCGCCAACTACACCGCGTTCCAGGACGTCCGCCGCCGCGTCGGCAACTGACCCGAAGAGGACTTGCAGCATGAGTGACAGCAGCCTGCGCCTGGTCTGGGTCTACCCGGACCTGCTCAGCACCTACGGCGACCAGGGCAACGTGCTCGTCGTCCAGCGCCGCGCCGAGCAGCGCGGCCTCAGCGTCGAGCGCGTCGACGTCCGCAGCGACCAGCCCGTCCCGACCTCCGGCGACATCTACCTGATCGGCGGCGGCGAGGACCGTCCGCAGCGGCTCGCGGCCGAGCGGCTGCTCCGGGACGGCGGCCTGTCCCGGGCCGCCTCCAACGGCGCGATCATCTTCTCGGTCTGCGCCGGCTACCAGATCCTGGGGCACGAGTTCATCAACGACGTCGGCGAGCGCCAGCCGGGCCTCGGCCTGCTCGACGTCACCACGACCCGCGGCGAGGGCGCCCGCTGCGTCGGCGACGTCCTGGCGGACATCGACCCGCGCCTCGGCCTCCCCCAGCTGACCGGTTTCGAGAACCACCAGGGCATCACCCATCTCGGCCCGACGGCCCGGCCGTTCGCCCGGACCGTCTTCGGCAACGGCAACGGCACCGGCGACGGCACCGAGGGCGCGTACAGCGACACCGTCTTCGGTACGTACATGCACGGCCCCGTCATGGCGCGGAACCCGCAGATCGCGGACCTGCTCCTGAAGCTGGCCCTCGACGTGAACGCGCTGCCGCCGACGGACGACCGGTGGTACGAGGCGCTGCGCGCCGAGCGCATCGCGTCGGCCTCCCAGCCCGCCTGAGTCACCCCGGGGGCCTCCCCCGGCCCGTGCGGTCGCCCTTGACCTCGCACGCCGACGGCAGACGCCGGAAGAGCTCAGGACCAGGACGGTCCTGAGCTCTCGGCACGAGGATCGCCCCCTGCAACGCTCGGCCCGAAGGGGATGGGACGATCTTGCCGACGGTTCTACGCGAGGAGGCAAGGTGGGGGACGGCTCGCCGCACGACCATTCCGACTGGGACGAGGTCGTGCTCGCCGCTCGTGAGCGGGCCCGCTCGCGGCAGGCGCTCATGGTCGAGCGCCACGGCCTGTCGGGCGATGTCCAGTACCACTGGTCGCTCGACGACGCGCGGATCACGTGGTCCCGCGGCGGGCGGGTGTTCCTCACGGGACGACTCACGATGATCGGCAGCGTGAGCCTGCCCCAGCAGACCTGGCTGTGGGCCTGGGCCAATGGATCACTGCCGTCCGCAGCCCTGGGCGGCATCGAGCAGGTGCGCCGTTTCGGAGAGGCGAACGGCTTTCCGGTGCTGCCGTGGCCGGGCTTCGAGTACGACCCCGAACTCGTCGCCGAAGCACGAATGGTCGCGGCCTCCGTGCTCGACGCGGAGGGCCTGTGGGCGGATTCCACGGACGACACGCAGCTGCACTTCGCGATCCACGACCTGAAGCAGGTCACGGAAGCGCCGTGACGGCGGTCCCGACGCGACGACCGCCTCCTGATCGCACGTGGGCGGTCCCGGCTGCGGCGGGCCGGAAGGGGACGCAACCGCACGGGCCTCCCGGCCCCTCGTACGAAGGTACGTTGTCCACTGTGCGGACATCCGGTTCGGTCCCGCCACCCCGCGGCGATAGGGTGGCGGGGATCCAGCCGGACGACGGGGTCCGGGAGTCGGCCCACGTTGCAAAGGTTTTTGGGCTATGCGCATTGGCGTGCTCACCTCCGGCGGAGACTGCCCCGGTCTGAACGCTGTCATCCGTTCCGTCGTGCACCGCGCCGTCGTCGACCACGGCGACGAGGTCATCGGCTTCCACGACGGGTGGAGGGGCCTCCTGGAGTGCGACTACCGGAAGCTCGACCTCGACGCGGTCGGCGGCATCCTGGCCCGGGGCGGCACCATCCTCGGTTCCTCGCGGGTCCAGCCCGCGCACCTGGTCGGCGGTGTCGAGCGGGCCAAGGGCCACGTCGCCGACCTGGGGCTCGACGCGATCATCCCGATCGGCGGCGAGGGCACGCTGAAGGCGGCGAACCTGCTCTCCGAGGCCGGTCTCCCGATCGTCGGCGTCCCGAAGACGATCGACAACGACATCGCCTCCACCGACGTCACGTTCGGCTTCGACACCGCCGTCACCGTGGCCACCGAGGCCCTCGACCGGCTGAAGACCACCGCCGAGTCGCACCAGCGGGTCCTCGTCGTCGAGGTCATGGGCCGTCACACCGGCTGGATAGCGCTGCACTCCGGCATGGCCGCCGGTGCGCACGCCGTGGTCGTCCCGGAGCGCCCCTTCGACATCGACGAGCTGACCGCCCGCGTCGGCGAGCGCTTCGAGGCCGGCAAGCGGTTCGCGATCGTGGTCGTCGCCGAGGGCGCGAAGCCGGCCGAGGGCTCGATGGACTTCAAGACCGCCGGCACCGACATCTACGGCCACGAGCGCTTCACCGGCATCGCCAACCAGCTCTCCGTGGAGCTGGAGCGGCGCCTCGGCAAGGAGGCCCGGCCGGTCATCCTGGGCCACGTCCAGCGCGGCGGCACCCCCACCGCGTACGACCGCGTCCTCGCGACCCGCTTCGGCTGGCACGCGGTCGAGGCGGCGCACCGCGGCGAGTTCGGCATGCTGACCGCGCTGCGCGGCACCGAGATCACGATGGTCCCGCTGGCGCAGGCCGTGGAGACCCTCAAGACGGTCCCGGCCGACCGCTACGCCGAGGCGGAGTGCGTGCTCTGACGGCTCCCGTGCGTGACATCCGCCCCCGGTCGAGGTCCCGACCGGGGGCGGTTCTAGTCTGGTGCGGACAACAAGCGCGAATCGGGCTCCAGGAGTGTACGGATGGATCACAGCGGGCACGGCATGACCACGGATCTGCCGCCGTTCACGCTGGGCCGGGGACTGGAGTTCTCTCCCGACCTCTTCTTCCTGATCGGCTGCCTCACGGCACTCGGTCTGTACGGGTGGGGCGTGGTGCGGCTGCGGCGGCGCGGGGACGCCTGGCCGGTGAGCCGGACGGTGTTCTTCACCGTCGGCGTGCTGTCCGTCGCCCTGATGATGTGCACCAAGCTCAACGACTACGGCATGGTCATGTTCAGCGTGCACATGGTGCAGCACATGGTGATCTCCATGCTGTCGCCGATCCTGCTGCTGCTCGGCGCGCCGGTGACGCTCGCGCTGCGGGCGCTCCCGGTGGCCGGCCGGGGCTCGCTCGGGCCGCGCGAGCTGCTCCTGAAGCTGCTGCACAGCCGGTACATGAAGGTGATCACGCACCCGGCGTTCACGATCTCGATGTTCATCGCGAGCCTCTACGGGCTGTACTTCTCGCCGCTCTTCGACTTCCTGATGGGCTCGAAGGCGGGGCACATCGGGATGATGGTGCACTTCCTGATGGTGGGCCTGGTGTTCTTCTGGCCGATCATGGGCGTCGACCCGGGCCCGCACCGGCCGGGGTACGTGATGCGGATGCTGGAGCTGTTCGCGGGCATGCCGTTCCACGCCTTCTTCGGCATCGCGATGATGATGGCGAGCCAGCCGCTGGTGGACGCGTACCGGAACCCGCCGGCCTCGCTCGGGATCGACGCGCTCGCCGACCAGAACGCGGCGGGCGGCATCGCCTGGGCGTTCAGCGAGATCCCGTCGGTGATCGTCCTGATCGCGCTGGTCTACCAGTGGTACCACTCCGAGCAGCGGCAGGCGATCCGCAAGGACCGGGCCGCCGACCGCGACGGGGACAAGGAGCTGGAGGCGTACAACGCGTACCTGGCCTCGCTCCGGAGTCGCTGACCGCTTCGCCGCCTCCCCGCGGACCGTTTCCGGGTCCGGTGCCGTCCACGGCGCCGGACCCGTTTCGCATACCGGCGCACGCCGGAGCGTCCGGGGAGTAGCGCGCGCCCCTCTCCCGGGGTCACGATGGCAGGAACGGCTTCCACGGCCCCTGGTCGGGAGGAGGGCGGACGCGTGTCCGGTCCCACGAAGACGATGACGGTGCTCACCTGCGCCGCGCTGGTGCTCACGACGGCCTACACGGTGGCGCTCGGCAGCAGCGGCTGGCTCTGGTTCGGCCTGGTGCTGCTGATCGTGGCCACGATCGGCATGGCCGCGGCGGACAGTTCGGAACCTCCCGCCCCCGCGCCGCGCCCCCGCCCACCGGGGCGCCCCGGCCCGACGCGGCCCTGAACGCCGCCGGGCGGCTCCGACCCGCCGGACGGGCCTCAGGCGCGCGGTGCGAGGACCACCCAGACCTGGCCGGGGGCGAAGGCGAGCGGCGCTCCGGCCGGGGTCGTGAAGGTGGTGCCGGAGGAGGCCGCGGGGCGGGACCAGCGGGCCTCGTGGGCGCGGCCGTCGCGCAGGACGAGCGCGGTGCCGCTGCCGACGGTCTCGCTGTACGGGGAGACCGAGCCGAACCGGTCGTGGAACCGGGACGGCCGGATGGTGACGCGCTGGACGACCACCGTGGCGGGCCCGAGGGGTCCCGTGTCGGTGGCGCGGGCCTCGCGGCCGTCCATGGCCACCCGCCAGGCGCGGTCGGCGGCGGACCAGGTGAAGGTGTAGCGCGCCGCCGGGAAGCGGACGGTCGAGGTCTCGACCGGGGTGCCGCCGACCGGCGCGGGCCCGAAGCGGAAGCCGATGTCCCGGGCGTCGTCGGCGCCGGGCGCGGTGGCGAGCGCGCGGGCGGGGCGCAGGTAGAGGTTGTGCGGGGCGGGCCGGTCGGGCGAGCGCCGGAAGGCCCTCGGCGCGGTGGTCTCCGTGACGAGGTCGAGGGGCGCGGCCCGCAGCAGGGGGGTCAGGGCGGACTGCGCGCCGGAGTAGGCGAGGACGGGCCGCCCGAAGTCGCCGAGCAGCGCGATGTCGGACTCGCGGGCGCTGCGGACCGGCCCGGTGAGCTCGGGGAGGTGGGAGGAGTAGACGGCCAGGAGGCGGGTGACCCCGCCCTCGACCTGTTCGACGTAGACGAGGTCGGCCTCGCCGAGCCCGGTGTGGGGGCGGGCCGCGGGCACGTTGTCGAGCTTCACGGCCAGGACGGGGGCGGGGCGCGCGGGCAGCCCGGTGAACGGCGACCGGCCGGTGGACGCCGGTGGCGGGGTGGTGGGCGCCGCGGACGTGGTGGCGGGCGCGGGCGTCGGCACGGGGCTCGGCTCCGGCGGGCCCGAGTCGGAGCAGCCGTACAGCCCGGCCGCCGTCACCGCGCACAACAGCGCCGTGAGGACGCGGCCGGGGCGCCTGGCTCCGCGCTCGCCCGTCATGTGACGCTCCCCCACCAGTGGACCACGGGGCCGCGCACGGATACAACGGGGCGTGACGGACGACGAACGGGGGTCGCGGGTGTTCTACCACCTGATGAAGCACGTACTGCTCGGACCGCTCCTGAGGCTGCTGTTCAGGCCGCGGATCGAGGGGCTCGAACACGTCCCGGAGGAGGGCGCGGCGATCGTCGCGGGCAACCACCTCTCCTTCTCCGACCACTTCCTGATGCCGGCGGTGCTCGACCGCCGGATCACCTTCCTCGCCAAGCAGGAGTACTTCACCGGTCCCGGTCTCAAGGGGCGGCTGACGGCCGCGTTCTTCCGGGCCGCCGGGCAGATCCCGGTGGACCGCTCCGGGAAGGAGGCCGGGCAGGCGGCGATCCGCGAGGGGCTCGGCGTGCTGGCGAAGGGCGAGCTGCTCGGCATCTACCCGGAGGGGACCCGCTCGCACGACGGGCGCCTCTACAAGGGCAAGGTGGGGGTGGCCGTGATGGCGCTGACCGCGGGGGTGCCGGTGGTGCCGTGCGCGATGGTCGGCACGTTCGAGATCCAGCCGCCGGGGAAGGTCGTGCCGAGGATCCGCCGCGTCACCATCCGGTTCGGCGCGCCGCTGGACTTCTCCCGGTTCGCGGGTTCGGCGGACGAGCGGGCCGTGGTGCGCGCGGTGACCGACGAGATCATGTACGAGATCCTGCGGCTGTCCGGGCAGGAGTACGTCGACGACTACGCGGCGGTGGTCAAGGCCGCGGAGGCGGCGGACGGCGGAGCCCCGCGGAAGTTCCCGCGCCGGGAACGCTGAGGGCGGATCCGCGCACGGCGCAATCGCCCGGTCCGCCCGTCCCGGCTCCTCTAGCGTCGCGGTCATGACCAAGGGAAACGCGTTCGTGCTGGGTGCGTCGGGGCAGGTGGGGCGGGCGGCCGTACGGGCCCTCGCCGCGGACGGCTGGGAGGTGACGGCCGCCTCGCGGGGCGGCGGCAGGGACGGGCGGTGGCCCGACGGGGTCCGTACGGTGCGGCTCGACCGCACCGAGGAGGGGGCGCTCGCGGCGGCGCTCGGCGACGGCTGCGACGTGCTCGTCGACATCGTCGCCTACGACGGCGCGCACGGGCGGCAGTTGACCGGGCTCGCCGACCGGATCGGTTCGGCGGTCGTGGTGTCGAGCGGCGCGGTCTACGAGGACGGCGAGGGCCGCAGCTTCGACACCCAGGACCGGCCGGACGGCTTCCCCGCCTTCCCGGTGCCGGTCGCGGAGGACTGGCGGACGGTCGCGCCCGGCGACTCCACGTACAGCACGCGGAAGGTGGCGCTGGAGCGGGAGCTGCTCGCGGCGGGCGACGCGCTGCCGACGACGCTGCTGCGGGCCGGTGCGATCCACGGGCCGTACTGCCCCGGTCCGCGCGAGCTGTGGTTCGTGAAGCGGGCGCTCGACGGGCGTCCGGTCCGTCCGCTCGCGTACGGCGGTGCGTCGCGGTTCCACCCGGCGCACGTGGACAACCTCGCGGAGCTCGTCCGGCTCTCGGCGGCGCGGCCGGGCAGCCGGGTCCTGAACGGCGCCGACCCCGAGGCGCCGACGGTGGCGGAGATCGGGGCCGCGATCGACGCGGTCCTGGGGGTGGAGAGCGAGACGGTGCCGATCGAGGGGCCGCCGGAGGGGGTCGTGGGGCTCACCCCGTGGACGGCGGAGCACCCGGTCGTCTACGACATGGCGGCGGCCGGACGGGAGTTGGGGTACCGGCCGGTGGTGTCGTACGCGGCGTCGCTGCCGGAGACGGTGGCGTGGCTCACCGGGCACCTGGCGGACCGTGACTGGCGGGAGGCGTTCCCCGGCCTCGCGAAGTACGGGGTGGACTTCTTCGACTACGCGGCGGAGGACGCCTGGATGGCCTCCTCGGCGCGGTAGCCGGGACGACGGCAGGAGGGGCGGGCCGTCGGACGGCCCGCCCCTCCCTCAGGTCGCTGTGCCGGGTGCTACGGCTGCGGAGTGGCGTGCGGGGCGCACGTCTGGTCCGTGGCGTCGAGCTTGCCGGTCAGCAGGTAGTCCTCGACCTTGGGGTTGAGGCACGGGTTCACGAGGCTGGTGATGCCGTGCGAGCCGGCGTCCTTCTCCGTGATCAGGCGCGAGCCCTTGAAGCGCTTGTGCAGCTCGACGGCGCCCTCGTACGGGGTGGCGGCGTCACGCTCGGACTGGGTGATGAGCACGGGCGGCAGGCCCTTGTTGGTCTTCACCACGACCGGGCGCCGGCTCGGGACGGACCAGGTCGCGCAGGGCAGGTTCATCCACGCGTTGGACCAGGTCATGAAGGGGTACTGCTCGTGGAGGCGGGAGTTGTCCCGGTCCCACTTCTTCCAGCTGGTCGGCCAGGGGGCGTCGGCGCACTCGACCGCGGTGTAGACGGCGTTGCCGTTCTCCGCGGAGATGTTGCCGGCGGTGTCCGTGAGGTCCGCGGCGGCGTTGTCGATCAGCGGCTGCGGGTCGCCCGCGGCGTACGCGCTCCAGGCCTCGGCCACGGGGGCCCACATGGAGTCGTAGTACGGGGCGTTCTGGAAGAAGCCGATGAGCTCGGCCGGGCCGACCTTGCCGCCGAGGGGCGCCTTCTTGGCGTCGGCGCGCAGGGTGTTCCACTGCGCGCGGACCTCTTCGAGGGTGTCTCCGAGGTGGTAGGTGGCGTCGTGCTGGGCGACCCAGGTCATCCAGTCGGTGAGCCGGCCCTCGAAGGCGATGTCCTGGCCGAGGTTGGCCTCGTACCAGATGGAACGGGTCGAGGGGTTCACGACGCTGTCCAGGACCATGCGGCGGACGTGCGTCGGGAACAGGGTGCCGTAGACCGCGCCGAGGTAGGTGCCGTACGAGACGCCGACGAAGTTCAGCTTCTTCTCGCCGAGCGCGGCGCGGACGACGTCGAGGTCGCGGGCCGTGTTGGGCGTGGTCATGAAGGGCAGCATGTCGCCGCTCTTCTCGGCGCAGCCCTTGGCGTACTCGGCGGCGAGCTTGCGCTGCGCCTGCTTGTCGGCCTCGCTGTCCGGGACCGGGTCGGGCTTGGGGCCCTTGACGAACTCGGTCGGGTCGACGCAGGAGATGGGGGCCGAGTGGCCGACGCCGCGCGGGTCGAAGCCCACGAAGTCGTAGGCCTTGGCGGCGCCCGCCCAGATCTTGTTCTTGGTGGTGACCCGGCGCGGGAAGCGCATGCCGGAGCCGCCGGGGCCGCCCGGGTTGTAGAGCAGGGCGCCCTGGCGCTCGGCGGGGGTGCCGGTGGCGTTGATGCGGTCGACCGCGATCTTGATCTTCTTGCCGTTGGGCTTGGCGTAGTCGACCGGGACGGTGACCCAGCCGCACTGGATCGGCTTCTCCAGGCCCCAGTCGGCGGGGCAGTCCTGCCAGTCGATGCCCGCCTGGGCGGCGCGCGCGGCGGCGACGGCGACGCCGATCGACTCCGCGTCACGCAGGTGCCGGCTGTCGGCGTTCGCCACCGGCGCGGCGATGGCGCCGGCGACCAGCGTGCCGGCTATCAGCGTGCCGGCCGAGCCGAGCATGGCTGTACGTCTCAATGGTCCTCCCCCAGGGTGGGCGCCGCCCCCGTGGCGGCGCCGCGTATCGGGTTGTCCGGGGGATCCTTTCGTCCCTGGGGCACACGATGAAAGAGCGAACGTGTGTTTCTTTGCCGAACCAATAACCGGAGAGGTGTGTACCGCTGAGCGGTGACCTGTCGGAGCCGGTCAGAAGGGGGCGAGCTCGGCCAGGGCCGCGTCGAGGACCCCGCGGAGCGCGAGGGCGTCCGGGGCGACGGCCGTCACGAGGGCGGCGGGCCCGGAGAGCGGGGCGACGACGGCGTGTTCCCCGATCGACCGGGACTCCACCGGCTTCGCGGTGAACGCGGGCTCGACGACGAGTAGTTGGCCGACGGCCCGGTGGCCGCCGAGGACCGCGCCGCCGTCCCAGCCGCCGGGCGCGCCCGGGCCGAAGGCCAGCTCCTGGTCGAGCAGCGGGCGGCCGGCCCGGCGGACGGTGAGCCGGGTGACGAGGGTGCCGGGCGGTTCGCCGTGCCGGCCGAGGATCTGCTCCTCGCGCAGCACGAGCCGGGCCGTGGGGGCGAGTTCGACCGTGGTCCGCATCCGCAGATCCGAGCCGTGCACGGAGACCAGCTGCTCGGGCAGCCAGCGCAGCACACCCTCCTCGCCGACGGAGATCCGGACGTCGTACGCGGCCGGCTCGCTGCTCCGGCCCGGCAGGGCGAGGGTGGCGGCGGCCGCGTCGACCAGGAGCCGGGCCCCGTCGCGCACTTCGGTCTCGATCGCGAGCCGGTCGCCGCCGAGCGGAGCGCTCATCGCCCCGACGACGGTGACCCGGGTGTACGGTCCCGCCGCCCGGGTGCGGCGCAGGGCGAGGGGCCCGTCGCTCACCAGGAGCGGCAGCCCTCCGTCGGCGGTGGCGGCGATCCGCGCGGTGGCGCTCAGGCTCACGCGGTCCATGCCCCGAGTCGGGCCCGGACCCAGTCGGCGACGGGGCCGACGCCGTTCTCGGCGCGCAGCGAGGTGAAGGCGACGGGCAGTTCGCCGCGCTGCTCCTCGGCGTCACGGGCCATCCGCGCCAGGTCGGAACCGACATGAGGGGCGAGGTCGGTCTTGTTGATCACGAGGAGGTCGGCGGTGGTGACGCCGGGACCGCCCTTGCGCGGGATGTCGTCGCCGCCGGCCACGTCGATGACGAAGATCTGGGCGTCGACGAGCCCCTTGGAGAAGGTGGCGGTGAGGTTGTCGCCTCCGGACTCGACGAGGATCAGGTCGAGCGGGCCGACGGCGTCCTCCAGCTCCTCGACGGCTTCGAGGTTGGCGGAGATGTCGTCGCGGATCGCCGTGTGCGGGCAGGCGCCGGTCTCCACCGCCCGGATCCGCTCGGGCGGCAGGACGGCGTTGCGGAGCAGGAACTCGGCGTCCTCGCGGGTGTAGATGTCGTTGGTGACGACGGCGAGGGAGAACGTGTCGCGCAGCACCCGGCAGAGCGCGGCGACGGTCGCGGTCTTGCCGGAGCCGACGGGTCCGCCGAGCCCGATGCGCAGGGCGCGGCGGGTGCCGTCGGGGCGGTGGGCGTCGGCGGAGACGGCGCCGTGGTGGGTGTGGCCGTGGTCGAGGTGCATGGAGCGGCTCCGTGGGGTCGGGCTGGTCAGGACGCGAAGAGGCGGACGGGCCAGGCCGCGTGCTGTTCGGCGGTGAGGTCGAGGAGGGGCGCGGAGGCGGCGGGCAGCGCGTCGACGCCCTGCCGGGCCGCGGCGACCGCGCGCCCGGCGACCTCGTCCATCTCGGGCGCGAGGCGGGCCAGGACGGCGGTGGCCTGGTAGGGGTCGAGGCCGAGGAGGCGCACGACGGCGGTCGCGGGACCGCCGACCGTCTCGTACGCGACGCAGTGCGCGGCGTCCTCGGGGCCGATTCCGGCGGCCCTGGCGGTGGCGCCGAGGACGACGGGCTGGTGCGCGCCGCGCGGGAAGGCGGCGGCCAGCGCGTCGAGTTCGGGACTCGGCCAGGTCGCACGGGCGGCCCGCATGAGCTGGCGGCCGAGCCTGCGGGCGGCGGCACGGAGGGCGGGCGAGGGGGTGCGGGCATCGGCGGCAGCGTCGAGCTCGTGCGGGTCGAGGCCGTGCGCCGCCCCGGCGGCGAGGGCGGCGGAGGTGAGGCCCGTGGTGTGCAGCCGGCCGCGGCAGAACGCCTCCAGGCCGGCGGCGTCCGTGACGCGGCCGGCCCGGACGGCGGCCTCGGCCCCGCCGGAGTGGGCGTGCCCGCCGGCGGGGAACCGCCCGTCGGCGAGCACGAGGAGGGCCGATCGTGACGTCATGGGAGCCCCTCAGAAGAGGAAGTAACGCTGGGCCATGGGCAGTTCGGCGGCGGGGGCGGGTTCGACCGGCTCTCCGTCGATGGTCACCGAGAAGGTGTCGGCGTCGACCTCGACCCGGGGCAGGGCGTCGTTCTCGCGCATGTCCGCCTTGGTGATCCGCCGGGTGGAGCCGATGGCGGTGAACTCCTTGTGCAGCCCGAGCTTCCGGGGCAGGTCGTCCTCGATCGCCGCCTGCGCGACGAAGTTGACCGATCCGGCCGCGGCGGCGCGGCCGAGGGCGCCGAACATCGGGCGGGGCAGCACCGGCTGGGGCGTCGGGATGGAGGCGTTGGCATCGCCCATCTGCGCGTACGCGATCTGACCGCCCTTGACGACGACGAGCGGCTTCACCCCGAAGAAGGCCGGCTCCCACAGGACCAGGTCGGCGAGCTTGCCGGGCTCGACCGAGCCGATGAGGTGGTCCATGCCCTGGGCGACGGCCGGGTTGATCGTGTACTTGGCGACGTAGCGGCGGGCCCGGTGGTTGTCGGCACGGCCGTCGCCGGGCAGCGCGCCGCGCCGCTTCTTCATGACGTGGGCGGTCTGCCAGGTGCGCAGGACCACCTCGCCGATCCGGCCCATGGCCTGGGAGTCGGAGGAGATGATCGAGATGGCTCCCAGGTCGTGGAGGATGTCCTCGGCGGCGATGGTCGAGGGCCGGATGCGGGACTCCGCGAAGGCGAGGTCCTCGGGGACGGCCGGGTTGAGGTGGTGGCAGACCATCAGCATGTCGAGGTGTTCCTCGATGGTGTTGACGGTGTGCGGCCGGGTCGGGTTGGTCGAGCTGGGCAGCACGTACGGCTCGCCGACGACGGAGATGATGTCCGGGGCGTGCCCTCCGCCGGCGCCCTCCGTGTGGTACGCGTGGACGGTGCGGCCGGCGATGGCGGCGAGGGTGTCCCCGACGAATCCGGCTTCGTTCAGGGTGTCGGTGTGGATGGCGAGCTGGGCGCCGGTCTCCTCGCAGACGCCCAGGCAGGCGTCGATGACGGCGGGCGTGGCACCCCAGTCCTCGTGGATCTTGAAACCGAGCGCGCCGCCGCGCAGTTGGGAGTGCATCGCCTCCCGGGACATCGTGTTGCCCTTGCCGAGCAGGCCGATGTTGACGGGGAAGGTGTCCAGGGCCTCGAACATCCGGGCCATGTGCCAGGGGCCCGGCGTGATCGTGGTCGCCTTGGTGCCCTCGGCCGGTCCGGTACCGCCGCCGACGAGGGTGGTGACGCCGGTGGCGAGGGCCTGCTCGACGACGGTCGGCGAGATGAAGTGGACGTGGGCGTCGACGGCGCCCGCGGTCACGATCCGGCCGTTGCCGACGATGACCTCGGTCTCGGGGCCGATCACGAGGTCGGGGTGGACGCCGTCCATGGTGTCGGGGTTGCCGGCCTTGCCCAGCGCGGTGATCCGGCCGTCCCGGATCCCGATGTCGGCCTTGACGACGCCCCAGTGGTCGATCACCACGGCTCCGGTGATCACCGTGTCGGGGGCTCCCTCGGCGCGGGTGGTCCGCGCCTGGCCCATCGACTCGCGGACGACCTTGCCGCCGCCGAAGACGGCCTCCTCGCCGGCGCGCCCCGGGCCGCCGCAGCGGTCCTCCTCGATCTCGACGAGGAGGTCGGTGTCGGCGAGGCGGATGCGGTCGCCGGTCGTGGGGCCGAACAGGTCGGCGTACACGGCACGGTGGAGGTCAGGCACGGTCGCCGTCCTTGTGCTCGTCGGTGGCGTCGAGGGGGCCCGCGGTCTCGCCGCGCAGGCCGGGTACGACCCGGCGGCCCGCCAGGGGGACGAGCTCGACCTCGACGGGGATGCCGGGCTCGAAGCGGACGGCGGTCCCGGCCGCGATGTGCAGGCGCCGCCCGTGCGCGGCGGCGCGGTCGAACGCGAGGCCGGGGTTGACCTCGGCGAAGTGGTAGTGGGAGCCGACCTGGACGGGGCGGTCGGCGGCGTTGAGCACGGTGAGGCGGGTGACGGGGCGGCCCTCGTTGAGGGTGACGGGGCCGTCCCCGTACAGGATCTCTCCGGGGATCATCTGCGGCCGCCCGTCAGACGATGGGGTCGTGGACGGTGACGAGCTTGGTGCCGTCCGGGAAGGTGGCCTCGACCTGGACGTCGTGGATCATCTCCGGGATGCCCTCCATGACCTCGTCGCGGGTGAGCACCTTGCGCCCGGAGGCCATCAGCTCCGCGACGGTCCGCCCGTCCCTGGCGCCTTCCAGGATGTGGGAGGTCAGCAGCGCGACGGCTTCGGGGTGGTTGAGGCGGACCCCGCGGGCCCTGCGTTTCTCGGCCACGTCGGCCGCCACATGGATGAGCAGGCGCTCCTGCTCGTGCGGGCTCAGTTGCACTCTTCCACCTCACAGTCGTCGACCGGGACGGAACCCGGACAGCTGCGGACCCTACCGACCGTCAACACCCTGTTGAACTGAGGAGATGCGGTGAGCGGCCGGAGATTGCACGTTAGGGCGGAAGTTTTTCCGGCTCGTTAACTGCGCCTTTGCATTTACATGATCATCCGACCGGATCGACACCGCGGGACGCGCCCGCCGCCGAGGGCGCGGTCGGGGTCGGCGTCGCGTCCACGCCCGAGGGCGCGGCCGGGATCGCGTCCGACGGCACGGACATCGACATCAGCCCGCGCAGGCCGTCCTCCAGGACCTCGACGGCCACGTCGCCGAAGAGCGCCTGCTGGGCGATGAAGCCCTGCGCGGTGGCGATGAGGGTGCGGGCCACGTGGTCGGCGGGGACATCGGCGTGGAGGAGACCGCTCTCGCGGTAGGCGTTCACCAGCGCGGTCCAGGCGGCCCGCATGCCGTCGTAGCCGTCCGCGAGGGTCTCGGCCAGCTGCTCGTTGCGCAGGGTCTCCGTCCACACCTGGATGATCAGGCGCGCGAAGGCCTGCCGGTCTGCGCCCTTGATCCGCTCTTCCAGGAAGAGGCGGAGCACCGCGCCGAGGAGGACGTCGGGCGTGGGCGGCGGGGTGGCACGGGAGGCCTCCTCGAAGGCGCCGCGGATCGCCGTGAAGGCCTCGGTCGCGATGGCCGCGATCAGCTCCTCCTTGCCGCGGAAGTAGCGGTAGACCGCGCCGGCGGACAGGCCGACCTCGGCGAGCACGTCCTGCATGGACGTGGCGTGGAAGCCGGTGCGGGCGAAGCAGCGCGCGGCGCCGTCGAGGATCTGCCGCCGCCGGGCGTCGAGGTGTTCCTGGGAGACACGTGCCATGCCCCGAAATCTAAAACGAATATTCATTCTTGACAACCGTCGAGGGGCGGCGCACAGTGACCGACGCAAAACGAACGATCCTTCTCTTTGAATCGAGGCAGCGATGCCCACCGCCACCACCCCCTCGCCCTCAGCAGGGCGCAAGACCCTCGCGGTGCTCCTCCTCATACCGGTCGTGGCCGCCCTCGCCCTGTGGGTCTTCGCCTGGCCGGCCGCCCGGATCGCCCCCCGCGACCTGCCGATCGGCGTGGCCGGACCCGCCACCGCGGCCGACGCCGTGGAACGCGGCCTCGACCGGCACGAAGGGGCCTTCGAGATCCACCGCTACGCCGACGAGGCCGCCGCCCGGTCCGCCGTCGAGGCCCGCGACGTATACGGCGCCGTGGTCGTCACCCCCGGCGGTACGCGGCTCCTGACCGCGTCCGCGGGGAGCCCCGTCGTCGCCGGGCTGCTGCGCGAGGCGGTGGCCGCGCAGGCACCGGCGGGGTCGCCGGTCCAGGTCACGGACGTGGTGGCGGCACCGGCGGGCGACCCCCGTGGCGCCGCCTTCGGCGCGAGCCTGCTGCCCCTCGCCCTCGTCGGGGCGGCCACCGGGGCCGCCACCGTCCTGCTCGGGCTGCGCGGGTCCAGGGCCGTCGCCACGCTGGTCGGTGCCGCGGCGCTCGCCGGGATCGTGGGCGCGGCGCTCGCCGACAGCTGGCTCGGCGTGCTGGCCGGCGCCTGGTGGGCCGAGGCCGGGGTCCTCGGCCTGACCGTCCTGGCGATCGGCGCGACCTTCGCGGGGCTCGCCACCCTGCTCGGCAAGCCCGGCTTCGGCCTGTCGGCCGTGCTGACGATCCTGCTCGGCAACGCCTTCTCGGGCATGTCGAGCGCGCCGGAGATGCTGCCCGCCGGCATCGGCGCCCTCGGCCAGTGGCTGCCGCCGGGCGCCGGCGGCTCGGCACTCCGCTCGGTGTCCGCCTTCGACGGGGCGGCGGCCGGCGGGCCGCTCCTCGTCCTCTCCCTCTGGACTGCGGCGGGCCTGACCGCGACCCTGCTCGGCGCCCGCCGGAGCGGGGCGACGGCAACCCCGACGCCCGCACCCGCTCCGGCACTCGCGGGCTGAGCCCCTCCCCCGGAAGGACCGCGTGCCCCCGACCGTGACGGTCGGGGGCACGCGGTCCTTCGCGGCTTCCGCTCAGGAAGCGCCCGGGTCCACGGCGCCGTTCAGGAAGCGCCCGGGTCGCGGTGGTGGGCGGCGATGCCGAAGCGGCGCTGTTCGCCGGGAGCGGAGTCGACCGCGTGGAGCCCGGAGACCGAACTGACCACCTGCTCGTCGGCGGGCTTCTCCGCGGCCTCGAGTTCCTCCAGGTCAGCGGCGGAGACGAGGGCGACGAGCGGCTTCCCGTGGCGGGTGACGACGACGCGCTCACCGCCGTACACGACGCGGTTGATGAGGTCGGCGAGCTCGGCCCGGGCTTGCGTCACCGGGATCTCGTAGGTCATGCTCCACATCTTACGGTCTGTACGTCCTGTACATTTTTTACAGATGGAGGTGCCCGCCATGGACGCGCGCTACGTCCTGCCCGAGTTCACGGAGCGGACCGGCTTCGGAACCCGCACCCTCGACCCGTACTCCAAGCTGCTCGAATCCCGGATCGTCTTCCTCGGCACGCCGATCGACGAGACCTCGTCCAACGACGTCATCGCCCAACTGCTGCACCTCGACTACGCGATGCCGGGACGGGACGTCTCGCTGTACATCAACTCCCCCGGCGGCTCGATCAGCTCCATGACCGCGATCTACGACACGATGCGGACGCTCTCCTGCGACGTGGAGACGACCTGTCTCGGGCAGGCCGGCTTCACCGCCGCCGTCCTGCTCGCCGCCGGCACCCCGGGCAAGCGCATGATGCTGCCGGGCGCCCGGGTCACGCTCGAACAGCCCACCCTGGACGAGCCGCTGCGAGGGCAGCCGAGCGACCTCGACCTCCAGGCGCGTGAACTGCTCCGACTGCGGGGCGTGGTGGCCGGCATCCTCACCGAACACACCGGCCGGAGCCGGGAGCGGATCGACGCCGACATCGACCGCCTCACGGTCCTGGACGCCCCGGCGGCGGTCGCGTACGGCCTGGTCGACCACGTGCTCACCAGCCGGCGGGGCTCCGCCGGCGGCGCGGCGCGGTGAGCCGGCCATGGTTCCCGAACTGCCGCCCCTGCCCGCCCTGACGCGGGCCGAGGGCGAGTTCGTCGACGCGTACCTCGAAGTCGTCGACCTCCTGGGGAAGATCAATCCATCCAGGGGATCGCATACTTATGGGGCACTCCGTGCGGCACAAGCCCTGGTCGGACGCGCCGAGGCACTGCGCGAGGCCCTGACACTCATGCACATGCGGGGCGAGAGCGAGGTGCACTCCGACACATTGGCGCGCGCCCTGCGGGTGTTGGACGGCGAGCGCCGCGCCGACCGGGTCACCGTCCCCCGCACCCGCGCGAGTTGACATTCCGGCGTGTCGTGTCGAGGTCCGGTCGGCCGACACGCGCCGCAGATTCCCTCCCCCGTTCGGCGTAGTCGATGAGTCGACACAGCACGCGGGCAAGTTGCGCAACAGGTGTACGCATTTGGCGGAATCGAACGCTCCATCGCAGGTGCGGGGCTCGTTGGCCAAACCTCCGAAGATCACAAAGGCTCCCTGTCCACCTGAATGGATCAGTCGTGAGGAGCCTCACATATCGCCGTTTCAGCTCGGTTTTCGCCCATGTCGTGAGTCAAGATCCCTGACGACGACAAGCCCCCGCCACCGCGGCGGGGCGGTCCGGGCGGACGCCGAGTCCTGCCGCTGTCCCGGACGTCTGGTCGACAGGATTGGATCGGCAGGAGTGGAGGACCCGATTTTTACGGGACGAACGCGCTGTTCCGGCAGCGAGGCCGTTCCTTGGGGTGAAGCCGCAACCGCGGCCGGGCATCTTCGCCAGCCCGAACCCGACAGGTCATCCTTCGCAGGCGGCTGACGAAGGGTTGCGCATGACTGCGCAGATGCACGTCCCGTCCCTGCTGTCCCGGGCCGGAGCCGTCTCGGCTCTCACCCTCGCCGCCGTCGGCGGCACGCTGCTCGCACCAGGAGCGGCGCCGGAGGCCCAGGCAGCCACCGCACACGCGAACACGGCACTGAGCGTCGCCGCCTCGAAGAAGGGATCGCCGTACCGGTACGGAGCCAGCGGACCCACCCGGTTCGACTGCTCCGGTCTGACGCTCTACGCGTACAAGAAGGCGGGCAAGTGGCTGCCTCGCACCGCGCAGCAGCAGTACAACAACACCCGGCACATCTCCGCGTCCAGCAGACAACAGGGGGACCTGGTCTTCTTCCACTCCGGTGGAAGGGTCTACCACGTGGGGATCTACGCCGGCGGCGGCAAGATCTGGCACTCGCCCAAGACGGGGTCCTGGGTGAAGCTCGACAGGATCTGGTCGTCGAAGGTCTACTACGGCCGCGTCCGCTGACGGCCCCCGGCCACTGAGCCGGACCCGCGGACCGCGAAGAGGAGCGGGGTGGCGCCGCCCCGCTCCTCCTCCCCCGGTCCGCTAGATCGCCACCCGGGCGGCCGTCCACGGGAGCGTGATCGCGACCGTCTTGCCGCCCTCCTCGGTCGGCGTGACGGACAGGCGGCCACCGGCCTCGGCCGCGAGCGAGCGGATGATGACGAGGCCGCGGCCGTTGTCCTGCTGGACCGCGGCCGGAAGGCGGCGGGGCCGGCGGGGATGGCTGTCGGTCACGCCGACGTGGAGGACCTCCTCGCGCACCAGCCGTACGTCGACGGTGAACGTCGGCGACTGGCCGAAGGTGTGGAGGACCGCGTTGGTGGCCAGCTCCGAGACGATCAGACGGATCGCGTCGGCGGTCTCGCCGTCGTCGTCGAGGCCCCAGCCGGCGAGCACCTCCGCGACGTAGCGCCGGGCCGTGGGGACCGAGGCGGGTTCGCTCGGCAGAGTGACGGATGCTTCCTGGTGATCTGCCATGGCGACGCTGTCCCTTTCCCGCCGGGAGCACTGCCCCGGATTGCGCTTCGCGTCAGAGTGCCACCGATCGTGCCGCCCCGGGCGGGGTTCCACCAAGATATGTCCCCATCTGTCGCCCGAAGCGGTGAACTCTGCGGCCCGTGAACGCGCTGGGGGTGTGGTTGGGGGGGGGGGGGGGGGGGCGGGCCCCCCCCCCCCCCCCCCCCCCCCCCCCCCCCCCCCCCCACCCCCGAGGGCCGCCGGCTCAGACGACGGGCGCCGTCCGCAGGATCGTCGCCACCGCACGCTCGATCTGCGCGTCCGTCAGGTCGGCGCGGGCCGTGAGCCGCAGCCGCGAGATGCCGTCGGGCACCGACGGCGGCCGGAAGCAGCCGACGAGGAGGCCCTGCTCGCGGCAGTCCGCCGCCCAGGCCAACGCCGCCTCCGGGGAGGGCGCGCGGACCGAGACGACCGCCGCGTCGGGCCTCGCCGAGACGAGGCCGGCGTCGGTGAGCAGCCGGTGCAGGGTGGTCGCGACCGTACGGGCCCGCTCGGCGAGGCCCGGCTCGGCGGCGATCAGGCGCAGGCTCGCGAGCGCCCCGCCGGCGGCGGCCGGGGCGAGTCCGGTGTCGAAGATGAAGGTGCGGGCGGCGTTGACCAGGTGCTCGATCACCCGGGCGGGGCCGAGGACGGCACCGCCCTGGCTGCCCAGGGACTTGGAGAGGGTGAGGGTGGCGACGGCGTCCTCGTCGCCGGCGAGCCCGGCCTCGTGCAGGGCGCCCCTGCCCCCCGTACCGAGGACGCCGAAGCCGTGGGCGTCGTCCACGACGAGCCCGGCACCGTGCGCGCGGCAGGCCCCGGCGAGTGCGGACAGCGGGGCCTTGTCCCCGTCGACGGAGAAGACGGAGTCGCTGACGACCAGGGCACGCCTGCCGGGGTGCGCCTCCAGCGTCTTGCGTACGGCCTCGGGGTCGGTGTGCGGGACGACGGACGTCTCGGCGCGGGCCAGGCGGCAGCCGTCCACGATCGAGGCGTGGTTGGCGGCGTCGGACACGATCAGCGCGTCCCGGCCGCCGAGCGCGGTGAGCGCCGCCAGGTTGGCGGTGTAGCCGGAGGAGAAGACCAGGGCCGCCTCGAAGCCGCAGAAGTCGGCGAGTTCGCGCTCCAGGCGGGTGTGCAGCCGGGTGGTGCCGGTGACGAGCCGCGAGCCGGTGGAGCCGGCGCCCCAGCGCCGTGCCGCCTCGGCCGCCGCCTCGGTGACCTCCGGGCGGCGGGTCAGTCCGAGGTAGTCGTTGCTCGCCAGGTCGAGGAGGTCCGACTCGGCCGCGCGGGGCCGCAGCGTCCGGACGAGACCGGCCTCCGCCCGGCGGCGCGCCTCGGCGTCGGTCCAGTCGAACGCGGTCCGGCGCGGGCCCGCGGCCCGTGCGTCGTCGGCCTGTGGCATGCGGCGATCCTTTTGTAGGCAGCGCACAGACCCTAACCGGAGTATGCCGAGGTCGTGATGTGGTCATCCACACACCTCAATCGGAGGCGTTTGTTCGGTTCCTCCTTGGCCCGGGGGCGGGCGGTAGGCAAGGATCTGCGGTTATGGACCTGCTGAACACGCTGGTGGAAAAGGGGCTGCGGCGCGAGCTGCCGACCCGTGAAGAAGCGCTCGCCGTCCTGGCGACCTCCGACGACGAACTGCTCGATGTGGTGGCGGCGGCCGGCAAGGTGCGCCGCCAGTGGTTCGGGCGTCGGGTGAAGCTCAACTACCTCGTCAACCTGAAGTCGGGGCTGTGCCCCGAGGACTGCTCGTACTGCTCCCAGCGGCTCGGCTCCAAGGCCGAGATCCTCAAGTACACGTGGCTGAAGCCGGACGAGGCGTCCCAGGCCGCCGCGGCGGGCGTCGCGGGCGGTGCCAAGCGGGTCTGCCTGGTGGCCAGCGGGCGCGGTCCGACGGACCGCGACGTCGAGCGGGTCGGCAAGACCATCGAGGCGATCAAGGAGCAGAACGAGGGCGTCGAGGTGTGCGCCTGCCTCGGTCTGCTCTCGGACGGCCAGGCGGAGCGGCTGCGCGAGGCCGGCGCCGACGCGTACAACCACAACCTCAACACGTCCGAGGCGACGTACGGCGGCATCACCAAGACCCACACCTACGCGGACCGCGTGGACACCGTGCAGAAGGCGCACGCCGCCGGTCTGTCGGCGTGCTCGGGCCTCATCGCGGGCATGGGCGAGAGCGACGAGGACCTGGTCGACGTCGTGTACGCGCTGCGCGAGCTGGACTCGGACTCGGTGCCGGTCAACTTCCTCATCCCCTTCGAGGGGACCCCGCTCGCCAAGGAGTGGAACCTCACCCCGCAGCGCTGCCTGCGGATCCTGGCGATGGTCCGGTTCGTCTGCCCCGACGTCGAGGTGCGGATCGCGGGCGGCCGCGAGGTGCACCTGCGCTCGATGCAGCCGCTCGCGCTGAACATCGCGAACTCGATCTTCCTCGGCGACTACCTGACCAGCGAGGGCCAGGCCGGCCAGGCCGACCTGGACATGATCGCGGACGCTGGCTTCGAGGTGGAGGGCGCCGGGACGACCACGCTGCCGAAGCACCGCGCCGACGCGCTCGCCGCGGCGGGCGGCGGCTGCGGTTCGCACGGCTCCGCCGAGGGCGCCGGCTGCGGCTCGCAGGCGTCCACGTCCGCGGAGGGCGCGGGCTGCGGCTCGCACGCCGGTGGCGGCTGCGGCCCGTGCGGCGGTCACGCGGAGGCTCCGGCGGAGGCGCCGGTCGCCGAGGCCGAGGCCGCGCCGAACGGGGCCCGGACCGACCTGGTGGCGGTGCGCCGGCGGGGTGCCGGCACGGACCTGGCGCCGAATGCGTAACGACGAACTCCTCGCCCTGGACCGGGCGCACGTCTGGCACCCGTACGGCCCCATGCCGGGCCGGGCGGAGCCGCTGGTCGTCGCGTCCGCGTCCGGGGTGCGCCTCCGCCTCGCAGAGCCGGTGGAGGGTCGGGACGAGCTGGTCGACGGCATGTCCTCGTGGTGGTCGGCGATCCACGGCTACAACCACCCCGTGCTCAACGAGGCGGTGCGCGGCCAGCTGGAGAAGATGAGCCACGTCATGTTCGGCGGGCTCACCCACGAGCCGGCCGTCCTGCTCGCCGCCCGGCTCGTCGAGATCACCCCCGAGCCGCTGCGGCACGTCTTCCTCAGCGACTCGGGCTCCGTCTCCGTCGAGGTCGCGGCCAAGATGTGCCTGCAGTACTGGCGCTCCCTCGGCCGGCCCGAGAAGCAGCGGCTCTTCACCTGGCGCGGCGGCTACCACGGCGACACCTGGCAGCCGATGTCGGTGTGCGACCCGCAGGGCGGGATGCACGAGCTGTGGTCGGGCGTGCTCCAGCGGCAGGTGTTCGTGGACGCCCCGCCGGTCGCGTACGAGGAGTCCTACGCCGAACTGCTGCGGACGGAGATCGGGCGCCACGCGCACGAGCTGGCCGCCGTGGTCGTGGAACCCGTGGTCCAGGGCGCCGGCGGCATGCGCTTCCACGACCCCGGCTACCTCCGGGTGCTCCGCGAGGCGTGCGACGCGCACGACGTACTGCTCGTCTTCGACGAGATCGCGACCGGGTTCGGCCGGACGGGCAAGCTGTTCGCCGCCGACCAGGCGGGCGTCTCCCCCGACGTGATGTGCGTGGGCAAGGCGTTGACCGGCGGCTACCTGTCGATGGCCGCGACGCTCTGCACGGGCCGGGTCGCCGACGGGATCTCGCAGGGCGAGGTGCCGATCCTGGCCCACGGGCCGACCTTCATGGGGAACCCGCTCGCCTCGGCCGTCGCCCTCGCCTCGCTCGACCTGCTGCTCTCCCAGGACTGGGAGGTCGAGGTCAAGCGGATCGAGACCGGCCTGCGCGAAGGGCTCGCCCCGGCGGCCGTCCTCCCGGGCGTGCGCGAAGTGCGGGTGCTCGGCGCGATCGGCGTCGTCCAGCTCGACCACGCGGTCGACATGGAGGCGGCCACGCGCGCGGCCGTCCGCGAGGGCGTGTGGCTGCGCCCGTTCCGGGACCTGATCTACACCATGCCGCCGTACGTGACCGGTGACGAGGACCTGGCCCGCATCTGCGCGGCCGTCCGCGCCGCCGCGGCGGCGGGCTGAACCGACCGGACGGGCCCAGGGGTCCGGCGGGCTCGAAGGGCTCGACGGAACCCCGGGCCCGACGGGCTCAACGGAAGGACTGGGCAGCAGTGGGAATCATCGTCGTCAGCGGTACGGGGACGGAGATCGGCAAGACGGTCGTGACCGCCGCGGTGGCCGCCGCGGCCACCGCGGCGGGCCGGTCGGTCGCCGTCCTCAAGCCGGCGCAGACGGGAGTCGGACCGGACGAGCGGGGCGACGCCGACGAGGTCGTCCGGCTCTCCGGCGCCGTCACCTCCGCCGAGCTGGGTCGTTTCCCGGAGCCGCTGGCCCCGGGCACGGCCGCGCGGCGGGCCGGGCTCGCCCCGGTCGGGCCCCGGGAGGTCGCCGAGGCCGCCCGGAAGCTCGCCGCCGACCACGACCTGGTGCTCGTCGAAGGGGCGGGCGGGCTCCTCGTGCGCTTCGACGAGGAGGGCGGAACCCTCGCCGACGTGGCCGCGCTCCTCGACGCGCCCGTCCTCGTGGTCGTCCCGGCCGGCCTCGGGACCCTCAACACGACGGCCCTGACGGGCGAGGCGCTCCGCGCCCGCGGCATCGAGCAGCTCGGTGTCGTGGTCGGCAGCTGGCCCGCCGAGCCGGACCTCGCGGCCCGCTGCAACCTCGCCGACCTGCCGGAATCGGCGGGCGCGCCTCTGCTCGGCGCGGTACCGGAGCGCTCCGGGTCGCTCACCCCCGCCGAGTTCCGGACGGCGGCGGCCGGCTGGCTCGCGCCGGCGCTCGGCGGCACCTGGGACGCGGCTGCCTTCGCGGAGGCGGCCGGAGCCTGAGGCGACGGCCGTGGACTCCGTAGGCTGGGGTCCATGCGCGCTCACGTTCAGGAGATCGTCTTCGACTGTGCCGGTCCGGCCGCACTCGTCCGCTTCTGGTCCGGGCTCCTCGGCGGTGACCCGGTCGACCGGGGCGACGACTGGTCGTACGTCGACCCGCCGGACTTCGTCCGACTCGCCTTCCAGCGCGTGCCCGAGGACAAGTCGGCGAAGAACCGGGTCCATCTCGACCTGGAGGTCCCCGACCCGTCCCGGGCCGCCGACGAGGCGCTACGCTCCGGCGCGGTCCGGGTCGGCGGCCTCGTGACGGACGAGCAGGGCTCCTTCCAGGTCATGCGGGACCCGGAGGGCAACGAGTTCTGCTTCGTGACCGGATGAGGTGCGCACGATGACCCCCACCCCGCCCCCTCGGGGGTCCACCGCCCCCGGGCCCCACGTCCATCACCCCCTGTTCGCCCGCTTCTACGCCCGGGTGAGCGTGTCGGCCGACGCCCACGGCGGGCTCGGTGCCCTGCGCGCCGAGCTCCTCTCCGGCCTCACCGGCCGCGTCGTCGAGATCGGCGCCGGAAACGGCCTGAACTTCGCCCACTACCCCGCCGGGGTCACCGAGGTCGTGGCCGTCGAGCCCGAACCCCACCTGCGGCGCCTCGCCGAGGAGGCCGCGCGCCGGGCTCCGGTCCCGGTGACCGTGCTCCCGGGGACGGCCGAGGCGCTGCCGGCGGGGACCGGTTCCTTCGACGCGGCCGTCGCCTCCCTCGTCCTGTGCACCGTACGGAACGTCCCCCAGGCCCTCTCCGAGCTGCGCCGCGTCCTCCGCCCGGAGGGCGAGCTCCGCTTCCTCGAGCACGGTGCGGCCGACTCCCCCGCACTGGCCCGCCTGCAACGCGCGCTCGACCGCACGGTCTGGCCCCTTCTCTTCGGCGGCTGCCACACCTCCCGCACCCCCCTCTCCGCAATCACGTCCGCCGGCTTCACCCTCCTCTCCCACCGCTCCTTCAACCTCCCCGAACAAGGCCCCCGCCTGCCCTCCTCCCCTTGCGTCCTCGGCACGGCCCGGCGCTAGGCGCCCCCCGTCCTCGACCAGGCCGGGCCCACCACGCCCGGCCCACGCACCCCCGGGGAAAACGAGTTGCCCCGGGGTACCGGCTCGCGTTGGCTGGACGACATGACCGAACTCCTCACCGAACGCCTCGTCCTGCGCCGCTGGCGTGACTCCGACCTGGAACCGTGGGCGGCGATGAACGCCGATCCGGAAGTCCGGGAACACCTGGGCGACCTCCTCTCCCGCGAGCAGAGCGATGCTTCCGTCGCCCGCTTCGAGTCCGACTTCGACCGGCGCGGCTACGGATGGTCGGCGGTCGAGGTTCGGGACACCGGCACGTTCGTCGGCTTCGCGGGCCTGGACGAGGTGGACGACGACCTGCCGTTCACGGGCGTGGAGATCGGCTGGCGGCTCGCCCGCACGGCCTGGGGCCACGGCTACGCCACCGAGGCCGCGCGGGCAGTCCTGTCCCACGGCTTCGAGACGCTCGGCCTTCCCGAGATCCTCGCCGTGACGACGGCCACCAACCTCCGCTCCCAGGCGGTGATGCGCCGGATCGGCATGACCCGGTCCCCACAGGACGACTTCGACGACCCCACCGCGCCCGAGGGCCCCCTGCGCCCGAACGTGTTGTACCGGCTCGCGCGCACCTCCCAGATCTAGGCCTAGGAAGCCCTCGTCGGTCATAGAGCGAGCCAGTAGCCCTTGTTGTCACCCACATGGGGGGGAGCGGATGCCTGGTCCTGGTCCGCCCGCTCGTGAGGGTGGGCCGGGGGTCAGGCGGGGGTGACGAAGCCCGACTCGTAGGCGGTGATGACAGCCTGCGTCCGGTCTCGCGCACCCAGCTTGGCCAGGACCGCGCTCACATGGGTCTTCACCGTCTCCACTCCGACGATCAGCTCTCGGGCGATCTCGATGTTGGTCATCCCCTTCGCCATCAGACGCAGGACGTCCTCCTCACGTTGCGTCAGGGCAGCCCGCTCCAGTGTCTTGCGGGCCTGCGGGTTCCCGTACTCGGAGGCGAGCGCCCGGACAGCGGCGGGGTAGAGCAGTGTTTCCCCCTCCGCCACCAGCCGCACCGCGTGCACGATCTCCGCCGGACGGGCTCGCTTCAGCAGGAATCCGTCCGCGCCGGCCCGCAGTGCCTGATAGACGTACTCGTCGTTCTCGAAGGTGGTGACCACGAGGATCTTCGGTGGCGAGTCGACGGTCCGCAGGACTGCCTTGGTGGCCTCGATCCCGTCGAGGAGCGGCATCCGGACGTCCATCGCGACCACGTCCGGGCGAAGTTGCCGCACGAGCGGGACGACCGCGGCACCGTCGGCGGCCTCACCGACCACCTCGATGTCGGGCTGGACCTCCAGGACGGCGCGCAGACCCGCGCGCACCAGGGGCTCGTCGTCGACGAGCAGCACGGTCACTGACATCCGGTCAGCGTATGCGCTCCAGCGGCAGCCTCGCGTGCACTCTCCAGTCCCCTCTGTGCGGTCCCGTATCGACCTCCCCGCCGAGCAAGGCGGCCCGCTCCCGCATTCCGCGCAACCCACTGCCACTCCTCCCGACGCCGCCTCCCGTCACGGAAGGCTTGTCCGGCAGCGGATTGGTGACCTCCAGGTCCAGCCGGTCGGCCACCATGCCGATCCTGACGCGCACCGGCACCGGTCCGCAGTGCCGCAGCACATTGGTGAGCGCTTCCTGGAGGATCCGGTACCCCTCTTGGGTGACCGGCCCCGTCAACTGCGCAAGGGGTCCTCTCAGTTCCGCGTCGACGATGGCCCCCGACGCTCTCGCCGAGGCGAGCAGCCGATCGGCCTCGGCCAGCGTCGGCCGCTGGGACGACCGTTGCCCCGACTCCCGCAGGACGAGGAGAACCCGCTCCAGGTCGTCCAGTGCCGCCCGGCCCGTCTCCTCGATCGCGCTCAACGCGCGGTCGGTGAACTCCGGATCGCCGGCCGCCCGCGCGGCTCCGGCCTGCACGACCGCCACGGTCAGTGCGTGACCGATCGAGTCGTGCAGCTCCCGCGCGATACGGGTGCGCTCCAGGAGCTGCTCGGTGCGGGCTTCGAGCGCCGTGAGCCGTTCCGCCGACGAAGGTCCCAGCAGCTGCCGGGCGATGGAGGTGACCAACCTGCCCAGCAGGATCACGATGCCGATCAGCAGGAGCAGGGGCACGGGTGCCAACAGCCACGCCGCCCAGGGAGGCGGAGTGAAGGGCAGGGCGCTGTCGTCGCCGAGCGGGCCGCCGACGCCGACGCGGATCAGGTCGACGGTCGCGACGGGGAGCAGCACGCTCGCGCCCACGGTCAGCACCGAGAGGAGGAGCCGTATCTCCAGCCACAGCAGGGTCCGCCAGCGGTCGCCCCAGCGCTTGGACGCCACCGTGCTGAAACGGCCGCCGTCGGCGTCCCGGTCGTGCGGCGCGAGGAGGAACTGCGCTTGGAGCCCCTCAGCCAGCCGCATCCAGGGCAGCAGGCCCAGCGGTATGACGAGGAGCAGGGGCATCCACGGCGTGTCGCGCTCTATGAACATCCACACGGCCAACAGGAGCACGGGCACGGACAGGTGCACCCAGCGTGAGTAGGTGACGGGTCGGACAGCTGCACGGAAAAGTCGCTGCATGTCCTCATCGTGGCAGTTCACAGCCCTGGGCGACTCCCCTGCACGGGGGAGACGGAACCCTCGCTCGGGGGAGGTCGAAGGGTGGGGCCGGTGGCGAACCTTGAGGCATGAACAGCATCGCGATCCGAGAACTGACCAAGGAGTTCGGCCGCGCCCGGGCCGTGGACCGACTCACCTTCGATGTCGTGCCCGGCCGGGTGACCGGGTTCCTGGGACCCAACGGTGCGGGGAAGTCCACCACGATGCGGCTGCTCCTGGGACTCGACCGGATCACGTCCGGGACGGCCACGATCGGCGGCCGCCGCTTCGGTGAACTCCCCGACCCCCTGCGCCGGGTGGGTGCCCTCCTCGACGCGCAGTCGGCGCACGGCGGACGCACGGCGAGGGACCACCTCCGCTTCCTCGCGGCCGCCGGCCGTGTTCCACCGACCCGCGTGGAGGAGGTCCTGGAGCAGACGGGGATAGCCGCGGCGGCCCGGCGAAGGATCAAGACCTTCTCCCTGGGCATGCGCCAGCGCCTCGGCATAGCGGCCGCGCTGCTCGGCGACCCCGGTGTGCTGCTCCTGGACGAGCCGACCAACGGTCTCGACCCCGAGGGCATCATCTGGATCCGGGAGCTGATGCGGTCGCTGGCCGCCGAGGGGCGCACGGTCCTCGTCTCCAGTCATCTGATGACCGAGACCGCCGCCCTCGCCGACCACCTGATCGTCCTGGGGCAGGGCAGGCTGCTGGCCGACACCTCGATGCGGGACTTCATCGACGCCCGCAGCGCACCGAGGGCGCGCCTGCGCACGACCGACCCGGGCCGGCTGCGGGAGGCCCTCGCCCGGGACGGCCTCACCCTGGTCACCGCGGAGGGCGGGCGGTGGACCGTGGACGGCATACGCGCCGGAAAACTCGGCACCATGGCCGCCCGCGAAGGCATCCCGCTGCTGGAACTGGTCGACGAGCGGGCGTCGCTGGAACAGGCCTACCTGGATCTGACCGCCGAGCACGCCCCCTTCGCAGCCACCCGCTGACACGAACCGTCAAGGAGGATTCGTCATGAGCACCCCGCTGCCCACCGTCCCCGTCCTGCACTCGGAATGGATCAAGATACGGTCCCTGCGCGGCGCCCTCGGGGCACTGCTGGCCGTTTGTGCCGCCACCGCGGGTACCCAGATGCTGACGGCGGCCCTGACCCGTGGGGCGGAGTCCGGCGCAATAGGGGACGATCCGCTTCTCGCAGCCTTCTACGGAATCAACTTCGGCACGATCGCGGCCTTCGCCTTCGGTGCGACGGCGATGGCCTCCGAATTCCACAACGGGGCCGTGCGCACGTCGTTGACCGCGGTGCCGAGCCGCACGCGCTTCTACCTGTCGAAGATGGCAGTGGTGGGTGGACTCGCCTTCCTGGCCGGCCAGTCCGCCGGGCTCGCGGCCTTCATCGGAGGGCAGGCGTTCATGGGGCGCCGCGCCCTCGAACTGGGTGACGAGGGGACCTACAGGGCGATCTTCGGGTGCGGCCTGTACCTGACGCTGATGGCCTTGCTGGCCGCCGGGCTCGCGGCGGTGCTGCGCAGCGTGACGGTCGTCCTGAGCCTGCTCATACCCTTCGTGCTGCTCGTTCCGTTCGTGCTCGGCTCGGCCTCCGAGGGCGCCGCCCGGTTCCTGCCGGACCGGGCCGGTCAGACGATCATGCGGATGGAGTCGTCCGACGGCCTCGGTCCTTGGACCGGGATCGGGGTCCTGGCCCTGTGGGCGCTCGCCTCGATGGTCGGCGGGTGGCTGGAGGTGCGGCGCCGGGACGCCTGAAGCGTCCCACCCCGCGGAATTCCGTGGCAGGGCCTCAGCTCGCCGTGGTGGGATCCGGCCATGGTCGATCTGCAGATACGTGCCGCTGTGCCCACCGACGCCGATGACGTCCTGGCCTTCTGGAAGGAGTCGGCCAAGGGGACCTCCGTCTCGGACGACGTGAACGGGGTGACACGACTGATCGAGCGCGACCCCGAAGCCCTCGTCCTCGCCATGGCCGACGGCCGGATCGTGGGGTCGGTGATCGCGGGCTGGGACGGCTGGCGTGCCTCGCTGTACCGGCTCGCCGTCCTGCCGTCGTATCGGAGGCGGGGCATCTCCACGGCTCTGCTGCGTGCGGCGGAGGAGCGGTTCGCCGCGCTCGGCGGACGGCGTGTGGACGCGATGGTCCTGGAGGCGAACGAGACGGGGCGGCTGCTGTGGGCGGCTGCCGGGTACGAGCGTGAGGAGCACTGGCGCCGCTGGGTGAAGCCGCTCGGGGGGTGAGAAGGGGTGCCGGGGGGCGGGAGAGGTCATCGGGAGGGGAGACCGGGCCACCGCCCTGCTTTGCCCATCCTTTACCATGGCGTCTCATCCCGACGACCGAAAGGTGTGAGCGTCCGCCCATGGGCGAGCCTCCCAGTAGCACTGGTTCCGACAGCTCCGGCTTCGACGGCCGACACCGAGCGATCCTTCTCCCCCTGGCTGATCATGGGACGGAGGTGAACCGATGACCGAAGTGCTTCTGCTCCTCCTTGCGCTCCTCCTTTCCCTCGCGTGCGGTGCGTTCGTCGCGGCGGAGTTCTCGTTGACGACCGTCGAGCGCGGCGAGCTCGAAGCCGCCGCGGAGCGTGGCGAGCGCGGGGCGGCGAGCGCCCTGAAGGCCGTACGGTCGCTCACCTTCCAGCTCTCCGGCGCGCAGCTGGGCATCACCGTCACCAACCTCGTGGTCGGCATGCTCGCCGAGCCCTCGGTGGCCAAACTGATCCGTGGCCCGGTCGAGGCGCTCGGCCTCTCCCCCTCGGTCGCGTCCTCCGTGGCGCTGGTGCTGGGTACGGCCCTGTCGACCGTCGTCCTGATGGTCGTCGGCGAGCTGGTCCCGAAGAACTGGGCGATCTCCTCGCCCCTCGCGGTCGCGAAGGCGGTGGCCACGCCCCAGCGGGTGTTCACCGCCGCCTTCAAGCCCCTGATCAGCCACCTCAACAACACCGCGAACCGCCTGCTGCGCCGGATCGGCATGGAGCCGACCGAGGAGCTGGCCTCCGCGCGCTCCCCGCAGGAGCTGGTGGCGCTCGCACGGCACTCCGCGAAGGAGGGGGCGCTCGAAGCGGACACGGCGGAGCTGTTCGTCCGCACGCTCAACCTGGCCGAGCTGACGGCCGAGAACGTGATGACGCCCCGCGTGCAGGTCACCGCACTGGAGGTGCAGGCCACCGCCGAGGACGTGGCGAACGCGACCCGCGCCACGGGCCTCTCCCGCTTCCCGGTCTACCGCGGCAACCTCGACTCGGTCGTGGGCATCGCGCACATCAAGGACGTGCTCGCCATACCGGCGGCCGAGCGGCCGCGCCGCCGCATCGGCGAGATGGTGCGCGAGCCGCTGCTCGTGCCCGAGACCCTGACCGTGGACCGGCTCCTGGACCGGCTCTCCGGCAAGCAGACGATGGCCGTCGTCATCGACGAGTACGGCGGCACGGCCGGCGTCGTCACCCTGGAGGACATCGTCGAGGAGGTCGTGGGCGAGGTCCGCGACGAGCACGACCCGCACGAGACGCCGGACCTGGCGCGGGCGGGCGAGGACGCGGACGGGCGCGAGCTGTGGTCCGCGGACGGCGCCGCCCGTACGGACCAGGTGGGCGCGATCGGCCTCCGCGTGCCGGACGGCCCGTACGAGACGCTCGCGGGTGTCATGGCAACCGAGCTGGGCCGCATCCCGGCCGTCGGCGACAGCGTGGAGCTGGCCGGCTGGCGGCTGGACGTCGTGGACGCCTCCGGTCGGCGTGCCGCGCGCGTGCTGATGCACGCTCCCGCGCACGACGCCACGGGCGAGACCGGCGACGAGACCGGGGAGGCCCGCCGATGATCGTGGTCCAGTTGTTGATCGGCCTGCTCACGCTGGTGGTCAACGCGTTCTTCGTCGGGGCCGAGTTCGCCCTGATCTCGGTCCGCCGCAGCCAGATCGAGCCGATGGCCGAGACGGGGAACCGGCGGGCGCGCAGCGTCATCTGGGGCCTCGAGCACGTCTCCGCGATGCTCGCCGCGGCCCAGCTCGGCATCACGCTGTGCACCCTGGTCCTCGGCATCGTCGCCGAGCCGGCCATCGCGCACCTGCTCGAGCCGGTCTTCGACGCGGTCGGCGTCCCGCACGGCCTCGTCCACCCGATCTCGTTCGTGATCGCCCTGTCGGTCGCGACCTACCTGCACATGCTGCTGGGCGAGATGGTCCCGAAGAACATCGCGCTCGCCGAGCCGACGCGCTCCGCGCTGCTGCTCGGTCCGCCGCTGGTGACGCTCGCGCGGGCACTGCGCCCGGTGATCTTCGCAATCAACGCCTTCGCCAACGCGCTGCTCAAGTTGCTCCGCGTGGAGGTCAAGGACGAGGTCTCGGCGACCTTCTCGGACGACGAGCTGGCCCGGATGGTCACCGACGCAGGTGACGCCGGACTCCTCGACGACCGGGCGGCCGAGCGCCTGCACGACGCCCTGGAGCTGGGACGGCGTCCCGTGCGGGACGTCGTGATGCCGGCGGAGAAGGTCGTGTACGCGCAGGTCGGCACAACCCCCGAGGAGCTGGAGGCGCTGTCGGCGCGGACGGGCTTCTCCCGTTTCCCCGTCGTCGACGCGGAGCGCCGGATCCTCGGCTACCTGCACGTCAAGGACGCCCTGGACGTGTCGCCGCGCGACCTGCCGTTCCCGGTGTCGGCGCTGCGGCCGATCGCCCGGGTCCGGGCGGCCACGCCCCTGGACGACGTCCTCACGGCGATGCGCCGCAGCCGGACGCACCTGGCGGCCGTCCTCGACGAGGACGGCAAGCCGGCCGGCCTCGTCGCGATGGAGGACGTGCTGCGCGAGCTGGTGGGGCGCCCCACGGCGCCGTGACGGCCATGATCGACGGGCGCCCGGAGCACCGCTCCGGGCGCCCTCGCCGTGTCAGAGCGCGGTGGCGGACAGCCAGTCGTCGAGGAGGTCCCGGTCGCCGGTGTGCGTGAACCGGCGGTCGTCGGCCCCGTACCTGCGGTGCAGGAGCAGCAGCAGTTCACCGGCGTCCGCCTCGACACCGGCGGTCGCCTCCGTGCCGCCGTTCCCCCGGATCCAGGTGAAGCCGCCCCCACCGAAGGTCAGTGTCCGGACGTCTCCGGTGTCGCGGGCGGTGAGCCGGAGGACGGCGCCGTCGCGGTCGAGGTGGGCGACCGGCTCCGCGATCCAGGGGATGTACGGGGCGTCGCCGAGGAAGTGGTCCATCGCGTCGACGGCGGTGCGCGGATCGATCGGATCCGCGGCGCCGCCGAGCGCGAGCTCGGCGTCCGCGAGGTGCACGACCACCTCGGAGAGCAGCCGCCGGGCGTAGTACCGGGCGTGCGGGTCCGCCCCCGGCGACCAGACCGGAAGGTCCGGGTCCGCGGCGCGCAGCACCGCCAGTGCCTCCTTGGCACCCGCCATCAGCCAGCCGCCGTACGCGGCCGGATCGCCCGGCAGGTCGAGCGGAAGGTCCCCCGCCCGCACCCGGACGGCGGCCCGGGTGCCTATCACGTGCTCGGTCCAGCCGTGGAGCGCACCGAGGTGCCGGGTCAGGTCCGCGAGGGTCCAGCCGGGACACGTGGGCACCTCGGTGGCGGGGTCCGCGTCCCATACGAGGTCGGCGAAGCGCAGCACGCGCTCGGCAACGGCGTCGCAGACGGCGACATGGGCGGCTTCGGACGAGACGGCGAAGCCGGCGAAGCAGGCGGCAGCCGGGACGGCGTGGGCGGTGCCGGGCGAGGCGGTGGCGAGCGAGCCAGCAGCAGGCGATACGGCGGTCGTCGCCGCCGCCGTCGGTCGCACCGCTGCGGGCTTGCTCCGGGAGGCGGTCGCAGGCCCGGAATCGGCCGCAAGGTGGGAATCAGTCGCGGGCCTGAAGTCGGTCGCAGCCCGGAAGGCGGGCGTCGGCCGGTCCGACGTGGTGGCGCCGAGGTGGCGGGGGACGCGGAGCAGGGCGTCGCGCCGGGGGCCCTCGGGGCGGCGGAGGGCCGCCTGGCGGACGAGGCCGTCGAGGACGTGCCGGTCGGCCGGTGAGAGGCCGGAGAGGGTGTGTGAGGCGCCTTCCAACCAGGACACCGCGGTGTCGGGGTCGAGCACCTCGTCGTCCGAGGTGTCGACCGTGGCCACCAGCTCGGCCAGGGCGTCGGCCAGGGCGCTCAGCAGCGCGTCGCTCATCGGGTTTCCCCTCCCGGGTTCTCCACGGCATCCCGCGCATACCGCGCGGTATGATCACTCCGCCATGGAGATCAATGCCACGTACAACAGTCTCGTCGCCATCGGCGACAGCTTCACCGAGGGTATGTCGGACCTGAAGCCCGACGGCTCCTATCAGGGGTGGGCCGACGTCCTCGCGGGCCGGCTCGCGGCCCGGGCGCCCGGCTTCCGCTACGCCAATCTCGCCGTCCGCGGGAAGCTGATCGGACAGATCGTCGAGGAGCAAGTCGACCTGGCCGCAGCCATGAAGGCCGATGTGGTGACCCTCGTCGGGGGGCTCAACGACACCCTCCGCCCCAAGGTCGACATGGTCCGCGTGAGGGACCTGCTGACCGAGGCAGTGGAACGCCTCACACCGTCCTGCGGGCAGCTGGTCCTCATGCGCAGCCCCGGCCGCAACGGGCCGGTCATGGAGCACTTCCGACCCCGTATGGAAGAGCTGTTCGCCCACATCGACGGGCTCGCCTCCCTGCACGGCGCGCTGGTCGTCGACCTGTACGGGGCCGAGTCGCTGGGCGACCCCCGACTGTGGGACGTGGACCGGCTGCACCTGACCTCCGAGGGGCACCGGCGGGTGGCCGAGGCCGTGTGGCAGACCCTCGGCCTGGCGCCCGAGGAGGACTGGCGGACCCCGCTGCTGTCGGCCGAGCGGCCCGGCTGGGCGAGCCGCCGGGTCGCGGACGCCCGGTTCGCCAAGGAGCACCTGGGGCCGTGGATCGGACGCCGTCTGACCGGCCGCTCCTCCGGCGACGGCCGGACAGGCGCCCATGTTAGCGCTGAGCTGGGCAAAGCCTTCTGGGTTACCCCCGCGGACCACGAAAACCCCGGCTCTGTGACGGACTGGCTGCGGCTGGAGCCCTGACCCGGAGTCCGGACCGGCCGCCGTGCACCGATGGAACGCGTGACCTTATTCGCACCGCACCCGTGGCCGACGGACCGACGTCACGCCGCGAGTCGTACGGCGTCCTGTGCGAGGACCTGCCTCCCGCCGACCTCGACCATCGGCCGCCTGTAGCTCACGGCGAGCCCGGAGCGTGTGGTGAACTTCACCAGTTCACATCGCAGCACTCCCAAGGTCGGACCAGGCGCCACGTCCAGAACCGCAGCCAGCGCGGGTAGCTCGGCAGCGAGGTCGAAACGAAGGAGAAAACGCCCAAATCGGAAAGGCCCGCCAGCCGGAAGCCGATTCGGACTTCCGGCACCGGCCCGCGACCTGTCCGGGCCGCCGCCTTGCGGTCGGCCAGGCTCGTCGGACACCCGCACAGCGATCCGCGGGCGCCCGCCGACTCCAGCAACCTGGTTCCGTCGCAGACATGGAGGGCCTCACCAGATCCGCGCGTCACCATCCGAAGCGACACGGCCTCCCTGCCATCCAGCAAGACGGGAACGTGATCGCAGCGAGTCAGGACCTCGGCGACACGTCCGCCCCCGCTGCCCGACGGCTGCGGCACACCTCCATAGACCTCACCCAGTGCGTCAGCGATCGCGTGGTCCTCCGTCGTGATGCGCCACGCCGACACCGCGACGGGCCTTCCACCTCGTTGTCGCACCACATGGAAGCGGCCCACGGGGTCGGTTACGGATACACACGGCAGATCCGCCCCATCGCCGTCGAGCTTCTGATCCCTGCTGGGGCTGCGGTGCGGGTGGGGAGCCTGATCTTCCTCCGGCGGTGCGATGTTCAGGGGATCCGAGGATCCAAAGGACTCGCCGCTTGGCCCAACCGGAATTCACGTGTAGAGGGGACTGCTGCACGGACAAGTGACACCTGACCTGGCTTGCTGAGAGGCGGCCTGGAAGGATGTTGCAGTGCCCAAGCCGTATCCGAAGGAGTTTCGCGAGGACGTCGTGCGGGTCGCGCGCAACCGTGAGCCCGGCGTCACGCTGGAACAGATCGCCGCCGACTTCGGCGTCCACCCGATCACGCTGTCGAAGTGGCTGCGCCGTGCCGACACCGATGAGGGCGCCAGGCCCGCGACAGCGTCGGGTGAGTCGGCCGAGCTGCGCGAGGCCCGCAAGCGCATCCGGCTGCTGGAGCAGGAGAACGAGGTTCTGCGGAGGGCTGCGGCGTATCTGTCGCAGGCGAACCTGCCGTCAAAATGATGTACCCGCTCGTCCGCGAGCTGGCCGCCGCCGCTGCCCCTCACCGGGTGCCGGTGGCGGTGACGTGTCGGGTGCTCGGGCTGGCCCGCCAGCCCTACTACCGGTGGCTGGCCTCACCGGTCACCGGTTCCGAGCTCGCCGAGGCATACCGGGCCAACGCCCTGTTCGACGCCCATCGCGACGATCCCGAGTTCGGTCACCGCTTCCTTCTCGACGAGGCCCGGGCCGCCGGTGAGTCGATGGCTGAGCGGACCGCCTGGCGGATCTGCAGGGACAACGGCTGGTGGAGTGCCTTCGGCAAGCGCAGGGGCCGTGGGAAGAACGCCAAGGCCGGGCCGCCTGTCCATGATGATCTGGTGCGGCGGGACTTCACCGCCGACGGGCCGAACCGGTTGTGGCTGACGGACATCACCGAGCACGCAACTGGCGAGGGCAAGCTGTATCTGTGTGCCGTCAAGGACGTGTACTCCAGCCGCATCGTGGGCTATTCCATCGACGCCCGGATGAAGTCCAGCCTCGCGGTGCGAGCCCTTGAACCCGCGGTGGCCCGTCGCGGCCAGGTCGCCGGATGCACTGTTCATTCCGATCGCGGGTCGCAGTTCCGCTCACGGAAGTTCGTGTCCGTTCTCGCACGTCACGACCTGGTCGGCTCCATGGGCCGGGTCGGTGCGGCCGGCGACAACGCGGCGATGGAGAGCTTCTTCGCGCTGCTGCAGAACAACGTCCTCGACCGCCGTACCTGGGGCACCCGCCAGGAGCTGCGGATCGCGATCGTCACCTGGATCGAGCGCACATACCACCGACGCCGGCGTCAGAGACGCCTGGCCCGATTGACCCCCGTCGAGTACGAGACCATCATGACCCCAGCCGCAGCCCTGGCTGCATAAACCCCGCTGTCACCCAACCCTGCAGCAGTCCTGTGCCCTGCCTGCTGACATGGGGCACCACTTGCCCGTACTGTTTGCCAGGTAAGTGTGTGCACCACGCGCGTTCCATTCTGCATGCCCCACGCTGCGCCCGCTCGGCATCCGTGCCTGACGGGGAACCGAGCGCAAAGAGCACGTCCCCCCACAAGATCCAGCCGCTAGCGGCACTGTGGGCAGAGGTAGGCAGATGAAGCGAGCGTATGACCAGTGGCACGAAGTGCTGTCCGAGGAGTTCTTCGGCCCCGACCATGCGCTGCAGAGCACCGTTCTGTATGTCGATGACGAAGTCGAGCGGGAAATCGCTGAACGGAACGGGATCGATACCCCCTTGGCCCAGGCGGTCTCGGACGAGATGTACTGGGAAGGATCGGACAGGCCTCTTCTCTGGCGAGTGCTGAGCCAGTGCCGGACGTGGGCGGCCAAGGGGAGCGTCGGTGCCCCGCCGAGCCTCCCGGTGCTCGCCGTGTCCGTGCTGGCGGCCACCCGCATGGCGACCTCGGACGGGATGCTCCGTACGAACTTCCGCGGACGCTGGTACCAGGTGTTCCGTGTTCCGCAGGAGAGCCGCAAGGTCAACCGCCTCGATAGGGCGCTGGACGATGTGGCAGCCATGTGGGAGGAGCTGGACTCCTGGCTCGAGGACGCCGGCGGACTGTACGGCGCGAGCACAGTGAGTACTGACGAGCACTACTGGCGTATCGGGTACCCGATCTCGCAGGCACTCGTCCGCAGGGCGGACCGCCAGGTCCTCACCCGCTTCTTCGCCACGACGAGGCTCCGCCCCCGCAACTCGACGGATGTTCCGGGCCGAGAACTCCTCCGGCGCCTGACCGCATGGAGCGCTGGGCGCGACCGGCATCTCTCACCGCGGTTGATGGAGGAGCTTCAGTTCGCCTCCGAGAGCGGGAACTTCGGGAAAGGCGATCCGCTCATCGTCTCGCTCTTGGAGCGGCTCGCTTACGACTGGGACGGGACTCTCCACGAGCCCGACCGGAAGCAGCGGCGCAGGGCGCTCGGCCTCCGCCTCGCCGTGACGGACCGCGGGCGGCGCCTGGAATGGCTCGCTGATGCGGCAGAGGGCGTCGAGCAGACCACGGTCCGAATCCATGACGGCCGATCCTTCACCCTGCGCACCGACTACGGCAATGTGTACTCCGGGCTGGAGACGCTGCACCCGTCAGAGCCTCAGCTCCGCCTCGGTGTGCGCCTTGAAAGCGACGACCTCGTTATCGAGTGGGTTCCGCAGGAGGTCGTACTACTCCGCATGCACTCCGACCTCGGCGAATGGGTCAGCACTGAATACTTCGAGCCGGGTGAGCAGCACTGGATCCTCGCCTCCTCAGCCGCAGCAGGCCAGGTCGGTTCCATGCTCAGTTCAATCGGTACCCATACGATCCGGGAGGTGCCCCTGCCCGGCATCCCAGGATGGCGGATCTTCAAAGGCGTCCGGGCCGTCGACAGCACTGCGTTCACACGGGCCCTAGACTCCGGCGGCGAGCACGTCCATGTCCTGCAGCCGCAGGTACGGCAGCACGCAAAGCTCATAGGCGGGCTGCGTATCGCCCGCGAGTACCGTGCCGGATCCAGCGTTGCAGGGCACTACCTCCGCGGGGGCGAGCCAGACCTCCTCCTGCCTGCCGCGCACTCTCCCGACGGTACGGTCGAGGTCGCGCTCGACGGGAAGACGTCGAAACTGCGGGCCGACCCCCGGATGCCTTTCCCGCTCAACTGCCTTCGGCTCGAGGAGGGGCAGCACGAGGTGGGCACCTCGTCGAGCAGCCGGGTCTTCACCGTGTACGACGGGTTTCATGAAGGGCTGCCGGAGGGGACCGGGAGTCTCGGCTACAAGTGCGACAAGACCGCCGCTCCCCGTGTCAGCAGCGCGGAGAGCGAGGACGCCTGGATCAGAGGCGCTGCCGCCCCGGCTCGCACGGAGCTGCCTCGCACCGTCATCGTGAGGCGTGAAATCCTGGAGGCGTTCTTCCTCGACCCGTACGGCGGCGTCGTTCCCGTGCACATCCAGCAGACCCCTCCCTGGGTTGTAAAACGGCTGCCTGAAGCAGCCGTGAACCGCGGACTGGAGGTTGCGGTCCCGGAGGGAGCCGTGTGGTTCGTCTACCGGACCCCGTCGCGCTGGTGGGTTCGGCTGGTGTCGCCAAACGCTGTCGTTCCAGCACCCGCGCCCTCAGGGGACAACTACCGCTGGGCGTATGCCGTCCTCAGCGCCGGAGATAAATGCAGCGAAGCCGGCTGGTCTGCTTACGTGCAGGCTGCCGAAGCCGTCATCAGGTCGCACGATCGGAGCGCAGAATGAACAATCCTGGCGACCTGCTGCTCCGATGGCTCAGCGAAGAAGGGGCAGGCGACCTCGGCGAGGTCAAGCAGGGTCTGTGGTGGCTCGGGACCAAGTCGTGCCCGGAGATCGGACCAGGTGCTCCTGGCAGATGGCTGCGCGACGCCGTGTCCTTGGCGTATCTCGACATCGACTGGAGCGGAAGGCGGTGGTCAGCCGCCCCGCCTGTCATCACTCCTCTGCCCCAAGCGCAGGGGCTCGCCGTCCTCACCGGCAGCCGCACCGCTGCCTTCGAGCGGCGTTTGGAGGAACTGGTGCAGGATGAATGCGTCGAGCTGTACCGCTCCTCAGCCGAACGGCCTGCCCGCGACATCCCGCTCCCCGACTCACTGGTCGTCCGGTTCGGCGAGGAGGGCGAGCTTGCGGAGCTCGCAGCAGACCTGGGCGCGGTCCTCGCTCCGTGCTTCGCCTACCAGGGGGCATCCCTGCTCCCGCCCTCAGCTCTCGTGGAGCAGACATCGGAACCGGAGTACGGGGCCCCTCTGGAGCAGTATGACTTCGGGGAGTCCCGGTATCTGCCCGTCCGCCGGCCGCAGCACGACGGCCTCTACCGGCTGAAGCGAAGGGACAGCAAGCGGGTCTGCCAGGTCCTACGCGCCGGAAGCTGGTTCGAGACCACACACGAGCACGGCGTCTACGCAGTACTTGCCGACCAGAACGGCACTGCCGACGTGCTGCGATGGCTTCCGGAAGAGTCCTGCGGACGCGAGCGCATCGGCACCCTCTTCGTGGATTGGGGCTACCCGCTCCCCGACTTGCACAGGCGGGTCGCCTCGATGTGCTCAGGGCTTGCTCCGCGCATTAACGAGGGGGCCATGAACCTTGCATATGACAACGTCCCTGAGGCTGTAGCGGTGAAGATCGCGCACTCGCTCGGACAGGCACTCGGAGACAGCAGTGAATGACGCAACGGCCGTGCCGTCTGCAGCAGGGGCTCCCGAACTGGACGTCATCGGGTCCTTCGAGCACCTCAAGGACGCGCTCTTCCGCTATTACGACACGCCCTTCGGGCTCGCTGACGACCAGCTGCAGGAGGAACGGCGGCAGCTCTTCGACCGCGATGGCGGGGCGTGGCGCCGCCCGCTGATCGAAGTCCGGCCCCAGTACGTCTCCGCGGGGGTCAGCATCCCGGAATCGGTCCGTGAGGCAGGGGCGCATCCCCATCTCGCCGAACTAGCGGAACTGGGCCTACTCAAGGGCGCCCCTTCCTTGTACGAGCACCAGCACCAGGCTCTCATCGCTGCCGTCCGGGATCAGCGCAACGTGGTCGTCACGGCCGGGACGGGGTCCGGCAAAACAGAGTCGTTCATCCTTCCCATCCTCGCCGATCTCGTACACGAATCCGAGGCATGGTCGGCCTCTTCCCTTCCCTCCAACCGCTGGTGGAGTTCCCCCAGCGGCGACTTCCAGCCCCAGCGTGCAGGCGAGCGGGGCCGCCATGCCGCGGTGCGCGCCCTTGTCCTCTACCCCATGAACGCACTCGTCGACGACCAGATGATGCGCCTTCGCAAGGCCCTGGACAGCGACGACGTCCGCGGATGGCTTGCTCAACGCCGCCCCGGCCACCGCTTCTACTTCGGCCGCTACACCGGCGCGACCCCGGTGCCGGGCGACATCGGCTCAGCGGCAGGCGTCCGAACCCTTCGGCGGGAGTTCGCTGCGACCGAGGAGAGATCCCGGCAGGCGCATGCCTCCGAGGGGGACGGCCAGTACTTCATCCCCCGGCTCGATGGCGCAGAAATGCGTTCCCGCTGGGACATGCTCCAGGCTCCGCCCGACATCATGATCACCAACTACAGCATGCTGAACGTCATGCTGATGCGGTCCCGCGAAGCCTCCATCTTCGAGAAGACCCGCCGCTGGCTCGAAGAGGTCCCCGATGCTCGCTTCACACTGGTCGTGGACGAACTCCACATGTACCGCGGCACTGCGGGGACGGAGATCGCTTACCTGCTGAGGAACCTCCGGCACCGGTTGGGACTCGAAAACAGGCCAGACAAGTTCCGCATCATGGCAGCTTCCGCCTCTCTGGAAGCCCCCCGGGACCTCGACTTCCTCCAAGAGTTCTTCGGCATCGGACGCGATCGCTTCGAAGTCCTCGGGGGCCGACTACTCCTTCCCGCGGACACCACTGCCGATATCTCAGTCCATGCAGCCTCCTTCAAGCAGCTCGGAGTGGATCCCGATCCTGCTGCGGTAGACGACCTACTCATCCGGTCGGGCGCTGGCAATGCCCTCACCAACGCGCTGCGGGACGGCGACCGCCTGACTTCTGATTTCGACACCGCAGTGGCTGCCCGGCTCTTCCCTGCTGCCCCGAGCGGCGATCAGGAAGCAGCCATGGCCGGCGTCCTGACCGCACTGCGTCGTACTGAGCTTCCCGGAATGCCGAGACTTCGCGGGCACCTGTTCTTCCGCAATATCCCTGGCGTCTGGGCCTGCTCGGATCCTGACTGCTCCGAAATCGCAGACCGGGCCGAGAGCGACAGGACAGTCGGAAAGCTGTACTCCCGCCCGACTCCCCGCTGCGACTGCGGCTCCAGAGTCCTCGAACTGCTCTACTGCCAGAACTGCGGCGACGTCCTCCTGGGCGGCTACGCTCCTGAGTCCGCCTTCAAAAAGCGCCGGGGCAAAGCGTTCGAGGCCGGCCTCCTCGCCGACCTCCCTGATCTCGACTCCCTCCCTGACAGCGCGTCCCACGGTCCCAGCGCCGCGAACTACCTCGTCTACTGGCCTCGGAAGCAGGATCCCGCCACGGACAGGCTGGATTGGGAGTCCAGCTCCGACAAGGGCACCATGAGCGCCGGGTTCGAGTTCAAACGTAGTTCCTACGACCCCCGCACCGGCATACTGCGCAACCACCGGAACCACACCGGGTGGTCCTTCCACGTCAACGTGCCGGAGCCGAAACGCGGACAGGCCCGGCTCAAGCTCGAAGACCTCCCTGCCGCGCCGACCCAGTGCCCGGGATGCGGAGACAACTGGGAGGTTCGGCAGCTCGGTCACGAAAGCCTCAGCCTGAGCGACCCTCGACGCCTCCGCACTCCCGTACGGTCCATGCGCACCGGCTTCGAGAAGGTCAACCAGGTACTCACGACCGGCGTCCTCTCTCAACTGCCCGTGCCCCAGGCCGTCGTCTTCTCCGACAGCCGCCAGGACGCCGCCAAACTCGCCGCGGGTCTCGGGCTGCGCCATTACCAGGACCTCCTGCGCCTCCTGCTCGCCGAAGAACTCGCCGAGCAGGGCCATCCAGCGGCCGACCTCGCCTCTATCCAAAAGTTCTTCCACCGGACCTCGCAGGCGTCTGCTGACAGATCCGCCGCTCAGGCAGCACGCAGGCGCCTCCGCGCCCGCGATCCTGAGACATACGACGCCTGGGAGAGACTCCAGAAGTCGGGCAGCGCCGATAGCCTGGACGACCTCGCCGACGATCCCGGCCCCGAAGCCGAAGCGGAGTTGTACGCGCTACTCAACCGCGTCCCCAGCTTGGACAGCCACACTGCCACCATCGCCGAGCGGCTCCTGCACCTCGGTGTCAATCCCGGCGGGCCGAGTGCTTCCCTGCAGAAGACCCGCTACCAGACGGGCTCTCCCGCACTGCCCTGGTCATCGCTGTATCGGTGGCCCGACGACGCTGACGGCAGAGTGCGCGATGAATCTGTCAGCATTCTCAGCGAACGGCAGCGGGAGCTCCGCGAGGAGATCCGGGAGTCCCTCAGCAGAGAGCTTCTCATGGGCTTGTTCGGCAGCGCCGGAAGGGACTTCGAATCCCTTGGCCTCGGCTGGCTCACCCTGTCGACGGACCAGGCTCCCCTTGAAATCCCCCGCGGCTCAGACACCGCTCTCGTCCGCGGCAGCCTGCGGGTGCTCGGCCACATGCGCCGGTTCGCCGGCCTCCGCACCCCTTCTGACACGCCTCCCCGTCCTCTGCGTGACTACTGGCGCAAAGTCGCTGATGCCTCAGGGCTGTCCGAGCAAGACGTGCAGCGGCGCGCGGAGCAGGCGTGGGGACAGGCTGTGATCAAGTACGTCATCCAGCCCGCGCAAGTCTCCCTCCGCCATGGCGAAGACCTGTCCTGGACGTGCGGCAAGTGCCATCGCCGCCACCTCCATCCCGGCACCAGTACGTGCACGAAGTGCGGAAGGCAGCTGTCAGCGGAGGCTTCTTCCTCCACCCCGCTGGACGACGACTACTACGCGTGGATGGCCAAGCACAAGGTCGGCAGGTTCCGCCTCAACACCGCGGAACTCACCGGCCAGACGGACCGCATCGAAGCCCAGGGCCGTCAGGCCCGCTTCCAGGGGGTGTTCCTCAACGGCACGGAAAACTCCCGGCCTGACACCCTCGACGTCCTCTCCGTGACCACGACCATGGAAGCAGGCGTCGATATCGGTCCGCTCTCCGTCGTGCTGATGGCCAACATGCCCCCTACCCGGTTCAACTACCAGCAGCGGGTGGGCCGGGCCGGCCGCCGCGACGCCCCCGTGGCCCTGGCCCTGACGGTGTGCCGCGGCCGAAGCCACGACGAGCACTACTTCCAAGACCCCAGACGCATCACCGACGCGCCCACCCCGCCTCCTTACCTCTCCACCGAAATGAGGGATATCTACCAACGCGTCCTTGCTGCCGAGGTCCTGCGCCGGGCCTTCGAATCCGTACGGGCTTCCGCATCGGACGATTCCGCCCTCGACCCCACACGCAACGTCCACGGCCAGTTCGGGCTAGCTCGGGACTGGTCGGCCGTGAGCCACGAGGTCGAGACATGGATTGCCGCCGAGCCAGAGCAGATCCGCGACCTCGCCGACTCCCTGGCTCGTCTCACACACGGCGCGGACTCCAAGAACTCCTCCCTCCAATGGATCTCAAAGGGCCTCGTACAGGACGTCACCGCCATCGCCGAAGCATCTCGAGGACATCACGACCTCAGCCAGCGGTTGGCCGAGGCCGGGGTCCTGCCGATGTTCGGCTTCCCGACTTCAGTCCGCTACCTCTACACGAAGAGGCCGACCGACTCGTACCCCTGGCCGCCTTCCGGAGTGGTCGACCGGTCCCTCGACATCGCCATCGCCCAGTTCGCTCCCGGCGCGGAAACGGTGAAGGACGGGAAGGTCCATACTGCCGTGGGCGTCGTCGCCTACGAACCCGGCGGCAGGACGCCGAGAGCCGCAGCCGAACCCCTGGGAGGGGCGCAGCAGATCGGTATCTGCCGCGCCTGCGGGCACCTGGCCGAGGACGTGAAGCCGTCACCAGAAGTCGACGGCGAGGAGCAGAACCTGCCTTGCAGCGCATGCGGCGCAGCTGACGGCTCGTATCGAGAGGTGTCGCTCCATGAACCCGCCGGCTTCTTCACAGGCGGGAAGGCACGCGACTTCGACGGAAACTTTGCTTGGCGAGCCCGGTCGCTCGCTCCTCGGACGGCCGCCGACATGGAGTCCGGAGCCCCCCGGCGGATTATCACTGGCGGCATGGTCGTCCATGCTGGCAAGGGCCGCCGCTACGCCGTGAACGACAATGGCGGACGACTCTTCCACTTCTCTCCGACCAAAGCGACCAGTCAGTGGTCCGGAGCCCTCGTCGAGGCAGAGGCCACCGCCTATGCCCCCTGGCTGGCAGCGGACACGGGGTCGGCAGATGGAAATACCCTCAGCACAGCCATCGGCGCTGTCCAGCACACCGACCTCTTCCTGCTCGGCCCTACCGCAGGCGAGCTCCCCGACCACGGCCTGCGCCTCAATCTCGCTTCCGTGCCGCAGGCGACGGGCTTCCCTGACAACCGGTCGGGCCGCCGCGCAGCCTGGTACTCGCTCGCTGCCCTCCTCCGCGTCGCGGCCGGCGACATCCTGCAGGTCCAGCCGAACGAGATCGCGGCAGGTATTCACGGAGCTGGATCGGCGCACAGCCGGTCCCGGACATTCGCCTTCCTCTCCGACACCCTTGACAACGGTGCCGGCTACTGCACTCATCTCGCCGAACCTGCGGTATTCCAGCAGCTGCTGGATTCCGCCAACCGCATGCTCGGAAAGTTCCGCACAGGCAGCCATGGAAGCGAATGCCGCGGGTCTTGCTATGAATGCCTCCGAGACTACACCAACATGGCTTACCACTCACTTCTCGACTGGCGCCTCGCCTCTGACCTCCTCGGAATCCTCTCCGGAAGGGGCCTCGATAGCAGCATTCAGCCGCGCCGAGCCGGGATACTCCTGGAAAACTGGTCCAGCGACTTCCCAGAGGGCGACGCGGAATTCGTACCGGACCTCGATGGAACGGGCCCTGCCGTCCTCTTCGAGGAGCGGTTCTGGGTCGCGGCCAAGAGCCCGTTCGAAGCAACCGGAGAAGAAATGGAATCTCCGCGGATCGCCTCAGTCAAGGCGGCCGCTTCCGCGAGCAGCCGAGGCACATCAGAAGTGGTCTTCATCGACGATTTCCTCCTCGACAAAGCACCTGCCCAGGCCACAGCCCTGATCACTGGATTCGACGGCATCTGAGGTCCGGCGCCCCTTTCTTCGCAGGAGCGCCGCCCTGGGCTTTCCCAGCCCGCCTGATCCGGGCCTCAAGAGACGCCCACAAAACGGGGTAAGCCCCATTGCTGGTGCCGCCTTCAGGGATGTCGGCACCAGCAATGGGGCTTACCAGGCTGCCCGGAAAGCCAGGCAGCCGACCTGACAGGTATACGACTCTCTTGGCAGATGGGACCGCGGGCCCCGATCTGCGGGATCAGCTGATCTTGGAGCGGTGCTGGCTGAAGAGGTCGTGGCGCTGGTGGTCGTCCTGGCCTACGAACGCCTTGAACTCGCCGATGCTGTAGGCGACGACTCCGTTGGAACGTGCCACCGCGGTCATCTCGAAGTCATGCTTCAGGTGGTTGATGTGCCGCTCGACCGTCGGCTGGTCCATGGTCGTTCCCGATGCCTCAAGTTTGGCGATGATCTGCTCGACCGACAGCGCTCGCGTGCTGCTGCGCAGCAATTTGTACACAGGGTCGGTAACGGCGTCAGCGGTCTCGACAAGCTCGCGGGGCTCGCCGACCTTGTTCAGCGCGTTCCTGATCGATACACCGAGGGCCTTGGCCACGGGCGGCGGGAATGCGTTTCCGATCTGGCGGTACACGCTGGTCTTCCGGCCGTGGAATCTCCAGCGGAAGTCGTCCTCGCCTCCATCGCCCTCGCTGTCCGCGTCCTGCCAGCCCTGGATACGGGCGACCATGGCCGTGGTCAGCTTTGGGAACGGCCGACCGTCGACGACAGGCGGCCCGTCGGCCGAAGGTGCCTCATTGGCAACACCCATGGCGTCCACGCCCTTCTCTGCCCATGCGCGCTTAGCGCGCGTTGGGCCGAGGTCGGCACCACCGTGCTTCTTCGACCCGCCGACGATAGTGGGCGCGATGCCTGTAGCCGATTCAGCCCATTCCTGGGCGCCCTTCCAGCCCTTCTCCGCCATGAGGTCCGCCAGGAGCTCGCCCACAGACTTGGCGCTCCCCGGCTGGCGCTCTGGCCACTCAAAGTACGGGGCGAACTCCCGCTGGAGCGCGACCAGGACGAAGCGCGGGCGCAACTGGGAGACCCCGAAGTCGTCCGCCTGGAGGAGCTGCCACTCGGCGATGTATCCGTGCTCCTTGAGCCGGTCGAGCACATGCTGGCGGTATCCCGCAAAGCGGTTGGCGCTGAGTCCGCGCACATTCTCCAGAAGCAGCGCCTTCGGCTGCACCTTGCCACAGAGTTCGATGGCCCAAGCGAACAGATCGCGCTCATCGTTCGTGCCCAGCTGCTTCCCTGCCACGCTGAAGGGAGGGCACGGAACTCCGCCGGCAAGGAGATCAAGCTGTTCCGCGTCAACGGCCGGATTCCAGACAGTGGGGTCAGCGACGTCACCGACCTTGACGGATTCCTCCGCCTCTTCCTCGCTGTAACCGAGGAACTCCACAAGGTTGCAGCGCAGGGTCTCGGCAGCATGGGGATCCAGCTCGACAGCAAGGCGGTGGCGGAAACCTGCCCGCTCCAGTCCGAGGGACTGACCACCCGCACCCGCGCAGATCTCGACGACCTCAAGCGGTTTTGCAGGCTCGATGGCCGACATACCGATCTCCCTCCGGGGACGCCAGGATCCCTAGCGCAGAACTGGCGGTACGCTGCAGCCGCCTCAGTGGACACACGGGCATCCGGCAGCGCAGGCTCCGCGACAGCACCATAACCGCAGGTAGTGGTAGAGCGGTGGCTATTCACCACTGCATGCCGGACAAGGATGCGCAGTCTACGCGGCAGAACCGACAGCTTCCATTTGAACTTCCCGGATGGAAGCGCTCCAGCGCTGGTCAGATATCCAGCGCCTCGCGGACCTCCTGCCGGGCCTCCCCGGGAAGGCAGCGGTAGGCGTTCCACGCCCTCTCAAGCGGCGTCGAGCCCCGGCGCCCCCGCTCTGCCCAGCGCGCCAGTCGCTGCCGGTCAGCCGGATCCAGGTTCTTGATCTCAGCGACAACCTCGTCAGCCCGCGCAGGCTGCCCGTCACTGCCGGCGCGGCATCGCTTGCACTCCGTGACAAGCAGTGCCTCTTCCCTGCCGTCAGGAAGGACCGTGGCCCGCTGGACGACTGACAGCACTGCCGTCTGGTTCGAGTCGTCGACGTACGGCTCCGCACCGCCGATACCGCACACCGTGCACATGTGGCCGTCTCGCTCATACGCTTCCCGCGTCTGCTTAGCGGTGGCTCTCTTCCGCGGCGCGGCTGCTCTGCGCGCAGCAGGATCCCAGACGGGCACTCCCGCCTTCACGAACCGCTGGTCCTCGGCCATGAGCGAGGCGTCTTCAGTGTTCGTGAGAATGACCCACTTGAAGTTCCGGAGGTCGCGGAGGCGGCGGTCGGCCTGGGAGATGCCGGGGAACGCGTCGCGGAGCTGCTCCTTGGTGAAGGTGTTGCCTTCGCCGATCTCCTGGACAAGCCACAGCGCGCCCCTGATCATGGTTCCGCCCTTGAGCTCCGGGTCGTTCCAAGCGGGGAGGGTCACCTCTGCTCCGTTCTTGTGGTCCTCAGATGTCCAAGTCTGGGTGATCACCAGTCCGCTTGTCAGCGGTTCCTGTCATTATTCCTGACGAGTGAGTGCGACTGATGCTGAGGAGAGGGTCTGTCTATGACTGTGAAGTTCGGTGTCCCGCCCGAGGGTGAGCGGATCCGGTCCATGGTCGAAGAGCGGCTCAAGCAGGCCATGGCCGACAACGGCGCCAAGGTCACGGTGGACTGGCGCGGCGAGCAGAAGCACCTGAGCGTGATCTCCATGCCGGTGGACCTTCTCTACTTCAACCCCGACACCCACCGCATCCGCGCGCAGCGCACTCTGGACCCCGAGCAGAACCGGGTACTGGAAGAGCAGCCCTGGAGTGAGTCCGCCCAGGACTACCTCGCCACCCTCCTCAGCCGTAGTCCGTCGAATCCGAGCCAGACCGACCCGGACTTCACCGCGTTGCGGGACGAGCTCGATGACTTCGGACAGAAGGAACCCGGCATCATCAGCCCCGACGGCATCCTGGTCGACGGCAACACCCGCTGCGCGGCCCTCCGCAAACTCGGCATCAAGGACATCCGTGTGGGTGTGCTGCCTTCCGACACCTCTCGGCGCGACATCAACAGTGTCGAACTCGCGCTCCAGCTGCGGCGGGACAAGCGGCGCGAGTACTCCTACATCAACCGCCTGATCGCGATCGAGGAGGAGCTGGCGAACGGGCGCCGGGTCGAAGACGTCGCGCGGGACTTCAACATCAAGGCCACCACACTCCACCAGGACCGATGGGTCTACCAGTTGGTTATCGACGCCATCGATCGCAGCAAGGGCCCTGTCAGCGGCGTCGAGCTGCGGCTGGTGGACTTCGAGGACCACCAGGAGAAGCTCCGCGAACTGCAGCGCGACTACACGAAGCTCGCGAAGACGGATCCGGATGCGGCCGAGCAGCTGAAGGAGTCCCGGCTCGCGATGGTCGTCCTGAACTACCCGAAGACATCGGTCCGGCTCGCTGAGGCCGATTTCCACGCCCGCTACGTCGACGAGCGGCTGCCGGACGACCTGCGCCCTGTCGCACAGGCTGCCGCCGCAGTATCCATCCCTGGTCTGCCGGGGGTCGCGGTCCCTGACGCTACCGCTACCGTGAAGACGATCCGAGCCCTCACCGACAGCCTGCTGCGTGCCAAGGCCGCGTCTCTTGCCGGGGACAAGCTCACGCCCTCTGACGTCACCCAGGCCGCCGCAAAGATCAAGGCGGCCCGCAGTACGTTCGACGTCGCTGTGAAGATGGCCGGCCAGAACGCCCAGTTGCAGAAGCGGAAGATCGCGGTACCAGAGCGTCTGACGGACGCGGCCGACTATGTGAACCAGTGTGCGGCGGAGTTCGCCGAGGCCAAGGCGAAGCGCGCACTCGACGAGGACGCTTTCGACGACGCCCTGCTTACCCTCCGTGCGAGCCTCGCACGCTTGGCCAAGCAGGCAGGCCGCACGTTCAGTTCGCCGGGGGACGGCGTCGAGTGGCTGCTCAACGCCGTCCGGGAGAACTGATGACCGCAACTGCACCGAGCTTGGAGATCGGGTTCGGGGACAGCGTGACGAAAGCCCGGTTGCGGGCCGGCGCCGGACACGAGGGTGACCTGCGCCGCCTTGCCCTGCGCTTCCGGAGCAGTGTGCAGCGCTCCCCTGGGAGCATGGACGTAGACATCGACGACCTGCTTACGAACCTCGTAGCGCTGACAACGTGGCCTGCGCAGTCGAGCGTTTCATGGGACAACCAGCTGGCGGCCCTCGCAACGGACTCCGCTGTGGATGCCCAGACCGTGGCCGACCGCCTCGACCCTGTATCCAAAGGTGTCAGCGAAGTACTGGACGATGAGGTCGACGGGCTGCTCGGGCCCTCCTGGACCGCCGACCTCACACCTTTCCAGCGCCGGGACATCGCCAAGCTTCTCTCGCTGCGCCACGGTGCGAACTTCTCCGTCCCCGGCGCCGGCAAGACACGCGTCGGCCTCGCTGTGTTCCACGCGCTGCGCCGTGCCAAGGGCATCGAGCGCCTGCTGATCGTCGGACCGAAGTCCTGCTACGAGTCGTGGCAGTACGAGAACAGGCAATGCCTCGATGAGCCGCTGCGCATGGAGGTCCTGTCCCGGAACGTCGACCCGGCCGCAGAAGTACTCATCGTGAACTACGAGCGCCTCAGCCCGTCGGTCGACGAGCTCGGCCAGTGGCTCACGGCCCGCCCCTCCATGATCCTCCTCGATGAGGCGCACAGGATGAAGCTCGGCGCCGAGGGGACGTACGGGGCGGCCTGCCTCGCTCTGGGCCCGCGGGCCCGCCATCGGCTGATCCTGACCGGTACTCCGGCGCCGAACGGCGTCAAGGACATCGAGAACCTCTTCGGTTTCGTGTGGCCTGGGCACGGCCGCCAGAAGGTGACGCAGGCTGTGGCCGGCGGCGACCTCGCCAAGGCGAGTCAGGTCCTGCGCCCGCTGTTCACCCGCACCACCAAGGGCGAGCTGGGCCTGCCTCCGGTGACGACAACCCTCCGGACGCTTCCGATGCCCCCGCTGCACCAGGAGGTGTACGAAGCCCTGATCGGCCGGTTCTCGGCCCGGGCTGCCGGAGCCGAAGGCGACTTCCAGGCCCTCGGCAAGATCATCGTCTACATGCTGATGGCGGCTACCAGTCCTGCCCTGCTCGCTGTCGGTACGACGCGGTACGAGCCTCTGATGTACCAGGTCCCGCCCCTGGCCGTCCCTGAAGGGAGCCCTCTTTTCGACCTCATGCGGGACCTCCCGAGTTACGAGATGTCGCCGAAGTACCGCGAGGTCCTGGCCATCGTCGCGGAGAACGCGGCCAAGGGCCGCAAGACCTTGGTGTGGTCCACGTTCATCCGCAGTCTGAACACGCTGGAGAGGATGCTCAAGGAGTTCCGTCCGGCGATGGTCCACGGAGGCACGGAAGACCGCGAAGCAGAGATCGAGCGCTTCCGGAAGGATCCGGACTGCATGGTGCTGCTCTCCAACCCGGCTACACTCGGCGAAGGCATCAGCCTGCACCATGACTGCCACGACGCGGTGTACGTCGACCGCGACTTCGCGGCCGGGCGCTTCCTGCAGAGCCTCGACCGGATCCACCGTCTCGGTCTCGCACCCGAAACCGAGACCCGGGTCACCGTGCTCGCTTCCGAGGGAAGTATCGACGAGGTCGTCGACCAGCGGCTGGGCGACAAGCTGCTCTTCATGGGGCGGATCCTTGATGACCCCGCCGTCCAGGAACTCGCGGATCTTGACGATGAGCCTGCCGTCGGCGGCGGCCTCGACCAGCGGGACCTCCAGTCGCTGATGGGCCATCTCCGTGCCCGTTCCGCCTAGCCCTATCCTGCGTGCCGCTGTGCGGTGGCTGGAGTTGCTTCCGGACTCCAGCGCCGCACGGTGCCGCGCGTTCTTCACCAACCATGCCGATTTCAGCGATCTCACCCCCACGCAGTACGAGGCGGCGTACTCGTGGCTCGGAGAGAACGGTCTGCTCCTGGACCTGCGCAGCAGCACCGCAGTGGGCGAACGCGTCTTCCGCGCCGCACTCGCTTCCAGCGGCGCGGCGTGGCTCCCAGATGCGGATGTCCTCGTACGCGGCCCGGAGGAGCTCCCAGACGACGCCCTACGGGCCGCAGAGGCGCTAGGTATCCCTGAGAGCGAGGCATACGAGCAGGTCAGTGCAGTCTGGGGCAAGGTGGACACAGAGGCGCGGGCTCTCATCGGCAGCGCCGGCGAGTCGGCTCTCGTCCGCCTCATCTCTGAGGCTACGGATGCCCGGGTCGAGCACGTCGCCGCGTACTCCGACAGCTTCGGGTACGACATCGCTGTACATGCACGGCGGCACCCACTGCACATCGAGGCGAAGAGCACGGTGCGGCGCGGAAGGGTCACCTTCTACCTGTCCCGGCACGAGTACGAGACGATGCGCCGCGACCCGGCATGGCAGCTCGTAGTTGTCCAGCTCACCCAAGACCTTGATGTCACCGCAGTCGCTTCCGTCTCGACGGCATGGATCAGTCTCCAGGTGCCGCAGGACAGGGGCTCCTTCGGACGCTGGGAGGCGTGCCGACTCGACGTCTCGCCAGACGCACTCGTCTCGGGCATCCCGCGTCTGGCCCCCGTGCTCAGCCCGGGGACGACCGGGCTGCTGCTACCAGACGCAGTGAACGGCTGAAGGCGGGAGCACGAGCGCAGCATCAGCGCTCCCGCCTCGGGCAGGGCGGATTTATGCCCTCTGGATACCGATGTCCGCCAGCAGGAACTCTTCGGTCTCGCCAGCCCATGCCGGCGACTCGGCTTCAGGGCAGTCTGCCGCAGGCAGCGCGTCCGAGAGGGCATCCTTCAACGCCACCCGCCACTGGTCTGCGGTGCCACGGAGCTTGAAGGGACCGACCAGCAGGGTCACACCGTCCTCGTCGACCTTCAGCGGCGCGGCTTCTCCGGCCACGGTGACGTCGCTGTCGAGGCCGCTGGCAGCCGCATCAAGTGCGGCATCCAGCTCAGCCGTGTCGATCCGTCCGACCCAGTGCTGCGCCCCGACCTGAGCCTCCGCAAGCAACAGAGTGCGGCTTCCTGCCGCGTACCCCGTGAGTACGAGGGACTTGCGGGGCGCTTCGGACCGCGGGCTTCTGGTGCCACCTGCGTCGATGAAGGCCGGGCGGAAACGCTCGAGGAGAGCAGAGATCCGCTCTGCGAGGAGCATACGGCGGGCTACAAGGAACTCCCGGAACCCGTCGGCTTCAAGGACCTGAGGATCAGTCGGAACAGCATGAGCCGCCAGATCGCCTGCCTGGACTTCCCTGATGTACTCAGCAGGAGACCGGTTGCCGATCATGTTCTTGGCCGTCTGCTGCGAGACGAAGACGATATTCGCCAGCTCGTTGATCTCCGCAGACGAGTACTTGTTCCGGTGGTTCCGCAGCTGCACAGCCGGGTGCAGCATGCTGTACTGCAGCTTGTCCGCTCCCTCAGAGGCGACGGAGATCGGCCCGCCAGCCCACCAGTCCTCTGCCCCGGAGTGGGCAGCAGCCAGGTAGGAGAGCATGATGTACGGGCTCTGAATGTTGCGCCCGGACAGATCTCGGGCGGTCACGTTGAAGCCCTTCTCGTCCAAGCGCAGGTTGGCGAGGAGCGCGCGGACGGGCTCGTCCGAGTCGAGGGCGTTGACGTCCTGGGTCAATGCGCTGTCGGTAGCACCGCCGTAGCGGTTGCTCCCGCTCGCAGCCAGGAACCAGTAAAGCAGCCCCTTTTCCACCTCAGCATCTACAAGGGCGCTTTCAGGCAGGCGGCCGTAGAAGACAATCAGCGGGTGCAAGGCCGTGACGGACGGGATGAGCGCTGTGGTCGGAACGAGCAGATGCTCGCAGAGCAGCGGAACGACGCGCTCAAGCCCGTGGCGCACCCGCTTCCAGCCTTCCCTGACGGACTCCGGACTGGCGGTGGTCAGCCTGGAGACGGACGAGGTCCGCTTGCCCGAGATAGACAGGCTGAGTGTGATCGCCTTGATGAGGAAGTTGACATCGACAGCCCGGTAGCCGCGCTCTGCCCACCGCGCCGCCTCCTCCTCAAGCTCTCCGAGGAACCCTGGTGAGCGAGCGGAGAGCGTCGCCATCGCAAGGTCGGTCGTCTTCAGCGGACGGCCGCCGCTGTTGACCCGCACGAAGATCTGGGTGACCTCTTCGTAGCTGAAGCCGTGGAGGACCTCCATATGGAAGTCGCGCTGCGAGATCGCTTCAAGTGCCTTGAGGCGGCGCCCGATCTCTGCGCCGTCGATCGACAGCCCGGCCGAACGGAGCTGCATCTGAAGCGCGAACGAATCAGCGTCCGGCCCGACGACGTCGTAGACCTTGATCCACTTCGGGCTCCTGAGCGTGGCGTTGCTCTGATTCTGGAACGCCTCAGTCTCGATATTGAAGACGACCTGCGCTGTCGGATGATCGTTGAAGACGCGGTACAGCGAGGTGAGCCGCTGCTGGCCGTCGAGGAGGTACAGCGGCATAACACTGGGAAGCCCCTGTCCGGCCCCGATCGCCGCAGCGCGGGTTTCAGCCCCCTCGTCCGTCTTCCACAGCAGGAGTGTTCCCGCCGGATATCCGAGGTACATCGACTCCACAAGCTTCGCGACTTGCGACGCCTTCCAGACATAGCCGCGCTGGATCTCCGGGAGCATGATCTCCCCGTCAGCGATCTGGCTGATGAGCGTCCTGATGTCCCGGTTCGTACGTTCGACTGCCATGTCCTGCTGCCCCACCCCTGCCGTTCTGGATCAGGCCGCATTCAGCCTGGACCAGCACAATTACCACTGCGCTGATCGATACGGTAGACGAGGCAAGAGCAACTACGCGCCTGGGCCGTTGAACTCGGCACGCCCCCATGCCAGCTTCAGCGCTACGCCTCCGGCTCTGCCCGAACCGCTGCCTTGCGCCGACGTGACTCAACTGCGGCGCAGACGACCGCAGAACTCGCTTCCGGAGGTTCGTGCTCCCAGAACCTCAGGACGAGCCAGCCGGCTTCCGCGAGACGCGCATCCGTGTCCCTATCACGCTGTACGTTCCTCCCGATCTTCTCGCGCCAGTAGTCGGGGTTCGTCTTCGGCGGTACGAAGTGCTCAGGGCAGCCATGCCAGAAACAGCCATCGACGAAGACCGCAACGCGGGTCGGGCGAAAGACGAGGTCGGCCGTCCGACGCATCCCTGGAAGGGGCTTGGCCGCGACCCGGTAGCGAAGCCCAGCCGCGTGGACAAGTGAGCGCAGCGCACGCTCTGGAGCCGTATCCCGGTTCCGGTTTCCGAGCATGCTGCGGCGGTTCGCAGCAGAGGACGCCCACGATCCCTCCGGCGGGGACCAATCACTAGCGGTCGGCTCTTGAGGCAGCTCGTTCATCGCCATACGAGTATATGGCTGGCGTTACCCGGCCTCGAGAAGCCAGCCGGAAGCCGCAGCTGACGCACATGGCCACGGAGTAGCCGCCCCTTCAGCAGCAGCCACTCCAGGCTCCTATGGAAGACTGTCACCATGCTGCGCGAACCGGCTGAACTGAAGATCGGCGAGGACGGCCGAATCGAACTCCCCATGGGAGTACTCGTCGAAGCCGGGCTGCATCCCGGGGCCCGCATCGTCGCGTACAGCACCGGAGACGGCAGGATCATGCTCCGCCGGGCAGACGACGCCATCGCGGAACTGGTGACCACCGGCTCCTTGACCTGACCGCGATTCGCTCGCGGAAGCGCGGTCGTCGGCCGACCCAGCAGTCCGCCCGCATGGCTCGTCGAAGCACTCACCGAAGCCGGCCTCAAGTGCTGCGCCGACAAGGCGTACCAGGGCGCCGACGGCTCCATCCGGGGCCCTTTCCGAGGGCGCCGCCTCAAACGGCGGCAGCATCGGCACAACAGCACACACGCCAAGATCCGCTGCCTCGGCGAGCAGGCCATGGCCACGCTGAAGGGTCGGCGACTCCTACGGAAACTCCGCTGCAGCACCAACCGCATCACAGCGATCTTCCAGGCCGTTGCCGTCCTTCACCACGCCTCAGCCTAAGGTTGGAAAAGGCATTGCTCGACGAATTCATCCAAGTCCAGCAGAGTACGGGCGACGATCGCCGATCGCCCTCCCAGAGCTTCACCCGCCGCAGTCATACGACCTCGGACTCACCCACACGACGACAGGCAGTCTGGGGTGCCCGTGGAGAACACTTCGACGCCGACAACTCTTCGTCCGTCGGAATCGCCAACCCCTCGCCCGCAGCCCACTCCACCACCACACGGGATTCCCCGTTCCAGCGTGCACCCTGGTACGGGGCTTTACATACGGTCACGCGGTCGATGGCAAGGCGCAGGAGGCTTCGCCGCATCTCCAGCCCTGCCGCTTCCCAGGTTTCCCGCAGCACTCGGCCGTCGTCCACGATGCTCGTGTCGACGACAGCACGCAGAGCCACGGCATCCAGGTGCTTCTGCGCGGCCTCGACGGCGTCGATCGCGTCACGATGCAGCGGAGCGAAGTACCGAGCGGCCGGACCGTCGTACAGCCCTGCTTGCCTGTCCGCCATGAGGCGTCCCAGGGACGATTCCGCAGCATCGAGGGCTTCCCGTGCTCCCCTCACCTCTTCGGTCTCCTCGGGGAGTGTCAGAGCCGTCCAGCGCTCCGCGATTTTGACCGCCAGGGCGTCGGTCGGTTCCAGCGCCATGACGACGTCGAGCCAGCGGCCGACGACCTCCCGTTCGAGTGCGTCGGCGTACGCCCACGCCGGGGCCGGGCAGATGCCGCGCGCCCGCTCCTTCTCACACTTGTACGAGAGCCCGCGGAAGGTCATCGCGAGTTTGCACCCGTCACAGCGCAGCAGGTCCGTGAGGAGGTGAAACGCCTTCCCGGGGCTCGGGGGTCCGTCGCCGCCCGACGGACGGACCTTGCCGGCCGCCACGCCCTGGGCACGCCGCTGGCCGGCCTCGTCCACCAGCTCCGCGCCCAGGCTGACGCGCTCCCCCGCCTCGTTCCGGTAGGCGACGAGCCGCCGCCCTTCCTTGATCACCTGCCACCCCGCGTAGGCAGGGTGCGAGACGGTCCGGCTGATCGCCGCGTGCCGCCACGCACCCCCGGACGGCCCCGGAACGCCTCGCTCGTTCAGGTCCTTGGAGATCCTCCGCGCGGATTCGCCGGCGCCCACCCGATGGAAGATCTCCTGCACGATTTCGGCCGGGCCGGGGTCGCGCACGAGCTGACGACGCCTGTCGATTATCTCTACGCGGTAGCCGTACGGCGGCTGAGCCGTGACCCACTGCCCGTCTTCCCGCTGTTGCCGCTTGGTGTCCCTCGTACGCGCGGAGAGCTGATCACTGTATTCCTTGGCGTCCATCGCCCGGTTCAGGATCCAGCGCTTGTCCCTCTCGTTCGCGGAGTCGAGGTTGTCGTACTCGAAGATCAGGCGGCCGGGCTCGGTGCTGTCTGCCGGGTCGATCACGTCGAGGACGGCACGGGCGCCCTGGCGAGAAAACCGGTCCACCATGTAGCACCACAGTGCCGAGGTGTCACGGTTCCGCAGCGCTGCCAGCGCCTTGTCGAAGTCGGGACGCTTGGCGTCCGCCTTGTAGCCGGAGGCCAGGTCCACCCACACATGACGGACGGTGTAGCCGTTGCGGTCGGCCCAGCGACGCCCGGAGGCCTCCTGCGTGTCGGTGGACCGCTCTCGGCGGTGGTCGTCCTCCCGCAAGTTCTTGCTCTTGCGCAGGTAGAGGTCTATGAGAGGCTTGACGGCCATCGGGGGGGGCTCCTTGGTGCTCGGATTGCGCCGCCCCCTTGCCGTACGCGCCCTCCACCTTACGTGCAGGGAACCTGGGCGGGTGTCGCACCGTCCGGCGACGGCCGCTCGCCCAAGCGCCCGGAGCTGCTGCCGTACGAGGCCCCGGCCGGTCCGTGAACGGACGGCGGGTCGCGTCCGTGACGTGCGTCTCGTAGCAAGCTCCACATCAGACGGTGGCGCTGGCCTGCAGAAACCGCCAGTAGACTCTCTCCACGTGACTGCTGTGACTGCGAAGCCCCGCATCCCCAACGTTCTGGCCGGCCGCTACGCCTCCGCGGAGCTCGCCGTCCTCTGGTCCCCCGAGCAGAAGGTGAAGCTGGAGCGTCAGCTGTGGCTCGCCGTGCTCCGTGCGCAGAAGGACCTCGGGATCGAGGTTCCGGACGCCGCCCTCGCCGACTACGAGCGCGTTCTCGACCAGGTCGACCTCGGTTCCATCGCCGAGCGCGAGAAGGTCACCCGGCACGACGTGAAGGCCCGGATCGAGGAGTTCAACGACCTCGCCGGCCACGAGCACGTCCACAAGGGCATGACCTCGCGCGACCTCACCGAGAACGTCGAGCAGCTCCAGATCCGCCTCTCCCTGGAGCTGATGCGGGACCGCACGGTCGCCGTCCTCGCCCGCCTCGGCAAGCTGTCCGCGGAGTACGCGGAGCTGGTCATGGCCGGCCGCTCGCACAACGTCGCCGCGCAGGCGACCACCCTCGGCAAGCGCTTCGCGACCGCCGCGGACGAGCTGCTCGTGGCCTACGGGCGCCTTGAGGAGCTCCTCGGCCGCTACCCGCTCCGCGGCATCAAGGGCCCGGTCGGCACCGCGCAGGACATGCTGGACCTGCTCGGCGGCGACGCCGGCAAGCTGGCCGACCTGGAGCAGCGGATCGCCGGCCACCTCGGCTTCGCGCACGCCTTCACCTCGGTCGGCCAGGTCTACCCGCGCTCGCTCGACTACGACGTGGTGACCTCGCTGGTCCAGCTGGCGGCCGCCCCGTCGTCGATCGCCAAGACGATCCGCCTGATGGCCGGCCACGAGCTGGTGACCGAGGGCTTCAAGCCCGGCCAGGTCGGCTCCTCGGCGATGCCGCACAAGATGAACACCCGCTCCTGCGAGCGCGTGAACGGCCTCATGGTCATCCTGCGCGGCTACGCGTCCATGACCGGCGAGCTGGCCGGCGACCAGTGGAACGAGGGCGACGTGTCCTGCTCCGTGGTCCGCCGGGTCGCGCTGCCCGACGCGTTCTTCGCACTGGACGGCCTCCTGGAGACCTTCCTGACCGTGCTCGACGAGTTCGGCGCCTTCCCGGCCGTCGTCGCCCGCGAGCTCGACCGCTACCTGCCCTTCCTGGCGACCACCAAGGTCCTCATGGGCGCCGTGCGCGCCGGGGTGGGCCGCGAGGTCGCCCACGAGGCCATCAAGGAGAACGCGGTCGCCTCGGCCCTCGCCATGCGCGAGCAGGGCGCCGAGCGCAACGAGCTCCTCGACAAGCTGGCCGCCGACGACCGCATCCCGCTGGACCGGGCGCAGCTCGACGAGCTGATGGCGGACAAGCTGTCCTTCACGGGCGCCGCCGCCGACCAGGTCGCGGTCGTCGTCTCCCGGATCGAGGAGATCCTCAAGCAGCACCCGGAGGCCGCCGCCTACACCCCCGGGGCGATCCTCTGACCCGGACTCCCCGGTTCACCCCGCAGGAGCTGGAGGCCGCCCGCGACCGCGTCGTTCCCGACGTGGCCGCGGGCGGCCTTTCCGTGCTGTTCTGCGGGATCAACCCGGGTCTGATGACGGCGGCGACGGGCCACCACTTCGCCCGGCCGGGCAACAGGTTCTGGCCGGTCCTGCACCTGTCCGGGTTCACGCCGAGGCAGTTGCGGCCGGACGAGCAGGAGGAGCTCCTGGCGTACGGTCTCGGGATCACGAACGTGGTGGCGCGGGCGACCGCGCGGGCCGACGAGCTGAGCCGGGAGGAGTACGTCGAGGGCGGGCGGGTCCTGACGGCGAAGGTGGAGCGGCTCGCCCCGCGCTGGCTCGCGGTGGTCGGTGTCACCGCGTACCGCACCGCGTTCGGCGAGCCGAAGGCGGCGATCGGGCCGCAGCGGCGCATGATCGGATCCACCCGGGTCTGGGCGCTGCCCAATCCGAGCGGCCTCAACGCGCACTGGACCGCGGCGACGATGGCCGAGGAGTACGCCCGTCTCCGGGAAGCCGCCGAGGCACCCGGAGCCTAGGAAGGAGCCCTCGTGGAGTGGGGTGACTACCGGCCGTTCCAGCCGCTGGAGGACGGGCCGATGGGCGACATGCCCCTGATGGCCGCGCGCCGGGAGTACGAGCACCGGATGGCGACGAAGGACGAGCGGCTCGCGGTCCTGGCCGCGCTGGTCGGGGGGAACGGGCTACGGCTCGGGACCTCGGACGAGGACCTCGACGCGCTGGAGGGGTGGTACCTCGCGGAGGTCGAGCCGGACCCGGAGGGGGCGGCCCGGCCGCGACCGCTGTGGATCGCCGTCGCCTACGACCTGGGGCTCCACATCGGGGACACGATCGTCGCCCGGGCGCCGGGGCTGTCCTGGACCTTCTACCGGTCCCGGGCGGGGGCGCGGGACGTCTCCCACCAGCATCCGGTGATCATGGGGTTCACGCGGCTCAGGAACAAGCGCTACAACGTGGACCCCTTCCTGTTCGCGGTCGGCACGGGCGGCAGCCGGCTCGGCGGTAGTGACGCGCGCGGGAGCTTCCGCACTTTCGTCGACTCGGCGGTCGGTTACGCCTGAGGAGGGCCTCCCCGGTACGTCCGTACGGGCGGGTCGACGGTCGTGACGACGGCGAGGAGCTGGAACGGCAGCTCCTTGTCCCACTGCGAGACGCCCAGGCCGATCCAGGCGCCGTCGGCCGTCCACAGGCAGAGGTTCGGGGTGTGGCAGCTGAGCGTGGACCACGGCTCCGGTATCGGCTCGCCCTCCATGGACCGCTCCAGTACGGGTCCGAGGACGAGTCGTCGGGGCGGGCCCCAACGCCGGGTGAGCAGGAGGGCGAGCCCGTCACGTTCCGCTTCGTACTGCTCCTCGACGGCCTCCCGGCGCGAGCCGTCGTCCTCCCAGAACTCCTCGCTGGTCGCCAGTTCGGCCAGGTGGAAGCCCTGGCTACCGTCGAAGCCGCGGGCGCGGAGCAGGTCGATCGTCGCCAGGTGGCGGGCCGTGGTGGTCATGGAGCCAGTAAAGCCCTCGGCACTGACAGTTGGCGTCGCGTCAGGTGCCCGGAGGGGCGGCGGCGGGGGCGGCGCTCGCCGCGGGCGGGCCCATTGAGTACCATCCGCCGAAGAGCTGTACGAGCTGGGAGGACACACTGTGGGGCGGCTGACCGGCGGAGATCCGTCCCTGCTGAGGCGGATCAACTCCGCGGTGGTACTCCATGCGCTGCGCGGTGCCGACGCGCCCACGCTCACGGATCTGACCCGGATCACGGGCCTGTCGCGGCCCACGGTCGAGGGCGTCGTCGAGGGGCTCATGGAGGGCGGTCTCGTCGTCGAGTCGGCACCCGAGGAGGGCGAGGCCCGGCGGCAGGGGCGTCCGGCCCGGAGGTTCCGCTTCCGCGCGGAGGCCGGCCATCTGCTCGGCATCGAGATCGGACCGCACCGGGTGGCCGCACTGCTCTCCGGTCTGGACGGTCGGATCATCGGCGCCGGGTCCCGCGAGGTGTCGGAGACGGCGCCGGAGGACGAGCGCCTGGACAAGGTGCGTGCGGTCGTGGCCGACGTGCTGCGCAGGGCCGGGGTCGCCCGGTCCAATCTGCGGGCCGTCGGCGTCGGCACCCCGGGCATCGTGGAGGCCGACGGAACGGTGCGCCTGGGCACGGCGCTGCCGGGCTGGACGGGCCTCGCGCTCGGCGAGCGGCTGCGGCGTTCGTTCCGCTGCCCGGTGATCGTGGAGAACGACGCGAACGCGGCGGCGGTCGCCGAGCACTGGAAGGGTGCGGCGACCGACTCCGACGACATCGTGTTCGTGCTCGCCGGGCTGAGTCCGGGTGCAGGGTCGCTGATCGGCGGCCGACTGCACCGCGGTTACGGCGGGGCGGCCGGGGAGATCGGCGCCCTGCACCTGCTCGGCCGCGGGGTGACCCCCGAGCACCTGCTCTCGACGACCGACGAGCCGTTGCACCCGCTGGACGAGCAGGCGGTCGCCGAGGTGTTCGCGCTGGCCCGCAAGGGCGACGCGCGCGCGGAGGCGGCGGTGGAGCGGTTCATCCAGCGCCTGGTGCACGACGTGGCGGCGCTGGTCCTGGCGATCGACCCCGAGCTGGTGGTGGTCGGGGGCTGGGCGGCCGGTCTCGACGGCGTGCTCCCGCCGCTGCGCGAGGAACTGGCCCGGTTCTGTCTGCGGCCGCCGCGGGTGGTGCTGTCGCTGCTGGGCGAGGCCGCGGTGGGCACGGGTGCGCTGCGGCTCGCGCTCGACCACGTCGAGGAGCAGCTCTTCGCCGTCGACGGAACGGTGACGGCCCGCCGCTGAACCGCCGGTGGGCGGTCCCGCGGCGGGCCGGTGCCCGCTGCTGTGGGTTCTCTCGGCGGCGCCGGTCCTTACGAGGCCATGACCAGGTCGCCGGAGTCGCCGAAGGTGAGGCGGCAGGTGTCGGCGCGGTAGGTGGCCACGGAGACGGCGGCGGTGCGCCCTCCGGAGAGGTAGCGGGTCGTCACGACGAGGACGGGGGCGCCGGGCAGCCGGTCGAGCTCCTTGGCGTCGTCGGCGCGGGCGGAACCGAGTTCCACGGAGCGGTCCTGGCCGTCGAGGGCGAGGTGCTGGAGCTCGCGGAGGACGGCGCGGGCGCGGGCCGGTCCGGCGGGCGCGTCGATGGCGCTGAGGCCGGGGACGGAGCCCGCGGGCACGTAGAGGAGTTCGGCGGCGACCGGCTGGCCCTGGGAGACGCGGAGGCGGCGGACGACGTGCACACGGTCCTCCGCGCCGGTCTCCAGGACGCGCGCGACGGCGGCGGGGGCCACGTCGGAGGCGGAGTCCAGGGACTGCCAGGCGTCGTCGCCGACGCCGGGCCAGGTGTGCTGGGTGGTGGAGACGTCCACGCCGACGCGCGGCGGGGCGACCGTGGTGCCGACGCCGCGGCGGCGCTGGAGCCTGCCTTCCAGCTCCAGCTGCTCCAGTGCCTGGCGCAGGGTCGCGCGGGCGACGCCGAAGCGTGCCGCGAGCTCTCGCTCGTTGGGAAGGATCTCCCCGACGGCGAAGTCCGTGTCGAGCGCTTCGCCGATCACCGTCTTGAGGTGCTGGTACTTCGGTTCCGGCACCGATGCCAGCTGCGTGGTCCCCACCCTGATCCTCCGCAATTCGCCGTGTCCCGCGGCGTTTTTCCGCGCCCTTGTTTATTAAAGGTTCTTGCACTAACTCTGCGACCATAAGGCGAGCCAACCCCTTGGTCAAGACCAATCCTCCGTCGAACGTCCCCGAATGTGACCCTCTGGCCTAGATCGTTCACAGGACGTTCGCGCGCGCGTGTGCCGTGCGCAGCACTGTGCCCCGCCTCCCGGGGACGGGGGCGGGGCACGGGCGGTGCGGTCAGAGGCCGGCGAGGCCCTGGAGCTTGTCGGGGTTGCGGAGGATGTAGACGCACTGGACGCGTCCGTCGCGGACCTCGATCTGGAAGACGGAGTCGGGACGTCCGTCGACGAGGGAGATCAGGGCGGGGCCGCCGTTGATCTCGGCGAAGCGGAACTCGTACAGCTCCTCCGCGCCGTCGGCCACGGCGGCGAGGAAGCGGCCGACCTTGTCGGCGCCGTCCATGATCCGCAGCGGCGCCTTGGACTTGCCACCGCTGTCGCCGACCAGGCGCGCGTCCGGGGCGAGCAGGGCGAGGAGCTCGCCGAGGTCGCCGCCCGCCGCGGCGGCGAGGAAGCGTTCGGTGAGGTCGCGGCGTTCGGTGGGGTCGACGTCGTAGCGGGGCTTGCCCTCGTCGACGTGACGGCGGGCCCGTCCGGCGAGCTGGCGCACGGCGGCCTCGGAGCGGTCGAGGGCGTCGGCGATCTCGCCGTACGGGAAGCCGAAGGCCTCGCGCAGCACGAAGACGGCCCGCTCCAGGGGGGAGAGGGACTCGAGGACGACGAGGACGGCGAAGGAGACGGTGTCGGCGAGCAGTGCGCGCTCGGCGGTGTCGGGGGCGGCCGGGCCGAAGTCGGTGACGACGGGTTCGGGCAGCCAGGGGCCGACGTAGGACTCGCGGCGGCTCTGGACGTGGCGGAGCCGGTCGATGGCGAGCCGGGTGGTGATCCGGACGAGGAAGGCGCGGGGCTCGCGGACGGCCGCCCGGTCCTCGGCGGCCCAGCGCAGCCAGGCCTCCTGGACGACGTCCTCGGCGTCGGCCACGCGGCCGAGCATCCGGTAGGCGACGCCGAGGAGCGTCGGGCGGTGCTCCTCGAAGAGATCGGTCAGGGTGTCGATCGGAGTGTCGGTGGGCACGTGGCCATCCCAGCCGACGGCCACCCTCCTGTCCAGTTTCGGGCACGGTCTTGAACTCCCGGCTACCGAACGGTAATGCTCTTGCTGACAAGCCGTCTAAGGGGCCTGGCGCGCCAGGTGTTCAGGACAGGGAGCCGGTATGCCCGCACGGATCGCGTTCACGATCGAGACCCCCACGGGTCCCCGCACGACGTCGATGACGTACGAGCGGAGGGGCGCGGGGGAACCGCTGCTGCTGCTCCACGGCATCGGGCACCACTGGCAGGCGTGGGAGCCCGTGCTGGACGTGCTGGCCGCCGAGCGGGACGTGATCGCCGTCGACCTGCCGGGATTCGGCGCCTCGGACGCGCTGCCGGACGGTGCTCCGTACGACCTGTCCACCGTCGTCCCGGTGCTGGGCGCCTTCTGCGAGGCCGTCGGCGCCGAGCGCCCGCACGTGGCGGGGAACTCGCTCGGCGGGCTGCTCGCCCTGGAACTCGGCCGGGAGAAGCGGGTGCGCTCGGTGACCGCCCTCTCCCCCGCCGGCTTCTGGTCCGAGGCCGAGCGCCGGTACGCCTTCGGGACGCTGCGGGCCATGCGCGGCGCGGCCCGGTCGCTGCCGGTGCCGGTGATCGAGCGCCTCTCCCGTACTCCCGCCGGGCGCACCGCGCTCACCAGCACCATCTACGCGCGCCCCGGCCGCCGGTCACCCGAGGCGGTCGTCGCCGAGACGCTCGCGCTGCGCGAGGCGACCGGCTTCCACCAGACCCTGGCCGCGGGCCGGACCGTGCTCTTCCGCAAGGATGTGCCAGCGGTGCCCGTCACGGTCGCGTGGGGCACCCGCGACCGGCTGCTCCTGCGCCGCCAGGGCGTCCGGGCCAAGCACACCCTGCCGGGCGCGCGACTCGTCCAGCTGCCCGGATGCGGTCACGTGCCGATGAACGACGACCCGGCTCTCGTCGCACGCGTGATCCTGGACGGCAGCCGCTGACTCCGGCCGGGCCCGCCGCGTGAACAGGCCGGTGCCCAGGGCGGCACCGGCCCCCACCAGCAGGCCACCGGCCGCCTGCGGGAGGCCGAAGGAGGCGTGCCCGACGAGGGCGGCGCTCAGCGCGGCGGCGACCGGGATCGCACCCGTGTAGAGAGTGGCCCTCTCCATGCCGACCCGCTGGACACCCATGTAGAAGAGGACGAACCCGACGACCGTGGCCAGCGCCGCCTGCCAGACCAGCGCGCCCGCCTCCACGCCGGTCGGCGTCCGGACGAAGCCGGCCCCGTCCACGACGAGACCGACGAGCGCCGCCTCCACCGCGCCCACCCCGCACACGACCGCCGTCAGCAGCTTCGGGCCGAGCAGCCGCAGGACGGGCACGGCGAGCACCGTGAAGCCGACCTCGCCGACGAGCGCCGCCACCGACCAGCCGATCCCGGCCAGGTCCGTCCGCCCCCAGCCCTGCACGGTGAAGGCCCCCGCCGCCACGAGCAGCGCCCCGTACAGCACGGCGGGGGCGGGCCTGCGGCCCTCGGTCAGCGGGACCAGGACGGCGACGACGACCGGGGCGCAGCCCACCAGGACACCGGGGACGGCCGGTTCGGCGGTCCGCTCGGCGGCAAGCACCGCGAGGTTGAAGCCCACCATGCCGACGGCCGCGAGGGCGGTGAGTCGCAGCCAGTGGCGTGCGGTCAGGAGCCGCAGCGGAGCCGCTCCGCCCCGGCCGAGCAGCGGGATCAGGAGCAGACAGGCGGCTCCGTAGCGGAGCGCCTGCCCACCCGCGTACGGATAGGCGCCGAGCAGGCTGTTCGCGGTGAAGGAGGCACCGACGAGGGCGTAGGCGAGGGTCACGAGCAGGACCCCGCGCAGGGAGTTCGCGTTCATGGCTCCGACGCTAGGAAGCCGCGCGGCCCTCGTTAAGGTCCACTTCCACCGCTCCATCGGGGACCACTTCGCCGGAGCGCCGGAGGGATCACACCTCGCGCTCGGGCCCGAAGCGGGCCACGGGGGGGGAGGACTCGACGCTCCGCATCACGAGGTCGCCGTCGTCGTACGGCCGCCGGCCCTGCGCCACGGCCACCGCGTGGGCCTGGGCGAGGAGCAGGCCGAAGCGCTCGGCGAGCCGGCCCAGGTCGCTGCGCCCGTGGAGCAGGTCGTCGACGAACTCGCGGCGGGCGGCCTCTTCCTGACGGACCGCCGGTCGCCGCGCCTGCTCGTTCCCCTCGGCGAAGGCGTCGACGGACTGCTCCACCGAGGCGAGGAGGTGTTCGGCGGCCGCGCGGTCAGGCCCGGACCGAGCGCCCGCGCGGTGGCGAGGTGCGCCCTGACCAGGGCCCGCGGCCCGATGCCGGCCTCGGCGGCCCGCTCAAGGCCGCCGGCCGGATGCGTCCCGCGCGGTCCCGCCACGGCATACTCGGGGCAACGGACCGCAGGGGGCGACGAGATGGTGCGGCGGAAGGGCCACGGCCCCGGATGACGCAGTCACGAGAGGACACCGTTCCGGGTGCGGGCTCGCCCGGGCAGCCCGCCTGGGAGCTGCTGCTCCCGGCGGTGGGCGCACCGGCGCGCAAGCGCGGCCGGGCCCTCCAGGAGGCGCTGCGGGAGGCGGTGCGGGCGGGTCGGCTGGCATCCGGGACGAGGCTGCCGTCGACCCGTGAGCTCGCCGCCGACCTGGGCGTCTCGCGCGGCCTGGTGACCGAGGCGTACGAGCAGCTCACCGCCGAGGGGTACCTGCGCAGCGACCGGGGTGCGGGCACCTGGGTGGGCGGGGCGGCCAGGTCGGCCGTGCGCGGCACCCGGGACACGGCCGGGGGCGCGCCGGGGGCGCGGGTGGACTTCCGCCCCGGAACCCCGGACCTCTCGCTGTTCCCCAGGGCCGCCTGGGCGGCTGCCCAGCGGTCCGTCCTGGCACAGCTGCCCCATCCGGCGCTCGGCTACCCCGATCCCCGGGGGCTGCCCGAGCTGCGCGAGGCGCTGGCCGCGATGCTGGCGCGGCGGCGGGGCGTGGTGGCCGACCCGGAGCGGCTCGTGGTCTGCTCGGGAGTGGCGCAGGCGTCGACCCTGCTGGGATTCGTGCTGCGGGCCCGGGGGCTGGACGCGATCGGCGTGGAGGATCCGGGCAGCCCCGAGCACGGGCGGCTGTTCGCCTCGACCGGCATGGACACGGTCTGGCTGCCGCTGGACGACGAGGGGCTGCGCCCGGAGGAACTCACGGGGTCAGGGGTACGGGCGGTCGTGGTGACGCCCTCGCACCAGTTCCCGTCCGGGATCGGCTGGTCGGCCGCACGGCGCGCCGCCCTCCTCGACTGGGCGCGGGCCGTGGACGGTTACGTCCTGGAGGACGACTACGACGGCGACTTCCGGTACGACCGCGCGCCGGTCGGTGCGCTCCAGGGGCTCGACCCGGAGCGGGTCGTGTACACGAGCTCGGTCAGCAAGTCGCTCGCCCCCGGACTGCGGCTCGGCTGGATGCTGGTCCCCGCGGAGCTGCTCGACGAGGTCGTCGAACGCAAGCGGACGATGGACCTCGGCAACCCCGTGCTCGATCAGGCGGTGCTCGCCGAGTTCGTGGCCCGCGGCGGGTACGACCGGCAGCTGCGCCGCTGCCAACGCGCCTACCGGGAGCGGCGCGACGCCCTGCTCGCCGCCCTCGCGGAGCACCTGCCGGGCACCCGGGTGAGCGGCATCGCCGCCGGCCTCCACGTCATCGCGCGCGTGCCGGGGCGCTTCGGACCCCCCGAGCGGTTCCTGGCCCGGACGGCGGAGGCCGGGGTGGCGCTGCGGCACCTGGAGGAGTACGGCACGGCGCGGCCCGCGGACGGGGACGTGCGGCTCGTGATCGGGTACGCCCACCTGTCGCCGTCGTCGATCGCGACCGGGGTACGACTGGCGGCGGAGGCGGTCGGGGCGTGACGCGCGGGAGGCGACGGGGGAAAACCGTGGCCGACGTGACGGGGCGTGGGACGGTCGGGGCGCGGCCGTCGGGCGCTGGGTGGATCGCGCGCGTGGCGGGTGATCTGTTCACGCGGGGTTCGTGTGGGCGCCGTTCCCGGCCGTTAGGCATGGGGCGGCGCACCACGACCGCCCGGCAACGACCTCGGAGGCCCTCCCATGTCCCATCCCGTGCCCGGTTTCCCCTCACCCGACCGCCGCGGTCTGCTGCGGGGCTCGCTGGCCGCCTCGGCCGCGCTCACGCTCGGCGGTACCGGCCTGGCGGCGCCGGCGTTCGCGCTGTCGGGCCGGCCCCGGGCCGGCTGGGGCGTGCAGGCGGGCGACGTCACGGCCTCCTCCGGTCTGGTGTGGGTGCGGTCGGACCGGCCGGCGCGCATGGTCGTGGAGACCTCGGCGACCGAGTCCTTCCGGCGGGTAAGACGGCACCACGGTCCGCTGATCGGCGCGGGCACCGACTTCACCGGCACCACGGCCCTGCGCGGCCTGCCCGCCGGCGAACGGATCCACTACCGGGTCACGCTCGCCGACCCCGACGATCCGCGCCGGACCTCCGAGCCGGTCCTCGGCACGTTCCGTACGGCACCGGACCGGCGGCGGGACGGAGTCCGCTTCCTGTGGTCGGGGGACATCGCGGGCCAGGGCTGGGGCATCAACCCGGACATCGGCGGCTTCCGCGCGTACGAGGAGATGCGCCGGCTCGCCCCGGACTTCTTCCTGTGCAGCGGTGACTCGGTCTACGCGGACGGGGTGATCCAGCCGAGCGTGACCCTGCCCGACGGCCGGATCTGGCGGAACGTCACCACCCCGGAGAAGTCGAAGGTCGCGGAGACGCTCGACGAGTACCGGGGCAACTTCCGCTACAACCTCCTCGACCACAACGTCCGGGCCTTCAACGCGCAGGTGCCGTCGGTGGTGCAGTGGGACGACCACGAGGTGCGCAACAACTGGTACCCGGGGCAGATCCTGGACGACGCGCGCTACACGGAGAAGGACGTCGACGTGCTCGCCGCGCGCGCCCTGCGCGCCTTCGGCGAGTACACCCCGGTGTCCACGCTCCACGCGCGCGGTGGCGGGCGTGAGCGGCGGATGCACCGGGTGGTGCGGTACGGGCCGCTGCTCGACGTGTTCGTCCTCGACATGCGCTCGTACCGGAACGCCAACTCCCCCGGCCGGCAGGCCGACGACACCACCGGCATCCTCGGCGCCGAGCAGCTGGCCTGGCTGAAGCGGGAACTGGCCGCGTCCACCGCCGTGTGGAAGGTGCTCGCCGCCGACATGCCGCTCGGCCTGGTGGTGCCCGACGGCGCGGCGAACTTCGAGGCGGTCGCGCAGGGCGACCCGGGCGCGCCGCTGGGCCGCGAACTGCAGATCGCGGAGCTGCTGCGGTTCGTGAAGCACCGGCGGATCACCGGCACGCTGTGGCTGACGGCGGACGTGCACTACACCTCGGCCCAGCACTACGCGCCGGAGCGCGCGGCGTTCCAGGACTTCGCCCCCTTCTGGGAGTTCGTGTCCGGGCCGCTCGCGGCCGGCGGGTTCCCCGCGAACGCCCTGGACGGCACCTTCGGGCCCGAGCGGGTGTTCGTCCGGGCGCCGGAGCGGGCGAACCTGTCGCCGATGGAGAGCCCGCAGTACTTCGGCGAGGTGGACATCGACGGCCACAGCGGCGAGTTGACGGTGCGCCTGCGGGCCGAGGGCGGCGCGGTGCTGTTCGCCAAGACCCTGCGGCCGGGGCTCGTGGGCCAGTAGCCGGGGCCCGTGGGCCGGTAGCCGGGGGGCAGAGGGCCCGGCACGGGTGACTGTCAGTGCCGGGCCCTACCGTTTTTCCCATGACGCGATCCGTACAGGCGCTCGCCTACGCACGCCCTTCCGCGCTGGAGTCCTCGGGCTCCGGCCGGCGGCTCGGCCTGGAGACGGCGGGGGGCCTCACTCCCCGCGGAGCCGAGGCGCACCCCCGCTTCTTCTCCGGCTTCCTGGCCGCGCCGCAGGTCGCCGCGCGGGGTCTGCTCGCGGTCGCCGACGTGGCCGCGGCCCGCTACCACCACCGGACGCGGCCGGGGTCGCTGGACCCGGTGGTGACGGGGAACGGGGACCGGCTGCGGTTCGAGTCCTTCTCCGGCTGCGGCGGGGTGTACGCGCGCCTGGACGTCCTCGACGAGGGGCTCGGCGGCGCGGAGACCGGTCACGGCACCACCAACGTCGACGTCAACGACCCGCTGCGCGAGGCGCTGTCGCGCATGACCGGGGACGATCCCCTGTACCTGCGGGTCGGTCCCGAGGAGATGGCGGTGACCACCCTCGCGGGGGCGGTCGTGGAGAAGAAGGTGCCGCTGCCCGACCGCTGGTTGCGGGGCTTCGCCGAGGCGCAGGTCGCCTCGGCCCGGTTCGACCTGCGTGCGGAGTCGACCGGGCCGGAGGCGGTCCGCTTCCTGCGGTCACTGCCCCGCACGCAGGCACGGGGGCGCGGTCCGCTGTGGATGGTGCCGTCGGGCCGGTCCCTGCGTCCGACGACGCGGCCGGGCCCGGACGCGGTGTGCCTGGCGGGGCCGCACCGGCTCGACTCCCTGGAGCGGGTCCTGCGGCACGCGACTGGGCTGCGGGTGTACGGGCCGGTGCCGGACGGCGCGGCCGCGGCGAGCGCCTGGGAGGTGACCCTGCCGGGCACGCGGCTCACCCTGACGCTGTCGCCCGACCCGGCGCGGGGCTTCTCCGGCGAGGGCGGGGTCCTGGAGGCGCTGGCGACGGAGGAGTCGGGTCGGGACGCGGAGCTGGTCGCGGTGCTGCTGGCGTGGGAGCCCCGGATCGACCCGGGGGATCTCGCGACGCGGGCGGGGCTCCCCGTCGAGCGGGTGCGTACGGCTCTGACGCGGCTCGGCACGGCTGGCCGGGTGGGGTACGACGTGGCCGACGCGTCCTGGTTCCACCGCGAGCTGCCCTACGACGCCGACCACGCCGAGCGGCACAACCCTCGCCTCCTGGAAGCCCGTCGGCTGATCGCCGAGGACGCGGTGGCCCTCGACGGCGACCTGGCGACCGTGGCATCGGGCGACCGGCTCTACCGGGTCCGGCACGCGGACGGCGTCCTGAGCTGCACCTGCCGCTGGTGGTCCGACCACCAGGGGCGGCGCGGACCGTGCAAGCACGCGCTCGCGGTGCGGATGGTCCGCCGGGGCGCGACGGCCGCCGGGGCGGCGCGGGGAGCGGTGCGAGGAGCGGTGCGATGACAGGGCTCGAGAGGCGGAGGCCGGAGACCCTGGAGGGGTCGGGCGCGGCGGGGGCGGGGAGCGCCGCGCGTGCGGGGGAGGCCGAGGCGCCGACGAGGGGCAGGAGGAGCGACGAGGCCGTGGAGAGCGAGAAAACCGTCGAGAACGAGAGAGCCGTGGGGGGCGAGAAGGCCGTGGAGACCGAAAGGGCCGTGGGGGGCGAGAAGTCCGTGGAAACCGTGATCGAGGTCGGGAGGACCGTGGGGGGCACGAAGGCTGTGAGGGGTGGAGAAGGCATGGACTCCGGGACGGCCGAGGCGATCGACAAGCTGGTCGAGGCGGTACGGGCGGGGAGCGCCAAGGAGGTGCCCGGCCTGCTCGAACCGCTGGACGCGGCCGGGCGGAAGACGGCGCTCGTCCGGCTGAAGGCGCTGCGCACGGAGGTACGGGGCTGGGCGGACGCGCGGGAGCGGGAGGCGGCCCGTGTGCGGCGCGCGCTCTACGTCGCGGGGGCCGGCTGCCACCCCGGGGCCGCGGGGGCGGCGACCTGGCTGGGCGGGCGTGATCTGCTGGCCTGGCGGTCGCAGGACGGGGGCCTCGTGCTGCGCGTGGTGGCCGGACGGAGCGCGGAGTGGCAGGCGGAGTTGGCGGGCCGGCTCGCCGCCCGGCCGGCCGTGGCGGAGCACAGCTACGGGCTGATCCGCCGCCTGGTGGAGCGCTCCGGCTGCGCGCTGCCCGCGTCGGACGGGTACGTGCGGGCCTGGGCGCGTGAGGTCACCCCCGGCGGGCGCTGGGTCCACCGGGTGGACGAGGCTCCGCCGCTCCTGCAGCGGCTGCGGGTGGATCCGCAGACGCCGTTCCTCGTGGTGCACGCCCTGTCGATGCCGGAGCCCCCGGAGGAGGTGACCTGGGCGGTCGAGGCCGACTCGCCGAGGCACTGGCCCACGGCGGTCGCGACGCTCGTCGGGGAGGGCGTGGTGGACCGGACGGAGGTCGTGGACGCCGCCGTCTCCCGGCTGCTGCGCGGTGGCCGCCTGCACGACCTGCGGTTCCCGCTGGAGGTGCTGCGGCTGCTCGGACCGACCGCGGCGGAGTTCGCCGAACGGGTTCCCGACCTGATCGGGATCGCGGCGGACGCTCCGTCACCGGTCGCCGGGTACGCGCAGGAGTCGCTCGCCGCGATGGCGGTGGACGGGACGCTGTCGACGGCGGCGCTGGCCGACATGACGGGCGCGGTGCTCTTCCGCACCGAGAAGAAGCTGGTGCAGGCGCAACTGGTCCTGGTCGGCAAGGTGCTGGCGCGCGATCCGGGCGCCGCAAACATGCTGCTGCCCGCCGTGGCCGAGCTGTTCGGGCACGAGGACACCGCGCTCCAGGAGCGGGCCCTGAAGCTGGTGGGCCGGTATCTGTCCGCCGTGGGGGCCTCCGTGCGGAGGGAGCTGGCCGACCAGGCCGGACGGCTGGGGCCGGTGCACGGGCAGGCCTCGGCGGAGCTCTTCGGGACGGCGCTGGTCGCGCGACGCCTTGAGCCGTACGAGGAGATCCTGCCGCCGGTGTCCGGGCCCCGGCGGGTCGAGCCGCCGGCGACGACGGTAGAGGCGCTGGTGGAGGAGTTGCTGGCGAAGGGGGTCTCCGACGACCCCGTCCGCTTCGAGCGGGCCTTCGACGGGCTGGTGCGGCACGCCCACCGGGACCGGGAGGGCCTGACGCGCGCGGTGCGGGAGGCGTTCACCACCACCGACTGGGAGCAGCCGCACCATTTCACGCACCACTCCCACGGGCTGCACGCGGTCCTCGCGGGGCTGCTCGGCATCGCGGAGCGGGCATGGATCGACGCCCGGCTCGCGCGGGGCGGGGCGGCGCCGGACTGCCTCCACCAGGGACTGACGGAGATCACGGACACCCGGTTGTGGGAGGCCGCGGGGCTCGTCGGGACGGACGCGCTGCCCTTCCTGCTCGCGACGCCGACCCTGGACGGCGGCGGCATCGCCCCGACGGTGCTGGTGGAGCGGTTGCGCGCCCTTCGGGACGCGGGCGTCGAGCCCGCTCCGGCCGATCTGGCGCAGGCGCTGCTCAGGGTCCTGCGGGGCGACCCTGAGGCCGGAGAGGCCGCCGTCGAGGCGGCGGCGCTGGAGACCGAGGCGGGCCGGCGGCTGGCGGCGTGGCTGCGGGCGGACGAGCCGATGGCCGCGAGCGTGCGCTTCCTCCGGCGGGAGGGGCAGCGGTCGCTGCTGAGGTGGTCGGTGCAGGACCGGCTGGTCGTCGACATCGCCGACCGGGCCTTCCTGCGGGAGGAGTTCCCGGCGGCCTTCCGCTGGCTGGGCGGCACCCTGGAGGCGACGCCCCGCCGCTGTCACCACTGGGTCCGGGGCCTGGAGCACTGGGCGGCGGTCCTGCCGGCGGACCGCGAGGTGCTCGCGGCCTGCGTGCTGCCGTCGCTGACGCGGACCCTCGACAGCACGCGGGAGTCGACGGAGCCGCTGGCCCCGCTGGCCGAGGCCGAGGGCCCGGTCGGCCGGGCCGTCGCCCTCGCGCTGGCGCTGGGTCTGGGCACGGGGGACGCGGACGACCGGCTGCGGGCGGTGGACGCGCTGCTCGTGCTCGCCGCCCGGGGTGATCTGGACGCCCCCGGGGTGGGTGCGGAGCTGGGGTGGCTGGTCGCCGAGGGCACGGTCAAGCCGAACCGGCTGGCGGACGCGGCCCGGACGGCAGCGGGCACCGGGGCGTACGGGACGGTGTGGGCCGTCCTCGCGGCCGCGCTGCCGGAGCCGCTGGCGGTGGAGAAGCCGGTCCGTGGGCTCGGGGAGCTGCTGGCGGTGGCGGCCGACTGCGTCGAGCGGTGCGGGGCCGGTGGCGTGCCGGCGGGTCTGGAGGCGACGGCGGCGCGGGGTGGTTCCACGCAGCTGGCCACCCAGGCGAAGCGGCTGCTGGGCGCACTCCGCCACGGGGCCGATCGGACCTGGACGGAAATGGACTGAATCGGTCGTTAAGGCGCCAGATCGCCGCTTAACCCGTCAGTCACAAAGCGTTCGTGATCACGCAACACCACTGGGTCACAGTGAAGTCATGACCGATGTGACGTCCTCGAAGAGCACCCGCCGCCCGCACCACTGGCGGCACGACCTGATCGAACTGGCCGCGCTGTTCACCGCCGTGGTGGTGGCCGACACGATCGCCAAGACCATCGTCAAGGGCCCCGACGGCCCCTACCTGCTGGTGTTCTCAGCGATCGCGCTGGCCGCCACCGCCACGTTCCACACCTGGTGGGCGCGGCGGCACGGCCATGCCAGTCATGCTCCGCCCGCCGATGACACAGGTGGTGCCACCGGCGGGCACTCCACAAGCTCCACGGGCTCCCCGGCGGCCGGCCACCGCGACGCCGCGGGCAGGGCGGGCGAAGGCGAAGCGCCGGAGGGTTCCCCGACGCCCGCCGAGACGGTGCTGTGGCGGATGCGGACCACCGTCGCGGACACCCCGGGCAGCCTCGCCTCCCTGTGCACGGTCCTCGCCCGCCTGGGCGTGGACATCCTCACCCTCCAGACCCACCCGCTCGCCGACGGCACGGTCGACGAGTTCCTGCTGCGCGCCCCCGCCGGAATCTCGGCCCAGGACCTCGCCCGCGAGACCTCGGCCGCCGGCGGCCGCGACACCTGGACGGAGCGGGCCGACGCCCACGACCTGGTGGACACGCCCACCCGGGTCCTCGGCCTGGCGACCCGGACCGCCCTCGACGCGGCCGAACTGCCGCTCGCCCTGCGCCAGCTGCTCGGCCGCTGCACGCTCCACTCCGTGCCCGCCGTCTCGCTCACCGGCCGGCCCATCGGCGAACAGGCCCCGGTCGAAGGGGTCCTGGAGGAGACCGTGATGCGGCTGCGCGACCCGCACGGCGGGTCGATCATCGTCGAGCGCCCGTACCTCCCCTTCACGCCGACCGAGTTCGCCCGCGCCCGCGCCCTCGTCGAGCTCGACGCGCGGCTCGGCCCGCGCGTCCCTCGCAGCCAGGACGTGCTGACGCTGCCCGAGGGCAACGAGATCACCGTCCGCCGCGCCGACCAGCGCGACCTGCCCGCCGCGCGCGCCATGCACGACCGCTGCTCGGCCCGCACCCTCGGCCTGCGCTACCACGGCCCGGTCGGCGACGCCGACCGGTACCTGGACCACCTGCTCAGCCCCCGCTTCGGGCGCACCCTCGCCGTGCAGACGACCTCCGGCCGCCTCGTCGCCCTCGGTCACCTGCTGTGGGACGGCGACGAGACGGAGGTCGCGCTCATGGTCGAGGACGACTGGCAGCGCCGCGGCATCGGCTCCGAGCTCCTCGGCCGGCTCGTGGCGATGGCCGAGGAGGCCGGCTGCGCCAGCGTGTACGCCCTGACGCAGTCCTCCAACACGGGGATGGTGGCCGCGATGCGGGCGCTGAACCTCCCCCTCGACTACCAGATCGAGGAGGGCACCCTGGTGATCACCGCGCGGCTGGCGTCGGCCCCGCGTCCGGCAGCCCGGCCCCCGCAGGAGCAGTGGCACGGGGAAGTGCGGCGGGCGTAGCGCTGAGGGCCTGGGTCAGGTCGCGCCACAGGTCCTCGACGTCCTCGAGGCCGACCGACATCCGCAGCAGGCGGTCGCTGACGCCCGCCGAGCGCCGGTCTCCCTCGGCCACGATCCGGTGGCTGATGGAGGCCGGGTGCTGGATGAGGGTGTCGACGCTGCCGAGGCTGACCGCCGGGGTGATGAGGCGGACGCCGGCGATGACGTCGTGGGGGTCGCCGTACACCTCGAAGGCGATCATCGCGCCGCCGATCCGCGGGTAGTGGACGCGGGCGATCCGGGGGTCGGTGGCGAGCCGGCGGACGAGTTCCGCGGCCGAGGCGGACGCCGCCCTCACCCGGACCGGCAGGGTCGAGAGGCCGCGCAGCAGCAGGTAGCCGGCGAGCGGGTGCAGCACCCCGCCGGTGGCGAAGCGGATCTGACGGAGGGTCCGGGCGAACTCCTCGTCGCAGGCCACGATCCCGCCCATGACGTCCCCGTGGCCGCCGAGGTACTTGGTGGCGCTGTGCAGCACGACGCGGGCGCCCTGGGTGACGGGCCGCTGGAGGACCGGGGTGGCGAAGGTGTTGTCGACCAGGAGCGGCACGGAGCCGCAGGAGTGGGCGAGGGCCCGTATGTCCGCCTCGGCGAGGGTCGGGTTGGCGGGCGTCTCGACCATGACGAGGCCGGTGTCGGGACGGATCGCGTCCGCGACGCCCGCCGGGTCGGTCCAGGTCACCTCGGTGCCGAGCAGGCCGGTGTCGAGGAGGTGGTCGCTGCACCCGTAGAGCGGGCGGACCGCGACCACGTGGCGCAGGCCCTGGGTGGCCCGGGCGAGGAGGACTGCGGTGAGGGCCGCCATGCCGCTGGCGAAGGCGACGGCGGCCTCGGCGCCCTCCAGTCGGGCGAGGGCCTCCTCGAAGCGGGCGACGGTGGGGTTGTCGAGCCGGGCGTAGACCGGCGGCCCGTCGAGGCGGGCGCCGGTGGTGGCGAACTCGTCGATCCGGGCGGCCTCGGCCCGGGCGTCGTACGAGGGGTAGGTGGTGGACAGGTCGAGCGGCGGGGCGTGCAGCCCGAGTCCGGCGAGGTCCTCGCGGCCGGCGTGCACGGCTTCGGTGGCAAGAGCCCTCGGGGTGGCCGAGGGTCCGCGGTCCATGGCGTCCATGGCGGCACTGTGAACGGATACCGGGAAGTAGCGGAAAATCGGCGTGCTACGTTCGGCAGATGGCCGATTCTGTCGTACTGGACGCGGTCGATCTGCACATACTTCGCCTCCTGCAGAACGACGCACGGACCACCTACCGCGAACTCGCCGCCGAAGTCGGCGTGGCGCCCTCGACCTGCCTGGACCGGGTGGCCCGACTGCGCCGCACGGGCGTGATCCTCGGACACCAGCTACGACTGGATCCGGCCAAACTCGGCCGGGGGCTCGAAGCGCTGCTTCTCGTCCAGGTCCGCCCCCACCGGCGGGAATTGATCGGTCCGTTCGTCGACCGGATCCGGGCCCTCCCGGAGTCCCGGGCGCTCTTCCACCTGACCGGCCCGGACGACTATCTGGTCCATGTGGCCGTGGCGGACCCCGCCGACCTGCAACGACTCGTGCTCGACGAGTTCACCTCGCGCCGCGAGGTCGCCCGCGTGGAGACCCGGCTGATCTTCCAGCAGTGGGAGTGCGGCCCCCTCCTGCCGCCGGGACCGAGCCCCTCCTTGTCAGCCGACTGAGGTCGGACGAGGGTGACGCGAGCATGCCGGAGGCCTCAGGATGACCCCCATGCCAGAGACTTCCAGCAGCCCGCTGCCCCGCCAGGTCGCCGACGCCCATGTCGACGCACTCATCGCCCTCGACCCGATCACCGGAACGTACCTGGGCGTCCCCGAGAGCGCCGGACTGCTGCCGGACTTCTCGCCCGCCGGACAGCGCGCCGTCGCCGACCTCGCCCGCCGCACCCTGGCCCGGCTCGACGAGGCGGAGCGCGTACCGGGCGCGGACGACGACGCCGAGCGCCGGTGCGCCCGTCTGCTGCGCGAGCGCCTGACGGCGGAACTCGCCGTCCACGAGGCCGACGAGGGCCTCTGCGCGGTCAGCAACATGCGGTCCCCCGCGCACAGCGTCCGCATCGTCTTCACCGTGATGCACACCGAGACCGAGCAGGACTGGACGGCGGTCGCCACCCGGCTGCGCGCGGTCCCGGACGCCCTGGAGGGGTACCGGTCCTCGCTCGAACTCGGCCTGGAGCGCAAGCTCTTCGGCGGCCCCCGCCCCACCGCCACCTTCATCGACCAGCTCACCGAGTGGTCGGGCGGGCCGGACGGAGGCACGGGCTGGTTCGAGGAGTTCGCCACCTCCGGCCCCGACGCGCTGCCCGACGCGCTGCGCGCCGAGCTCGCGGAGGCCGGCCGGGGGGCCACCGCGGCCGTGGTGGCGCTGCGGGACTGGATGCGGGACGTGTACGCCCCCGCCGTCGCCGGCGCGCCGGACACGGTGGGCCGCGAGCGCTACCAGCGCTGGACGCGCTTCTTCAACGGCACCGACCTGGACCTCGACCAGGCGTACGCGTACGGCTGGGCCGAGTACCACCGGCTGCTCGCCGAGATGCGGACCGAGGCCGAGCGGATCCTGCCCGGCGCGGGCCCTTGGGAGGCGCTCGCCCACCTCGACGAGCACGGCACGCACATCGAGGGCACGGAAGAGGTCCGCGTCTGGCTCCAGGAGCTGATGGACGAGGCCATCGAGGCGCTGGACGGCACCCACTTCGAACTCGCCGAGCGGGTGCGCCGGGTGGAGTCCCGGATCGCCCCGCCGGGCGGCGCCGCCGCGCCGTACTACACCGGCCCGTCCGAGGACTTCTCCCGCCCCGGCCGCACCTGGTTGCCCGTCGACGGCACCACCCGCTTCCCGGTGTACGACCTGGTGTCGACCTGGTACCACGAGGGCGTGCCCGGCCACCACCTCCAGATCGCGCAGTGGGCGCACGTGGCCGACCAGCTGTCCCGGTACCAGGCGACCCTCGGCAAGGTCAGCGCCAACGCGGAGGGCTGGGCGCTGTACGCGGAACGCCTGATGGACGAACTCGGCTTCCTGCCGGACGCGGAGCGCCGACTCGGCTACCTGGACGGCCAGATGATGCGCGCCTGCCGGGTCATCGTCGACATCGGCATGCACCTGGGCCTGGAGATCCCCGCGGAGTCGCCGTTCCACCCGGGCGAGACGTGGACCCCCGAGCTCGCCCAGGAGTTCTTCCAGCTGCACAGCAGCCGTCCGCCGGCCTTCGTGGAGAGCGAGATGACCCGCTACCTCTCGATGCCGGGCCAGGCGATCGGCTACAAGCTGGGCGAGCGCGCCTGGCTGCTCGGCCGCGCCAACGCGCGGGCGGCGCACGGCGACGCGTTCGACGCGAAGGCCTGGCACATGGCCGCCCTGTCGCAGGGCCCGCTGGGGCTCGACGACCTCGTCGACGAACTGTCCCGCCTCTGAGCGACCGCTTCCGAGCGACCGCCTCCAGCGACCGGACGAGGGCCCCGGCGACCGCCCTCCGCATGACGGGATTCCCCGGCCGTTCACTTGATCGGCCGGGGAATCCCCTGCACTGTCTCCTCCATGAGTACCGATTACACGCCGGACGCCACCGACTGGCGCATTCTCGAAGCACTGCAGTCGGAAGGCCGCGCCAGCTTCGCCGAGCTCGCCCGCGCCGTGTCGATGTCGCCGTCCGCGGTGACCGAGCGGGTGCGGCGCCTGGAGGAGGCCGGGGTGATCGCCGGATACACCGCCATCGTCGACCAGGACAGGCTGGGCCTGCCCATCCTCGCGTTCGTTCGGCTGCGCTACCCGCACGGCAACTACAAGCCGTTCCACGACCTGCTCGACACCACGCCGGAGGTCCTGGAGGCCCACCACGTCACCGGCGACGACTGCTTCGTGCTGAAGGTCGCCGCCCGCTCCATGCGGCACCTGGAGGAGATCTCCGGGAAGATCGCCGCGCTCGGCTCGGTGACGACGAGCGTCGTCTACTCCTCGCCGCTGCCCCGGCGTGCCATCAGCCGCTGAGGGCCTCGCCTCCGGTGCGCAGCCTGACCGCCGAGCCGTGGCGCGCCTTGACGACCTCCAGCTGGGCCGGGATCCGGCGGCGCAGGTCGCCGACGTGGCTGACGATGCCGACGCTGCGGTCGCGTTCGCGCAGCGAGTCGAGGACGTCGAGGACCTCGTCGAGGGTCTGCTCGTCGAGGCTGCCGAAGCCCTCGTCGATGAAGAGGGTGTCGAGCCGGACGCCGCCGGCCTCGTCCGTGACGACGTCGGCGAGGCCGAGCGCGAGGGCGAGCGAGGCGAAGAACGTCTCGCCGCCGGAGAGCGTGGCGGTGTCGCGTTCGCTGCCGGTCCACGCGTCCACGACGTGCAGCCCGAGGCCGGCCCGCTTGCCGCCCGAGCGGGCGTCGGAGTGGACGAGCGTGTAGCGGCCGGAGGACATGCGCTGGAGGCGGGCGGTCGCGGCGGCGGCGACCTGTTCGAGCCGGGCCGCCAGGACGTACGACTCCAGGCGCATCCGGCGCTCGTTCTCGGCGGAGGTGCCGGCGGTGAGGGCCGCGAGCCGGGCCACCCGGTCGTACTCCTCGCGGAGCGGCCCCAGGCGGCGGACCTCGGCGGCGGCCCGTCCGGACAGCGCGGTCAGCCCGTCGGCCCGCTCCCGCGCGGCGGACAGGTCGGACGCGGCCTCGCGCAGGGCGCGTTCCGCCGCCGTGTGGGCCGCCTCGGCCTCGCCGGGATCCGCCGGCGGGAGGGTGGCGGCGGCCGCGGTGCCGGGCTCGGCGAGCCGGTCGGCGACGGCGGCGGCCTCGGCCCGCCAGGCGTCCACGCGCTGCTGGAGGGAGCGGCGTTCGCCCTCGCCGAGGAGTGCGGCCGCGGCCTCCTCCGGGGTGGTGAACCCGGCGCGGTAGGCCGCGTCGGCGAGCCGGTCGTCGGCCTCCTTGAGGCGCTGCGCCGCGAGTTCGGCGGTGCGTACGCTGCCGGCGGCGTCGACCAGGAGGGCGATCCGCCGCTCCAGCCGGGTGGCGTGTTCGGCCACGCTGGCGAACGCGCCGCGCCCGCGCGCGAGTTCCTCGTCGAGCGAGGACTGCTCCCGGTCCAGCGCCTCCCGCCGCGAGGTGCGCGCGGCGACCCGCCGCTCGGCCTCGCGCCGGGCGTCCGCCCGCTCCTCGTACTCCCGCTCGGCACGCGCGAGGGCCTCCCGCGCTCCGTGGATCCGCCCGGCCAGGGCGTGCGCCTCGGCGTGCAGCCGGGTCAGTTCCTCGACCTCGCGGGCGAGTTCGCCGACACTGGGCTCGTCGACACCGTCGGGGGTGGACGGGGAGACGGCCCCGGTGAGCGGCGCGGGCGTGCCGTCGGGTCCGGCCAGGACCTCCGCGCGGGCCGCCGACCAGGCCTCCCGGGTACCGGCCAGGTCGCGTTCGGCCGTGGTGCGGGTCTCCTCGGCTTCGGTGTAGGCCGCGTAGGCGGCGTCCTCCGTGGCGCGGTCGACGTGGCTGGCGGTGGTGCGGGCGGGGGCGGGGTGCGCGGTGGAGCCGCAGACCTGGCAGGGGTCGCCGGGGGCGAGGGTGACCGCCAGTTCGGCGGCGATGCCTTCCAGGCGGCGGGACTTGACGTCGAGCCAGGTCTCGTGGGCGGTGTTCCGGCGCTCGCGGGCGTCCGCGAGGCGTGCCTCGGCGGTCCGGGTGGAGTCGGCGAGGGCGTCCCTGCGGCGGGCCGCGGCGAGTCGCCTGCGGGCGGGTTCGAGGCGGCCGGCGAGGTGTTCGGCGCGGGCGGCGGCGTCCGTCGCGGCCTCGACGCGCTCGATGAGGGCGGCGCGGCGCGGCTCCCAGCCGGCGAGCCAGCCCGCCGCGTCCTGGAGGGCGTCCTCGTCGGCGCGGGCCTCCCGGGCCAGGCCGGCGCGTTCCTCGGCGAGCACGGCGGCGCGGCGCTCGGCGCGGCGGGCCGCTTCGAGGCCGCCGAGCTCGTCGCGCAGCCGGTGTTCTCGGGCCGCGAGGTGCTCGGCGCCGGCGTCGGCGAGGTCGGGGGGCAGCAGGGCGCGGGAGCGGTCGCGGGCGGCGTGCGCGGTGGCGTGCTCGCGCTCGGCGTCCCGCCGCAGCCCGAGGGCGGGCGCCACCCGGTCGGCCTTCAGGCTCCGGTCGAGCGCGGCCTGGTGCTCGTCGCACTGCGGGGCCTGGGCGGTGAGCCGCTCGCGGCGGCGGAGCGCGTCGGCGTGCCGGGCCTGGCGGGCCGCGAGGTCGTGCGCGGCGTCGAGGGCGGCGCGCGCGGCGGCCTGGGCGGTCTCGGCCGCGCCGAGGCGGACGCCGGCGATGTCGAGGGCCTCGCGGGCCTCGGTGCGGGCGAGGGCGGCCCAGGCGAGCGCGGCTTCGGCGAGGCCGGGTTCGCCGGGGCGTCCCTCGACGGGGGTGCGGGCCGCGTCGAGGCCGCTCGCGGCCTGTGTCATGCGGTGGGTGAGGGTGAGCAGCCGCGTGTCCCCCTCCTCCACCTGCTGGAGCGCGGCGCGCCGCAGTTCGGCGAGCCGCTCCTCGACGGCGGCGAACCGGCGGGTGTCGAAGAGGCGCCCGAGGAGCCGGCCGCGGGCCTCGGCGTCGGCGCGGAGGAACTTCGCGAAGTCGCCCTGCGGGAGGAGGACGACCTGGCAGAACTGCTCGCGGCTCATGCCGACGAGCTGGGTGATCTCCTCGCCGATCTCCTGGTGGGACCGGCTGAGGCCGGCCCATTCCCCGGTGGCGGAGTCGTACTCGCGCAGCCAGGTCTGGGCCTTCTCGGTGGTGAAGCCGCCGCCGCGCTTCTTGGGGCGCTGCTGGGCGGGGCGCCGGGTGATCTCCAGGCGCCGCTCCCCCACGGTGAGTTCGAGGAGGACCTCGGTGGAGGTGCCGACGGGGGCGTGGTCGCTGCGCAGGGTGGTGCCGGGGGTCTGGCGGACGCCGGGCACGCTTCCGTAGAGGGCGAAGCAGACGGCGTCGAGGACGGAGGTCTTGCCGGCGCCGGTGGGTCCGTGGAGGAGGAAGAGGCCGGCCGACGAGAGGGCGTCGAAGTCGACGGACTGCGTGGTGCCGAACGGGCCGAACGCGGTGATCTCCAGGCGGTGCAGCCTCATCGGCCGACCTCCCGCTCGGCCGTGTCGATCCGTACGTCGTCGAACGCGCCGTACAGGACGGTCCGTTCCGCGCAGTCGAGGGCGGCGCCGCCGCGCACGTGGGCCACGAAGTCCTCCGCGATCTGCTGGTCGCTGCGGTCGCGGAGCCGCTGGGCGTAGGAGGCGCCGGTGTCGTCGGCGGTCCGCTCGGGGTCGAAGACGAGGTGGAGGGTGTGCGGGAACCGTTCGGTGAGCCGGTTCATGGGCTCGGCGGGCCGTACCGGGTCGGTGAGGGTGGCCTCCACCCACGCCTGTTCGTGGGGCGTGAGCGCGGGGTCGGCGAGGAGGTCGTCGAGCCGCCCCCGGATCCGGGCGAGGGGGCGCGGGACGGGGCAGTCGAGGCGTACGGCGTCGGTGACGGCCCCGTCCGCGCCGAGGTCGATCAGCCACGTCGTCTTGCGGTGGTCGGTCTCGGAGAAGGAGTACGCGAGGGGGGAGCCCGAGTACCGCACGCGGGGGGTGAGGGTCTGGCTGCCGTGGAGGTGGCCGAGGGCGACGTAGTCGACGCCGTCGAAGATCCCGGCGGGTACGGCGGCGACGCCGCCGACGGTGATGTCCCGCTCGCTGTCGCTGGGTTCGCCGCCGGCGACGAAGGCGTGGGCCAGGACGACCGAGCGGGTGCCGGCGGGCCGGGTCGCGAGGTCGGCGCGGACCCGGTCCATGGCCGCCGCGAGCACGGCCTCGTGGCCGGCCTTGGCGGCGCCGAGCCGTTCGCGCACGAGGGCGGGTTCGAGGTAGGGCAGGCCGTAGAGGGCGACGTCGCCGTGTGCGTCGGTGAGGACGACGGGGGTGCCGATGCCGGCCGGGTCGGTACGGAGGTGGACGCCGGCCAGCCCGATGAGTCCGGCGCCGACGCCGAGGCGGCGGGCCGAGTCGTGGTTGCCGGAGATCATGACGGTGGGGATGCCGGCCTCGGCGAGGCGGTGCAGCGCGGTGTCGAAGAGCTCGACGGCGGGCAGCGGGGGCACGGCCCGGTCGTACACGTCCCCGGCGACGAGGACGGCGTCGACCTCGTGGGCCCGGGCGGTCGCCACGAGGTGGTCGAGGAAGGCGGCCTGGGCCTCGAGCAGGCCGACCCGGTGGAAGGACCGGCCGAGGTGCCAGTCCGAGGTGTGCAGAAGCTTCACTCGACCCGCCCCGAAGCTCCGACCTGCACTTTTCCCGCTCCTCCAGCTCCGAAACCAGCACGGAACCAGTACGGGCCCCGTGGTCGGCACCCACCACGCCAACGCCAGTCGGCACCTGATCCGTCACAGGCCTTCAGTCTGCCACCGGGTCCGGGGTCGGGTGACCACGAATGTCAGCGGTGATCCGGATCGTGGCGTGTCCCCGTTCCCGTCCCGTGCCTCACCGCCGTGAAGAGCGTTGCATGAGACAGCCGTCACACCGAGGCCGTACCCAGATCCCCTGCGGCGTTGCCGTACCCATGACCTCGATGTCTCGGGCTCACCGGTTACGGTCTCGCGCCGGACGACCTGGGCCGGTCCCGGATGTCCGCCCGCTCAGACCGTGAAGGGCTTCTGATCGAGGAAACTCGCCGCCGGCTCCCCTGTCACGTAGAAGTTGGGGCTCTGGATGGCGGGCATGCGGCGCTGGATCGCGCGGTGGAAGGAGCGGTAGCCGCCCTCGAACGCTCCGTCGTTCCAGACCTTGAGCAGGCGCGCGGTGAACAGGCCGTTGACGTCTCCGTCCGAGGCGAGCTGATTGTCCTGACAGGCCGAGATGAGGAGGGCGTCGGGCTCACCCGCCCCGTTCTGCGCGTTCTTCAGCTCGCGCTGCAGCCCGGCGTAGAACTCCCGGTCACGGGCGAAGACCTGCTGCTGCTTGAAGATCGGCATCAGCCGGGAGGCGGCCTCCACCTTGGCCGGGTCCCTGGTCTGGAACTGCGATTCGAGCGCCTCCGGGGTGAGCAGGTCCTGGAGGGACTCGATACCGCTGCCGCTGTTGCAGCAATCGAGCAGCGCGACGATGCGCACCCCCTCGGGCATCCGGCGGAACTCCGCGTAGAGCTCGTCGTCGAGGAACATGCGGTCGTAGAACACCAGGGTCTCGTCGAGCATGTCCGGTTCGTCCCCGGTGGTGTCGTCCACCTGGGCGCCGTGGCCCGAGTACGTGAAGAGCAGGATGTCTCCCGCGGTCAGCCGGCCGGCCGCGTCGCGCAGGGCGGTGGTGATGTTCTCGACGGTTCCTTCGGGGGTCAGGATCACCGTCTCGCCGAAACCGTTGGCGCGGGCGATGGCCGCCATGTCTCGCGCGTCGTTCTCGCAGGCGTTCAGCCGGCCGTCCCAGCCGTCGTACTTGGCGGGGTCGACCGAGTTGAGTCCGATGTGGATGGACAGGCCAGTGGGCATGACGGGGTCTCCTTGGGCGCGGCGGCGCAGGGCGCCGGGTCACGGATGTCACGGGGAGTCACCTCAAGCGTTCCGTGGCCGGGTCCCGGCTGAACCATGAGTGCGCCTGCGCCCCCCGTTCGGGCGCCCTCCGGCGGCCTTGAGGGGCTCCCCCGAGGGGCTCCCCCGAGCACAGCCTCTGTTCGAGTGGCTTGGCGGCCGACACCGTGAGTGATCGCCGCAGCGCGGTACTTCCATCCTATGAACACTTCATCCGAGACCGCGGCTTCGCGCGGTCCGCTGGACGATCGCACCGGCTACGACGAGGCCTTCCTCGGTGAGGTCGTGCCCTTGCCCGTGCCCGCCAACGGCATCCCGACGGTCGTTCTGCCGTACACCCACTTCACCGTGGTCCACCGCCCCGACCGCCGGTTCGCGGCCTCCACCGCCGTCTGCATCGACGGCTCGAAGCTGGTGGAGAACGTGGACCGGCAGGACGACTGGAACCTCGACCCGCGAATCCCGGCGAACCAGCAGGCCGGGCAGGCGATCTACGCCGACAACGACCTGGACAGGGGACATCTGGTACGCCGGCTGGACCCTGTGTGGGGCACGGTCGACAAGGCCAACAAGGCCAACGCCGACACCTTCCACTTCACCAACGCGGCTCCGCAGCAGAACACGTTCAACCAGGGCAAGAAGCTGTGGCTGGGGCTGGAGAACTTCCTCCTCGACCACGCGGCCAAGTTCGACCGGAAGCTGAGCGTGTTCACCGGCCCGGTGCTGCACGACTCCGACCCGCCCTACCGCGGTATCCAGGTACCGCTGCGGTTCTGGAAGGTGGCGGCCTTCATGCAGGACGGCAAACTCGCGTCCACGGCGTACATCCTCGACCAGAGCCCCGACCTCAGCCGGGCCCGCGAGCAGGCCATGGCGGGGGCCAAGGGCGGCCCGCCGCCGCTGGGCCCCTTCCGCACCTTCCAGGTGCCGGTGGCGGACATCGCCGAGGTGACCGGCCTCGACCTCGGCCCGCTTCCCGACGTGGACCTGATGCCTCCTGTCCGCGCCCCCGGCGACCGCTGGCACCGTCTGGAGAGCTACGACGACATCATGATGCGGAACTGACGTCGGAGCCCGCGGTCGTCCACGGTCGCGTCCACGTCCACGCGCGACCCCGCGGAGCGCCCGACGGAGGGCGGGCCGGGCGGCGTCGAAGGCCGCCCGGCCCCGGGCACAGGCCCCTTCGGGGGAGCTCCCCACCACATCCGGCGTACCGAGGTGCTGCGCGAGGAGCAGCGCCCGGTGCCGGTCCGGCAGGGACTGGTTCGAGCCTTGTTCAGCCGCCTTGCGACGGAACAGACCGAGTGATTCCATGAAATGCGCCTTTTCCGACCTGCTGGCGTGGCTGGCAGGTTGGGGTACCGTGCGCGAGGTGAACGACGAAGCTCCTGGTAGACGGGTTCACGACCAAGATCACCTGTGCCGACCAGAAGCTTCGCGTGCTTGTCTACCCTTCCCCAAGCTCTCGGCTTCGCTCGAGCAGGGGAGACCCCATTCGATCGATCTGTCCAGCGCACACCTTCGTCACCTCGCCCGGTGCCTGGCCGCTCACCGTCGCAAGATCGGCACCCGATGGTGTCGCATCACGCCGAGCCGGCAGGCGCTTCTGGTCCTGGCTCACCTGCGCTGCGGCGACACCTACGCTCAGCCGGCCGCCGCGTTCGGCATCGGGATCGCGACCGTCTACCGTTACGTCAGCGAAGCGATACAGGTCCTGGCCGCACTCGCTCCCAGCCTGGCCGAGGCGATGCGGACCGCATGCCGGCTGGCCTTCGTAATCCTCGACGGGACGCTCCTGCCGATCGACCGGATCGCCGCCGACACCCCGTACTACTCCGTCAAGCGCAAGCGCCACGGCATGAGCGTCCAAGTCCTCACCGACCCATTCGGACGGCTGCTGTGGGCTTCGCCCGCGCTCCCCGGCTCCACTCACGACCTGACCGCCGCCCGTACCCACGGCATCGTCGACGCACTTGCCGAGGCCGGGCTGAAGTGCTGGGCCGAGTCGACGCACTTGCCGAGGCCGGACTGAAGTGCTGGGCCGACAAGGCTTATCAGGGCGCCGGCGGTTCCATCCGGGTGCCCTTTCGCGGCCGTCGCCTCAAGCGGTGGCAGCGCAGGCACAACAGTAGCCACGCCAAGATCCGCTGCCTCGGCGAGCAGGCCATGGCCACCCTCAAAGGCTGGCGACTCCTGCGGAAGCTCCGCTGCAGCACCAACCGCATCACCGACCTGGTGAAGGCCGTCCTCGTCCTTCACCACGCATCAGCGTGAGGTGGGAAAAGGCTCAGCGGCTGGAGAACGCCCGCAGGCTGACCCGGGCGGCGACCGTGCTCGCCGTCTTCGACCACGCCCTGGACATGGTGGTCCGAAAGGCGACGGGTGAGCCGGATGTCGCCCCCGTGGTCTTCACCGGAGAGACCAAGGAGGAGATCATCTTCCGCGACGACACGGTTCCGTTCCTCTTCGTGCAGGGCGGCGCGGCGGCCGGCAGCGCCGTGGCGCGGATCAAGGTCCCCCCGTACCAGGGAGGCACCCCGCAACCCCAGGCCCATCCACACGCGGGCACCGGCTGGCTGATCGCCCCGGGACTGCTTGTCACCAACCACCACGTGGTGACCGCCCGGTCCCGCACCGGCCCGGAGCGGATCGTGGTGGACCCCGCCGACTTGCAGCTGCAGGCACAGAACTCCACGTGCCGCTTCGACTACCTGGACGACGGATCCGGGACCGAGGAGGTGTCCGGCGGGGCCCTGGTCGCCTCGGACGAGGTGCTCGACTACGCGGTCCTGCGGCTGGCGGACGGCCAGGCCTCTCCCGAGACCGTCCTGCGGGTGGCCGACGATCCCCTGAAGGTGGCCAAGGACCAGCCGGTGGCGGTCAACGTCATCCAGCACCCGGGCGGCGCGCCCAAACGCATCGCCCTGCGCAACAACCTCGTCCACGAAGCGGACGGCCGGGACCTGCGCTACTTCACCGACACCCGCGCCGGCTCCTCAGGCTCCCCCGTCCTCACCGACGACTGGACCGTGGTCGCGCTGCACCGCGGCGCCCGCCGGGTCGAGGACGTCAGCTTCCGGGGCAAGAACACGGCGTTCGTGGACGTCGGCACCCAGGTGAGCAGCGTCCTGCGCCATCTGCAGCAGAACAGCCCCGAGGTGCACGCGGAGATCACGGCGGCACAGGCGGCGCTCGCCGGACAGGGATGACCGGCCCGTCACCCGCGGCGAACGACGCGGCGCGGGTCTTCGCCGCCAGGGGGGTCCGATCAGGCCTCCGCCCGTCACGCTCCACGCGTCACGCGTCGCCGTAGGCCTCTCCGCCGAGTTCGAAGGCGGCCGTGCCCGCCGTCGCGTCGGCGAGCCAGGCGCGGAAGGCGGGGACGTCCGAGTCGGGCAGGCCGATCTCGATGGTGACGGCGTCGGCGTAGCGGACGTCGCGGACGGCGCGCCCGGTGGCGCGCAGGTCGTTCTCCAGCTTGCCGGCCCGCTGGTGGTCGACGGTGACGGTGGCGAGCCGGAAGCGCTGCCGGGTGACGGTGCCGAGGGCGTCGAGCGCCTCGCCGACGACGCCGCCGTACGCGCGGATGAGGCCGCCGGCGCCGAGTTTCACGCCGCCGTAGTAGCGGGTGACGACGGCGGCGACGTACCGCATCTCGCGGCGCAGCAGCATCTGGAGCATGGGGACGCCGGCCGTGCCGCCCGGCTCGCCGTCGTCGCTGGCCTTCTGGACGGAGGCGTCGGCGCCGAGGACGTAGGCGAAGCAGTTGTGGGTGGCGGTCGGGTGCTCCTTGCGGATGCGGGCGACGAACTCCTGGGCCTCCCGTTCGTCGGCGACGGGCGCCAGCGCGCAGAGGAAGCGCGAGCGGTTGATCTCGGTCTCGTGCACGCCCTCGTGGGCCAGCGTGCGGTACTGCTCCTGCATCCGGCCAGCCTACGTTCCGTCGGCGTCCCGTTCTCCGGCGGCCGGTGCGGGGGCGGCCGCGGGGCCCGCGTACGGCAGGGCGCGCAGGGCCAGCGCCCAGCCGAGCCTGGCCTCGCCCGACTCGCTGGAGCGGCCGGTGAGCTCGGCGACGCGGCCGATGCGGTTGAGGACGGTGTTGCGGTGGCAGTAGAGCTGCTCGGCGGCCCGGGACGCCGAGCAGCCGTGGTCGAGCCAGGCCCTGAGGGTGGTGAGGAGCGCGGCCCGCTCACCACCGGTGGCGAGGACGGGGCCGAGGTGGACGGTGACGATCCGCTCGGCGATGTCGGTGCGGCCGCTGAGGAGGACCTCGGCGAGCCGGGCGTCGAAGCCCGCGACCTCGCCGCTGCCCGCCCGGAGGGTGCGCAGGGTCTGCTCGGCGAGCCGCAGGGCGCGGCCCGCCTGGGAGAGCCGCTCGAACTCCGGGGAGACGCCGGCGGTCGCGCCGGTCCGCTCGCGCAGGGCCGCGAGGAGCGTCCGGACCGCCGGGTCGGCGGCGGGTCCGGTCGCGGTCCGGTCGGCGGGCGTGACGCGGCGGGGCAGCCGGACGATGCCGGCGTACCGTCCCGAGCGGGGCCGCCAGAAGGACCACAGGCCCTGGGCCTCCAGGGCGGGCGCGAGGTGCGGCGGTGCGGCCGGGTCCTGGGCGGCGACCACGGCGACGTACCGGTCGACCGCGGGGACGCCGAGCGCGGCCGCGGCGGCCGAGGCCACGGCCGGGTCGTCGGCGCGGCCGTCGAGCAGGGCCTCGAAGAGGGCGACGCGCCGGGTGTCCTGGCGGCTCTGCAGTTCCAGCTGGGCGACCCGGTAGGCGTCGGCCATGGCGACCGAGTAGCGGTCGATGGTCTCCCAGACGCCGCTCGCCATGTCGAGCTCGATGTCGCGGCTGTCGGAGGCCCGTCCGGCCCGGACCCGCAGGTGCTCGGCCATGACCTGCCAGAGGACCCGGCCGCCGCGCCGGTAGGCCTGGAGCACGGTGTCGAGCGGCACGCCCTGCTCGGCGCGGCGGCGGCCGGTCTCGCGCGCCGCCCACTCGAAGTCGCCGCCGGTCGCGTCAAGGCCGCCGAAGTCCTCCAGGGCGCGCAGCAGGTTGTCCCGGCAGATCTCCCAGAGGTCCTCCCGGGTGACGGGGGTGCCGGAGGCGTACGTGCCGGAGTGGGCGCGGATGTCGGCGACGGCGCGGTCGGTGAGCCGGTCGACGTCGGCGAGCATCGTCGTGGCGAGGGCGCGGCGGAGCGCCCCGGAGCCTCCGGCGCCGCCCAGGGGCGTGTGGCTTCCGCCGGAGCGCACCCCCACGGGTTCGCCGGGCGCGGCCGAGCTGTGCGTCATGCGAGGCACCGTAGCCGCGGGATTTGGCGAATGCCACGGGTCGGGTCCGACGGTGGGGCCGTTGCCCAGCTCGCGCCGTCACATGGTGGGCGTCTGCACATGGTGTGCGGGCGGGATCGCGGCGGATTCTGTGCGGTGTCAGCCGATGGCCGACGGCGCCGTCGCCTCCGCGTCCTCCCGAGCGGTGCCGGGGCGTCGTCCACTCCGTGCCCCTGGAGCGTGTCATGTCACTGAGCGTCGCCGGTGTGCTGGGCGAGTCCGCCCGCCACTTCCCCGACCGGATCGCGGTGGTCGAGGGAACGACCCGGCTCGCCTACGGGGAGCTGTGGACGGAGGCGCTGCGCTGCGCCGCGGGGCTGCGGGAGGCCGGGGTGGAGCCGGGCGACCGGCTGGCCGTGCTGCTGCCGAACACGACCGAGTTCCTGCGCGTCTACTACGGGGCCCTCGCCGCCGGCGCGACGGTGGTGCCGGTGCACGCGCTGCTCGTCGCCGACGAGGTGCGGTACGTCCTCGAACACAGCGGCGCGGTCGGCATCGTGAGCGGGGGGCCGCTCTGGGCGGTGGCCGACGAGGCGGCGCGGGCCGCCGGGGTGCGCGCCTTCCAGGGGGCGCCGGCGGCCGCGGAGCCGCTGGCCGCGCCGGAGCCGGCCGGGCCGTCCGACATCGCCGTGGTCCTCTACACCAGCGGCACGACGGGCCGCCCCAAGGGCGCCCTGCTCACGCACCTCAACATCGTCATGAACGCCTCCGTGACCTCGCAGGACCTGCTCGGCCTGGGCGTCGGCGACGTGGTCCTCGGCTGTCTGCCGCTGTTCCACAGCTACGGCCAGACCTGCGCGATGAACGGCACGTTCCGGCAGGGCGCGACGCTGGTGCTCATGCCCCGGTTCAGCGGTCCCGCGGCACTCCGGGTGCTCGCCGACGAGGGCGTGACGGTCTTCATGGGCGTGCCCACGATGTACCACGCCCTGGTGGAGGCCGCGGCGGCCTCGGAGCTGCGGCCCGCGGCCCTGCGCGCCGCCGTGTCGGGCGGTGCGGCGCTTCCGGTGGCCGTCCTGGAACGCTTCGAGGAAGCCTTCCGCACCCAGGTCCTGGAGGGGTACGGCCTGACGGAGACCTCGCCGGTCGCCACCTTCAACCAGCCGCACCTGGGCCGCCGGCCGGGGACGGTCGGGCATCCGGTGTGGGGCGTCGAGGTGGGCGTCGCGGACGCGGCCGTCGACGGGGAGGTCCGGCTGCTCGCGGACGGCGAGGTCGGCGAGGTCGTGGTGCGCGGGCACAACGTGTTCGCCGGGTACCTCGACGACCCGGAGGCGACGGCCGCGGCGGTCGTCGACGGCTGGTTCCGCACGGGCGACCTCGGCGCCCGCGACGAGGACGGCTTCCTGCGGATCGTGGACCGCAAGAAGGACCTGGTGATCCGCGGCGGCTTCAACATCTACCCGCGCGAGGTCGAGGAGGTGCTCGTCCGCCATCCGTCGGTCGCGGAGGTCGCGGTGATCGGCGTCCCCGACGAGGCGAAGGGCGAGGAGGTGTGCGCGGTGGTGGTGCGCCGGGAGAACGCCGCCCCGCTCTCCGAGGACGAGCTCGTCGACTGGTCCCGCGAGCGGCTCGGCCGCCACAAGTACCCCCGGATCGTGCGCTTCGTCGACGCGTTGCCGCTCGGCCCGACGGGCAAGGTCCTCAAGCGCGCACTGGTGGCGCGGGGCCGGGCCCTGCCCGGAGGGTCCGGCGACGCGCCGCCTTCCGGACGGGGCCCTGGCCCCGTCGTCCCTTCGCGTCACCGTCGACCGTGAGAAGGGCCTGAATCGATGTCGGAGTACGGTCCCGAGGCCCGCACGCGCGGCGGGGTGCTGCGCGGTTCCCTGAAGGACGGGGTGGCCGCCTTCCTCGGCGTCCCCTACGCCCGGCCGCCCGTGGGCGGGTTGCGTTTCCGGGCCCCGGAGCCGATCGGGCCCTGGGACGGGGTGCGGGAGGCCACGGCGTTCGGGCCGACGGCGCCCAAGCGCCCGTACGCCCCGCCGCTGGACGCGCTGCTGCCCGACCCCGCGGTCGCGGGCGACGGCTGCCTGAACCTCAACGTGTGGGCTCCGTGGGAGGTTTCGACACCGGCCGCACCGGAGGGCGGGCGGCCGGTGATGGTCTGGATCCACGGCGGGTCCCTGATCCACGGCTCCTCGTCGGTCCCCGTCTACGACGGCACCGCGTTCGCCCGCGACGGCGTGGTGCTCGTCTCGCTCAACTACCGGCTCGGCGTGGAGGGGTTCGGGGTGTTCCCCGACGCGCCCGCCGATCTGGGCCTGCGCGACCAGATCGCCGCGCTCGCCTGGGTGCGGGAGAACATCGCGGCCTTCGGCGGCGATCCGGAGCGGGTGACGGTGTTCGGCGAGTCGGCGGGCGCGATCTCGATCGCCGCGCTGCTCGCGTCGCCGCTCGCCGAGGGCCTGTTCCGGCGGGCGGTGCTGCAGAGCGGCGCCCCGATGGCGCTGCCGCTCGACCGGGCGCGCCGGACCACGGAGGCGGTGGCCGCCCGGCTGAAGGTGCCGGCGACGGCGGAGGCACTCGCGCGCGTGGACCTGGAGCGCCTGCTCGCGGCGCAGACGGAGGTGACCGGCAAGGGCTCGCCGCTGGCGGGCGGGCACTCCTTCCAGATCGCCGTGGACGGCGAGGTCCTGCCGCGCGATCCGGCGGAGGCACTCGCGGCCGGGGCCTCGGCCGGGGTGGACGTCCTCATGGGCACGACCACCGAGGAGTACCGGCTCTGGTTCGTGCCGGGCGGGGTCGTCGACCGGGTGGGGCCCCTCGCGCAGCGGCTCGTGCTGTGGAGGACGGGGGTGCCGTCGCGCACGGCCCGGGTGTACCGGGCGGGCCGTGCGCGGGAGAAGCCCGGCGAGGTGCTCGGCGCGCTCGCGACGGACAAGCTGCTGCGGATCCCGCTGAACCGGCTCGCGGACGCCCGGCTGCGCTCCGGCGCGCCCGGGGGCACGCACCTGTACGAGTTCGGCTGGCGCTCCCCGGTCCTCGGCCTCGGCGCCTGTCACGCGCTGGAGCTCGGCTTCGTCTTCGACACGCTCGACCTGCCGGAGACGCGCGCGCTGACGGGCCCGGACGCTCCCCAGGCTCTGGCGACCGCGATGCACGCCGCCTGGGTGGCCTTCGCCGCGACCGGAGACCCCGGCTGGCGCGCCTGGGATCCCGCCCGGCCGGTCATGGCCTTCGGCCCGGGCGCTCCGTCCCTGGTCGAGGCACCGCGCGAGGCCGAACGGCGCGCCTGGGACGCCTGAAGGTCCCGGCGGGAATCACCGCGCGGCGCGGCTCGTTCACCTCGGGGACGGGCCGCACCGAGGAAAGGGAGCAGGAGCGATGAGTGTCGACACAGCGACCGCGGAACCGAGCGGGTACTCCGCGGCGGAGACGGTACGGCGGATCCTGACGTCCACCGGCGACACCTGGGCGGTGGTGGGGCTCTCCTCCAACCGGGCGCGGGCCGCGTACGGCGTGGCGGCGGTCCTCCAGCGCTTCGGCAAGCGGATCGTCCCGGTCCATCCGAAGGCGGAGACGGTCCACGGCGAGCAGGGCTACGCCTCCCTCGCCGACATCCCGTTCCCGGTGGACGTCGTCGACGTGTTCGTGAACAGCGACCAGGCGGGCGGGATCGCCGACGAGGCGGTGGCGATCGGCGCCAAGGCGGTCTGGTTCCAGCTGGACGTCATCGACGACGAGGCCTTCGCCCGCACCCGCGCGGCGGGCCTCGACATGGTCATGGACCGCTGCCCCGCGATCGAGATCCCGCGCCTCGGCTGACCGGTGGTGGACGGCCCCGCCCGCGCCCGACCGGCGCTCGGCGGGGCCGTCGCCGTGCCGTCCCCCGTACGACCCCGCGGAGCGCCTTCCGGGTCAGCCGACGGGGACGCCGAGTCCCTCCAGGACGATCGCGCCGGGCAGTTGGGCGAGCGCCTTGCCCGGCAGGATGAGCTTGCCGCGGCGGCGGCCGCTGCCGACGAGGACCCACGGGGTGTCGACGACGGCGGCGTCCACGAGGAGGGGCCAGGCGGCCGGGAGGCCGACGGGGGTGATGCCCCCGTACTCCATGCCGGTCTCGCCGGTCGCGGTGTCCGCCGGGGCGAAGGAGGCCTTGCGGGCGCCGAGGTGCCTGCGGACGACGCCGTTCACGTCGACCCTCGTCGCCGACTTCACCACGCACGCGGCGAGCGTGGTCGTCTCGCCCCGCTTGCCCGCGACGACCACGCAGTTGGCGGACGCGTCGAGCAGGTCGGGGCCGTGGTGCTCCACGAAGACGGCGGTGTCGGCGATGGCCGGGTCGGTGTCCACGTACAGCAGTCGCTCGGCCGGGACGGGGCCCGTCCAGGCGCGGACGGCGGCGGCGACGGGGTCGGCCAGCAGGTCGAGGACGTCGGGGGCGGGCCGGGCGTCGGTGAAGTCTCCGATGGGTGCGCGCATGCGCGCCACGCTAACGGCCCGGGGCGGGCGGCGGGCGGGCGTCTCAGCGTACGGGCGGGATGGAGACGGCCATCGTCATCTCGGCGGGTTCGTCGCCGTCGTTGCGGTAGACGTGCGCCACGTTCGCCTCGAAGACGGCGGAGGTGCCGGTCGGCAGCGTGTGCTCCTCGCCGTCCACGACGAGGGTGAGGACCCCGGCGGTGACGTGCAGGAGTTCGGTCGTGCCGTCCGGGTGCGGGTCGGAGGCGCTGCCGTCGCCGGGCATGAGGGTCCAGGACCAGAGTTCCAGCGGGCCGCGGGCCTCGGTGCCGACGAGCAGGGTGGTGTGGCTGCCCGTGGAGGTGGACCACATGCGGACGGCCTGGCCGGGCGGGACGAGCCGGACCTGGGGGCCCTGCTCGTAGTCGAGGAGGGTCGTGATGGAGACGCCGAGCGCGTCGGCCAGCTTGACCGTGGTGCCCACGCTGGGGTTCGTCCGGGCCTGCTCGATCTGGATGATCATGCCCCGGCTGACGCCCGCCCGTGCGGCGAGCGCGTCCAGGGTGAAGCCCCGCTCCTTGCGCCAGCGCTTCAGGTTCCGGGCGAGCGACTGCGTGAGCTGGTCGAGGTCCGACACATTCCCGTCCAATATTTTGGATGACAGAGTTCAATAGACTGAACTACGGTGGGCTGCACCCCATTGTTCACTGCACTGTACTGCGTCCCGCCGTACGCGACTGCGAGGATCCATGACCGCCCTGTTCGCCCTGGCCACCAGCCTGCTCTGGGGCCTCGCCGACTTCGGCGGCGGACTGCTCACGCGCCGGATCCCCGCCCTCACGGTGGTCGTCGCCTCCCAGGTCCTCGCGGTCCTCGTCCTCGGCGCGATCGTCCTCGCCACCGGCGCCTGGACCGAGGCCGGACCGCGACTCTGGTACGCCGTCGGGGCCGGCATCGTCGGCCCGGCGGCCATGCTCGCCTTCTACAAGGCGCTCGCACTCGGCCCCATGGGCGTCGTCTCACCGCTCGGCTCGCTCGGCGTGGCCGTCCCGGTCTCCGCGGGCCTCCTCCTCGGCGACCGGCCGGGGGCGCTCCAGTTCGCCGGCATCGGCGTGGCCGTCCTCGGCGTCGTGCTCGCCGGCGGCCCCGAACTGCGCGGGGCGCCCGTCCAGCGCCGGGCGGTCCTGCTGACCCTGGTAGCGGCCTTCGGCTTCGGCTCGGTCATGGCGCTCATCGCCGAGGCCTCCACGACCCTGACCGGCCTCTTCCTCGCCCTGTTCGTCCAGCGCGTCACCAACGTCCTGGTCGGCGGCGGCGCCCTGTACGCGTCGGTGAGGCGCGGCGGCCGGACCCTGCCCGAGGGCGGCCCCGGGGTCGTCCGCGCGGCCCTGCCGGCCCTCGCGTTCGTCGGCCTCGCCGACGTCGCCGCCAACGGCACGTACGCCGTCGCCGCCCAGCAGGGCCCGGTCGCCCTCGCCGCCGTCCTCGCCAGCCTCTACCCCGTCGTCACGGCCTTCGCGGCCTTCGCGGTCCTCAAGGAGCGCCTCCGCTCGATCCAGGCCGTCGGTGCGCTCCTCGCCCTGGGCGGCACGGTCCTGCTGGTCGCGGCCTGAGCGGCCGCCCCCACTCCACGATCCCCCCTCCACGATCCCGGCGTGACCAACGTCACACCGCACAGAACTGGCACTTCTCGTTCTCTTCTCCCGCTCTCGCGCTCCGCCGGGGTGTGGCCTGAACCCTGCCCGCACCCGGCGCCGTGACGCGTGCGCGGCACCCGCCCGCACCCCCACCCCCGACGACATCGGGGCGCCCCCGGGCCTCGGAGGCCGGACGTCCCGGCCGCGCTCGGCGGCTGGCCGAACAGCCCCCCTTCCGGTCCCGGTCGGTCCTCAACTCCTCGGCGGAAAAAGAGAGCTGAAAGAGCGCCACGGCGGCCGAATCCCCTTTGCAGCCGCGCGGCAACCGGCTTAGGTTCACCTGGCTCTTTCCAGTACTGCCGACCGAGGTCGCGACGCATGGCGACCGGGCACCGGCAGAGAACAGTGGGGGAATGCAGTGGCGGACGAGAAGGTGCTTGACGCCCAGAAATGGGTCAACGCGACGTACGGCGCGGTGGCCGGCTACGTACGGTGCCCCGAGGACGGCAGAACCGGCTGGTCGACCATGAACTCCCTGATCATGGGCCTCCAGCACGAGCTGGGCATCACTCCGGTGGTGGCGAGCTTCGGCCCCACCACGATGTCCAAGCTCACGGCCCTCGGCGACATCGGGTTCGGCTGGAACAAGAACTCCAACATCGTGCGGATCATCCAGCACGGCCTGTTCTGCAAGGGTTACTGGGGCGCCAACGGCTTCGGCGAGTTCGGCGCCGTCACCACCGAGGCGGTCAAGTCCCTCCGTGTCAACATGGGCCTCCCGGACGGCGGCACGGGCACCGCGGGCGGCACCGTCACGCCGAAGATCTTCAAGTGCATCCTCAACATGGACGCGTACGTCGTCGTGGCCGGCGGCACCGAGAAGATCCGGAGCATCCAGCAGTGGCTCAACAGCCGCTACTGGCAGCGCGACGCCTACTCGATCGGCCCGTGCGACGGCATCTACTCCCGGGACGTGCAGAAGTCCCTGGTGATCGCCATCCAGTACGAACTGGGCCTCACCCCCAACGGCAACTTCGGCCCCGGCACGCAGGCCGGACTGAAGTCCCGCACCGTGCGCGAGGGCAGCACCGGCATCTTCGTCGAGCTCTTCACCGCCGCCTGCGTCTTCAACGAGCCGGTGATCCTGCGCGGCCTCGACGACCAGGAGGTCCGGACCACCTTCAAGAGCACCTTCGACTCGAAGACGAAGGAGTTCGTCCAGATCTTCCAGGTGTTCTCCCAGCTGTACAAGCAGGGCGACGCCAACTACGGCGTGGGCGAGTTCGACACCTGGTCCCAGCTGCTGGTGTCCATGGGCAACGCGGACCGCGCGGCGACCGCTTCGGACACCCGGTTCGAGATCACCGCCTCCCGGGCCCGCTGGCTGTTCGACAACGGCTACCGCATGGTCGGCCGCTACCTGTACGACCCGCCGGGCTCCACTCTCGACAAGGAGATCAAGCCCGGTGAGCTGAACACCATCTTCAGCGCCGGCCTGCGGGTCTTCCCGATCTACCAGGACAACGCCCGCCAGCTCGCCGACTTCACCTACACCCAGGGCTACCAGCACGCCCTCAACGCGCACGACCTGGCCTCCGGGTACGGCTTCAACCGGGGCACGACGATCTACTTCGCCGTCGACTACGACGCCCAGCAGTGGGAGATCGACGGCCAGCCGCAGGGCATCGTGGCCTACTTCAACGGCGTGGTGGCCGGCCTCGCGAGCCGGGGCAAGAAGTACTTCCACGGCGTCTACGGCTCCCGCAACGTCTGTATCAACGTCACCGCCAAGACCGGGGCGCGCTTCTCCTTCGTGTCCGGCATGTCCTGGGGCTTCTCCGGCAACCTCGGCTACCCCCTGCCCTCCAACTGGGCCATCAACCAGATCAAGGAGTTCCAGGTCACCAACGGGTCCGACGTCTTCGACCTGGACCGGGACGTCTGGCGGACCGGGGCCGAGCCCGGCGTCTCCTCGGTCAACAACACGGGCGGTCCCGCCGACGCGTACATCGCCTACGTGCAGCGGCTCCTCAACCACGCCAACGCCTACAAGACGGCGAACAACGTCGGCACCAACGCGAGCCGCCTGGTGATGGAGTACATCCGTCACGAGAAGTACCAGGGCATCCAGTGGTGGTGGCTGGCCGACAGCTACGACGAGGGCTTCGTGTCGTACTGCAACGCCCGCGGCGAGTCGGTGCAGAACTCCTTCACGGACCCCATCACGGGCTACGAGCTCGACGCCACCCACCTGATGGCCACGGCGAACGGCTTCCTGGAGAACTCCGACCCCTCCGAGAAGAAGGAGTCCACCGGCGGCGACATCGCCGGCTGGGGCGGCGACATCATGACCTTCTGGGCGGACTGGCGGAACTCGGTGAACGAGTACGCCTCGCCGCTCACGTTCACCCAGGCCAAACTCGCGGTGCCCGGCAAGGTGTCCAGCTTCGGCTACACGGACATGATCGAGGACGTCGACGGCTACCTGCTGGCCAAGTACGTCGCCGGCGGCGGCGACATCGTCTCCTGGATGAACGCGCACTACAACGGCGGCGGCGGCCTGACCCGCTTCCGCAGCCACTTCGACAAGCGCTGGGTGACCGCCACCGACTGCCGCGCCTGCTGCTGGGACGTCCTCGCCGGTCCCTCCGACGTCACCGTCAACGCGGCCCGGCTCGCGCTCATCACCGGCGCCGGCGCCGCCCTCCCGGCGGACTACGTCCTGCTGCCGGGCGGCACGGAGAAACTGGCCGAGTTCTGCCAGGGCTTCACCGACCGCCAGCTCTCCCTGATCGGCCTGGAGAACAGCTTCGCCCCCCAGTTCAAGGAGAACCTCGCCACCTACCGCAAGCAGGCGGCGCAGCGAGCGGCACAACGGGGGGCCGCCCGATAGACACGCACCTCACGAGGGCCGCGGCGGCCGGCAGGTGGCGCGATAGCGCCGGGCCGCCGCGGGGGACGTGCAGGCTTGCCCCATGGTGATCCTTCTCGTTCCGATCCTCATCCCCCTCCTCGTCGCGTTCGTGTTCTGGCTCCGTCCGCTGTTCGCCGGAACCTGGCGCCGCAGCCCCGGCTGGTTCGTCTGGAGCGCGCTGCTCCTGCTGGTGACGACCGGAGTCACGTACCTCGTCGGCTCCCTGGCCGGGGCGTCGCTCGACCCGGAGGAGGCCTGCCACAACGCGGGGCAGACCTACGACCGGGCCTACCGCAGGGCGAACTTCGACGAGTACACGCAGTGGTTCCCGCTGCACGACAAGTGCAACGCGGGGTACGACCTGGTCCCGGCCTGGGTGAACCCGACCCTGGTCGTGCTTCCCGCCCTGGCGCTCCTCTGCCTGGGCTACGCGATACGACTGGCCGTCACCCGAAGCCGTACCGAGAAGAAGGGCACGTCATGAACGATCTGAGCCGACGCCGTGTGCTCGGCGCCGCCGGAAGTGTGGCCGGCGCGGCCGCACTCGGATTCCTGGACCTGACCCCGGCGGCGGCCGCCGTACCGGGCGCGCAGGCCGGCCCGGAACCGACGCCGACCACCTGGCGCGGCAGCCGTTCGGCCAACGGCTGGAAGATCCTCGAAGAGGCCGCCCCGCACCCCATCGAGGGCAGCGGTCTCACCGTCCGCCTGGCCGGCGGAGACGCGGCGACGATCCTGCTCCACGTCGCCCGCCGCTTCCACTACGAGATCGACGCACTGCGCACGGGGGACGTGACGGGCCACACCACGTCCCGCTCCGTCCGCCGGCCGCACGAGTCGAACTACCTGTCGGGCTCGGCGATCGCCATCCGCTCGTACGCCTACCCGCTGGGCGCACGGGGCGGGCTGTACCCGCACGAGCAGGTCGTGGTGCGGGACATCCTGGCCGAGCTGGACGGCGTCGTCGCCTGGGGCGGCGACCTGGCCTCGCCCCAGGAGTCGCACTTCGAGCTGGCCCTCGCGCCGACCCACCCCAAGGTGCGCGGCGTGGCCCGCAAGCTGCGGGCCTGGCGGGACACCCCCGGTCAGGGGGCCGGGGCGATCGACGCGTTCGCCCCGGAGCGGTTGGCGAGCGCCCAGGCGTTCGCCGGTCGCACCGCCCGGTAGGAGCGATCCTCCCGCGTCACCCCTGGGAGGACGTGGCCGTCTGTTCGGCTTCCCACGCCGCGAGCGCGGCGAGCTGTTCCGGCGTCACGTCCTCCGGGATCGGCCTGGGGGTCGGGGTCCGCAGCGGCGGCTGCCACCCCTTCTCGGGGTCCCAGCTGCGGACCACCCGGGCCGGGGCGCCCGCCACGACCGAGTGGTCCGGCACCTCGCCGCGGACGACCGCGCCGGCCGCGACGACCACGTTGCGGCCGATCCGCGCGCCCGGCAGGATCACCGCTCCGGTGCCGAGCCAGCAGCCGGGGCCGATCGAGACCGGCTCCGAGCGCGGCCACTGGCGGCCGATGGGCTCGTCGGGGTCGTCGTAGCTGTGGTTGGTCGACGTGATGTAGACGTACGGGCCGCAGTACGTGTTCGAGCCGATGGTCACCGTCGTGTCGGCGATGACGTGGCTGCCGCGACCGAGGACCACCCCGTCGCCGAGGGTCAGGACGGTCTCCGTGCCCAGGTCGAGGTCGGGCAGCATGCCCGCCGTCAGCGTGACCTGCTCGGCGATGATGCAGCACTCGCCGATCTCGATCCACCGCTCGCCGAAGACCGTGCCCTGCGGGAAGGCCAGCCGGGTGCCCGCGCCGAGCCGGCGGAAGCGCAGCCGCCCCGGGTGCTCGGCGGTGACGGAGCCGGCCTGCTGCGCCCAGCGCCAGCCGCCCTGCACGGCACGGGCGACGACCCGGCGCCGCCAGGCGGCGAGGGATGAGAACGTGTTTCTGTTCCTGGGCACCCGGCCACCGTAGTCGGCGCCGTCGTGCCTGATCAGTGCGGTGCGCTGTGATGTCCGTCATGAGCACCGCATAGGCTGCGGCCGGGGGTGTCCCCGGGCGCGACACGACGGCTGACGATCAGGAGCGAACCATGACAGAGGCGTTGATCAAGGGTGTGGGCGGCAAGGAACCGCTGATCGACCCGACCGCGTTCACCGCCCCGACCTCCGTGGTGCTCGGCGAGGTCACGCTCGGCGCCCGCGCCAGCGTCTGGTACCACACCGTGCTGCGCGCGGACTGCGGTCCCATCGCGATCGGCGAGGACTCCAACATCCAGGACAACAGCACCGTGCACGTCGACCCGGGCTTCCCCGTCTCCATCGGCGACCGGGTGACCGTCGGCCACAACGCCACCGTGCACGGCTGCGTCATCGAGGACGACGTGCTCGTCGGCATGGGCGCGACGGTCCTCAACGGCGCCCGGATCGGCGCCGGCTCCCTGGTCGCCGCCCAGGCGCTGGTCCCGCAGGGGATGGAGATCCCGCCGGGCTCGCTGGTGGCGGGCGTACCGGCGAAGGTGCGCCGCCCGCTCACCGACGAGGAGAAGGAGGGCATCAAGCTGAACGCCGAGATGTACCTGCTGCTCGCCAAGGGCCACGCCGAGGCCTTCGACGCCTGAGCCCCGGTACGGCGGAGGGCGGCACCCGCACCGGGTGCCGCCCTCCGCCGCGTGGGTTCCTGGGTCAGTCCGCGACCGGGACCGGCTCCGCCTCGGGGGTGGCGGTCCGCTGCGCCGCCGCCTTCTTGGCGCGGTTCTTGACGACCAGCATCGAGGCGATGCCGATCAGCACGGCGAGCACCAGGCCGAGCCAGGAGAAGCGCTTGAGCCAGGCCTCGGCGACGACGCCGACCGAGTAGATGACGGCCGTGGTGCCGCCGGCCCACAGGATGCCGCCGAAGACGTTGGCGATGAGGAACTTCCAGTACGGCATGTGCAGGACGCCGGCGAGCGGTCCGGCGAAGATGCGCAGCAGGGCGACGAAGCGGCCGAAGAAGACCGCCCACATGCCCCACTTCTGGAAGGACTGCTCGGCGAGCCCGATGTTGGCCTCGCTGAAGTGCTTGGGGAACTTCTTCCCGAGCCAGGCGAGGAGCGGCCGGCCGCCCTTGCGGCCGATGGCGTAGCCGATCGAGTCGCCGATGATCGCGCCGGCGGTGGCGCAGGCGCCGAGGACGTAGGGGTTGATCTCGCCGTGCTGCGAGGCGAGCAGCGCCGAGCTCACGAGCACGATCTCGCCGGGCAGCGGGATGCCCAGGCTCTCCAGGCCGATCACCACGCCCACCAGTGCGTAGATCGCGACCGCAGGGATCGTCTCCAGCCATTCCTGCACGTGCAACGCGGTTCCTCCCGTGTCGGCCCGGCGTGCACCGCGTCGGGCACGCCACAGCAGCCTAGCCGGTCGGGACGGACCGGCCTCGACGCCCGGGGTGAGGGCTGGGTCACCCGGGGAGGCGCCGCCGGCGCGGGGCCGCCGCCGGCCGGTGCCGAGGACGTGACGGGAGGTCTTCCGGGGCGGTGGCCCGGAACGCGGCCGCCCCCGCACCCGACGGGGTGCGGGGGCGGCGCGCGGTGTGCCGGGTCAGGCGTTCGGGCGCAGGGTCCACACGACGGTCATCTCGCCGGTGACGGCGCCGTCCTCGCGGGTGATGTCGATCCGCACGGGGAACTCCGGGCGCTGTCCTGCGTCGAGCTCGGCGACCACCTCGGCGGCGGGGCGGCCGAGGGTGGCGGTGGCCGTGACGACGCCCATGGCCAGCTTCTTGTAGCCGATCTCGGCCTTGACGGCGAGCGGGACGGCACGGCTCAGCTGGTCGCCGAAGGCGGCGAGCACGATGGCGCCGCTGGCGGACTCGGCCAGGGTGAACATCGCTCCGGCGTGCGGGCCGCCGACGTGGTTGTGGTAGGCGGGCTGGTCCGGCAGGCGCACGACGGCGCGCTCGGCGGTGGTCTCCAGGAACTCCAGGTTGAGGGTTCCGGCCATGGGAACCGTCGCGGCGAGCATCTCGCCGACGGTCATCTGGTCTGCGCTCATGACCGGTGATGTTACCCACGAGTAGCAGCCTTGGCCATCCCTCTCGTGGTCCGGCCGCCCCCGCACCTCTATGGTTACTGGCCATGTGGCCAGGACAGCAGCCGCCCGGGGGCGAGCAGAACCCGCAGGACCAGAGTCAGAACCCCTACCAGCAGTCGGGGTACCAGCAGCCCAACCCGTACCAGCAGCCGCCGACGCAGCCCGGCTACCCGCAGCAGCCGCCGACGCAGCCGGGCTACGGGCAGCAGCAGCCGGGATACCCGCAGCAGGGGTACGCCCAGCAGCCCGGCTACGGACAGCCGAACCCGTACCAGCAGCCGACGGCGCCGCATCAGTACGCGGTACCGGGTCCGGGGCAGCCCGGCGGCCCCGGTGACGGGAAGAAGAAGCAGACGACGATCGTGGCGATCGTCGCCGCGACGGCGGTGGTCGTCGCCGCCGGCGTCACCGGCTACCTGGTGCTCGGCAAGGACGACGACGGGAAGCCGAACGCCGGCGACCCGAAGCCGCCCGTGACGACCAGCGCCCCGACGGACCCGACGGCCGATCCCAGCACCTCGCCGTCGATCGAGAACCCGCGCGACGGCGCCGCCCAGCAGCCGACGATCCCGGGCTGGAAGGTCGTCTACAACCCCAAGTACGGCACCCTCTTCGACGTACCGCCCGAGTGGGAGGTGATGAAGCCGGGGTCGATCACGTACTTCGACGACGAGAAGAAGCACGACGGCACCCCGCTCGTCACCATGTCCAGCCCCACGCGCTACAAGAGCAAGTGGTGCACCTACGACACCGACAAGAACGGCAGCGAGGAGACCTGGGGCCTCAGCACCGCCGGCACCAAGGGCGGCCAGGGCGCGAAGAGCACCGCCGACGCGGCGCGCAGCGAGGCGGGGACGTGGGTGTGGGGCGGTTACGCGCAGCACATGCCGCAGAGCACCATCAAGATCACCAAGCCCGTGGCGTACACCACCGAGTCCGGCCTCACCGGGCACGTGGCGACGGCGGTGGCACCGAACGTCAAGAAGCGCAACAAGTGCGAGTCGGACGGCAAGTCGATCGCCTTCACGTTCAAGAACGCGGCGGGCGACTTCAGCACCTGGGTCCTCTACGCGGCGGACGGCGTCAAGGACGAACTTCCCGACGCCACCATCCAGAAGATCCTCTCCACGGTCCGGCTCGCCGGTTCCTGACGGTCGCGTCGGGTTCACGGCGGTTCGCCCCCGGGTTCCCGGCGGTCCCGTACGGCCCGCCACCGGATCCGTCCGGTTATCGGTTTGGCAGGAGGGGGAGGCGACAGGGATAGTCCCGGGGTGACCAATCCCGCCGACTCCCCCGCCTCCCCCGGCCGCGCCCGCGCCCGGCGCCCCGAATGGGCGGGCCGCAACTACGTCCTGCTGACCGCCGCCACGATCGTGACCAACCTCGGCGCGAACGGCGCGCTGATCGCCACGACCTGGGCGGTCTTCGACGCCGGCGGCGACCCGGGCGACGTGGGCCTCGTGGCGATGGCCCGCTTCCTCCCGCTCGTCCTCTTCCTCCTCATCGGCGGCGCCGTGGCGGACCGGATCCCCCGGCACCGGGTGATGGTCGCCGCCAACGCCGTCAACTGCGTCTCCCAGGCCGCCTTCGCGGCGCTCGTCCTCTCCGGCCAGGCGCAGATCTGGCAGATGATGGCGCTCACCGCGCTCTGCGGCACCGGCCAGGCCTTCTTCAACCCGGCGGCCGAGGGCATGCTCATGGCCAGCGTCACCGGGGAGCAGGCGAGCCGCGCCTTCGCCGTCTACCGGATGGCCATGCACGGCGCGAGCATCGGCGGGGCCGCCCTCGGCGGCGCGCTCGTCGCGTTCGTCGGCCCCGGCTGGGTCCTCGCGATCGACGCGCTCGCGTTCGCCGTGGCGGGCGGCCTCCGCGCCTTCCTCGACGTGAAGGGCATTCCGGAACGCGCCCCGAGCGGCGGCCTCTTCGCCGATCTGCGGGAAGGCTGGCAGGAGTTCATCGGCCGGCCCTGGCTCTGGTCGATCGTCGCCCAGTTCTCGGTGGTGGTCGCCCTGATCGGCGCGGTCGACTCGGTGTTCGGGCCGCTGGTCGCCCGGGACCACCTGGGCGGCTCGCAGCCCTGGGGCCTCGCCCTCGCCGCGTACGGCGTCGGGACCGTCGCGGGCGCCGTCCTGATGACCCGGTGGAAGCCCCGCCGGCTCCTGTTCGTCGGCACGCTGTGCGTCTTCCCGATCGCGCTGCCCTCGGCGGCGCTCGCCGTGCCCCTGGACGCGGCGGGGCTGACGGTCGCGATGTTCGTCAGCGGCATGGCCATCGAGGTCTTCGGCGTCTCGTGGATGACGACCATGCACCAGGAGATCCCGGAGGACAAGCTGTCCCGCGTCTCCGCCTACGACTGGTTCGGCTCGACGGCCCTCCTCCCGCTGTCCACCGCGCTCGCGGGGCCCGCGGAGACCGCCTTCGGCCGCAGCCAGGCCCTGTGGGGCGCGGCGGCCCTCATGGTGCTCGTCACCGCGCTCGTCCTCCTGGTGCCGGACGTCCGCAACCTGACCCGCCGTCCGCACGCGAAGGAGGTCACCGGCGCGCCGCTGGAGCCCGCCGCCGAGACCACCGGCGCGCCGCTGAAGGCTTCGGCCGAGACCACCGGCGCCCGGCAGGGCACCTGAGCCGGGGCTCTCCCCGGGGTTCCTCCGGGGTTCCTCCGGGGAGACCCCGGGGAGGCCGGGAGGCCGGGAGGCCGGGAGGCCGGGAGCCCGGGAGGCCGGGAGCCCGGGAGGCCGGGAGCCCGGGAGCCCGGGAGCCCGGGAGCCCGGGAGAGCCTCAGTCGATGCCGAACGCGCCGTCCGGCGGGACGGGTGACGGTACGGCCCCGGCGTCCCTGACCGGTTCCGCGCCCCTGCTGAACCGGTCCAGGGTCGCGCCGTGCTCCACGCGCGCGGGGAAGGCGTCCGCCGCCACCCTGCGGGAGAGGTGCGCGAGGTCGATCTCCCGGCCCGAGGCGACCAGGACGGCGTTCCCGAAGCGGCGGCCGCGCAGCACGGCCGGCTCGGCGACCAGCGCCAGCTCGGGGAAGACGGCCGCGAAGGTGGCGACCTGCGAGCGGAGGAAAGCGAACGGCGCCCCGTCGGCCAGATTGGCCGCGTAGACGCCCTCCGGCCGCAGGACCCGCCGCACCTCGCGCGCGTACTCCACGGACGTGAGGTGCGCGGGCACCCGCGAACCCCCGAAGACGTCGCCCACGATCACGTCGGCCGAGGCCGCGGGCGCCGCCTCCAGCCAGCCCCGGGCGTCCGCCCCGTGCACGGTGATCCCCGACCCAGCCGCCAGCGGCAGGTGCTCGGCGACCAGGTCGAGCAGGCCCCGGTCCGCCTCGACCACGTCCTGGCACGAGCCGGGCCGCGTGACGGCGACGTACCGCGGCAGGGACAGGCCCCCGCCCCCCAGGTGCAGGACGTCCAGGGGTTCGCCCTCGCCCGCCGCACCGTCGACGACATGGGCGAGTCGCCGCGCGTACTCGAACTCCAGGTACGCCGGGTCGTCCAGGTCCACGTACGACTGCGGAGCGCCGTCGACCGTCAGCAACCAGGCCCGCTCCCGGTCCACGTCGGGCATGAGGCGCGCGGTCCCGTGGTCGACCTCGCGGATGACGGGAATCTGCTCGTTCACGTCCTCATTGTGCCGCTGCCCGCCTCCGCGCCCGCCCCCGGGGAGTCGCCGCGATGAGCCGGTCAGAGGTTCTTGAGGGCCTCACGGACGGAGAGCGGGGAGAGCCGGGCCTCGTGGGCGGCGACGAACGCGCGGACTTCGGCGGGGGCGGTCTTCGCGTACTCGCGCAGGCTCCAGCCGATGGCCTTGCGGAGGAAGAAGTCCGTGTCGGCGGAGCGGCGCAGGCAGTGGGAGAAGAGCCGGTCGGCGTCGGTGTCCTCCTTGAAGCGGAGCTGGTGCAGGAGCGCGGTGCGGGCGACCCAGAGGTCGTCGTCCCCGATCCACTCGTCCATGCGGTCCGCGAGGGACGGGTCGGCGGCGACGAGGGGGCCGACGACGTGGGCGGCGAGGTGGTCGACGGTGTCCCACCAGGACACGGTGGTGACGAGCCGGTGGGCGACGGGGAGGAAGCCCGACGAGCAGCGCTTCACGTGGCGGCGCAGGTAGTCGACGGCGAAGTAGTGGTACTCGCGCTCGGGCAGGGCGAAGCAGCGCAGGGCGACGGCGGCGCAGTCGCGCTCGTCGGGGCGCGGGGTGCCGTCGAGGACCGTACGGGACAGGGCGCGGCGCTCGGGCGTGCGCACCCCGAGGAAGGGGGCCACGCCCTTCATGTACGCGACCATCTCCTGCGCCCGGAAGGGGTTCCCGGCGGCGGGGTAGACCTCGGTGAGCCGCTCCAGGACGGTGTCGGCGAGGGCGCTGTCGGGCGGGGTGACGTCCTCGGGCGGCGCCGGGGCGCCGGGGGCGCCGACGGGGTCGACGGCGGCGTGGTCGGTCATGGGGCCCTCTCGGTCAGGGCGCGGGCTCCGGGCGCGGCCCGGACGGACATGACGCACATTACGGCGATCATACGGACGCGTCCGTTACTCTCCCCGAATGCTCGCCCCCGTCCCCCGGCCGCCGGGCTCCCTCGCCGTCCGCTGCTCCCGGGCCCTGCTCTCGCCCCGCTCGCGGCTCTCCCTGCTCGCGCTGCTGCTGCTCACGGCGGCGGCCCTCGTGGTGCTGTACGAACCGCAGCGGCTGCTCTCCTCGGGCTGGCCGGCCCGGACGGACGGCGCCGGGGCGGTGCTGCTCTTCGGCCTCGCGTACGGGGTGTGCACGGCGGCCCTGGTGCCGCGGCCGGTGCTGAACCTGGCGGCGGGCGCCCTCTTCGGCTCCGCGTTCGGCCTGACGGCCGCCGTCGCGGGGACGGTGCTCGGCGCGGGCATCTCCTTCACGCTCGGACGGTACCTCGGCCAGGACGCGCTGCGGCCGCTGCTGCGCGGCCGCTGGCTGACGGCGGCGGACGGGCAGCTGAGCCGGCACGGCTTCCGGTCGATGCTGGCGATCCGGCTGTTCCCCGGCGTGCCGTTCGCGGCGGCCAACTACTGCGCGGCGGTCTCCCGCATGGGGTACGTGCCGTTCCTGCTCGCGACGGCGCTGGGCTCGGTGCCGAACACCACCGCGTACGTGGTCGCCGGCGCCCAGGCCGGCTCGCCCGGCTCGCCCGCCTTCCTCTTCTCGGCCGGATTCATCGTCCTCTCCGTTCTCGCCGGGGCGGTCGTGGCCTGGCGCAAGCGGCACGGCCTGCGCGCCCCGGCCCCCGTTCCGGCTCCGGCCGCTGAACCGGAACCGGAGCCGGTGGGCAGCGCCCGCTGAGGTCCCCCGGCCGGACCACGACGGGCCCCGGGGAGACCGGAACGGGCGGGGAGGAAGGGTGATCACCGGCGCGTCATCTTGGGAAGGTACGCTGCGCACGACCTTCTGACCGCACACGTACATAACGGGACGGCCCTAGCCCCATGAGTTGGTTCGAATCGTTCATCCTCGGGCTCGTCCAGGGGCTGACGGAGTTCCTTCCCATCTCCTCCAGCGCGCACCTCCGCCTCACCGCCGCGTTCGCCGGCTGGGAGGACCCGGGGGCGGCCTTCACCGCGATCACCCAGATCGGCACGGAGACCGCTGTCCTCATCTACTTCCGCAAGGACATCGCCCGGATCGTGTCGGCCTGGTTCCGCTCGCTGACCGACAAGGCGATGCGCTCCGACCACGACGCCCAGATGGGCTGGCTCGTGATCGTCGGCTCGATCCCGATCGGCGTCCTCGGCGTCACCTTCAAGGACCAGATCGAGGGCCCGTTCCGCGACCTGCGGCTGATCGCCACCACCCTGATCGTCATGGGCATCGTCCTCGGCGTCGCCGACCGCCTGGCCGCCCGCGACGAGATCGGCGGCCGCCACCGCGTGGTCCGCGAGCGCAAGACGCTCAAGGACCTCGGCGTCAGGGACGGCCTCATCTACGGCTTCTGCCAGGCCATGGCCCTCATCCCCGGCGTCTCCCGCTCCGGCGCCACGATCTCCGGCGGCCTCCTCATGGGCTACACCCGCGAGGCCGCCGCCCGCTACTCGTTCCTTCTGGCGATCCCGGCGGTCCTCGCCTCCGGCGTCTTCGAACTGAAGGACGCCGGCGAAGGACACGTCTCCTGGGGACCGACGATCTTCGCCACCTTCATCGCCTTCGGCGTCGGCTACGCCGTCATCGCCTGGTTCATGAAGTTCATCACCACCAAGTCCTTCATGCCCTTCGTGATCTACCGCATCCTCCTCGGCATCCTCCTCTTCATCCTCGTCGGCACCGACACCCTCAGCCCCCACGCGGGCGAGTCCGCGGGCTGACGCCTGAACGCCCTCTACGCCCGGTAGGGCACCCTGGCGATCTCCTCGATGCCGCCGAGGGTGCCCCACTCGTTCTTGCCGAGGCGGGAGAGCGGCCGCATCAGCGCCATCTCGGGGTGGCCGTCGACGAGGACCGACTCGTCGACGGCCGCGTGGACGACGCGGCCGAAGACGACCGTCGAGTCGCCGATGCGCAGGGTGCTGTGGAGTTCGCATTCGAGCGCGACGGGCGACTGGGCGACGCGCGCCGGCTTCACTCGCAGGCTGGGCTCGCGTTCGACCCCGCACGCGTCGAACTCGCTCATGCCGCGCGGGAAGTCCGTCGCCGTCGCGTTGATCTGCTCGAAGAGGGCCTGGGGGGCGAGGTTCACGACGAACTCACCCGTCTCCTCGACGTTGCGCAGCGAGTCCTTGCGGCCGACGGAGGTGAACTGCACGACCGGGGGGTTGACCGAGGCGATGGTGAAGAAGGAGTGGGGGGCGAGGTTGTCCGTGCCATCGGCGGACGTCGTGGAGACCCAGGCGATGGGCCGGGGTACGACGGTGGCGGTGAGCAGCCGGTAGAAGGAGGGGCCGTCGCTCAGGTCGGGATCGATGTTCACGCGCATGTCGGACAGTATGACCGCGCGCCGGAACTCGTCCCGCGCACGCCCCTTGGCCCCGGGCCCCCGCTGCCGGACACTGAGCCGATGACGCAGCGCGTGGACCTCACGACCGTGATGGACCGGCTCGCCGTCGACGACCTGGTATCCGGGTACGCGGCAGCCGTGGACGACGCCGACTGGACCGCCTACCGGGCGTTGTTCGCCCCGGACGGCCGGGCCGACTACCGGGGCTCGGGCGGCATCGAGGGCCCTGTCGACGCGGTGGCCGACTGGCTCGCCGAGACGATGCCCCTCTTCCCCGTACGCCAACACCTCATCGTGAACCGGCGGGTCGTCTTCCGGGAACCGGACGGCTATCCCCAGCCGGGCGACGAGGCGGACGTCCGCGCCGACTACGTCAACCCGATGCGCTTCGCCTCCGGCGAGGACTTCGTCTGCGGCGGGCGCTACGCCTTCACGGCGCGGCGCACCGCCGACGGCTGGCGCCTCCACTCGGTCGTCGTCGACGAACGGTGGCGCCACCACCGCTGACGCCCGGACGCCCCGACGCACGACGCCGGCGTTCCACGGCTCGCGGGCCGCGGGCCGCTCCGCGCAGGCCCCTGGAGTGCCGGAGCGCGGACACTGGAGGAAGCGACGGGAGGCACGTCATGTGTGGTCCGTTCGGGAGCCACCGCGGAGGCCGGGGCGCGGGCCGGGCCGGGGGCGCGGGCCAGGCCGCGGGCCGCGACCGAGGAGGTGCCGAGGGCCTCGGCAGCGGCCCGAGCGCGCGCCGCGCCGCGGGCCGTTCCGTACTCGCCGTCGGCTGCGGCGCCCTGCCCGCGCTCGCCTTCCCCGCTCCCGGACTCTGGTGGTGGGCGTACCTGGCGCTCGTGCCGTGGCTGCTGCTGATCCGTACGGCACCGGGGGCCCGCCGCGCCGGTCTCGACGGCTGGTTCGGCGGCATCGGCTTCGTGCTGGCCCTGCACCACTGGCTGCTGCCGAGCCTGCACGTGTTCCTCCTGCCGGTCGCCGCACTGCTCGGCCTGCTGTGGCTGCCCTGGGGGTGGCTCGTACGGGCGCTGCTCAGCAACACCCCGTCGGCGCTCCGGGCGGCCGTGGCGCTGCTCGCGGTGCCTTCGGGCTGGCTGCTGGTCGAGCTGGTCCGGTCCTGGGAGGGTCTCGGCGGACCGTGGGGGCTCCTCGGCGCGAGCCAGTGGCAGGTCCCGGCGGCGCTGCGGCTCGCCTCGGTCGGCGGGGTGTGGCTGGTGAGCCTCCTGGTGGTGGCCGTGAACACGGCGGTGGTCCTCCTGGTGGCGGTGCCTGGACCGCGTTCCGTCGGGGTCGCGGGGCTCGCGGCCTGCGCGCTGGTGGCGGGGACGGCGTTCTGGGGCGTGCCGGTCCCGCGCGAGACCGGGACGGTACGGGTCGCCCTCGTGCAGCCGGGGGTGTTCGGCGGATCCGACGGGCCCGAGCTGCGGCTCGCGCGGGCCGAGGTGCTCACCCGTTCCCTCGCGGGGCAGCCGCTCGACCTGGTCGTGTGGGGCGAGAGCGGAGTGGGCGCCGATCCGACGGGCGACCCGGTGCTCGCGGCCCGGCTCACCGCTCTGTCGCGCGCGGTGGACGCGCCGCTCCTGGTGAACGTGGACGCCCGGGGTGCCGACCGTCCCGGCATCCACAAGAGCGCCGTCCTGGTCGGCCCGGCGGGGCTCACCGGCGACCGCTACGACAAGATGCGGCTCGTCCCCTTCGGCGAATACCTCCCCGCACGCGGTCTCCTCGGCTGGGTGACGTCCGTCGGCCGCGCCGCCGACGAGGACCGGCGGCGAGGGACCGAGCCGGTGGTGATGTCCCTGCCGGCCCGGGCCGCGGGCGCCGCCCGGCTCCGGGTCGGACCGCTGGTCTGCTTCGAGTCGGCCTTCCCGGACATGAGCCGCCGACTGGCCCGCGACGGCGCCGACCTCCTGGCCGTGCAGTCGGCGACCAGTACTTTCCAGGACAGCTGGGCGCCTGCCCAGCACGCCTCGCTCGCGGCCCTGCGGGCGGCCGAGACGGGCCGGCCCGTCGTCCACGCGACGCTCACCGGGATCAGTGCCGCGTACGGTCCCGACGGGCGCCGGATCGGCTCGGCGCTCGGCACCGAGGCGAGTGCCGTCGTCGTGCGCGAACTGCCGCTGTCGGGGACGACGACGGCCTATGTCCGCTGGGGCGACTGGCCCTTGTACGGTGCGCTCGCGGTGGTCGGTGCGGTGTCCGCCGCCGGGGTCTCCTGCGTGTTCAGGACGCCTGGGCCAGGGCCTCGGTGACGACGCGCTCGCACAGTTCGTGGGTGAGGAGGGCGTCGCGGGCGCTGAGGAGCCGCCCTTCGCGCACGGCGTCGAGGAAGGCGAGGACGGCCTGCTCGATGCCGCGCTGGCGGGCCACGGGGACCCAGTCGCCGCGGCGGCGCACGGTCGGCTGGCCCTTGTGGTCGACGACGTCGGCGATGTTGAGGACCTGGCGCTTGGTGTCCTGGCCGGACACCTCGAGGACCTCCTCGGTGGAGCCGTTCATCCGGTTCATCACGCCGATGGCGGTGAAGCCGTCGCCGGAGAGCTGGAGCACGATGTGGTGGAGGAGCCCCTCGCGGAGGCGGGCGCGCACGTCGACGTGCTCGACCTCGCCCGGGAGGAGGAAGCGCAGGGTGTCGACGACGTGGATGAAGTCGTCGAGGACGAAGGTGCGGGGGTCCTCGGGCAGGCCGATCCGGTTCTTCTGCATGAGGATCAGGTCGCGCGGGTGGTCGAGGCACTGGGCGTAGCTGGGGGCGAGGCGCCGGTTGAAGCCGACGGCGAGGGAGACCGAGCGCTTCTCGGCGAGCTCCACGATCCGCTCGGAGTCGGCGTAGTCGTAGGCGAGGGGCTTGTCGACGTACGTGGGGACGCCCGCCTCCAGGAGCCGGGTGGCGATCTCGGCGTGGGCGGCCGTGGACGCGTGGACGAACGCCGCGTCGAGTCCGGCGGCGAGCAGCGAGTCGAGGTCCGCGTGGCGCCGTTCGGCGGGCAGGTGCAGGGTGTCGGCCACCCGGTCCAGGGTCGCGCGGGTGCGGGTCTGGAGGTGGAGTTCGACCCCGGGGAGCGCGGAGAGGACGGGAAGGTAGGCCTTCTGCGCGATGTCGCCGAGTCCGATGCAGCCAACCTTCACGGGGTCTCCCTTGTCGTCGTGCGTCGTCCGTCGGCCCCGGCCGTGGTCGGAGGGGCCGTTCGCGCTGGTCAGCTTACGCGGCGCCGCATCGCTTGCCCGGTGGGCCCGTTGGCCCCGACGGGCGGGTGCCAGTCGCAGACGCCGTCGAACCCGCGCAGGACGAGTCCGGGGCCGAAGCGGGAGACGGTGCGGACGAGCGCGGCGCGCAGGGCGACGGCGGGGCGGGCGGAGAGCATGGTGACGGCGCCGGTGCGGGCGGCCTTGCGGACGATGGCGGTGGTGCGCGGGAGCCGGTCGGCGGTGTAGGCGGCGAGCGCGCGGGAGGGCAGGAAGTCGGTGCCGGCGCCGGCGTGGTGGGCGAGGACGACGGCGTCCTCGACGGCCTGGTTCCCGCCCTGGCCGAGGCTCGGCATCATCGCGTGGGCGGCGTCGCCGAGGAGGGCCACGCGGCCCCGGTGGAAGGCCGGCAGGGGGTCGGGCAGGTGGTGGACGTCGTGTCGGAGGATCCGGCCGGGGTCCACGCCGGCGAGGATCTCGGGGACGGGGTGGTGCCAGTCCCCGAAGAGGCGCAGGAGTTCGGCCCGTTCGTCGTCGGGTGCGTGGGCGCCCGCCGGGGCGACGGCCATGGCGTACGCGTAGACCCTGCCGTCCTTCAGGGGCTGGCTGCCCCACAGCCGGCCGGCTCCCCAGGTCTCGTGCGGGGCGAAGGCCGGTTCGGGGGCGGAGACGACGACGCGCCAGCTGGTGCTGCCGGAGTAGCGGGGGCCGGGGTGCTCGGGGAAGAGCGCCCGGCGGGTCGCGGAGTGGATGCCGTCGGCTGCCAGGACGAGTTCGGCCGCCAGTTCGCTCCGGCCCTCGGTCCCGCCGCCGGTGACGGTGACGCGGGCGGGGGCGCGGTCGTCTCCTGGATCGGTGACGGTGGCGGTCGCACCGGTGCGGACGGCTCCGTCGGGGAGGGCGGAGGTGAGGATCTCGACGAGGGTGGCGCGGTGCAGGAGGACCAGGGGGCCGCCGAAGCGGTCCGCGGCGGCCGCGGCGTCGGTGCGGGCGAGCCAGCGGCCGTCGGGAGTCCGCATGCCGCCGTCGCCCTGCCAGGCGGCGAGGGTGCGGACGCGGTCGCCGAGGCCGATGACGTCGAGGGCGCGCTGGGCGTTGGGGGCGAGGCCGATGCCGGCGCCGACGGGGCGAGGTCGGCGGCACGTTCGAGGACGGTGACCCGCCAGCCGCGCTGGTGCAGGGCGACGGCGGCGGTGAGTCCGCCGATGCCGGCTCCGACGACGACGGCGCGGTGCTGTTCCATGGCTGCTCCTCGGATCGGGGAACTACAGGTGTAGTGAGTCCGACGGCATGACCGTACTACAGCTGTAGTTCCGCCGGTAAGGGCCGGTAGTAGGTTGTCCCCATGAGTCCAGCCGCCGCCGGCACCCCGGCCCCGGAGCCCACCGCCTCCCGCGCCGAGCGGATCGGCGACGCCGCCCTCGCCCTCCTCGTCGAGCGGGGGATGCGGGGCCTGACCCACCGCGCCGTGGACGAGCGCGCGGGACTGCCGCAGGGCTCGACCTCCAACCATGCGCGAACCCGCCAGGCCCTCCTGGAGACGGCCGTGCGACGCCAGGCCCAGCGGGAGTCGGAGGTCCTCACCCCGCACGAGATGCCGGGCCCGGACGGCGGCGGCGCCGCGCTCGTCGACGCCCTGGCGCTCGCGCTGCACCGCTACCTCACCGACCACCGCTCCCTGCTGGTCTCCCGCTACGAGCTGGCCCTGGAGGCCACCCGCCGCCCCGAACTGCGCAGCTTCTTCGACACGGCGGGCTCGGCCTTCCACACCCCGCTGGTCGCGATGATGGCGGCGGCCGGCTCGCCGGAGCCCGAACGGCACGCGCTGTCGCTGATCGCCTGGTGCGAGGGGCTGATGTTCTCCTGCGCGGCGGGCTCCTTCCACGCCGCCGTGCCGAGCCGGGCGGAACTGCGCACCGGTTTCGACGAGTTGCTCCGGGGCATGCTCACGGACCGGCCCACCGAGGCGGGCTGACGAGGCACGCGCACGACCGGCCTGGAAGCCCCCGGCACCGGCCGGGAAACCCCTGGCACCGTCCGCGATCATGGGGGACGATGCCCGGCATGACCACCGAACGCACCGAAACCGCTCCCCGCGTCGACCCGTCCACCACCTCGGGCGAGCGGGAGGCCCTGGAGCAATGGCTGGACTTCCACCGCGCCACCCTCGCGCAGAAGTGCGAGGGGCTCGACGACTCCCAGCTGCGCACCCCCTCCGCTCCCCCGTCGGACCTCAACCTCCTCGGTCTGGTGCGCCACATGGCCGAGGTCGAGCGCGGCTGGTTCCGCCGGGTCCTGGCCGGCGAGGAGGCGGCCTGGATCTACTCGACCGAGGAGGACCGCGACCGGGACATCCACGCCGCGGACGAGGACACGTACGAGGAGGCCTACGCCACCTGGCAGGGCGAGATCGCCCGGGCCCGCACCCTGGCCGCCGGCCGCGGCCTCGACGACCTCGCCCTCGGCGAGCACCGCACCGGAGAGCCCTTCAACCTCCGCTGGATCTACCTCCACATGATCGAGGAGTACGCCCGCCACAACGGCCACGCGGACCTGATCCGGGAGCGGATCGACGGCGCGACCGGCGACTGACCGGGGGACGCCCGGCCGATCGCGCGGACGCACGGGCAGCCGCACACCAGCGAGGTCCGCGCGCGGCCGGGGGGCCGGTCGCGGCCGGGGGCCGGTCGCAACCGGGCCCGCCGGTCAAGACCGGGCCCGCGAGGTCAAGGCCGGGCCCGTCACGGCACCCGTGCGGGGCATTCCCCACCGGTAGGGGTACGAAGATCGCCACCGGGGCACCAGAGTTGCGCGGGTGCATGGAACCCGAACCACAGCGAAGATCCTGGTCGGGGCGGCGGTGGCCGCCCTGACGGGCTGCGTCTCGGTGGACGCGCCGCCCACGGCGCCGGTCACCGCGCCCGCGGCGGAGACCGTACGCCCCGCCCAGGAGGTGGCACCGCAGATCGTCGAGGGCCCGGCCCTCGACGCGCTCGAAGCGGCGCTCCCCGCTCCCCCTCCGTCCGCCGCGCCCCGCACGGCACCGCCGCCCGACGAGGCCCGGAGGGCGGCGGCTCCACGTCGCTCCGAGACCGCGCACCCCGAGGCCGTACTCCCGCGGCGGGCGCGTCCGCACCTCCCGGCGGCCGGGGCGGACCTGCCGGAGTTGCCGGAGCTGCCGGAGCTGACGGCTCTGCCGGAGGGCCCCCGTGTCTCCCGCGCGGACGTGTGCGCCCTGGGCGAGCGGTACGGGGGCTGGGAGCCGAGGGGCGAGCCGTCCGGGATCTGCCACGGCGCGTACGGCCGGTGAGCCGCCGCTCGCGTCAGTTGCCCCGGAGCCGCAGCTCGAGCCGTGCGATCGCGGCCCGCACCCCGTTCCCGTAGCCGTCGTCGTCCAGGGCCTCCGCGGCCGCGCGGGCCCGGTCCAGATGGACCCGTGCGGCGTCGGGGCGCTGGAGCTTGACGTAGTCGGCGGCGAGGTTGAGGTGGAGCGAGGGGTAGAGCGCCCGCAGCGCGACGGCCGAGCCGTGGGCGGCGAGCCGCTCGCCGACGAGGCCCTCGGCCGCGCTCAGCGCCCGCAGGTCCCAGGCCAGCTCGGTGTCGGGGTCGTCCTGGGCGTCCGCCAGGTAGTGCGCGAGGGTGCACCGGTGGAGCGGGTCCCCGTCCGGGCCGATCTGCTGCCAGAGCAGTCCGAAGCGGTTCCTGGCCTCCTCGCGGTCGCCGCCGTGGAGCAGCATCAGGGCCTGCCCGATCCTGGTCATGACCCCGTCGTCCGACACCTGCTGCTGCTCGGTCACGGCGCTCTCCACCCGCTCATCCACTGGGAGGGACGACGCTAGCCGTCCCCGGCCCGGATCCGGCCGAGGCTCAGCCGAGGTCGGGGATGCGCCAGTCGATCGGCTCGTGTCCCTGGGCCGCGACGGCCGCGTCGATCTGGGTGAAGGGCTGCGATCCGAAGAACTTCTTCGCGGACAGCGGCGAGGGGTGGGCGCCCTTGACGACCACGTGCCGCTCCTCGTCGATGAGCGGCAGCTTCTTCTGCGCGTAGTTGCCCCAGAGGACGAAGACGGCGGGGTCGGGCCGCGAGGCGACGGCGGTGATCACCGCGTCGGTGAACTTCTCCCACCCCTTGCCCTTGTGCGAGTTCGCCTCGCCGGAGCGGACCGTCAGCACGGCGTTGAGCAGGAGGACGCCCTGCTGGGCCCACGGCATCAGATAGCCGTTGTCGGGGATCGGGTGGCCGAGCTCGGCCTGCATCTCCTTGTAGATGTTCCGCAGGGAGGGCGGGGTCTTCACGCCGGGCCGGACCGAGAAGCAGAGCCCGTGCCCCTGGCCCTCGCCGTGGTAGGGGTCCTGGCCGAGGATCAGGACCTTCACCTTGTCGTACGGGGTGGCGTCGAGGGCGGCGAAGACCTCGTCCTTCGGCGGGAAGACCGGCCCTGCGGCGCGCTCCTCCTCGACGAACTCGGTGAGCTGTGCGAAGTACGGCTTCTGCAGCTCGTCGCCGAGAACACCCCGCCAGGAGTCGGGCAGCATGCTGGTGTCGGTCACGGTCAACAACCTCCGGTGGACGTTCCTGTTTCTCCGTCCGAGAACCTACCGGGGGCCACTGACAGTGGCCCCCGGCGGCCTTCCTACCAGCTGGCCCTGCGGTACAGCTCCCAGAGCTGCATGACCGTCTGCGGGTCGAGCGCGCGCTCGCCGCCGCCGATGTCCTCGCCGGCCGCTATGTACAGCTTGCCCTGCCAGAGCGGCAGCAGGCGGACGTCCTGGACCATGATCTCCTGGGCCTCCACGAACTCGTCCGTGACGGTCCCGCGGTCGCTGTCGCGGCGGGACTTCGGGAGGAGCTCGTTGGTGATCCGGGGGCTCACGTACGGGGTGCCGAGGACGTTCTCCTTGCCCACGAACGGGGCGACGAAGTTGTCCGGGTCCGGGAAGTCCGGGAACCAGCCGCGGCCGAAGACCGCGTAGCGGTTCTTCTGGTAGCCCTCCTGGAACTCCTTCCAGGGCTTGCCCTGGATGGTGACCTTGAAGAGGCCGCTCTCCTCGAGCTGCCGCTTGAGCTCGGCGAACTCGGCGGCCGTCGAGGAGCCGTACCGGTCGGTGGTGTACCAGAAGGTCAGCTCGACGGGCTCGGTGATGCCGGCCTCGCGGAGGATCTTCTTGGCCTTGCTCGTGCTGGGCGAGCCGAAGCGGTCGAAGAACTTGGTGGTGTGAGCCGCGATGCCCTTGGGCACCATGGAGTACAGCGGCTCGGCGGTGCCCTGGTAGACCTTGTTCACCAGCTCGTCGCGGTCGACGAGCTGGGCGATCGCCTTGCGGACGGGGAGCTTGGCGACCACGGGGTCCTGGGCGTTGAAGACGAGGTAGCGGATGTCTGCACCGGTGGACTCGACGAGCTGGAGGCCCTTGTTCTCGGGCTTGTCGTCCTGGAGACCGATGACCTCCTCGGCGGTGAGGCCGCGGTAGGTGGCGTCGATCTCGTCCTTCCTGAGGGCGGCGACCATGGCGTCGGAGTCGTCGAAGTACCGGATCGTCGCGCCGCCGTTCTTGCGGTCGGCGAATCCCTTGTAGCTGGGGTTCTTCGTCAGCTCGGCGGACTTCCGCTCCTCGTACGAGTCGAGCACGTACGGGCCGGAGCCGGTGACCTTGCCGTCCTTGCGGAGCTTGTCGGCCGGGTACTCGGCCGGGTCCACGAGCGACATGGCGGGGGTGGCGAGGATGTACGGGAAGGTGGCGTCCGGCTTGTTGAGCCGGAAGACGACGGTGCGGTCACCGACGGTCTCGATCTTGTCGAGCGAGCCGAGCATCCCGTTGGGGCCGCCCTCCTGGTCGATCGTGCGGATGCGCTCGATCGAGTACTGGACGGCCTTGGCGTCCAGCTTGTGACCGTTGGAGAACGTCAGGCCTTCGATCAGCTTGCATTCGAAGACCCGGCTGGAGGTGTCCGAGAACTTGCAGTCGGCGGCGTCCGACTGCGGTGTCGTACTGCCCGTCGGGAAAGCCACCAGGGTTTGGAAGACATTCCGGAAGAGCTCCCAGGAATTGTCCCAGGCGGCGGCCGGATCAAGCGTGGTGGGAGAGCTCGTCGTGCCGATGACGATTCTCTGATCCCCGGCGGAATCACTGTCCGAGAAGACACTGCATCCGGACACCAGGGATATGGACACAAGGGCTGCAGCGGCCTGCAGACTGGTCCGGTTGAACACGTGCACGCTCCTCGTTCAGCCAGGGGTCGGCCGACGATACCGCAGCACCCCGTCAGGTCAATGTCTGAGCCCGACGGGGCACTTGAGGCATTCAACGTATAACCGGGGTCAATCCGGACACTAGATTCCGGAAAGTGTCCGGTTATCGGTCACCCGACCCCGGCGTTCAGGAAAATCCCGCCGTCGACGACCAGGGTCTGGCCGGTGATCCACTCCGCTTGGGGGGAGGTCAGGAAGGCGGCGGCACCCCCGATGTCCGCCGGCTCGCCGAGCCGGCCCAGCGGATAAGCGGCGGCCGCCTCCGCTTCCCGGCCCTCATAGAGGGCCTGCGCGAATTTCGTCTTCACGACGGCCGGGGCAATCGCATTGACCCGCACGAGCGGCGCGTATTCGTGCGCCAATTGCAGGGTCAGGTTGATCATCGCGGCCTTGCTCATTCCGTATGCGCCGATGAAAGGCGAGGCCGATACGCCGGCGATCGAGGCGATGTTCACGATCGCGCCGCCGTGCTCCTTCTGCCAGGCGTGCCAGCTGCGCTGGGCGAAGCCGAGCGCGGAGACCACGTTCGTCTCGAAGACCTTGCGGGCGACCCCGAGGTCCAGATCGGCGATGGGGCCGAAGACCGGGTTCGTGCCGGCGTTGTTGACCAGGAAGTCCAGTCGGCCGAAGCCGTCCATCGCCGCCTCGACGGCGGCGGCCTGGTGGGCCTCGTCGTGGGCCTTGCCGGGCACGCCGATCACCCGGTCGGAGCCGAGCCTCTCGACGGCCTCCTTGAGGGCCTCCTCGCCGCGTCCGGTGATGACGACCCGGTCGCCGCGGGCGACCAGCGCCTCGGCGACGCCGTAGCCGATGCCCCGGCTCGCGCCGGTGACGAGGGCGACCTTGCCGGAGAGCTCCGGCCTCGCGTTCTCGGTCATGTCTGCCTACTCCTCTCGCTGCTGCCGGTACGTCAGTTGAGCGGGCCGCCGGCCACGTACATGACCTGGCCGGAGACGAAGCCGGCGTCGTCGCCCGCGAAGAAGGCGATCGCGTTGGCGACGTCCTCGGGGCGGCCGACCCGCTGCACCGGGATCATCGAGGCGGCGGCGGCCTGGAAGTCCTCGAAGCCCATGCCGACGCGCTCGGCGGTCTGCGCGGTCATCTCCGTGACGATGAAGCCCGGGGCGACGGCGTTGGCGGTGATGCCGAACTTGCCGAGCTCCTTGGCGAGGGTCTTGGTGAGGCCCTGCAGACCGGCCTTGACGGCCGAGTAGTTGGCCTGGCCGCGGTTGCCGAGCGCCGACGAGGAGGAGAGCGACACGATCCGGCCGAAGCCCGCGTCCACCATGTGCTTCTGGCAGGCCTTCGACATCAGGAAGGCACCCTTGAGGTGCACGTTCATGACGAGGTCCCAGTCGGACTCGGACATCTTGAAGAGCAGGTTGTCGCGGAGCACGCCCGCGTTGTTGACGAGGATCGTCGGCGCGCCGAGCTCGGCGGCGATCCGCGCGACGGCGGCCTCCACCTGCGCGCTGTCGGAGACGTCGCAGCCGACCGCGAGGGCGGTGCCGCCGGCGGCGGTGATCTTCTCGACGGTGTCCTTGCAGGCCGCCTCGTCGAGGTCGAGTACGGCGACGGCGCGGCCCTCGGCCGCGAGGCGGAGCGCGGTGGCGGCCCCGATGCCCCGTGCGGCACCCGTGACGACGGCTACGCGCTGCTCGGTGGTGGACATGCTTGGTTCTCCTCGCCCTTGGATCGTCCCTGGTCGCGGCCGAACCGGTCGTGCGCCCTTGCGTCCCGCACATGAGCGACCGCTTAGTATCGTCCGCAGAACGAGACGCTAGAAGCCCTGGCACCCGGTGTCAACGGCCCACCGGGTGCACCAGGTCACTCCCTCCGTGCTACCGCACGAGCAGGTCGAGCAGACGTTCCACCTCGGCCTCGGGATCGGCCGTGAGCCCCGTGTGCACCGGGCCCGGCTGCACCACGGTGGAGCGCGGGGCGATCAGCCAGCGGAAACGGCGGCCCGCGTCGTCGCGCGCCGCCTGGCCCGCCGCATCGCCGCCCAGGCAGACCCCCTCGACCGCGCGCAGCGCCGCCCGGACGCCGGTCACGTCGGCCGCCGGGTCGAGCACCGTCAGCTTGGCCTCGTCCAGATGGGTGCGGGCTGCCACGAAGGACCGGGCGCGGCAGTAGACGACCACGCCCGCGTTGAAGCACTCGCCGCGCTCGACCCGCGGCACCACGCGCAGCAGCGCGTACTCGAAGACATCGCGGTCGGTCACGTGGTGCTGTCCTTCTCGGTGGAGTGCGGCCGGGGCGCGAGACGCTCGGCGAGCCAGCCGGGCGGCTGCTGGGGCCGGCTCTCGGTGCGGGGGCCGAGCGTGATCCGCTCGTGGATGGTGGCGGCGCGCGGCAGGAGCGCGTCGACGTACGCCGCCCGCACCTCGTCCGCACTCGCGAAGCCGGGCTCGTCGACCAGCCACTCGTCGGGCACGTCGGCGGCGACCTCTTCGAGGAGGTCCCGGGTGACGAGCGGCGCGAGCTCGGCCGCCGCGGCCGCCACGTCGGGCGAGAACGGCGCGAGCGCGTGGTCCGACGCGTCGTACGGCTTCGCGGCCGACGCCTGGGCGCCCGGCCAGTTGTGGTGCCAGATCATCGTGGCCCCGTGGTCGATCAGCCACAGCTCCCCGTGCCACACCAGCATGTTCGGGTTGCGCCACGACCGGTCCACGTTGTTGATCACCGCGTCGAACCAGACGACCCGGCCCGCTTCCCGCGGATCCACCTCGTACGCCAGCGGGTCGAACCCCAGCGACCCCGGCAGGAAGTCCATGCCCAGGTTCAGCCCGCCGCTCGCCTTCAGCAGCTCCTGCACCTCCTGGTCCGGCTCCGAGAGCCCGATCACCGGATCCAGCTGGATCGCGACGAGCTCCGGCACCCGCAGGCCCAGCCTGCGCGCCAGCTGCCCGCAGACGACCTCGGCGACCAGGGTCTTGCGCCCCTGGCCCGCGCCGGTGAACTTCATGACGTACGTGCCGAGATCGTCGGCCTCGACGATCCCGGGGAGCGAACCACCCTCACGCAAAGGCGTGACGTAGCGGGTCGCTACGACCTCTTCCAACACGTTCCCAGGCCACCCATCTCTTCAACCTTGCAATCCACGGAAGACTTCTCCGGAGCGTAGAGGCCGGGAACACGAGTCAACAGCGCTGGGGAGAATCTGGGGAGTTTCGGCTAGCAAGCTGATCCCCCGCGCTCCCCAAGCAGACCGTCGATGGTGCCGCGCCCCTTGCTGACGGCCTCCGGCATGAAGTGAGCATAGTAACCGAGAGTGATCGCAGGCGAGGAGTGTCCGAGCCACCGAGCCAGGGTGACGACGGACTCTCCGGCTTCCAACATGATCGAGGCGTAGGTGTGCCGAAGCACATGGAAGCCGTCCTTCGGGGCCGCCGCCCACTGCCAGGCTTTCGCCCCCCTCGGCGCGCGGCGGGATGACGCCCGCCTTGGCCAAGGCGGGCTTCCAGGTGTAGGTGTTCCATGTGTTCACCGCGACAGCATTGCCGAAGCGCGTGGTGAGCAGCAGGGAGAACTTCTTCCTCTCCCCCTCCGGCTTCCCCCACGGCAGCTCCACTTCTATCGGCGGGAACGCTTCGATGTGACGCTTGAGTTCCTCGGCTACCGAAGGGGGCAGATCCACCGTGCGGATCTTCTTCCCCTTCGGCAAGGCGAAGTACAGCCTTCCGTGAATCGCCTGTACTTGGCGCCGAATGTGCAGCAGGCCGCGCCCATAGTCGATGTCCTCGGGACTGAGCCCGAAGACCTCCCCCTGGCGGAGTCCGCACCCCAGGCCGACTACGACGGCGATCCTGTTCCGCTCGCTGATGGCGTCGCGGACGCGCAGTGGCGTGTCCATCGGCCACGCGTCGCGCCGCTCCCGTGGCGGCTTGGGCCACCGCACGGATTTCGCGTGCATAGGGTTGCGTGCGAGGCGCTTGTCGTCGACGGCCGCTTCCAGGATGGAGGAAAGCTCGGACAGGATGCCGCGCTGGTAGTCGACTGACGAGGCAGAGAGGTTCGCCCGGGGCGAGGCGAGCTCGGTGATCGCCAAGGACCTGCGGGTCAGCGTCCGCTCCGTGCAGCGATGGCGGCAGATGTGGGACGAGGGCGGCCCGCGGGCTCTGCGGTCACAGGGGCCGGCATCGCTGCCGAGGCTGAGCGAGAGGCAGTTCGCCCAGCTGGAGGCGGAGCTGGCCAAGGGGCCGGCCGCGCACGGCTGGGAGGATCAACGCTGGACGCTGTTGGTAATGACGACTATTCGTGAGGGGTGAGTAGAGACCTCCGTGAAGCGCCGGGGACCGACCCGTTCCGGCACGACCGTTGTCTCGTAGCCTGTCGACGTGACTCGCCATACACCGCCGCGACCAGTCGACGTTGAGCAGCTGTTTCCTGAGGTGGCACCACTCCGGAAGGAGACCGTGCGGCTTCACCCGAGTGTGGGTGAGCCGACGTGCGGAGACAGCTCGGTGGGAGGCCCGCTGCTGTGGCCAGCCGATGAGAGCTGGCCGCTGTGCCCTGAGCACGAGGGCTCGCCGATGGTGCCGGTCGTGCAGATCTACCGCACCAGCGTTCCTGGCATCGTCCCGTTTCCCGAAGGGTGCGATCTACTTCAAGTTCTGTGGTGCCCGCGGAAGCACAGCGGCCACCGCTGGGTCGTTCCGCATGTCCAATGGCGAGCGGCGGGCTCGGTCGGGAAGGTGCTGGAGACTCCGCCGAGCCCGGCTGAGCTGTGCGAGAACTACGTCCCGCGCCCGTGTGTGGTGCATCCCGAGCTGGTGACGGAGTACCCCTATTGGGATCTTCATGACGGCCTGTGGGACGAGTTGGAGTTCCGATTCCTAGACCTGGATCAGGAGACAGGCTGGGACTATCAGAGCCACCTCTCCACCGCGCCCGGGACGAAACTGGTTGGATACCCCGGCTGGAGCCAGGACCCAGAGTGGCCAGAATGTGCCGAATGCGGTAGTCGAATGGAACACCTGCTGACAGTGGAGAGCACGGAAGCCGACGCCGTATCCCGGCGCGCCTGGACCCCGATCGAAGAGGGGCACGCGCCCTCCGAGGGACCGGGCCTGGTGCTGGGTGATCTGGGCGGTGTGTATCTGTTCGAGTGTCACACTTGCCCTGGGCGTCCGTTCACCCACCGCTACGACTGCCCGTAATGATCGAGGGCCTCCCTGGCTGCCTACAGGTCACACATCGCCGGGGCCCGCAGGCCTGCGCAGGGATGCATAGGTCAAGTAGTCCGTTCCGGCACGTTCGGCGTAGCGCATTGCAGTCTTGGGGCTGATACCAAGAGCATCAGCAAGGACGGACGGCGGGGCCTGGCGGACCATCTGCATCCAAGCCCTTGAGCGCGTGGCCATGGCAGGGATGCCGCTCTCGCGGAGGATCGTCGCGACGGAGTAGACGTGCATCGGCCGGCCGGGCATCCGGCCGGGAAACGCCAAGGGGGAGTCCGGATTCGCCGCCGTGGTGAGGCCAGGACGCGTCGCGAGATGGAAGCGGATCACTGCGGCGGCAGGCTCCGGGACATCTGTCCAGTCCTTGCCGAGTTTGACCTGTAAGCCTTCCTGGCTTTCACGGAACTCGTCCATTCGTATAGTGACGATCTTGGAGACGGGTTGTCCGAACAGGACGAGCATGATGCCGATGGCCCTGTGGGCGGTGGGCAAGGTCTCGTGGAGAAGCAGGGCGCGAAGTGCTTCGACGTAGTTCTTCTCGCTGGCCAGCGGACCGTTGCCGTGTGGCTGCCAGGGGACTGCGATCTTGCGGACCAGCCGCTGTTTGATGGCCCAGTACAGGAAGTTGTTGGCGTGACCGCGGGTGCTGGTGCCGCCGCCGAACCAACCGTCGACATCATGCTGGGTGCATTCGTGGAGCTGTCGCCCCCGATCCGCCAGCCATTGGAGGAACTGGATGGCGAGGGTCGTGTGCTGCTTGGCGCGCAGGAACGAGTTCGCGGTCACGGGCCCTTGGCGGGAGTTGTCCCGCAGACGTCGCATGACGTGCCAGCGTGTATAGCGTTCGATGAGTTTGCGCTGTTCAGCATCGGTGATGCCGTCGAGTTTTGGTGCGAGCCAGCGGCCGTAGGCGACGAGATGTTCGTCGCGCCAGGGCAGGCACCCATGAGTGACGAGAAGGCCGCGTAGGTATTCGACTGTCCCGGACCGGGGCAGGGAGTCGAGAGCCTCGTGGCTGAGAGCGATGTCGCCGCTGGCAAGTCCCCGCAGGAGATCAGGCACGCGTCGGTTCATGTGGATCCATGCCCACCCGCTGTTCGGCCGTGGCATCCCGACGATGGCCTGCGCGAGTGGTTGAAGACCCTCGGGTATTGCCCCGCCGGGGCCGGCGAGGAGCTTGTCGATCCTGTCCGAGAGCAGACAACGCCAGCAGACGTTGTTGTCGTTGGCCAGGTTCTCCTCTCCACATCGCTTGCATTCGACTTCGATCGGCACATCGCAACACCGGACGCAGACATGACGGCCTTGCGGATCGAGGCCGGGCAGGATGCCGGTGTGGTCGCATGCGGCGCAGGTGCCCTGGCGGTTGCGGGCGGCACGGACGCAGTAGTAGCAGACGGTGCCCTCGGGCCACTGCTGGCTGGCGGGGTAGCAGAAGCCGCAGCGGACGCAGGCCGGCCAACGGCTCGGGTCAGATGTGTACTTGCGCGGTGCGGGCACTCTCAGTCCTCAATGATGCGGGCGCGTTCGGGCCGGAAGTCAGAGTTGATCTCGATGACGGCGGCCTCGCCGGCTGTGCGTTTGCGGCGGTCGGCCTCGACGTAGGGCTCGATGAGGTCGGCCGGGGAGCAGTCGAGGATGTCGCAGAGCGCGGCAAGGACCGGTAGGGACAGGCGCTCGGGCCGGTCGGTGACCAGCCGGTAGACCTGCGCGGTGGAGAGGTTGACGCCTCGTTCGCGCAGCAGCGGGATGAGCTTGGTGGTTTTCCAGATGTTGTGTGCGGCCATAATTCGCCGCAGGTGCCAGTGGTAGCCCAGCCGCCTGATCATCCGAGTCCTTCTCCAGTCGCGGCGCTGATCGCGCGGCTGATGGCGCCGTCCAGGACGTTGCGCAACGTACGGGTCCGGAAGTCCGATGACACCGATGTGTAGAGCGCGGTGGTGGAGGCGTAGGAGTGGCCGACCTGCTGTTGGACGAACAGGGGGTCGTATCCGGCCTCGATCAGGTGCGTCACGTACGAGTGGCGCAGGCAGTGCAGGGTCAGCTCCTGCGGCAGCCCGAGCGCGTCGCGGTAGGAGGCGAATCGGTCGCCCAGTGCACCCATGTCCAGGCGTGGTGATCGTTCGCTCGGCCAGAGTGCACCGCTGCCGGCGGCGGTTTCGAACAGGGCACGGTAGCCGCCGACCCACTGCTCAAGGACTTTGACCGACCACGGGAAGACCGTGAGAACGCTGCGTCGCTTGGGTGCTGAACCCTTCGATGCCTTGCCCCAACGGACGTAGATGACGCCGAGGTCACCGAACTCGGGAGCGTGCGGGTTGTGGCCCAGGTCCGCCAGGTCCAGTTTGATCACTTCACGGCGACGCAGTCCCCACGCGTAGGTGGCCTTCATCGCGGTCGCGTCCCGCATCGCTGGCAACCAGCCCTTGCGGCCCGACGTGCGAGCAGCGGCGACCTGGTCGTCGGCGTAGTCGAAGAACTGCTGGAGCTCCGCCTTGGGTCAGGGCTCGCCGCCCCGGACGGCCTTCATACTCGGACACGTGCACAGCGGTGTTCCACTCGAAGAACACCTGCGACGGATGGGTGCCAAAGAGCCGCTCGCTGACGGCCGTCCATTCGTAGCGGGGGTCGGAGACGTATTCCAGAAACAACCGGACGTGGCCGTGGTAGCCGCGGATGGTGGAGTGGGACCGTTCCCGACCGTCGCACCTGAGATGGGAGGTGTACTCCTCCACGTCGGCGGGACGCCAAGTCCACGGCCGCTCGTTGGTGAAGCGCTGGAACCGCTGGACTGCCGACAGGCGGTCCTCGATCGTTCCCTTGCTCAGATTTCGGGCCAGCTGCTGGTCCCTCCACCCTGAGAGCATGCCCTCGAAGACCTGAGACTCAGGATGCAGCAGCGGTGCACCACCCATGATGAACAGTGCCGGTGCCGCCCCGGCACGTTCCATGAAGAACCGCCCACACCAACCCCCAACACGCCGCGAGTAGGGCGAATGAATCGTTCATTAGGTGAGAACGACCGAGGTCCTGGCAGGTCACGCGAGGTCCTGCGGCGCAGTTCAAGGGGCTCCTGGACGGCTCGCCCGAGTGGCGAGCGGACGGATCCTGCCTGCTCCGGCGGCTCCTATCACAGAGGGGCGAGTTCTCGCGCCTGATGCAATTCATGTCCCTTTCGCGCGGATCAAGACGGTGATCGGCCGGCGCTTCCATCTGACCTACACCATCCAGGGCGTGCGGAAACTGCTGGTGCGCAACGGCTGGTCCTGCCAGGTCCCGGCTCGACGGGCGATCGAGCGGGATGACGACGCGGTGGCCGGGTGGGTCAAGGAGGTGTGGCCCTGCGCGGAAGACTCGCGGCGGCCTGTGGAGCCTGGCTCGTCTTCGAGGACGAAGCCGGATTCTCCATGACGCCGCCGCAGGCCAAGACCTGGTCCCAGCGCGGCCGGACCCCGGTGGTCCGGGTGCGGGGTCGTTCCCGCAGACGGGTGTCCATCGCCGCGCTGACCTGCTACAAACCCGGCCACAGGTCCCGGCTGATCTACCGTCCTCGCCGGGACGACGGCCAACGCGACGGACGCAAGAGCTTTTCCTGGCGTGACTACCGGGATCTGCTGATCGCCGCACACCGGCAGCTCGGCGGCCCGATCGTCCTCGTCTGGGACAACCTCAACGTCCACAAGGCCGCCGACCTGCGGAAGTTCGCCGAGGCCCGGGACTGGCTGACCATCTACTACCTGCCGCCCTACGCACCCGACCTCAACCCCGTCGAAGGAATCTGGTCACTGCTGCGGCGCGGCTGGCTTTCCAACGTCGCCTTCAGCACCCCCGAACACCTCGTCCAGCGCATCCGACGCGGCCTACGGCACATCCAGTACCGCAGCGACCTCATAGACGGCTGCCTCGCCGAGACCGGCCTGACCATCCGGCCCACCTGAACAACGGCACGACATCACGAGTTCAACCTCAGTAACGTCCACTCAGAGAGCGTGGAGTTCGATGTCCCCCGGTTCGTGATCCCTCAACGTGGTATTGATCGCCGTAGCGGCCGCGTGCGGGACATGGCGATGCTGGGATGCGGGGCCATGGAGAGAAGGCCGTACCCTGCGGCGGCCACGGGAACCGGGCGAGCAGCGCCAACAGGGGTGCGCGTATGGGGCGACGTACCCGGGCGCCACGTGCAGCCTGCGTAACAGGGGCATCGAATCCCAGCCGGTGAGAGTCTGATCACGCATGGAGGTGTCGTCCGATTGCGCCGTTTCGAGCGCGCTCACCCCGTTCCGTGCGCCGAGGACGCTCTGGTCCTACTCCCTTGTGCGCCGGTCCGAACGGGCTATGTACGGGCTCCATGGCCGGTGGCATGTTCGTCCGCACCTCGAATGAAATAAGTGGAGCTCATGAAGCCCGGCCGCAGCCACCGAACCGCCCGCCTCCCGCGTCGAATTCCGTACCGCTCTGGACGGCCGTCGGCGTCAGGTGCAAGGCCAAGGCGCACCGGGGGTGAGGGGAGGGAACCGCGGACGTCTCCGGTACGCACGGTGAGCTCTGGCAGAGAGAGTGCTGGTCAAGGCTGGCTGTGGCCTAACAGAATCAAAGTTTCAGGAAGGGGGCTTCTCAATGAAGCCGAACTCTGTCATCCGCCTGCTGGGGGCCTTGGCGCTCGCGGCAGGAACGCTCATGACCGGCTCACAGGCGCAGGCCGCACCGGGGGACATTCTCTGCACCGCACCAAGCAGCGATTCCTCGACGTACTCGCCGCCGCTCAGCCTCACCCCGGCCAGTACCACCGTGACCATCACCCGGGACCTGAACACCTGCACCTCGCTGAGCGTGCCGGCCATCAACTCAGCACCGGTGACGGTGCATCAGGTCACCATCCCGTCCTACTCCTGCCTCACCCTGCTCAACACCGCCGCCACCACCCTCAGCTTCACCTGGAACAACGGTGCGACGTCCGTCGTGACCGGCACCCGGACCGTGAACCTCGCCGCCGCCACGATCACCACCACTGTCACGGGCACAGTCACATCAGGGCTGTTCGCCGGCGACTCGGTCGTCTACCAGCTCGTCGGCCCCTCCACTGACGTCCTGGCCTGCACGCTCGGACTCGGGACCGTCTCGCGGATCGACAGCGTGGCCACCCTCACCATCAACTGACTCCCGCTGAGGGACTTCGGGTCATGTGCGGACACACAACCGCCAGAAGTCGGGCAGCTGGCTGACATGGGGATAGTCATCCAGCGGCTCTGCGGCCCCGAGGAACTGGGTTAGCGGGCCCCAGCCGTCAGCGGGATCGAACGACAGCAAGCGGTCCGCAGGTACTGCGGCGACGACCTCAGCGACGTGACGCCGGTACACCGCAGGGACGCATCCCTTGTCGTCCGCCCGGCCGCCGAAGACTCGTTCGCCGACGATTCGTCGTACCAGCGGGTCCCGCGCAGGCGTACCTGCGATGCCAGAGACAGCCATTGCGCTCAGGGTGCCATCCGAAGGGATTTCGTGCCCATTGCGACCGAGATGGTCGGGGCGAAGCTGGCGTACCAGGCTTCCGGTTCACGACCAGTCAGAACCACCTTGGCGACAGGGCAAAAAATCCGCGAGCTCTCGCCCGGGCGCTTCGGTGGGCCAGTCGACCGCAGCCTTAAACCCGGCGTAGACGCTCTCCCACCGAGGTGGCCTGCCTGCCTCCACGTCGACGAGGATCTGCTGCCACTGCGCCTCCCGGGCTGGTTCGTCGCGCAGGGTCCCCCGGACACCGCAGCCCGATCGCCTACGAGACAGCTTCCCAAGCAACATCAACTACTTTGACGCCAGCCGCATAACCCGTGTCCAGGATTCAGGGGCAAGGTCCCCGGGCTCGTACCCCCAGCCCTCGCCGATCCAGGAGGCCTGCGCGTTCTGGGCCGACGTCTTGCCGTCCGCGCTGGACGAGTCGTACGACAGCGCCACCTTGGGGGCGGAGCCGCCGAGTGCGGCCGGGGCCTGGATCGGGTACGAGTAGGTGAAGTTGCCCATGTTCGTACCGGCGCCCCATGCCATCGACGGGGACAGCGGCGAGGCGGCGTAGTCGCCCATAGCGCCACCGGAGGTCGGGGCCGCGGCCAGCACCATCGCCGTGGGTGCGGGGGCCGGCGCCTGGACGTACTCGCCCGCTCCGGCGGCGGCCGGGGCCAGCAGCACACCGGCCGCGGGGGCCGGGGCCGCCGGGGCCGGGGCCGCCGAGGCCGGGATCGCGACCCGGGCCGTCAGGACGCCCGTCCTCGGGTCGACGGTGGACGGGACCGGGGTCTGCTTCCGGCACGCCGCGCGGTGCGGAGTGGTGAGCGCACACGCCGGAAGCGCGACCAGCCGCGCCCGGTCGGACCAGGCCGCGCCCTGGAGGGTCTTCAGGTCCAGCGCGACCTTCACCTCGCGCTTGCGCGCCGGGGTACCGGTCCTGGCGCCGGTCCTGGCGCCGGTGGCCGTGTCGGTCAGGGTCACCACCGGGCCGGCCACGCCGAGGGCCTTGCCCTTGTCCTTGCCGGCCACCGCGACCTCGACCGGATCTGCCGGGCTGCGATCGACCCGGGCCACCTTGACCGGCAGCTTCCCGGCCTGCACGGGCTTGCCGTCGGGGAGGGCTACCGTGGCCGTCCCGATCGGCACGGCCACCGGCGGAACCGGCTGCCAGTCACCCGGCACGGGGTACGAGGGCTTCCTCGGCTTCCCCGGCTCGAGATCCTTCCCCTTCACCGACTTCTGTGCAGAAAGCGGTGTACTGGGCGGTGTCCACACCTTTCCGCGCTGGTCCCCGTCCAGCGCGCTGGTGGACGGAACGCCCGGCAATGTGACAGTCATGGAAATTGCGCCGATGGCAGAAACCCATCTGAGTCTCCGTCTGCGCGATCCACCGTCAGGCGTCTGCATACGCCAAGCCCGCACGAGCATCTCTCCAAGTGCACTTACCGAAACGCAGTCGCACACTCATGCGACTGCCGGAGGGGACCGTAGCGTGGCCGCGATCATGGTCGTGGAACAGCTCGCGCGGCCGGACCCCGCGCGTCGGATGATTTGATGAGGTGTTGCCAGGTATGGGCGCCGGACCTTGAGAACTCTTTGCCTGCGGCTTCCTGACCGTCCGGCAAAAGCCTTTGCACGGTTGCCGAATGCCGGGATGACGGAAGATCAGAAGGAATTCCGCGCCCCTTCCTGCCGGCTTCCGGCAGGAAGTGAGCACAGTAACCGAGGGTGATCGCCGGCGAGGAGTGCAGGAGCGTCCGACTACGACCCCGGGCCGCGGCCGGCCGTCTCGTCGGCGAGCTTCGCGCCGGTCCGTCGGCCGCCGGAATCGCCACCGCGACTCGAAGGGAAAGGGCCGAAAAGAACGCATCCGAAACGCCGGCGGTCCGGCGCCTGCCGGGCCTCCCCCACAATGCGGGGATGGAGAGCTGGGCACCGCCGGGGAGCGGGCCGTTCGTCGGGCGGGAGAAGGCGGTCGAGGACCTGGTGTCCCTGTTGGGCACCGAGCGCCTCGTGACGCTGACGGGGACGGGCGGCATCGGGAAGTCGCGGCTCGCCGCGCGGGTCGCCGAGGAGTACGGGCCCGACCTGTTCGCCGGCGTGCACTGGGTTCCCCTGTGGTCGCTGAGCACCCCGACGCTGCTCACCCCGCTGATCGCCGACGCCTGTGGCCTGTCGGACCATTCGCCCCACGGCCCGGTGGACACGCTGGCCGGCTGGATCGGCAACCGCCCCACCCTGCTGGTCCTGGACTCGTGCGAGCACCTCGTCGAGCCGTGCGCCGAACTGGTGCGGGCGCTCCTGGGGCGCTGCCCCGGGCTCGTGGTGCTCGCGACCAGCCGCGAACCGCTGGGCCTGGACGGTGAGGCCCTGCTGCACGTCGGTCCCCTTGCCCCCGACTCCGAGGCGATGGAGCTGTTCGTCGCCCGCGCGGCGTCCGCGGGGGTGCGGTGGACGCGCCCCGAGGAGTTCGTGGCCGCCGCCGAGGTGTGCCGCCGATTGGAGGGGGTGCCCCTGGCGCTGGAGCTGGCCGCCGCGCGCCTGCCCGGGCAGTCGGTGGGCTCGATGGCCGGGCTCCTGCGCGGCAGACTCGCCCTCGGCGAAAGCGGCGACAGCCGCGTCCGGCCCGCCCGTCACCGTGCGCTGCGGACCACCATCGGGTGGAGCCACGAGCTGTGCGCGCCCCTCGAACGCCTCCTGTGGGCCCGCATGTCGGTGTTCCGTTCCGGTGCCACGGTGGACGACGTGACCCAGGTCTGCCGCGGCGGCCCCCTGACCGACCCGGCGCTGGCCGAGGCCCTCGAAGGACTGGCCCGCAAGAGCGTCGTCACCTTGTCCGACGGCCGGGTGCACGTCTACGACACGGTGCGCGAGTACGGGGCCCTGTGGCTGGCGGAGCTCGGCGAGGCCCGCCCGACGGCCGACCGCCACGCCCTGCACTTCCGCGAACTCGCCCTGGCCGCCGAGCGCTCCTGGTGGGGACCGGAGCAGTCCGCGACGTTCACGCAGTTGAACTCCTGTTACGGCGACTTGTGCGCGGCGCTGGAACACCTCCTGGCGACCGACCCCCGGAAGGCCGCGGAACTGGCCGGCGCCGTCGGCTTCTTCTGGGCGTGTTCCGGCCATCTGCACGAGGCGTCGCACTACCTGGAGAAGTGCCTGCGGCTCGTCGCCGGCCCCCCGGCGGTCACGGCGAAGCTGTACTGGGCGCTCGGCGTGGTCCGGTGCCTCCAGGGCGCCTACGACACCGCCGCACGCCTGGCGGGGAGGGCGGACGAGGAGGCGTTCCGCGCGGCTGACACGACACTGCTCGCGGACGCCGCCTACCTGCGCGGGCTCGTGATGCTGCTGCGCGGCGAACCCCTGGACGCGCTCGCCGTCGCCGACCGCGCCCTGGCGCGAAAGGGCTGCGCGGCTCCCGCGGCGGCGCGGTGCCGCCTCGTGCGCGTGTTCGCGCTGACGGCCTCCGGATCCCTGCGTACGGGACGCGCCGAGGCCGAGGCGCTGCGGAACGACTCCGTATCGGCGGGAGAGCACTGGACCCGCTCCTACACCGAGTACCAACTGGCCGTGATAGCGCTCCAGGAGCAACGCGCGGCCGACGCCGCCTCGCACGCGCGCGCCATGCTGCGCGACAAGCGCCGGATCGGCGACGCCTTCGGCCTGGGCCTGGGCCTCGACCTGCTCGCGGTCGCCCTCGCGGCGCTGGAGCGGGGCGAGGACGCGGCGGTCGCTTACGGAGCCGGCCAGGTGTTCTGGGAGATGGTCGGGCACCCCCAGCGTGGCACCCCCGAACTGAAGCCCCTGCGGCAGCACGCCGAGCAGTCGGCGCGTCGACAGATCGGCGACGGTGCGTACGACCAGGCGTACGGCCTGGCCAGGCTCACGGACCCGTTCATGACGCTGGACACGATGCTGGCGGGGTGACGCGGAGCGGGGGCGGGAAGCCGGACTGGCAGGGGCCGGAAGCCGGACTGCCAGGGGCGGGAGGCCGGGGCCGGCAGGGGCGCGCGCCGACCGCGCCGGGGGCCGGCTCGACGTGCGGAGCCTCCGCCGCTCGGGGGGGGTACGACGGAGGCTCCGTGGAGACTTCTCCCCCGGCGCCGATCCGGATGCAGCCGATGTCGGGAAATTCGAAACCGCTTCTGCGGGCCGGTCCCTCAGGAATCACGCGCCCCTGCCGTGTCGAGCGGCCCCAGCACGTACTCCTCCACCGCCCGGGCCGGGTCCTCACCAGGCGGCATCCTCGGCGGACTGCCGGTCACCGCCCGGTCGGCGAACCCGCCGTCGAGGTGCGGCATGCGGACGTCGACGACGCGGACCCCCCGTCTGCGCTGTTCACGCCGCACCACACCGAGCCAGGCGGCGAGCGCCGTCTTCGACGCCGCGTAGTCGGCGGTCTCCAACGGCGGCTTGTCCACGACGATCCCGGTGACGACCACGACGGCCCCTGCCGCCTCCAGGACCGGCAGGGCCCCTCGTACGACGGCCATGGGTGCCAGGGCGTTGACGGTCATGAGGTGCTCGGCCGCCGCCTCGCCGACGTGCTCGGCACGGCCGAATCCCGCGACGCCGATGGCGACGACGACGGCGTCCAGTCCTCCGAGCACCTTCGACGCCCACGGCGCCAGGGCGGCACATCCGTCCAGGTCATAGGCGTCGAAGGCGCGGTACGGGCAGTCGCCCAGCCGCCGTGACCGCTCCACCAGCCGCTCGCCGTCACGACCGGCCAAGGCGAGCGAGGCACCCCGCCCGGCCGCCATCCGCGCGGCCAGACCCCCGATCATCCCCGTCGCTCCCACGACGAGCGTCCTCGCTCCGGTCATCGGCAGGACCTCCTCCGCAGGCTGAGGCGGATCGCCTCCTGATACAGACCCTTCTCCGTGAAAGCCCCTTCGGGATGCGCGCACCCGCTTCCGCGCTCCTGGAAAGACCGAGGCCCGCGGGGTGCGCTGGTGCCACGAAGAGGGCGACTGGCACGCGACCGCCCAGCACGACGTCTTCCACCGCATGATCGGCCGGCTCTACCCCTGCCTCCAGAACCGCGAACTCTTCGACGAGCTCATGGCGTTTCCTGCCCTGCCGGAGCTAAAGCGTGTATCGAAAGTGCTGCCGTGCCTGAGCTGTGTGCGCGAAGGCGGAGCGCAACTCGGTGGCGTCTGGGGGTGGAGGGCCCGGTGCTGTACTTCAACCAGGTGCCCGAGTCCAAGAAGATCAAGAACCGGATCCATCTGTGTTTGCGCCCTGAGGCATCGCGCGAGCAGGAGGTGGAACGGCCGCTCGGCCTCGGTGCCACCCTGGTCGCCGATCGCCGGAATCACGATGGGACTGGCTGGGCAGTCCTTGCCGACCCCGAAGGCAATGAATTCTGCGTTCTTCGCAGCGAGTCCGACCGAGCTGCGATGGATTCCTGACGCCCGCGCGCCAACCTGGCAGGTTTGGTGTGACCGCCCCGCCCTCATCCCCGTCGGCGGCGGCGTAGAAGACGTAGAACTTGCCGTGCCGCTGCTTCACCAAGGTGACGGTCACGTGCTCGCCGATGAGTCCCTGGGCCAGGATGCGCGCGTCGCTCTCGCTCAACAATGGAACCTCCCCTGTCGGGGCAGGCTATCCGCGCACCGAGACGCCCTTCCACGGCACTCGATGTTCGAGGACGTGACCCGTAGCGGAGGCACCGACCACGGCGGCTGACCACCAACGGCGCGCTCCGGCGACCAGCACGTCGACCAGCACGAAGCCGTCCGTCCTGGTCGGGACACCGACCGGGACACCGACCGGGACACCGACCGGGACACCGACCCGAGCGGGACACCGACCCGAGCGGGGCTCACGCCCGCTCGGGTCCGTCGCTCGCGGGAGCCGTGGGGCCGGGGGCGGTAACCGCGCGGCCGAGCTTCGCCTCCTCGATGCGGCCGCCGTGGCCGAGAAGACCGGTCTGGTCGAAGGCGTACTCGCGCATCAGGCGCGGCAGGTCCCGCCGCGACACGAATTCGACGAAGAGAGGGAAGATCGGGCGCCCGGCCTGGGCGAGCCTGAGCCACGGCGGCGCGTAGACGGACGCCGCACGACGGTCCACGCCGCGGGCGATCCAGTCCGAGACCCGGTCCACCGAGTACACGCGGCGGGCGGGAGCGGGCATGTGCCCGCGCAGCTCCCGCAGGACCGTGTGGCGGTCGACGTCGCGGACCATGTCGGTGTCGGTCCAGTGCAGGTACACCACACCCACGGCGACGCCCTGGTGGGCCACTTCGGCGCGCAGGGAACGCGCGAAGGCCTCCGCGCCGGCCTTGGACGCGCAGTACGCGCTCATCATGGGGGCCGCGCCGAACGCAGCCGTGGAGGCGACCTGGAGGAAGTACCCCCGTGTGGTCCGCAGACCTGGGAGGAAGGAGCGCGCGGTGACGGCGCTCCCGACGAGGTTGACCTCGATGACGCGCCGCCACGTCTCCGGATCGGATGTCTCGAAGGGGCCGCCCTCGGCGACGCCGGCGTTGGCGATGACGACCGAGGGGGTGCCGAGGTGCCGGGCCACGTCGTCGGAGGCGCGGCGCATGGTCTCGTCGTCGGTGACGTCGACCTCGACGACGTGACTCTCGGTGGGCAGGGTCCTGGCCACGGCTTCCAGCGTGGCGGCCTCCCTGCCGAGCAGGGCCACCTTCATCCCTCGTTCGGCGAGCCGCAGAGCCAGGCCCGCGCCCAAGCCTCGGGCGGCTCCCGTGACGACTGCGGTACGTCCCTGCATTGCCCGTGAACGGGCCATGGCTGCCTCCTCGGGGACCGGCGGATGACGTGCACAGCGACTGCCCGGCCCTCAGCCGGGCCACACGTCCGCGGCGGGCGACGTTCACCTTTCTACGAGCTCTTCTCCAGTAGCTCTTCTCCGCGCGCCGGCATCCGGATGCACGGCACCGATCCTGGCGAGCCACCATCACTCTCTCGGCCCCGCGTCCGAGCAGCGCGAACGCCGCTCGCCACCGCTGACTACGGTGTGCACCGCTCTCCGAAATCGCCCTTCGGGTCCGCCGGCGCCTCGATCACAGCAAGGTGGCGGCCCTCGGCGGTGGTCACGGCCACGATCTCCGCCCGCCGCGCCCGCGCCCGGGTCCTGCCGTACTCCGGATCTATGCCGAGCGCCCGGTCCAGGTCCGTGAGCGCGAGGTAGCCACGGCCCAGGGCGTGCTGGGCGGGGGCGCGGCTGCCGAGCGCCCAGGTGTGATCGGGATCGAGCTCCGGGGCGGCGCGGTCGTACTGGGCCACGCCCCTCCGCGTATCGACCGCACTCCCGCGGTGTCTCGCCCCGCCCACCAGCCACGGATCGTCCAGGGACAGGGCCTGCGCCCGGTCCAGGTCCACGACCTCGACCTCGACCTCGACCTCGCCGTCGGCGTCGGCGTCGGCGTCGGCGTCGCCCAGCGCGCGCCGGAGCCGCGAGCGCCTCACGAGGGCCCACACGTAATCCGGCTCCAGGGCCAGCCCGGTCGTGCCCCCCCTGAGCCCGGTCGAAGGAGCCGAGATCGTGGTGGGTCGCCGCCTGCCCCGTGTACGGCCATGACGCGCTCGGCGTCAGTTCGATCGCCCGGTCGAAGTCGGCGAACGCCTCCGTGCACTCCCCGCGTCTCCGGTGCGCCTCCCCCGGACCGACAGCGCCCCGGTGCGCTGGAGGTCGGTGAGTCCGGCCTGGCCGAGGAACATGAGGAATCCGGCGCGTCTTCGAAGCTGGACCAGCTCACGCATCGACGGTCTCGGGGCGTGCGGGAAAGCGGCCGTGCGGTGCAGCGGTCGTACGGTGCAGCCTGGCAGCAGTGCGGCAGCTCCGTCAGGCGGCCGTCGGACCCGCAGTGTGCGTCGGCGGGCACGGCCCGACGCCGACCGGCGGCCCCGTCATCGCCGGGGCGGACTCGCCTGCACCGCGGTGTCGGTGTCCCGGAGTTCGGCAAGCAACTCGCTCTGTCCGGAGAGCATTTCGGTGAGGATGCGCCGCGCGGCGCGCAGCAGGTCCGCCACGTCGCCGCCGGCGAGTGCGTAACTGACGGTCGAACCGTCACGGACGGAGACGACAATGCCGGACCGGCGGAGAACGGCGAGCTGCTGGGACAGGTTGGACGGCTCGATGTCTATCTCGTTCAGAAGCTCGCGTACGGGTACCGGGCCGTTCTGGAGCAGTTCGAGTACGCGGATCCGGGCGGGGTGTCCGAGCATGCGGAAGAACTCCGCCTTGGCCTGGTACAGCGGCACCTGCATGCGACAACACTCCCGCCCGGGTACGACGAATCCAAGGGCTACCGGCCAGACCTGCCGGTTTCTCGATGCCCAGCTCCTGTCATTCTCCTGCCTCCCGGCTCCGGCACGCCCCGGCTGATCACTTTTAGATGTGTCGAGTTGAAGAATCTTTCAACTCATGGGCGCACGAAGCCGGGAACAAGGGAGAAGGACTAGAGCTCCAGTTCCGCTTCTATGCGCTTCAGCTGGTGCCTGGCCATGGCCAGATTCGCCCTCGCCTTGTCCAGCACGAGGTACAGGAACAGACCGTTGCCCCCACGACCGCGCAGCAGCCGGATGAGGTGGTACTGGCTCCCGAGGGTGATCAGCACGTCCTCGATGTCTTCCTTGAGGTCCAGCAGCTCCATCGCGCGGACCTTCGCGCGGATCACGTCGGTGTTCCCCGCCGCGGCCACCGACAGGTCGAGGTTCTTGCCTCCACCCAGCGTCCCCAGAGCCATGCCGCTCGTGTAGTCGACGAGCGCCACCCCCAGACTCCCCTCGATCGAGGTCATCGCCTCCTTCAGAGACGTCTCCACAGTCAACATCAGTACTCGCTCTCTGTGTTCACGACCGCCCGGCCGATCTCACACCGCAGCCGGATCTGATCGCAGACGCTACCCACTGACCGCGGGGCCGTCAGGAACATCGGGAAACCGGCCGGAATCCGTCCCCGTGATCCGACATCCGACACCCGCCGTTCCCGCGGAAGCCACCCACCCGGGCGCCCTCGACGTCCTGACCAACGGGGACAGGCAGCCGATCCTCTCCACCTGGAACATCCCGTGCCGAAGAGCCGGTCTTCCTCGCGCACACAGGCGTCGATCCCCCTCCCCACCGTCAGTTCTCCTCCGGAGGCGACCCCTTCGCCGCCACGCGAGCCACCCGGGCGTTCCAGGCCCAAGGCTCCAGCGGCTCCTCCCACGTCACCTCGACGTCGAACCCATGGACGGCGCGCGTGACTGCCGCCACATTCGCGGCCGCCCGGTCCCGCGCGTCCTGCGGGTCGGCATGGACCGGCAGGTCCAGGCGCCCGCACACCAGCCCACCCTCCACGGTGCGGAAGCTGGAAACCCAACCCGTGGACGTGACCATCAGAAGAATCTCCGCCGGAACACCGAAGGACGGTCGCTGCTTCCTCACCTTCTTGCGCCTCACCACACCGCCATCCCACAGCATCAGGTGCGGGACATCGAGGCCGGGTGGGGATTCCCAGGAAGCGCGCCGGCAGAAAGACATAAAGCCCTTGCGTACAAAGGTCGTTGATGGTGGCGATGAGGCAGCCGGAAACTCGGGTGCCGCCATCGACCCACCCCCCTACCCTCACCCCCATGCACCATAAATCCGCCCTACTGAACGTCATCGACGTGGAAGCCACCTGCTGGAACGGACAACCGCCGCCCGGGTCCGTCAACGAGATCATCGAGATCGGCCTCACCGTCGTGGACGTGCCGGCCCGCCGACGCGTGTCCCGCCACCGCATCCTGGTCCGCCCGGCGCGGTCGGCGGTGAGCGACTTCTGCACCGAACTGACCGGCCTGACCCAGGCAGAGGTGGACCAGGGCGTCACCTTCGCCGAGGCATGCCGGATCCTCGCCGACGAGTACGAGGCCGGGGTACGTCCCTGGGCCAGCTGGGGCGAGTACGACCGCCGGCAGTTCGCCCGGCAGTGCCAGGCCGACGGGGTCCCCTACCCCTTCGGGTACCCGACGGACCGCACCCACACCAATGCCAAGGCCGTGTTCACCGACGCCCACGAGCTCCGCAAGAAGCCCGGCATGGCCCACGCCCTGCGCATCGCCGGCCTGCCCCTCGAAGGCCGCCACCACCGCGGCGAGGACGACGCGTGGAACATCGCGGCACTCGTCCTCGACCTCGTGACCCGCGAGACCTGGCCGACGACGACGGCCCCGCTCCCCTGAGGGCTGCCCCGCAGGGGCTCTTCCGGGACGGGCGGACCACGTACACGTCGAGCCGTACGGCGGGACGACGGGAGCCACCCGGCCTGTGCAGCGGGGCGGCTTCCCGGGTGTGGGTGTGTGCAGGGTCGGACGAGGTGGCTCATGCCGCCCCAGCCGGAACCGACCTCGTGCGAGGCGAAGTCGCCGTTTCCGGCGTACGTGCGGAGCCTGTCGTCGCTGGCGCTCACGCCGAGCAGGTCGTCGTTGAGGTCACCGGTGAAGTCGCGGTCGCCCTTGCTGCACGAGGCGGGGGTCACGCCGAGCGGGATGGCGTAAGCATTGATGCGCTGGCCGATGGAGCCCGGGATGGAACCGACGTGCTTCTGCGAGGCGCTCACCGCGACGTCGGCGACCCGGTCGCTCCAGTTGCCGTGGGTGGTCATGACCGAAAGCCGGTGAAGATGCGATGGGACAAGGCCGTGCGGCCGAGGTGCTGCGTCACCACAACACCTGACCCGGCCCTCTTCACGTAAGTCGCGTTCAACGACCGTGGCGCAGGGGACATCGACTCGCCCGCCGCCTCTAGCGATGGGGGCGAGGCGGGCGGACAAAGGTGTCGAGCGCGCGCACGGCTGCACGGATACGGGCTGGGCCGCGACTCAACCGCTCTCCCGCGCACCACCAGGACAGCTGCTCGTCCGCATCCCGCGGATGCATGCCCAGGCCATGCTCGGCGCACAGAGGCCACGCCTGCCACAGACACTCGGTGACGGTCTCCTGCGCGGCATCGGCGACGATCGCCAGCGCAGAGGCAGGGTCGTCCGCCGAGTCCGGGTACAGGTAATCGCCGTGCCACTCGCCGTTGGCCAGAGCGCGGTGACCATGCCGACGTGCTGCGCCCAGCCGTTGGCGTACTCGAAGACCACGGCGTCTCCGACCTGGGGCTGGTACGAGGACGAGGTGTGCAGGGTGCCGTCGGCCTGACCGCAGGAGCAGAAGGAGGAGGCCCGGGCGTCCGTCCCGTTGATGTTGAAGCCCGAGTTCTTCCAGGCCCACTTCACGAAGTCCGCGCGCAGGGCTCCGCCTCGGTACCGGTCGAGGTGTTGCAGCTCGTCATGAAGCTCCTGCCGCCGAGCGAGTTCGTCGAGCAGGCGTTGTCGCCGACCTGAGCCCTGGCCAGGGCGGCGGCCTCCGCGGTGGTGTCGGCGAAGACGGGTACGGCGATCAGGCTGAAGGCGCAGCCCACGGTGGCGAGAGTGACACCGGCGGCGGAGGTGGGGCCGAAGAGACCCGGTTCGCCGGCCTGCGGCCGCAGGCGCCGAGTCCCGGCGTACAGCAGTTGGTCGGCCTCGACCAGATCCGGGAGTGCCTGGCCCGCCTCACCCGTGAGACGACCACGAGGTGATGGCCTTCGCGCCCGACAGCGCCCACACGCCGGAGTCCGTCGAGGCCGCCCGCCCGCTCATCAAGGCGCTGCTGAAGCGCAGGATCCGGATGCGGACGATCTACCTCGACAGCGCCCGCAACAGCCCGCACACAGTCGAGTACGTCAACTGGCTGTCGGAGCGCGGCACGCCGCATCGCCACCGACCTGATGGAACGGCTGGGCGCACGCAGCAGGTTCGAAGCGGGAGTACGGGCGGTCCAGCACGGCCGGCTCCCGTCCCGGCCCTCCTGCCCCTTCCCTTCCGAGCGCGCACCCGGCAGTACCACGCCGCTCTTCTCCCCCACCGGGCCACGCCGCCCTGCACCGCCGCGCCGCTCCTCCCCCACCGGGCCGCGCCCGGCCCCGGCCGGTCAGGTCTCGCGCGTTAGGGTGTGGGGTGCTTCCGCGAACCCTCCTCACCAGCCGTTCCCTGGCCGACGCCGCACTCCTCGCGCACACGGAGCAGGGGCAGGAGTGGCCGCTCCTCGTCTGGGCCCCGGGGCCGGGCGTGCGGATGGTGTCGAGCGCCGTCCTCGGCGGCGGCATCGGCGAACGGGCGTGGGTCCTGAACGCCCAGGTACCTCCCGGCTACGACCGGCTCGACCCCGTGGCCCACCTCGGCGACCTGGCCTCCGGCGCGGGGCTCGCAGGTGTCGGCGTCGGCCTCATGACGGCGGCCTCGGTCGCGGACCGGCGGCACGCGGCGGACGGCGGCGCGCAGGCCGTGGTGACCGCCGGGATCGGGGTACGCGGCTGGGCCGCCGCACCGGCGGCCGGTGACGTCGCGCCCCCGCGCCCCGGGACGATCAACATCATCGTGTCGCTCCCCGTACCGCTCACGGACGCCGCCCTCGTGAACGCGGTCGCCACCGCCACCGAGGCGAAGACCCAAGCCCTCGTCGAGCTCGGAGCCGACGCCTCCGGCACCCCCACGGACGCCGTCTGCGTCGCCGCCCCCTCCCCCACCGGCCCCGACGCCGAGGTCTTCGCCGGCCCGCGCTCCCTCTGGGGCGCCCGCCTCGCCCGCGCGGTCCACCGCGCGACCCGAGCAGCCTGCGCGGACCTCCTCGCGGCCGAAAGGATCGCCCGGATCGGCTGACACCGGGGAGCGGCTCCGCCCGAACCCACAGGCCCGCCGCCCGAACCAGGCAGATCCGCCCTCGCATCGTTCGTGCGTCGTATCATGGAAAGATGTTCGATACGACGCACGGCGTCACGACCGGTGCGGTGGCACGGCGCCTCGGGGTGTCGCCGACCACCCTGCGTTCCTGGGACCGGCGCTACGGCATCGGTCCCGCGACACGCGAAGGTGGGAGGCACCGGCGATGGACTCCGGCTGATGTCGCCATGCTGGAGGAGATGTGCCGGTTGACGGCCTCGGGAGTGCCGCCCGCGGAAGCGGCGCGGGAGGCCCGGCGCGACCGGGAGGGAGGGCAGGACGGGCCACCGGTCGACGCACCCGCTCGCCGTCCCGCCCGGCAGCCCGGTTCCGGCAACGGCCTGCCGCTCGGCGACGTGCGCCGGGAGTGCAGGGGGCTGGCACGGGCCGCCGTGCGGCTGGACAGCCCGGCCCTGGACACGATGCTGCAGGACGTGGTGGCGGAGCACGGACTCGTCACCGCCTGGGAAGAGGTGATGGCGCCCACGCTGCACGCGGTGGGGCGGAAGTGGGAGTCCTCCGGGGACCGGTACGTCGAGGTGGAGCACCTGCTGTCCTGGCACGTGTCGACCGTGCTCCGGCGGACCGCGAGCCCCGGGCGCGGCCCCGTGGCCGCCGGGCCGCCGGTGCTCCTCGCGTGCGTCCCCGGCGAGCAGCACACCCTGCCGCTGGAGGCGCTGGCGGCGGGGCTGGGCGAACTCGGCCTGCCGACCCGGATGTTCGGCGCCGCCGTCCCCGCCGAGGCACTCGACGCGGCCGTACGGCGCATGGGGCCCGCGGCGGTCGTCCTGTGGTCGCAGTCGCGCTCCACGGCGCACCACGCGCTCGCCCGGCACGTCGCCGGCAGCGCGTTCGGAGTGAAAGGGGCCCGGACCTGCCCCCTCGTGGTGCTCGCCGGCCCCGGCTGGGCCGGCCGCAACACGGCGGCGGGCATGCCGCGCCCGGCCGGCCTGCGCGAGGCGCTCACGGTCCTCGCCCGCCTCTATCCGGCGCCGCAACCACAAACACAGCCAGAGCCAGAGTCCCCCTCCGACGCCGGGTGAAGCCCCCGACGGCCGCCCCTGGCTCAGCCGATCCGGCCCGGTCTCCCCGAGCCTCCCCCGCCCCCCCCCCCGGAATCCGAGTGCGTCCACTCCCTCGCCCCGGCACCATGGCCCGATGGAACACCCCCTCGTCGTCCCCGAGCTCGCCGCCGCCGGCGGCTTCACGCTGCGGCCCTGGCGGCTCACGGATCTGCCGCTCGTGCGCGAGGCGGCGGCGGACGAGTACATCCCGCTGATCACGACGGTCCCGTCGCCGTACACCGAGCCGGAGGGGATCGCGTTCGTCGAGCGGCAGTGGGGCCGGGCGACCACGGGAACGGGGTACCCGTTCGTCATCGTGGCCCCCGACGGCCGGCCCGTCGGCAACGTCGGACTGTGGTGCAGGCCGGAGCCCGATCGCGCGTCGGTGGGCTACTGGGTCGCCGCGTCGGGCCGGGGGCACGGCGCCGCACTCGCCGCGCTGCGGGCCGTCGCCGACTGGGCACGGCGGGACCGGGGGCTCACCCGGCTCGAACTGCACGTCGAACCGTGGAACACGGCCTCCGTGCGCACCGCCGAGCGCGCGGGCTTCCGGCGCGAACGGCTCGTGCGGGACGGCGTACGGATCGCGCCCGGGTACCGGGACGTGTTCCTGTACGCGCGCCAGGACGCCTGCCAGGACGGCTAGGACGGCCAGGACGGCCAGGACGGCGTGACTCCCGTCGAGTCGGCGACCGCCCCGTGCGACCCCGTGACGCCGTGCGACCCCGTGTCGGCCGAAGGCCGCGTAGGGGGCGGCGGCGGGGGCAACGTCGAGGGCGGCGGCCTCAGCCGTGGGAGAGCAGCGCGGCGGTGAGTTCGGCCGCGCGGCGGTGCCAGAGGCCGGCGCCGCGGAGCATGGCGTGGCCTCCGGTCGGCATCGGGATGCCCGCCGCGTCGGCGCCGGCCGCCCGCGCCCTGCGGACGAAGTCCCAGGACTCGCGGGCGGAGGTGACGCGGTCGGCCTCGTCGTGGAGGAGGTAGAGCCGGCGGCCGCCGAGGTGGTCGACGGGTTCGCCGGCGGGGCACCAGGGCGCGAGGGCCACGACACCGCGGACGGCAGGGTCGCCGGCGGTCCTGAGGGCGGCGCGCCCGCCCATGGAGTGCCCGACGAGGACCACGGGCACCGGGCCCGCTTCCTCGCGCAGCCGGGCGAGGGCGGCCTCGGCGTCCCGGGCGGCGTCGGCGCGGTCGCCGTTCCAGCCCCGGTGGCCGTACCGCACCTCGGCGACCAGGACGTCCCTGCCCCGGACGGCACGTGTGACCGCGGCGACGAAGGGGCGCATGCGCAGCGCGGGGAGGTTGAGCGCCGGCGGCGGCTCCGGGCCGTCCTCACGGCCTCCGTGGAGCAGCAGCACGGCAGCGGTGGGCGCCTCGGGCGCGCTGCGGACGACGAGGCTGCCCGCTTCGGCCCGGCGGGTCCGGCATCCCGTCATCGCGCGCCCGTCCCGGTCCCCCGTCGCCCGGACGGCAGGGGGTGTTCCCCGCTCGTACGGGCCGTGCAGGCCGCGTCACCGGGCCGCTGCGCCATGAGGCCTCCATCCGTCGCTTCACCGCTCCCCGCCGTGGGCGATCCCTCACACACGGGGAGTCGAGCCTGGGAGCCGCAGTCTGCCAGGTCGCACGGCCCGTCAGATACGGGACCCGGGCTACTCGCGCGACTTCGGATACGGACGGGGACCACGCGTACGCGCACGGACACGGACGGGCACCACGCGTGCGCGTACGGACACGGACGGGGGCCACGCGTACGGACACGGACAGCGGCCACGCGTACGCGTGTGGGGAGGAGGACGGGCACGCGTCGGGGTCCGAAGTCGGCACGCGCGCGCGTACGGGTGGCTCGTACCCGGACGGTGGCGGGATCCGCTCCCGGCATGCTCAGCCCTCTGCCACCAGGCCCCGGCGCATGCGTTGGAGGCCCCGGCGCGCGTGGCTCTTGACCGTGCCCAGGGGCATGCCCGTCCGGTGGGCGATCTGCACCTGGGTGAGGTCGCCGAAGAACGCGAGGGTCAGCACGTCGCGCTGGTCGCGCGGCAGGCGCGCCAGTTCGCGGGTGACGACGATCCGGTCGAGGACCCGCTCGGGGTCCCCCTGCTCGGTGCCGGCGGTCTGCACGGCCGCGCCGGCCGCGGCGACGAGGTCCAGTCGGCGCGTCCGCGCGGTGAGGGCGTCGGCGGTCTTGCGCCGGGCGATGCCGACCAGCCAGGCGGGCACGGGTCCGCGTTCGGGCCGGTACCCGGCACGTCCCCGCCAGGCGGCGAGGAACACCTGCTGGGTGACGTCCTCGGCCTCGCGCGCGTCGCCGAGGACACGGGCCGCCAGGGTGTGGATGAGCCGGCTCCACCGCTGATGGGCGAGGACGAGGCATTCCTCGTCGCCCTGGACTAGCCCCCGGCCGATCTCCTCGTCGGACAGCACGCCGACCGCGCCCCCGACCGCCTCCCCCGCGGTCCCTACCTCGTGCCCCGCGGTCCCGACCTCGCGCCCCGTCGTTCCGGCCCCGCGCCGGGCCGCGCCGTAAGCGGCCGGGGAGACGGGCGGGAACTGGGGCCCGTGGTGTGTGGGAAGAACGGTGCGGGTGGGGAGGGACGGGGAGGCGTGCGGGGGCACCGGCGGGGAGACCGGACGGGCGAGCGGGTACGTGGTCGTGGTCATGGCGGCTGCTCCTCGTCCTCCCGGAGCTCGGTGCTCCCGGCCCGCCCAGCGTCCGGCCGGGGGCGCGGGCACCTCAAGTCGCATCGTTCGTGCGTCGTATCCCCGACGGCGCAGGCCCGGCCCCGCACGGCCAGGAGGTCAGTCCCGGCCCCGCACGCGGCCAGAGGTCAGCCCCGACCCCGAGCACGGCCGGGAGGTCAGTCCCGGCCGCGCGCGTGCCGGAAGCGGGCGAGGCCGTCGGCGAGGTCGACGATCGGGTCGGGGTAGTCGTACGAGGCGCGGTCCAGGCCCTTCAGCCGCCAGGGTTCGTGGATCGAGGCGCCGGGCAGTTCGGTGAGCTCGGGGACCCAGAGGCGGACGTAGGCGCCGTCGGGGTCGTACCGCCGGCCCTGGAGGACGGGGTTGAGGACGCGATGGGGCCGGGTGTCGGTGCCCGTGCCGGCGACCCACTGCCAGTTGAGCTGGTTGTTGGCGACGTCGCCGTCCACGAGGAGGGACAGGAAGTGGCGGGCCCCCTCCCGCCAGTCGATGTAGAGGGTCTTGGAGAGGAAGGAGGCGGCGAGCAGCCGGCCACGGTTGTGCATCCAGCCCTCGTGGGCGAGTTGGCGGAGGGCCGCGTCCACCACGGGGTAGCCCGTCCGGCCCTCCCGCCACGCCTGCAGGTCGGCTTCCGCCCGCGTACCCCGCCGCCAGTGGTCGAGCCGCGGCCGGTAGTCCTCGACGGCCGTCTCGGGGCGCGCGGCGAGGACCTGCTGGTGGAAGTCCCGCCAGCAGAGCTGCCGTACGAAGGCCTCGGCACCCGCCCCGCCGCGGGCCCGTGCCCGGTGGACGGCCTCGGTCGCCGAGACCGCGCCGAAGTGGAAGTACGGGGAGAGACGCGAGGTCGCGTCGCCCGCGAGGTCGTCGTGGCCCGTCTCGTAGGCGTCGGCGTGCCGGGACATCCAGGCCCCGAGCCTCCGGCGTCCCTCCGACTCCCCTCCCGTGGCGAGGCCTTCGGACACGTCCGCCACCGAGGCGCGCTTGGGCAGCTCCTCGGAGCGCAGTCCGTCCGGCACCCGTACCGCCCGCGGGGCCGCGAGGGGGGACCTGAGCGGTTCGGCCGACCAGCGCCTGAAGTACGGGGTGAAGACGGCGTAGTGGTCCGAGCCCTGCGGGGTGACGTCGCCGGGCGGTACGACGGTGGTCACGGCGTCGTGGACGTACAGGCGGCACCCGACGGATTCCAGGGACCGCCGCAACCGCGCCTCCCGGCCGCGCGCGAACGCCGAGTGCCCCGCGGCCATGTGGACCTCGTCGGCCTCCGCCCGCCGCACCATGGCGCACACCTCGGTGACGGTGTCGCCGGCGCGGACGAGGAGCCGGCCGCCGCGCTCCTGCAGGCCGGCGTCGAGGTCGGCCAGGCAGTCCGCGAGGAAGGCGAGCCGGTTGGGCGCCGCGAACCCCGCCCGGTCCACGGCGGGGTCCCGCACGAACAGCGGCACGACCTCGTCCGCCGCGTCCGCGGCGGCACGCAGGGGCGCGTGGTCGTGCAGGCGCAGGTCGGACGTGAACAGGACGACGGAGACGGTCATGACGCCACTCCCGGGGATCGGTCACCGGGAGGGCGGGCCGCGGGGGCCGCGCGCAGCCGGTGGGTTGTGTGCTGACGTGCTGTGCGTGCTGGTGTGCTGCACTCCCCTTCCGCCCCCGGCCGTCACTCGGATGCGGCAGTACGCGACTCCCCGGCGGCGGAGGCCCGTCACCCACCGGACGGGCACGGGCCGGCGCCCGCGCCCTAATCCGCCCCCGCCGCCGCACCCGTGGCGAGGTCCTTCTCGGTGCCCTGCTCCGCGGCCTTCTCCGCAGCCTTCTCGGCGGTCCGCGCGATGTTCCTCGCCATGCCGCCGAAGACGACGGCGTGGAAGGGCGCGACGCTCCACCAGTACAACTGCCCCGCGAGGCCCCGGGGGTGGAAGAGGGCGCGCTGGCGGTAGCGGGTGCGGCCCGCGCCGTCGGGTTCGGCGCGCATCTCCAGCCAGGCCAGCCCGGGGAGGCGCATCTCGGCCCGCAGGCGGAGCAGGGTGCCCCGTTCGATCTCCTCGACCCGCCAGAAGTCGAGGGCGTCGCCGACCCGGAGCCGCTGGGCGTCGCGGCGGCCCCGGCGCAGCCCCACTCCTCCGGCGAGCCGGTCGAACCAGCCGCGTACGGCCCAGGCCAGTGGGAAGGAGTACCAGCCGTTCTCGCCGCCGATGCCCTCGATGACCTGCCACAGTTCCCGTGGTCCGGCCTCGACGGTCCGTTCCCGTTCGTCCGTGTAGAGGCTGCCGCCCGCCCAGTCGGGGTCGGTGGGCAGCGGGTCGCTGGGGGCGCCCGGCAGCGAGGCGGAGGACCAGCGGGTCGTGACGCCGGCCTCCCTGATCCGCTGGAGGGCGAGGGTGAGGGCCCGGTCGAAGGGCACGGGGGTGCCGGGCGGGTCGGGGACGTGGTCGGCGATGTCGTGCTCGGCGCACACGACCTCGACCCGCAGGGACTCGGCGAGCGGGCGGGCCAGCGCCGCGGGCACGGGGGTGACGAGTCCGATCCAGTGGCTGGAGAGGCGGGGGGTGAGCATCGGGACGGACACGATGATCCGCCGGGGCAGTCCGGCGACCCGCGCGTACCTGATCATCATCTCCCGGTAGGTGAGGACGTCGGGGCCGCCGATGTCGAACGCCCTGCTGACCTCCGGAGGCATCCGGGCGCTGCCCACCAGGTAGCGCAGCACGTCGCGCACGGCGATGGGTTGGACCCTGGTGCCGACCCAGCTCGGCGTCACCATCACGGGAAGCCGTTCGGTGAGGTACCGGAGCATCTCGAAGGAGGCGGAGCCCGATCCGATGACGACGGCGGCCCGCAGCACGGTCGTCGGGACGCCGGAGTCCAGGAGGATCCGTCCGACCTCGGCGCGCGAGCGCAGGTGCGGGGAGAGTTCCCGTTCGGGGACGCCGGCGGGCGTGAGGCCGCCGAGGTAGACGATGCGGCGCACCCCCGCCGCGCGGGCCTCCTCGGCGAAGGTCCGGGCCGCGAGCCGGTCGGTCTCCTCGAACCCGTGCCCGGCCCCCAGGGAGTGCACCAGGTAGTAGGCCACCTCCACGTCGCGGAACGCGGGGCGCAGGCTCGCCGCGTCGGTCACGTCACCCCGCACCACGTCGACCCGGTCGGCCCACGGGTGGTCCCGCAGGTTGGCGGGGGTGCGGGCGAGGCAGCGGACGCGGTGGCCGGCTCCGAGCAGCTCGGGCACCAGGCGACCACCGATGTAGCCGCCGGCGCCGGTCACCAGGCAGAGCCCTCTGGGATGCGTCGTCATGGAATGTGCTCCGTTCCGTCCCCGAGGTGGTCGCGGCGCCCCGCGCGGGGCGGTGCCATGGAGATTCTTCTCCGTCCGCGGCTCGGGCGGATGCACGGGAGCGACGTCTATAGGCTGGACGCGTGCCCAGCGAAGAAGACCGAGACGCTACCGCCGCCCCCGGGGGCGTGACGGGTGACCTGCAGAGCTTCGCCGTCGCGCTGCGCCGGACGCAGGGCGAGATCAACCGCCTGGTGCACGGTTTCGCCCAGGCGCAGGGGCTGCATCCCACGGACGTGCAGGCGCTGGCCGTGGTCCTGGACAGTCCCGAGCCGCTGACCCCGGGGCGGCTGCGGGAGCATCTCGGTCTGACGTCGGGTGCGGTGACGGCCTGCCTCGACCGGCTGGAGAAGGCCGGGCACATCCGCAGGTCGCGGGAGAGCGCGGACCGCCGGGTGGTGCACGTGCGGTACGAGGAGGGGGCGAAGGCCGCCGCCCGGCGCTACTTCATGCCGCTCGCGGAGGCCGCGGAGCGGACGCGGGAGCGGTTCGACGCCGACGAACTGGCCGTGGCCCTGCGCTTCCTGAACACCCTGAACGAGGAGCTCGGCGCCCTGCGCGTTCCGCGTCGCTGAACCGGCCGCATCCGAACGGGCACGTGCGCCCGAAGGAGTGATGTCCCGCGTACGACCGTCGGGGGGACCTCGTGGTACAAATTTTTCTCAATCATTGAGATAGTTAATGATCGAGACAAAGTTCGGAGTTCCCATGCCCCGCGCCGCGCGCCGGACCCGCCTCCTCCTACCCCTGGCACTCCTCGCCGTCTGGCTCGTCGTGGGCGGCGGGCTCGGCCCGTTCGCCGGCCGCCTCGGCGAGGTGTCCACCAACGACCAGGCCGCCTTCCTGCCCCGCAGCGCCGAGTCCACCCGGGTCGTCGAGGAGCAGAAGGCCTTCCGCTCCTCCGAGGCCGTACCCGCGATCGTGGTGTGGACGGCAGGGGACGGCGGGACGCTGGCACCCGGGTCGACGGAGCGGGCGACCCGCTCCCTCGCCGCCCTCGCCGGGCGTCCGGGCGTCGCCGGGCCGCCCTCCCCCGCGCTGGCGTCGGAGGACGGCCGGGCACTGCGGTCCGTCGTCCAACTCCGGCCCGGTCTCGGCGACGAGCTGCCGCTCACGCTCGACGCGATCCGCGCCGCGGCGGCCGCGGTGCCGGGGACGACGGTGGAGCTCGCGGGCCCCGCCGCCACCCAGGCCGACCTGTCCGGCGCGTTCGCCGGCATCGACGGACTCCTGCTCGGCGTCGCGCTGGTCGCGGTGCTGCTCATCCTGCTGGTCGTGTACCGCAGCGTCCTGCTGCCCCTGGTGATCATCCTGGGCGCGGTGTTCGCGCTGGGTCTGGCGTGCGCGCTCGTGTACGTCCTCGCCGACGCCGGCCTGGTCAGGGTCGACGGCCAGGTGCAGGGCATCCTGTCCATCCTGGTGATCGGCGCCGCGACCGACTACGCCCTGCTCGTGGCGGCCCGCTACCGCGAGGAGCTCACCGCCCCCGGCGCGGACCGCTTCGCCGCGATGGCCGAGGCGCTGCGCCGCTCCTTCGAACCCGTCGTCGCCAGCGCCGCCACCGTGGCCCTGGCCCTGATCGCCCTCCTCGTCAGCGACCTGGCCAACAACCGGGCGCTCGGCCCGGTCGGCGCGATCGGCATCGTCTGCGCGGTGCTGAGCACCCTCACCTTCCTGCCCGCGGCCCTCGTCCTCACGGGCCGGGCCGCGTACTGGCCGGCCCTCCCGAAGCCGCGCCCCACCGACACCGTCGACACCGACGCCGACACCGACACCGACACCGCCACCGCCACCGCGGACACCACTGGCACCATCGGCACCGCAGCCGACACCGACACCGGCACCACCGCCCCCTCCCCCGCCAAGGGCGGCCAGGCCGTCTGGGAGCGCGTCGCCGCCCTCGTCGACCGGGCGCCCCGCAAGGTGTGGGCGATCTCCCTCACGGGCCTGCTGGCCTGCGCCGCCTTCGCGCCCGCCCTGAACTCCCGGGGCGTGCCCCTGGACGAGATCTTCGTGAACGACGCGCCGTCCGTCACCGCGCAGGAGACCCTCGGCCGCCACTTCCCTGGCGGTGCGGGCAACCCGGCGGTGATCATCGCCGACGCCCCGGCGGCCGCCCGGGTGGTCGCCGCGGCGGAGGGTGTGGACGGTGTCGACTCGGCGTTCCCCGTGGACGCGGCGGGCCGCCCCGCGCCCGGTGCGCCGCTGGTGGTCGACGGCCGGGTGCGCATCGACGCCACGCTGACCGCCGCGTCGGACAGCGACGCGGCCAGGGAGACGCTCGCCCGGCTCCGTACGGCCGTCCACGCGGTCCCGGAGGCCCACGCGCTGGTGGGCGGCTCGACCGCGCAGCAGTACGACACCCAGCGCACGGCGGCACGGGACCGCGCGCTGATCGTGCCGGTGGTCCTGGCGATCATCCTGCTGATCCTGATGGCACTGCTGCGCTCCGTGGTGCTGCCGCTGCTCCTCGTCGCGACGGTGGCGCTCAACTTCGCCGCCACGCTGGGCGTCTCGGCGCTCGTCTTCGAGCACGTCCTCGGCTTCACCGGCACCGACGCGTCCGTGCCGCTGTACGGCTTCGTCTTCCTCGTCGCGCTCGGGGTCGACTACAACATCTTCCTGATGTCCCGGGTCCGGGAGGAGTCGCTGCGCCACGGGGTCCGCGAGGGCGTCCGGATCGGCCTGACCGCGACCGGGGGCGTGATCACCTCCGCCGGTGTCGTCCTCGCCGCGACGTTCGCCGCGCTCGGGGTGATCCCGCTGGCCTTCCTCGTGCAGATCGCGTTCATCGTCGCCTTCGGGGTCCTGCTCGACACCCTGGTGGTCCGCTCGCTCGTGGTCCCGGCGCTGGTGCGCGACCTCGGCCCGCGGGCGTGGTGGCCGGGCGCGCTCTCCCGCCCCCGCGCGGACGGGCTCACGGGGTCCCCGGAGTCCCCGTCGGCGGAGCCGGAGCAGGACATGCCACGACCCCCGGCCGGACGGAGAGCTTGAGCCTGGGCGTGGTGAGGAGGCCCGGGATCTGGAAGTCCTGCGCGGTGCCGACGATCGCGTCGAACTTGGCGTAGCGCGCCTGGATGCCGAAGCGGTGCTGCGGGCTGTCCAGCGGGTTGACGACGTACGCGCCGGTGGCGTCCTTGAGGGTCTTCACGTCGGCACCGTTGACGTTCAGGTCGACGATGCCGTCCATGTCGAGGACGCCGGTGGCGCTGCGCAGGTCGAGGACGGTGTTCTTCGTCCTGATCTCCCAGGACCCGGGGTTGTCGTCGCCGAGGGTCAGCAGCAGCGTGTACGTGGCTCCCCCGATCTGCTGCCGCTGGCTCAGGCAGAGTCCGTTGAGCATGCCGTCGGCGAAGCCCATGCGGAGCACCCGCTGGGTCCCGGTGGAGCCGTCGGGCCGCACGACGGCCTGGTCGACGACCGCGGCGCCGTACTGGGTGCCGTACAGGCTGCTGGTGGTGAAGTCGACCGGCCGGTCCTGGATCTGGAGTCCGACGGCCAGCGCTCCGCTTGCCATGGCGGAGCCGATGCCGCCGGCGGCGGCGAGCGCGGGCACGGCGACGGCCAGGGAGCGGCGCCAGTGGGTGCGCCCCTCGACGGGGCGGCGGTCGGGGCTCATGGGGTGGTCACCGTGATGGTCCCGGGGAGGTGGACGGGGTTGTCGGTGGAGTTCAGGGCGGCGTGGTCGTCGACGGTGCGGATGGCGTAGATGTCGCCGACGAAGTCCTCGGCCCCGGCGGTCAGGGGGATGAGGGAGCCGAAGAAGTCGAGCAGGCCCTGCACCCCGCAGATCTTGACGAGCACCCGGACGCAGACGTTGGTGATGTTGCCCCACATCGTGGTCGTCTCGGGCTTCCCCGCGCTGTCGTATCCGCCGAGGGAGCCCTCCTGGGGCACGTCGATGGAGACGGTGTGGCCGGCCGCCCGCTGGGTGACGTTCATGTGCGAACGGATCTTGAGCTTGGTGAAGGTGTACTGGGTCGTCGTCCGCGTCGTGCCGTCGGAGAGCCGGATCGTGACGTTCTTGTCCACGGTCATGGAGACGGCGACCATGCTGGAGATGGTGACGTGCAGGGGGTCCGGCGCGGGCAGGAAGGGCACGCCCAGCGGTTCGGGCGCCGCGGTCGGTCCCGAGGCGCTGCTGGGCTGGCCCGACCAGACGGCGGTGACGACCGCGAGCAGCAGGGCGGCCGGCACCGCGAGCGCCTTCCGCCGGGTCCGGGCCGTCACCCCTCCACCGCCTCGGGCGCCGGGCGCGGGCGCTTGGCGCCCCAGCCCACCGTCATCGAACCGCCGAGGACTCCGAGCGCCATGCCGAGGAGGAATCCGCCGAGGTTGGAGACGACCAGCGAGACGACCGCGAGGACCGCGCCGATCAGTCCGAAGGTGTACCGCTGGGCGGGCAGCGCGAGCGGGACGAGCCCGCAGAGGATCATCCCGCCGCCGACCAGGTAGCCGGCCACTCCCCCGAAGCCCGTGCTGACGATCAGCTGCAGGGAGCTGAGGGAGAACTTGAGGACGGTCCAGCCGCCCGCGACCAGCCACACGCCGCCCCAGAACGGGCGGGTGCGGCGGAAGGCGCGGAACCAGCGGTACGCGGCCTTCGCCCGGCTCAGCATGCCGTGGCCGATCCCGCGACGACCCTGATCTTCAGGTCGGGAAGGACGAGCGCCCCGGCCATCTCGGCGTCGTAGGCGGTGGCGTTCAGCCCGTGCAGCTTGATGGAGCTGCCGCCCTCGCCGCCGGCCGAGCCGAGTCCGAACCCGCCGGGCAGGGCGCCGGTCAGCGGCTTGCCGGCCACGGTGACCTGGTCGGCGGACTGGCCGATGACCGCGTTCTGGAGCGTGGTGGGTCCGTACGCCTGGAGTTCGGTCGCCTGGATGTAGAGGTTCGACGCGTCGATGTCGGTGGTGAAGGTCCCCGGCGGGGTGGCGGTCACCGTCTGGCCGCCCGTCAGGAGCAGCGAGTACGGCACCCCGGCGATCGTCTGGTGCACGATGCCGCACAGTCCGGCGAGCCCTGCGCTCGCGAAACCGACGCGGGCCATGGCCGTGTTGGTGGTCGACGTGCCGTCCGGTCGGCCCACGGCCGGGGTGTTGACGATGGCTCCGAAGCCGGTGCCCGCGACGCCGTTGGACGTCAGGGTGAAGGGCTGGCCGGTGACGCTGAAGTTGGCGGCGAGCGCGCCCTGCGCCAGCGCCGTGCCGAGCGCGCCGACGGCGATCACCGAGGGGACGAAGGCCAGCGCGCCGTGGCCCCAGCGGGTGCCCCGCCGGGTGCCGTCGGCCGCTTCGGCGAGCATCCGGGCGTTCCAGTCGGAGACGGCGCGGGGGCCGGCCGCGCGCACGCGGGCGAGGGACGGGCCGAGGCGGTCTGTCATGCGTGTCATACGGATCCGCTCCCAACGGACACGGGGGGTACGGGTGTTCCGGCGGCCGGCCCGCGGTTGCGGCGCAGCGGGCCGCCGCGCCTGCGGGTGGGCTTCTCGGGCAGCCAGGCGAACGCCATCGAGCCGCCGAGGACGGAGAGGATCATGCCGACGAACAGGCCGCCGAGGTTGGACAGCGGGAAGGAGGCGACTCCCGCGATCACGGCGATGACGCCGGCGGTGTGGCGCTGGCTCGGCAGCAGCAGGACGAGCAGGGCCATCGCCATGATGACGACGCCGCCGGCCATGCCGGCGATCCCTCCGACGCCGACCTGGAGGATCTTGCCGAGCGGCGCCATCGGCAGGAAGAAGATGACGAAGCCGCCGGTCCCGGTCCACAGGGCCGCCCAGAAGGGCCGGGTACGGCGCCAGCGGCGGAACGCGCGGCGCGCGCGGTGCGCCCCGCCCTGGTCTGTTTCCCGGGACGACTCGGCGAGCTCGGCGGGCTCGGCGGAGGCTGTCGGCCCTGCCTGTCGGGACGGCGGATCGGTGGTCATGGAGGCCTCACAACGGTGGGTCGAGGGGGGAGGCCGGAGCCCCGCGCGGTACGGGATGCGCGGGGCCCCGGCCCGTTCGGGCGGTGCGGTCGCGTCCGGGTCAGCAGGCCTTGTCGCCGTGGGTGATGCCGATCGCGAGGTCGGGCAGGGTGATCGCGCCGGAGATCGTGGCGCCGTTGGCGTCGGCGTTGAGGTTCTTGATGTCCGTGCGGCCACCGGTGGCGTCCAGGCCGAACTGGCCCGGGGTGCCGTCGTTGATGCCGGTGCCCTTGATCGCGGCGCTGTCGGCCGCGGCGCCGATGGTGTTCGGGGTGGCGTCGCTCGCGTTGAGCGTGGCCGTGGCGGCCTTGAGCGACTGGGCGTCCAGGACCAGCTTGTCGGCCTGGAGGCCGGCACCGGCGACGAGCTGGTCGCTGGTGAGCGGGGTCGCCGCGGCGGGCGAGGAGATGTTCAGCGACCACGTGCCGAGGCTGCCGATCACCGGGAGGTTGACGGACTGGACGGCGTGGACGCAGATGCCGTCGAGCCCGGCCTTGGCGATGCCGACCTCGGCGGCGCCCTTGGCCCCGCCGGCGTCGATGGTGTGCATGACGGCGCCGATGCCCTGGGGCGCGGCCACGGTCTTCGAGCTGAGGGTGAAGGGGACGCTCGTCAGCGAGAGGTTCGCGGCGAGCGCGCCCTGGACCATCGCCGTGGCCATCGCCGCGACGGCCGCGGTCGCGGGCACGGCCAGGAACGCCGATCTGCGCCAGCGGGTGACGCCTCTGGTCTCGTTCTGCATGGGATCTCCAACCTTCGTGCCGCACCGGTCGAATGACACTTCGCGGCTACCTGTTCGAGAATTGGACACTCTTGGAATGAGTGTCAACACTTTGGACAATCCTGAGGAGAATTGCGCTGGACTAGGCTTGGCCGATGCCACGGTTCAGGGAGACGGTTCGGACACTGCTGCGCGAGCGCCTGCTGGACGCCGCGTACGAGGCGGTCGCGGACCGCGGGTTCGACAAGCTGCGCATGGCACACCTGGCCGGCGCGGTCGGCGTCAGCCGCCAGACGCTGTACTCGGAGTTCCCGTCCAAGGAGGCGGTCGGCGAGGCCCTCTTCCAGCGCGAACTGGAACGCTGCCTCGTCGGCATCCAGGAGGGCCTGGACGCCCACCGGGACGACCTCCACGCGGCCGTCGAGGCGGCCGTCGGCTTCACGCTCACGCTGGCCGGCCGCAACCCGCTGATCAAGGCCATGCTGACCAGCGCGGGCGAGGACGGACTCCTCCCCTACCTCACCACCCGCTCCGCGGCGGCGTTCGAGACGGCGACGGCGATGGCCGACGCGTACGTCACGGAGGCCTGGCCGACCGTCGACCCCGTGGCCCGCGAACTGGCCGTGGACGCCGCGGTCCGACTGACCGCCAGCCACATCGTGCAGGCCGGCCCCTCCCCCGAGGCGTCGGCCCGCCGCGTCGCGGACACCGTGGTCCGGGTCGCCCTGAGCACCGGCCACGAGCAGATCCCCGGGTAGCGCCCGAGGACGGCGGCGCTGTCGATCGGCCCGGCACGATCGACAAGCCCCCTAGGGACCCGGCCCCGGATACGCCTCCAGGACCGGCCTGTTGCCGATGTCCCGGGCCGACGTGACCGGAAGGGCCCGCAGCCCGACCCTCCCCTCCACCCGGCCGATGTCACCCCAGCCGTACATCCGGGAGTCGTCCGACAGGTCGGGGTTGTCCCCCAGGTAGAAGAACGCGCCCTCGGGCACGGTCCGCATCCCGGGCCGCGCCGACCGCGTGCCGTCCGGCGCGCAGCAGGCGCCCGTACGGCGGGCCTGGGACGTCCACTGGGGTGCCACCACCCGGTACACGGGCCCCCGTCCGCCCTCCTGGAGGAGCACCTGGAACGGCTCCTCCGGCGTGGACACGACGGCGACCCGGTCACCCGGCAGCCCGATCACCCGCTTCACCAGCAGCGCGTCCTTCCCGGTGGCCCGCAGCAGCACCACGTCGAACCGGCGGGCCTCGCCCGCCGACCCCGGTGCCACGAGGATCCGGTCCCCCTGGTGGAGGGTGGGCGCCATGCTCGTGCCGTCGACCCGGACGCCGAGCGCGGTCACCGCCACGCCCGCGACGAGACTGAGCAGCACACCGGCCCCGAGGACGGCACCGGCCACCCGGCGCGGGTTCACCGGCGGCGCGTCGGGTCCGGGGGCCTCACGGCGCCGGACCGGTCGAATTCGGTCATGGCGGGACGGTAGGACGGGCCGCGGACGGCGGCTGTGACCGTACCGCTCACGGTTGTTGACCGCGACCGCGGCGCGACTGCCCGCGCCCGTCGAACCGTTCGCCCCGCCCTTCGACCACTTCGCCCCGCCCTACGAACCGTTCACCTCGCCCTACGACCACTTCGCCCCGCCCTACGAACCGTTCACCTCGCCCTACGACCCCGACGTCCGCCGCGTCCCCCCGGGGCCGCGCCTGGTACGCCCGGGGCGTCTCGCCCGTCCAGCGCCGGAACGCCCGGTGGAAGGCGCTGGGTTCGGAGAACCCGAGCTGGCGGGAGAGCCGCTCGATGGACACCCGGCCGCCGGCCAGTTCGGCGATGGCGTGATCGCGCCGCACCTGGTCGCGGAGCCGCTGGTACGTGGTCCCCTCGGCGGCCAGTTGGCGACGGAGGGTCTGCGGGCTGACGGACAGCCGGTCGGCGAGCTGCTCGGGCGTCGGCACCGGACCGGCGGGCAGCGCCCTCCCGATCAGGTGCCGCACGCGGCCCGTCGCCGTAGTGCCGTAGTCGGCGCAGACGAGCACGTCGACGGGGGCGCGGCGGAGGAAGACCTCGAGTGCCGCCGCGTCGCGGAGGACGGGCTCGTCGAGGTCCGCCCGGTCGAAGACGGCGGCGGTGCGCCCGGCGCCGAAGACCCGGGGCGCTCCGAACAGGAGGGCGTACTCCCCGGCGTGGCGGGGTTCGGGGTGGGCGAACTCGACCCTCCGCAGGCCGATGCGGCGGCGGATGAGCCAGCCGGCGAAGCGGTGCGCGACGAGCACGGTGGACTCGGCCCCGAAGTGCAGCGGGTCGTCGTAGGCGGAGACGTCGAACTCCATGCGGGCCTCGTCGGGTTCGCCGGCCTCCCCCGTCGCGGGCTCGACGAGTCGGAAGCGGGGTCCGGCGGGGAAGAGGGAGTAGAAGGCCTGGCAGCGCCGGAGCGCCTCGCGCAGGTCCCGGCTGCCGTGGACGGCGACGTGGGCCATCATCGCGAAGGTCCCCACCTTGCTGGGCGCGCCGCCGAAACCGATCAACTCGTCGTCGAGCGTGGCCCACAGCATCCTGACGAGCTGTCCGAACTGCTCGGCCGGCACGCGCGCGCGGGGTTCGTCGGCGAGGGTGGAGGGCAGTCCGGCGCGGGCGAGCAGCGGCGTCACGGCCACCCCGCGCCGCTCCGCGCCGAGGAGCACGGCCCGTACGTGGTGGGCGCTGACCGAGTGCGTCGGCATGTGTGTGGCCCCCGTCCCGGCGGTGTCGGGCCCCGGGTTCTCCGGAGCTGGACACTTTGATCGAAGGATGTCCAAGTTCCGACACTCTACTGGGAACTGTAAGGCGACCGAAGACGCCATCCTGTGAACGGGACACAGGTCACAGACGTACGGTCGTGGCCGACAGCAGTGCACCGAGGGAAGAGGGGCAGTACATGAGCGGAGTGGCACGCCGGACGGTGGTCGCGGCGGCGGGCAGCGCGGGCCTGGTGGCGGCGCTCGCCGCCTGCGGCGGCGGCTCGGACGACAAGAACACGGCAGCGGAGGGCGGCGCCACGCTCGCCCGGACCGGCGACATCCCGGTGGGCGGCGGGAAGGTGCTCGCCGACCAGGGGCTGGTGATCACCCAGCCGAAGGCCGGCGAGTTCAAGGCCTTCTCCTCGAAGTGCACCCACGCGGGCTGCGCCGTCAGCTCCGTCAAGGACGGCGCCATCGTCTGCCCGTGCCACCAGAGCCACTTCGACGTGTCGGACGGCAGCGTGAAGTCCGGCCCGGCGACCTCACCCCTGCCGCCGACGCCGATCCAGGTGGTGGGCGACGAGATCAGCCTCGGCTGACGGCGCCTCCGGTCAACCCGGGACCGCGGGGGGCCTTCCAGCAGCCCAGCACCTCGTCGGTCGTGGTGATCGTGGCGACGAGGGCGAGGGTGTGACGGATCATCGCGGGGGTGTAGTCGGCCGGCACCCCCGCGATGGCGTCCCCGGGCACGACCACCGTGTAGCCGCGGTTCACGGCGTCGAACACCGCGTTGGGCACGGCCACGTTGGCCGAGACGCCGGTGACGATCAGCGTCCGGCAGCCGAGGTTGCGGAGCAGTGCGTCGACGTCGGTGCCGGCGAGCGGCGAGAGCCCGTGCAGGCGCCGGACCACGAGGTCCTCGTCGGCGACCTCGATCGGCGCGGCGACCCGTACCGCCCTGCTGCCGCTGTGCTGCTGCACGGGCAGCCGGCCGGCGGCCCGGAACAGCCGGGCGTTGCTGTTGGCCCCCCGACCGTCGGGGCGCCGCTCCGCGACGGCGTGCATCACCTGGACGTCCGCCCGGTGCGCCGCGGCGACCAGCCGGGCGACGTTCCGCAGGGCGCCCGACCGGCGGGCGGCGGTGGCCAGTTCGGGCAGGGCGCTGTCCGGGCCGACGACCCCCTCCTGGCATTCGACGGTGAGCAGGACGACGCCGCCGTCCGGGCGGAGCCGTTCCCCGAGCCGTTCTGCCGAACTCTGACCCATGGTCTCCCCTTGCACGCGCGCGGATGGCCCTCCATGCTTTCTGACGTCTCATCAGAAATCTAGAAGGGTGCGGACGATGACCGTCGCACAGCGCCGTGGACGCCGGATCATGATGACCCCGGCCGAGCTCGACTCCTTCCTCGCCGAACAGCGCACCTGTCGGGTCGCGACCGTCTCCGCCGACGGCCGCCCGCACGTCAGCGCGCTCTGGTTCGCCTGGGACGGGACCTCGCTGTGGCTGTACTCGCTGACCCGCAGCCGCCGCTGGGCGGAACTGCGCGCCGACCCGAGGATCGCGGTCGTGGTCGACGACGGCGAGGAGTACGGCGACCTCCGCGGGGTCGAGCTCTCGGGAACGGCCGTCTTCGTCGGCGAGTCCCCGCGCACCGGCGAGCCGTGCCCCGAACTCGACGTCCCCGAACAGCTCTTCGCCGCCAAGAACTTCGGCCTCGACGCCATGCCCCACGACGGCCGCCACGCCTGGCTCCGCCTCACCCCGGACGCCGTCGCCTCCTGGGACTTCCGCAAACTCGCCGCCCCTTGACCGACCGGGCACCGGCGGGGACCAAGAGGGGCTTTCCGGATCCGGACCCGACCCCGAGTGGCGAGAACCTACTCGGATGCGCCCGCCAGCCATCTGGTGGCGCCCACGACCTCGCGCGCCATGTCGACGACGGTCCGTCCGTCGGTCGCCACTCGCACCGCGTCCAGGGGCGCCTGCTCATCCAGAATCCGCGCCTTGCGGGCGCTGCCCTCCAACTCCTGCTCCAGCTCCGATCCCAGTTCCCGACCGGTCAGCCGCTCACGAGCGGTGGCATCGGACGCGGTGAGCACCACCCGCACGATCCGGACGTCCGCACCCATGGCGCGCCGGAACATGCCCTCGTTCTCAGCCAGAACGCTCACCGTGTACGTGTAGATCAAACGGCGGTACCCGAGCTCGGTGTGGTTCGACCAGAGCGTCGTCAGATTGCGCTCGGCGATCTTCCTGCGGCACGGGTCCCCCTACGGAGCGGGATGGGCCTGCCCCATGAAGTCACCTTCGATCACACAATGAGCAACCATCGCAGCACGCAGCCGCGCCGGGACCTCCCATCCCACCGTCGTCTTGCCGACGCCGGCGCGCCCTCCGATGAGCAATACCTCTGCATGATCCATAACTGCAGCCTGCCACCGCGCAGTCGAACCACGCGAACCGAACGTGCGCGGATCGGGGAGACAGGACCTAGCTCCCCAGAGGCTCCGCCGCCGCCCGCAGCGCCGCGACGACCGCCCGTACGGAGGGCCGGCGGCCCGCGTCGGCGCGCCAGGTCGCGTAGATGTGCCGCCGCACCTGCTGCCGTACGGGCACGAAGACGACCCCGTCCGGAACCGGGCGACCGAGCCGGGGGGTGACGCACACGCCGAGCCCGGCGGCGACGAGGGCCAGCTGGGTGTGGTGCTCCCCCGCGAGGTGTCCGATGCGCGGCTCGATGCCCTGCGAGCGCAGGGTGAACATCAGCCAGTCGTGGCAGAACTCCCCCTCGGGCCAGGACACCCACTCCTCGTCGGCGAAGTCCTCCAGGTCCACGGCCTCGCGGCCGGCCAGCGGATGCCCGGCGGGCAGGGCGACGTCGGCGGCGTCGTCGAGGAGGTGGGCACGCTCCAGTCCACCGGGCACGGGCGCCCGCTTGTTGCTCCAGTCCAGGACGAGGGCGAGGTCCGCGTCGCCGCGCAGCACCGCGCGCACGCCCTGCTCGGGTTCCAGCTCCGTCGTGCGGACCCGGAGCTCGGGGTGCCCTTCGCGCAGGGCGGCGAGGGTGGCGGGGAAGAGCCCCCGGGCCGCCGTGGGGAAGGCCGCGGCGCGGACCTCGCCGACCACCTGCCCCCGCTGGGCCTCGATGTCGGCCTGGGCCATCTGGACCTGGGACAGGATGCGGGCGGCGTGCTCGGCGAGCAGCAGTCCGGCGTCCGTGAGCCGCACGCCACGGCCGTTCTTGGCGAGCAGCTGCTGGCCGACCTCGCGCTCCAGCTTGGACAGCTGCTGGGAGACGGCCGAGGTCGTGACGTGCAGTCCGTCGGCCGCGCCGCTGACCGAACCGTGCCGGGCGACGGCGTCGAGGGTGCGCAGGCGCTCCAGGTTCAACATGTAAGCGATCCTAAGGGAACGGGTCGAGGAATTCTCGCTTGTCCTAAGAGGTGGGGCCCGTCACCCTGACTGCATGAGCTCCGCAGCCCCGGCCACCGCCCGCACCTCACGCCTGCTCGACTGGCGCGTCCGCTTCGGCGCGCTCGCGCTGATCTGGGGCTTCAGCTTCCTCTTCATCAAGGTCGGCACGGAGGGCTTCGCCCCGTTCCAGGTGACCTTCGGCCGGCTGCTCTTCGGTACGGCGGTCCTCGCCGTCGCGCTCGTCGTGAAGCGCGACCGGCTGCCCCGGGGCGCCCGCACCTGGGGTCACCTCACCGTCGCGGCCCTGCTCCTCAACGCCCTGCCGTTCTCCCTCTTCGCGTACGCCGAGCTGACCATCCCCTCGACGCTCGCGGGCATCTGCAACGCGACGACGCCGCTCTGGGGCATGCTCCTCTCCCTCGTCGCCCTCTCCGAGGACCGCCCGACCCGGGTCCGGGCCGCCGGCCTGGGCATCGGCTTCATGGGGGTCCTCACCGTGCTCGGCGCCTGGCAGGGCTTCTCCGGCATCGACGTGACGGGCACCGCCCTCGCCCTCCTCGCCTCCTTCAGCTACGCCGTGGGCTGGATCTACGTCCGCCGCACCCTCGCCGGCACCGGCGCCTCCCATCTCTCCCTCGCCACCTCCCAGGTGGGCGTCGCCACCCTGCAACTGGCCGCGATCACCCCCCTCTTCACTTCCCTCCCGAAGTCCGTCGAGGTCCTCCCCCTGCTCGCGGTCATCGCCCTCGGCGCCCTCGGCACCGGCTACGCGATGCTCCTCCAGTACGGCGTCGTCGCCGAGGTCGGCCCGACCACGGCCTCCATGGTCACGTACTTCATTCCCGTCATCGCGACCACGGCCGGCGTCGCCCTCCTCGACGAGCACCTCACCTGGAACACCCCCCTCGGCGCCCTCGTCGTCCTCGCCGGCGCCGCCCTCACCCAGACCCGCACCTCCTCCCGCACCCCGTCCACTCCCCCCACCCCTGCCTCCCCCACCCCCACTCCGGCCCGCCATCCGGCCGGCCGCCCCTGACGGCGGAAATCCGTGGACGGACCCAGGGAAGATCACGTAACGTCGGGCTTCACGCCCTGAGAAGAACGGAAGGAGGCGAGTGCCGTGCGGTTCACACCTTTCCAGCGCTCCCTGCTCCGCTGCCCCGGCGTGTTTCGTGTTTCGTGAGTTCTGACCGGGAGCGCTCCAAGCAGCCTTCATCCCGGAGGAATCCATGACCGATCCGGTCATCCGTGCGCTCTCCGCGAGCGACGCCCATCTCTTCGACGCACTCCCCGACCCCCTCGGCGCCCGTGAAGGCCATCGGCGCACCCGGTTCCGCCCCGACTGGAAGCGCGTCGCCCTGCGCGACGGCGAGGTCGTCGCACGCGGCGCCTGGTGGGGCGGCCCCGACGACGCGGAGCCCGTCAACATCAACTGGTTCGACGTGGCCGAGGGCGCGGAGGACGCCGGGGCCGAACTCCTGCGCTCCGCCCCCTGGCAGGTCGAACTCGAGATCAACCTGCCCGGCGGCTGGCGGGACGAGAGCGATCTGCGCGCGGCCGCCGAGGCGCGCTTCACCGCCGCGCGTGCCGCGGGGTACGAACTCCTCGTGGAGCGCTTCCTGTACCGCTGGACCCCGGACCGGGGTCTGCCCGAGCGGCCCGGGCGCCTGCGGTTCAGCGCCGAACCCGACGACGCCGTGTTCTTCGACGCGCTGCGCCGCATCCACTCCGCCACCCTGGACGTCCACGCGCTCAGGGCCGTCGAGGAGGGCGGCGTCGACCGGGCCGCCCAGGAGGAACTCGACTTCTTCCACTGGTGCCCCTCCCCGCGGGAGTGGTGGCAGGTCGCGCACACGCCGGAGGGCGATCTGGCCGGCATCCACATCCCGGCCCACAATCCTTCCGGCCCGACCATCGGCTTCATCGGGGTCGTCCCGGAACAGCGCGGTCGCGGATACGCCTACGACCTCCTCGCGGAGTGCACCCACTTCCTCGTCGAGCAGGGCGCGGAGTTCGTCAGCGCGGCGACGGACCGGACCAACGCCCCCATGGCAGCGAACTTCGCCAAGGCCGGCTTCCCCGTCACGCGTGAGCGCATCAACTTCCACCCGACGGGCGGCGCGTCCTAGCGAGGAGTAGCACGCGGTGAGCGGTCCGGTCCGAGGACAGGCCCGGACCGCCTCACCCGTAGGGTCCGAGGACAGGCCCGGACCGCCTCACCCGTAGCTCCTCACCGGCCCCACCCGTACCACCCGCGCCACCGCTTCCCCCAGTACCTCGACGTCCCCCGCCGCGAGCCCCGACACCGTCACCCGCACCCCCGCCCCCGCGTTCATCCGGAACCGCGCTCCGGGCGCGACCGCCCATCCCTCGCCCACGAGACCCGCGACGGCGGCCGTCTCGTCGGCGACCGGCACCCAGACGTTCATGCCGCTGCGCCCGTGGGCGACGACGCCGCGGCGGGCGAGGGCGCGGACGAGGCCGTCCCGTCGCTCGCCGTAGGAGCGGGCGACGAGGGCGGGGTCGACGGCGCCGGCGGCCCACAGGTGGGCGACGGTCCGCTGGAGGAGCCGGCTGACCCAGCCGGGGCCGAGCTGCTGTCGGCCGAGCACGCGGTCGACGGTCTCGGCGTCGCCGGTGAAGGCGGCGATGCGCAGGTCGGGGCCGTAGGCCTTGGCGACCGAGCGGACGAGGACCCAGTGGCCGGTGACGCCGGCGAGCGGGTGGAGCGGCTGGGCGACGATGCCGTGCCCGTGGTCGTCCTCGACGAGCAGGACGTCCGGGTGTGCGCCGAGCACGCGGCGCAGGGCCCGCGCCCGGTCCGCGGTGACGCACGCGCCGGTGGGGTTCTGGGCCCGGTCGGTGACGATCACGGCGCGGGCGCCGTCCTGGCCGATGGCGCGCTCGACCTCTTCGGGCAGGGGTCCTTCGTCGTCGACGGCGATGGGCACGGGGCGCAGTCCGAGCGCCGGCACGAGGTCGAGGAGGCTGCCCCAGCCGGGGTCCTCGACGGCGACGGCGTCGCCGGGCCTGAGGTGGGCGGAGAGGACGCGTTCGACGGCGTCGAGGGAGCCCGAGGCGACGCCGACGGGGCCGTCCGGCACGCCGTCCGCGTCGAAGGCGGCGCGCGCGAGGCGCCCGAACTCCTCGTCGACCGGAGCCTCTCCGTACAGCCCCGGGTGTTCGGCGTACCGCCGGGCGACCTCGGCGAACGCCTCGCCGAGCGGCGGCAGCAGGGCGGGGTCGGGGCTGCCGTTGCTCACGTCCCGCACCCCCGGGGGCGCGTCCGCGCGGAGGGCGCCGCGCGCGGTCGTGGCGGGTCGTGCACGGACGCGGCTGCCGCGGCGACCGTCCGTCTCGATGACGCCGCGCTCGCGCAGGGTGCGGTAGGCGGCGGCGACGGTGTTCGCGTTGACACCGAGAGTCTGGGCCAACTCCCTCATCGGTGGCAGAAGTTGGCCGGGCTCCAGGGCTCCGGCCCCGACCCCTCGCTCGACGCTGGCGGCAATGTCCGATGCGCGGCGACCTTCGATCCGATACTCTCCTAGCACAAACGAGATTATGCACTAGTGCAATGGAGTTCGCAATGACCGCCGCCGAGACGACCGAGCCCACCGCCGTCACCGACGCGAACGCGTCCACGGACAGGAACGCGGCCACGGACACGGACACGGCCGACGCGTACACGCCGACCGACCGGACCGTGCCCACCCGCTCCCGTCAGCGGGCCTCGTACGACAAGGCCCTGGTCCACTCGATACTCGACGAGGCGTACGTCTGCCACCTCGGCTTCGTGCGCGACGGAGCGCCGGTCGTCCTGCCGACGCTGTACGGCCGGGTCGGCGACCGGCTCTACGTCCACGGCTCCACGGGCTCGCGCCCGCTGCGCGCCGCGGGCGACGGCGTGGAGGCCCCCGGTCTGCCGGTCTGCCTCACCGTGACCCACGTCGACGGCCTGGTCCTGGCCCGTTCGGCGTTCCACCACTCGCTCAACTACCGGTCGGTCGTCGTCCACGGCACCGCCCACCAGGTGACCGACCCGGAGGAACTGCGCACCGCCCTCGACGCGCTGGTGGACCACGTCGTCCCCGGCCGCTCGGCCGACTCGCGCCCGGGCAACGCCAAGGAGCTCGCCGCCACCGCCGTGATCCGGCTCGACCTGGACGAGGTCTCGGCGAAGGTCCGCACCGGCGGCCCCAACGACGACCCCGAGGACCTCGACCTGCCCCACTGGTCGGGCGTGGTCCCCGTACGGACCGGCTACGGCGCCCCGGTCCCGGCCGACGACCTCGACCCGGCCGTCGCCCTGCCCGACTACCTCGCCGCGCTCTGAGGACGGACGGACCGACGATGCTGATCCACCCCTGGGACGCCGCCCACGACGAGGGCGAGTGGCGCGCCTGGCTCGCCCGCCACGACTTCGGCCAGCTCGCCGTCAACGGCCTGCCCGGCGAACCGCCGTGGGTGCAACCGCTGCACTTCCGGTACGACTCCGAGCCCGGCCGTCACGGCCGGGTGCTCGCCCATCTCGCCCGGCCCAACCCGCTGTGGCGCGCCCTCGACGCGAACCCGACGGTCCTCCTGAGCGTGGTCGACGACTACGTCTTCGTCCCGGGCCCGTGGACGGCTCCCGAGGGCGCGCCGGCCGAACACGGCACCCCCACCTCGTACTACGCGGCCGTCCAGCTGCGCTGCACCGCGCACGTGGTCGACGACCCGGCGGAGAAGGCCGACCTCCTCGACCGCCAGGTCGCCCACTTCCAGCCGGACGGCGGCACCGCCCGGGTCGCGCCGGGCGAGGCCCCGTTCGGCCGCATGCTGTCGGGGATCCGCGTGCTGGACCTGGAGGTCACCGACGTACGGGCCAAGTTCAAGTACGCGGGCAACAAACCGCGGGACGTCCAGGACCGCGTCGCGGACCGGCTCGCCGAACGCGCCGGCCCCCGCGACCTGGCCGCCCGCGACCACCAGCTCCGCCGCCGCACCACCGACTGACGGCGACCGCTCGCACCACGCGCGAGGCCGCCGCCGCCATCGGCCTAGACCGCCACGGCGGCCTCCCGCCTGCGTTCCTCCACCGCCGTCCGGGCCTCCGCGAACGCGAGGCCGGTGACGGCGGCCAGCAGCAGCAGCGTGCCGAGGACGATCGCGGCGGTGAGCTCCTCGCCGAGCAGCGAGACGGCGATCACGGCCGCGCTCACCGGTTCCAGGAGCATGACCACGGACACCGTGGCCGCCCGGACGACGGCCGCCCCCGCGAAGTACAGGGCGTAGGCGAGCGCCGTCGGCACCGCGGCCACGTAGACGAGCAGGAGTACGACGCCGAGCGGCGCGTCCGTGTGCGGTACGAGTCCCTCCGCGAGCGCCATCGGCAGCAGCCCGAGGGCCCCGATGGCGAAGGCCCAGGTGGTGGTCGCCAGCGCGTCCGTGCCGCCGCCGTCCCGGCCGAGCCACCGGGTGAGCAGGGTGATCGCCGCGTACCCGGCCGCCGAGACGACCGCGAGGACGACTCCCAGCGGCCGGACCTCGGCCGCGCCGCCGCCGAGGACGAGCACGGCCAGTCCGGCGAGCGCCCCGGCGACGGCGGCGACCCCGCCGCGGCCGAGGCGCTCCCCCATGGTGAGCCGGGCGCCGACCGCGATGAGGACGGGGCCCGCGCCGAGGGTGACGACCGTGCCGACGGCCAGGCCGGTGGCCTGGACGGCGGCGAAGTACGCGCTCTGGAAGACGGTGAGCCCGATCCCCGTGCCGAGGATCCGGGCCGTCCGCCGGCCGCGCGACTCGTCGGCGGTACGCGCGGCGGCCCGCCGCGGCCGCAGCGCGAGCGCGCCGAGCAGCAGGACGAGGCCGCCGACGCAGCGCCAGAACGAGAGGGCCAGCGGGCCCATGTCACTGATCCGGAAGATCAGCGAGGCGGCGGCACCGGCCGTGCCCCAGGCGATTCCGGCGACGATCAGATAGAGGAGGCTCCGCCCGACGGACAGGGCGGATCCCGAGGAGTTCGACACGTGACTTCTCCGAGGAAGACAGGAGGGAAAGGTGATCGCTGGGCTCCGCGCGCGCAGCGACGAACCGCTCGGGGGCGAGGAGTAGCCCGGCCGAGCCCGGTCTTCGTCGAGGAACGTCTCCGCGCGCGCTAGGCGGCGGGAGGCGGAAGCACGGTCGAATGCATGGCCGTCACCCTACGAGGCGTTCCGTCCGGCCGACAACTCCGCACCCCGCCCGACCGCGTCCCCATCAGTTCCGGCACCGGCACCGGAACCAGAACCGGTGTCGGCCCCGTCCTCCGCTCCCGCGGCGGACCCCGCCACCGGCGCGGACGGAGAAGCCTTCGGCGTCGACGACTGTGCGATGAAGGCCCCGACGAGGACGACCGCGCCGCCGATGATCTGCGGCGCCTCCAGGTGCTCACCCAGCAGGACCCAGGCCAGGACCGTGGCGATGACGGCCTCCAGGCAGGCCACGACTCCCGCCACCTGCGGGGACAGCCGGCGCACCGAGATGACTCCGGTGACGTACGCGAGGACGGTGGCGATCAGCACGATCCACCCGAGCAGCAGCCACGCGGGCACGCTGCTGCCGTCCATGTCGGCGCTGCCGCCGAGCAGCGCCCAGTCCATGCCCCACGGGCGGGCCAGGACCGTGAGGACCAGCGAGCCGATGAGCAGTCCGTACGCGATGACGCCGAGCGGATCGGCCTGCCCGGCCTCGTCGGAGCCCTGGTCGGAGAGGACGAAGTAGCCGACCTGGCAGCACGCGGCGGCGAGCGCGAGGAGCAGGCCGAGGAGGTCGAAGCTCAACCCCGACCAGACCTGGACGACGCACGCGAGACCGCCGGCGGCGAGGACCACGCCGACGGCGGCGGCGCGGGTGACCGGGCGGCGCTGGACGAACCGGACCCAGCCCAGGACGAGCGCGGGCGCGAGGTATTCGATGAGCAGCGCGACGCCGACGGGTATCCGGGAGATGGAGGCGAAGTAGAAGGCCTGGACACCGGCGACGGCGAGCAGGCCGAAGCCCACGAGGAGGGCCGGTTTGCGGCGCAGCAGGTCCCGGTGGCGCCAGGCCACGGGCAGCATGACGAGCGCGGCGCCGGTGACCCGGAGCCACACGACATGGAGCGGGTCGAGTCCCGCCTCGATGAGCGGCTTCGCCGCCACACCTGAACCACCGAATGCGAAGGCCGAGGCCAGGGCTAGTCCCAGGCCGGCGCTTCTCCCCTGAGACGCGTGCATCCGGCCATGATGACAGGACGCAGTCAGGTGCGTAACCCCCGTTACACCTGTTGAGACGGCCCCTCACCGCGCCTGTCGACACGGACGTCCGCGGGGACGTCCGGAAAGCCGTCGACGACCACCTCGGTACGGGCCTCCGACCCGGCGTCGACGAGCACCCCGGAACCGGCGCCAGGGCCGGCGTCGACGAGCACGCCAGGGCCGACACCCGACCCGGCGTCAACGAGCACACCAGGGCCGACACCCGCCCCGGCACCAACGAGCACACCAGGGCCGGCGCCCGGCCCGGCATCGGTCCGCACGTCGGTCCGGCCGTCGATGCCGGCGGCCAGCGCGGCCGGGTCGACCCCCGCGCGGCGCAGCACCTCCGCGGCCCGGCACTCCGGATCGGCGGCGATGGCGGCGAGCAGGTCGAGGCCGCGCGCGCGGTCCTCGCCGCGCGCGGCGGCCCGGCGGAAAGTGCCCTCCAGGGCGACGGCCGCCGCGGGCGACCAACCGGAGGCCCGGGCGCCCTGCGGTTCGGCCCCGCGGACGGCGGGGAGCAGACGCCCGGCGCCGGAGTCCTCGACCGAGCGCTGCCAGCGGAGTCCGTACCCGATGGACCGCTGGGCGAGATAGCCGAGGACGCGGGCGAGCCGGCGGGTGTCGTCGAACGCGGCACCGGCCTCGGGGTCGGATTCGACGAGCGCGTGCAGGAGGTGCGCGGTGTCGATCTGGCGGTCGCCGTCCCGGAGGGCTCTGCGACGGGCGCCCGTCACGACCGCGGCGAGCGACGGCGTCAGGAAGGAGGTGAGCTCCGCTCGCAGGGCGACGGGCTGCCGGAGGGGCGGGGTGAGCGGGACGGGACTGTGCACCCTCCCACCTCATCAGGCGAGGGCGGCCGGGGCATCACCGGCGAGAAGCATGTCCGCATCCCACCGGAGTTGGGCACGGGTGCGCGGTTCCTCCTCCTTGCGGATGAGATTGCGCTCGATCGACCCGAGGGGCGCGCGCCGCCTTGCTTCACGCCCCTGCTGCAACCACGGACCCTCCGCCACACGTCTTCCGGTCGTGTTCTGGATGGTGGCTCTGCTCGCGCTCGACGGGCGGCAGTACGTGTACCGGGTGTACGCACCCCGGGAGGCGCTGCCGGGCGATCTGTTCTGGGCCGCGTTCCACTGCCACGAGGAGGACGGCGCACCCCGCGCGTCCGACAGCTTCGACGCCTCGGAGATCTGGTGGATCGGCGACGGCGCGGGTCCGGCCACCGCAGAACTGACGGTTCATCAGTATTGAATGTTCACGGCCGCCCCGCTACGTTCCGCGACACCGGAACCCAGTTGGACGCGTGAAGGGGTGGTCTCATGGCCGAAGTCAGCGCGGAGGCACGGATCGAGGCGCCGGCGGGGAAGGTCTGGGCGCAGCTCACGGACTTCGCCTCGTACGGCGAGTGGAACGCCACCCACACCAACTTCCCGAACGGCGGCCCCGCTCCCCTGGAGGCGGGCGCCACCTTCACCGAGAACATGAAGCTGATGGGCTTCCCGGCCGAGGTGCTCTGGACGGTCGAGGAGCTGGAGTCCGAGCGGGCCTTCGCGATCAAGGGCAAGGGCCCGATGGGCGTCCTCGTCACCACCCGCTACTCGCTGGCGGCGGACGGGGACGCGACGACCGTGCGGATCGACGGCGAGTTCACCGGTGCGGCGGTCTCCCTGATGGCGGGCAAGCTGAAGGACTCGGCCACGGCGGCGCTGACCGAGTCCCTGCGCAAGCTGTCGGGCCTCGTCGTCTGAACCGCACACCCGGAAGGGCCCCGCAGCACACCGCCGCGGGGCCCTTCCCGTACGCACGCGCGTACGCCTTCCGCTCCGGCCGGTCAGTCTTCGTCGGCCAGGATCAGGTACAGCTTCTTGCGGGCCTCGTTGATCACGCCGACCGCCTTCTGGCGCTGCTCGGTGGTGCCGGTCTTCCAGACCTGCCCGAACGCCTCCATCAGACCGAAGCCGGCCTGCCGGATCTCGTTCACGGCCTCCCAGTCGACGCCGCGCCCGGCCTCCTCCCACGGGGCCTCCGGGCCCTGCTCGGCCTCGGCCCGCCCGGTGTCGGTGAGCGTGAACAGCTTCTTGCCGCCCTCGCTCGCGCTGGTGATCAGTCCCTCGTCCTCCAGCATCTGGAGGGTCGGGTAGACCGAACCCGGACTGGGCTTCCAGGCCCCGTCGCTGCGCTCGCCGATCTCGCGGATCATTTCGTAGCCGTGCATGGGCCGGTCCTTCAGCAGCGCCAGGATCGAGGCACGCACGTCACCGCGCCGCGCCCTTCCCCGACCGCCTCCGCGCCCCCGTCCGCCGAAGCCGCCCCCGAAGGGGCCGCCGCCGCCGAATCCGGGCCCGAACGAGCCGAACGCGGCCCGCCGCCCTTCGAAGTCCCCGCGGGGGCCGCAGCCTCCACGACCGGCTCCGTGTCCGTTTCCGTACTCGTGTCCATGTGAACGCATCGCAACGCTCCTTCCATCGGGATTCATCGTCGAACTGTCGCGATGCTTCAACGATATATCGGAACTGTTCGGTGAGCAACAGCCGTACACGCGCGGCGCACACCACCCCGAATGGCGCCACATGGCACCGCATGACGCCACCCGGTGCCACATGACGCCACCCCAACTCTCCCGACACCACCGACACACACCCCACCGGGGACACATCTCCGCAGGTCAAAGCCGCAGGAGAGCCATCCCCGCCAACGAGGCGCCACGAACGCTTGCACATGGCACCAAGGTGGTGCCATGATGGCGTCATGGACCTCACCCCGTATGTCGACACCCTCCGCCGCGAACTCGCGGTGGCCGCCGAAGCCGGCGGCGAGGAAGCCCGCGAGCTGGCCGACAGGCTCACCGCTCCCCTGGAGTCGGCGGCCCGGCTGACCATGCTCAACGTGCTCTCCGCGGCGACGGACGAGATCACCCGCGAACTCGCCCCCGGATCCGTCGACGTACGACTGCGAGGCCTCGACCCCGACTTCGTGGTGACGCTGCCGCCCACCGGCACCGGCACCTCCGCCGAACCCGCCACCTCCGCCGAACCGCTCCCGGCCCCGGCTCCCGCCGAGGGCGACGAGGGCGGCACCGCCCGCGTGAACCTGCGCCTGCCGGCCCACCTCAAGACCCGCGCCGAGGAGGCCGCGGCCCGTGAGGGCCTGTCGGTCAACGCGTGGCTGGTGCGCGCCGTGTCGGCCGCGGTCGACGGCGGCACCCGGCCGCGTACGACGGAGAAGTCCAGGACCGTCGGACAGAACTTCACGGGATGGGTGCGATAGCCCCGCCCCTCCCCGCCCGCACCACTTCACCCACACCACGTCCCACCAGCGGGGACGAACCGAAGACCCAAGAGGACGGGACAGCCATGCCTTCTTTCGACACTCCCGAACCGATCTCGGCCACGGCGCGCGTGGATGCCGGCTCCATCCAGTTCACGGCGAGCGACCGCCCCGACACCGTCGTCGAGGTGCGGCCCCGCGACCCGAAGAAGGACCAGGACGTCCGGACGGCCGACCAGACCGAGGTCTCGTACGCGGGCGGCGCCCTGACCATCAGGACGCCCAAGCAGCGCTACCTCGTCGGGCGCACCGGCACCGTCGACGTGACGGTCGAACTCCCCTCCGGCTCCAGCGTCGACCTCACCGGCGCCTGGGCCCAGGTGCTCGGCGAGGGCCGCCTCGGCGAGGTCCGGGTGAAGACCTCCGCCGGCGACGTACGCCTCGACACCACCGGCCCCCTGCACCTGACCGCGTCCCACGGCTCGATCACCGTGGACCGGGTCGAGGGCAGGGCCGAGATCACCACCAGCTCCGGCAGCATGCGCGTCGGCCTGATCGACGGCCCCGCCGTCCTGAAGAACTCGCACGGCACCACGACCGTCGGCACCGCGACCGGCGACCTGCGGGTGAGCGGCGCCCACGGCGACATCGACATCACGCGCGCCGCGGCCTCGGTCGTCGCCACCACCGCCCACGGCACCCTGCGCGTCGGCGAGGTCACCCGCGGCACCGTCCAGCTGGAGACCAACTACGGCGCCATCGAGGTCGGCATCAGCGAGGGCACCGCTGCCTGGCTCGACGTCGACTCCGGCTCCGGTCAGGTACGCAACACGCTCACCGCGTCCGAGACCCCCGCGGAGACCGAGGACACCGTCGAGGTACGCGCCCGCACCCGGCACGGCAACATCGACATCCGCCGCGCCCGCGGCTGACCTCGCACCACCTCACTTACGCCGCCGGCGTCACCGGCACCACCCGCGTCACCGGCCTCACCCACGTCACTGGCATCACCGGCACCACCCTGCCCAGCGACTCCGCCGAGCGACGCCACCCAGCCATCCCACCCAGCGACCTCACCCCTCGAACGGGAGGGCTCCATGCCTTCACCTGTCATGCCCACGCCCAGGCACACCGACGGCTCGTCCCCGTCACCCACCGCCACCGACCCGGCCATCGCCGCGCACGGGCTGCGCAAGTCCTACGGCGACAAGACCGTCCTCGACGGCATCGACCTGAACGTCCCCGAAGGAACCGT
>NZ_JBIVPA010000010.1:0-385086 GCF_044754405.1 Streptomyces sp. NPDC093089
CGGGCACGTGCACCGCGTGCAGGTCGTTCGCCACCAGCGCGTCCAGCGCCTCCTGCGGGAACCGGCCCTCCTCGTCCACCGCCGCCGCGAACGGAGCGATCTTCGCCTCCGCGAGCGCGCGCACCGACTCCCGGAGCATGTCGTGCTCCTCGGAGGGCCGATACAGGTCGAAGTCCTTGGAACCCGTCACGTTCACTCACTCCCAGGCTTGCTAACTACCGTTAAGTAACTGAAATGGTAGGGCGTGCCCCGGGGCCCGGACCAGGGCACGACTATGCTCGGGCAGGCATTTCCGGCCGACGCTCACTGGAGACCCGCATGGCCCTGAAGATCACGGTGATCGGCACCGGCTACCTCGGCGCGACCCACGCCGCGGCCATGGCGGAGCTGGGCTTCGAGGTGCTCGGGCTCGACGTCGTCCCCGAGAAGATCGAGATGCTGGCCGCCGGCCGCGTCCCCATGTACGAGCCCGGCCTCGAAGAGCTCCTCGCGAAGCACGTGGCCGGCATCGAGGGATCGAGCGGCCGGCTGCGCTTCACCACCTCCTGGGAGGAGGTCGGCGCCTTCGGCGACGTGCACTTCGTCTGCGTGAACACCCCGCAGAAGCACGGCGAGTACGCCTGTGACATGAGTTACGTGGACGCCGCCTTCGCCTCCCTCGCCGGGGTCGTACGCGAAGGGGCCCTGGTCGTCGGCAAGTCCACCGTGCCCGTCGGCTCGGCCGAGCGGCTCGCGGGGCTGCTGCCCGAGGGCGTCGACCTCGCCTGGAACCCCGAGTTCCTGCGGGAGGGCTTCGCCGTGCAGGACACCCTGCGCCCGGACCGCATCGTCGTCGGCGTCCGCGGCGGGACGGCGGAGAAGGTCCTGCGCGAGGTGTACGCCGTCCCGGTCGGCGAGGGCTCGCCGTTCGTGGTCACCGACTTCCCGACGGCCGAGCTGGTGAAGACGTCCGCGAACTCCTTCCTCGCGACGAAGATCTCCTTCATCAACGCGATGGCCGAGCTGTGCGAGGCCGCGGGCGCCGACGTCGCCAAGCTGGCCGAGGCCATCGGCCACGACGACCGGATCGGCGCCAAGTTCCTGCGCGCCGGCATCGGCTTCGGCGGCGGCTGCCTGCCCAAGGACATCCGGGCCTTCATGGCCCGGGCCGGCGAGCTGGGCGCCGACCAGGCGCTGACCTTCCTGCGCGAGATCGACTCGATCAACATGCGCCGGCGCGGCCAGATGGTGGAGATGGCCCGCGAGGCCCTCGGCGGGTCCACCTTCCTGGGCCGCCGGGTCGCCGTGCTCGGCGCCACCTTCAAGCCGGACTCGGACGACGTCCGCGACTCCCCCGCGCTCAACGTGGCCGGCCAGATACACCTCCAGGGCGGCCAGGTCACCGTCTACGACCCGAAGGGCATGGAGAACGCGCGCCGCGTCTTCCCGACCCTCGGGTACGCCGACTCGGCCCTGGAGGCCGTGCGCGGGGCGGACGTGGTGCTGCACCTGACGGAGTGGCGCGAGTTCCGCGAGCTCGACCCCGCCGAGCTGGCGAAGGTGGCCGCCGCCCGGATCGTCCTCGACGGCCGCAACGCCCTCGACGGCGAGCGCTGGCGGGCCGCCGGCTGGACGTACCGGGCGATGGGCCGCCCGCGCGCCTGAGCCGGGCCCCGGGCCGACGAGGGCCTTTGGGACGACGAGGGCCTCGGGACGACGAGGAGGGGCGCACCGCCGTGGCGGTGCGCCCCTCTCGCGTCCGTACGGTCGAGCCGCGGCCGTACGGTCGGTGTCTCGTCCGGGCGGTCAGGCCGCGGCCGGGCGGATCCGGTTCGTGCGGGCCAGGAACTCCGTCTCGCGCAGCGCCCGGGTGACGTTGGCGTGGGCGAGCCCGACGAGTTCCTGGGCGGTCCAGTCCCGGCGGAGCAGCTCCGCGAAGAGCGGGACGTAGCCGGCGGCCGGGTCGGTGGTGTGGGAGACGCCCGCGCAGTGCGCGCCCGCCTCCGCCCGCACCCGGTCGAGGACGTCGGCGACGGCGGCCGGGTCGTCGGTCACCGTGACCATGCAGACGGCGCCGTTCGCGCCGAGCAGGCGCAGCACGTCGTCCGGCAGCCCCTCCGGGGCCGCCCGGGTCAGCAGGGCCGGGGCGCGGGTCACCGCGAGGGTGCGGCGGAGCGTGTCCTGGTCGGCGCCGGACAGGTCCAGGGCCAGGCCGATGCGGTTCATCTCACGTACCGCGTCACGGGCGAAGCGGTCGAAGCGGGTGAGGTTCACGGCCCGTACGCCGAGCGCGTGGTACGCCCGGAGGGTGGCCGCCGAGCCACCGAGCGCGGTCCAGCCGACCGGCCCGAGGAGCGCGGCGACCCGGCCGCAGTTGCGGGCGTGGGCCATCTCGGAGCTCGTGTACGCCAGCCTCAGGTCCTCCGGGCAGGCGGCGACGAGCGCCCTGACGGCGTCGATCCGGCGCAGGGTCCCGATGACGCCCTCGTCGGCCTCCACGTCCAGCGACCAGAACTGCGCTCCGGTCTCCGCGGCGCGGGCCGGCGGCAGGTCCTCGGGGTCGAGGCTGCCGGGGAGTTCGGTGCGGCCCTCGGTGACGGGCTGGGCGGCGAGGATGGCCCGGGCGCGCGCCGTCTCGTCGAGCGGCGGGGGTGGCTCCGGGGGGTCGAGCTCGCCGGCGGCGGCGGCAGGGACGGTGGAGAGGTGGGGATGGTCGTCTAGCAGTTCCGCCATGGTCTTACTCCGAACTCGGCGATGCAGTACCGCCCCGCCGAGAGCGGCGGGGCAGTACCGTCCACCGTGCCACCGGCCCCGTCGGGGGGCCCGGCGGAGTACGCCGTCCGGGTGATCGGCAGGAGGCCCTAGGGGGCGTCGAGGGCCTCGATGGTGGCGTTCGACGGGGCCGTACGGCTCCTCAGGTCGCGGGAGACCGATTCCGCGTCGCGCAGCACGCGGACCGCGTTGGACCAGGTCAGCTGGGCGAGGTCGGGGCGGGACCAGCCGCGGTGGAGGAGCTCCGCGATCAGGTTCGGGTAGCCGGCGACGTCGTCGAGGCCGACGGGGGTGAAGGCGGTGCCGTCGTAGTCCCCGCCGATGCCGATGTGGTCGATGCCGGCCGCCTCGCGCATGTGGTCGAGGTGGTCGGCGACCGTGGCGGTGGTCACGACGGGCCGGGGGTTCGCCTCCTCGAAGGCGCGGTGGAGCCGCATGGCCTCGGGGGTGGTGTCGAGGTGGTCGAGGCCGTGCGCCCGGAGGTTGTCGTCCGCGCGGGCGGTCCACTCGACGGCCGCGGGGTGGATGAACTTGGGCACGAAGGTGGCCATCGCCACACCGCCGTTGGCGGGCAGCCGCTCCAGGACGTCGTCCGGGACGTTCCTCGGGTGGTCGCAGACGGCGCGGGCCGAGGAGTGCGAGAAGATCACCGGCGCCGTCGAGGCGTCGAGCGCGTCCCGCATGGTGGTGGCGGCGACGTGCGAGAGGTCGACGAGCATGCCGGAACGGTTCATCTCGCGGACGACCTGCCGGCCGAAGGCGGTGAGGCCGCCGACGCCGGGCTCGTCGGTCGCCGAGTCCGCCCAGTCGTTGTTGTCGTTGTGCGTGAGCGTCATGTAGCGCACGCCGAGGGTGTGCAGGGCGCGGAGGGTGGCGAGGGAGTTGTTGATCGAGTGGCCGCCCTCGGCACCCTTGAGGGAGGCGATGCGGCCCTGCGCGCGGGCCGCCTCCATGTCGTCCGCCGTGAGGGCCGGGGCGAGGTCGGCGGCGTACCGCTCCAGGAGCTGGTCGACGACGTCGATCTGCTCCAGGGTCGCGCTGACCGCGTCGTCGCCGGCCAGCGCGCAGGGCACGTACACGGACCAGAACTGGGCGCCGACGCCGCCGGCCCGCAGCCGGGCGAGGTCGGTGTGGAGCGCGCCGGTCTGGTCGGCGCCGATGTCGAGCCGGTCGAGGTCGTAGCGGACGTGCTTGCGCAGGGCCCACGGGAGGTCGTTGTGGCCGTCGACGACGGGGGCGGAGGCCAGGAGTTCCCGGGCCTCCGCGAGGTGGTCCGCCGCGGTCACTTGGCGAAGCCGAACGACTCCGCGCCCTCGACCTTGGCCCGCAGGCGCTTGCCCTTCTCCGTGGCCTGGTCGTTGAGGTCCTGGAGGAACTCGTTCATCCGGGTCTGCAGCTCGGGGTCGTGCGCGGCGAGGATCCTGGCCGCGAGCAGGCCCGCGTTGCGCGCGCCGGCGACGGAGACCGTCGCGACGGGGATGCCGGCCGGCATCTGCACGATGGACAGCAGCGAGTCCATGCCGTCGAGGTACTTCAGCGGCACCGGTACGCCGATGACGGGGAGCGGGGTGACGGAGGCGAGCATGCCGGGCAGGTGGGCGGAGCCGCCCGCGCCCGCGATGATCGCCTTGATGCCGCGGCCGGCCGCCTCCTCGCCGTACGCGATCATCTCGCGGGGCATCCGGTGCGCGGAGAGGACGTTGACCTCGTACGCGATCTCGAACTCGTCCAGGGCCTGTGCGGCGGCCTCCATGACGGACCAGTCGGAGTCGGATCCCATGGCGATGCCGACGACGGGGGCGGTGCTCATGCTGCTCACTCGGTGATCGTTCCTCGCAGGTAGCCGGCGGCGTGACGCGCGCGCTCCAGCACGTCGTCCAGGTCGTCGCCGTAGGTGTTGACGTGCCCCACCTTGCGGCCGGGCTTCACGTCCTTGCCATACATGTGGATCTTGAGCTGCGGGTCCCTGGCCATGCAGTGCAGGTACGCGGAGTACATGTCCGGGTAGTCGCCGCCCAGGACATTGCACATCACGGTCCACGGCGCGCGCGGGCGCGGATCGCCGAGGGGCAGGTCGAGGACCGCCCGGACGTGGTTGGCGAACTGCGAGGTGACCGCGCCGTCCTGCGTCCAGTGGCCGGAGTTGTGCGGGCGCATCGCCAGCTCGTTGACGAGGATGCGGCCGTCCGTGGTCTGGAACAGCTCGACGGCGAGGTGGCCGACGACGCCGAGTTCCTTGGCGATCCGGAGCGCCAGCTCCTGCGCCTGGCCGGCGAGCGCGTCGTCGAGGTCGGGCGCGGGCGCGATCACGGTGTCGCAGACGCCGTCGACCTGGCGGGACTCGACGACCGGGTAGGCGACGGCCTGGCCGTGCGGGGAGCGGACGATGTTCGCCGCGAGCTCGCGGACGAAGTCGACCTTCTCCTCGGCGAGGACCGGGACCCCCGCGAGGAAGGGGTCGCGGGCGTCGGCCGCGGTGCGGACGAACCAGACGCCCTTGCCGTCGTAGCCGCCGCGCACGGTCTTGAGGATGATCGGGAAGCCGCCGACCTCGGCCGCGAAGGCGGCCGCGTCCTCGGGGTCCGCGACGATGCGGTGCCGGGGGCTGGGGGCGCCGATCTCGTCGAGCTTGGCGCGCATCACACCCTTGTCCTGGGCGTGCACCAGGGCGTCGGGGCCCGGGCGGACGGGGATGCCGTCGGCTTCGAGGGCGCGCAGGTGCTCGGTGGGGACGTGCTCGTGATCGAAGGTGATCACGTCGCAGCCGCGCGCGAAGTCACGCAGCGTGTCCAGGTCGCGGTAGTCGCCGATGACGACCTCGCTCACCACCTGGGCCGCGGAGTCCTGCGGGGTGTCGCTGAGGAGCTTGAACTTGATGCCGAGGGGGATGCCCGCCTCGTGGGTCATACGGGCGAGCTGGCCGCCGCCGACCATGCCTACTACGGGGAACGTCACCCTCTTAGGGTATCCGCACAATCCGGATGACCCGTTCGGCTGTGTGTTGACACAGGCGGGACGGGGAAGCATCAGAGTTTCGACGGCGGGCAGACGATCACCGGACGGGCTAGTTAGCATGGATGGGTTGACGTCATCCGGACGTCATATGAACGGATGAAACGAGCAACCACCATGAGTGAACGCAGCGCACTTCGGGTGCAGCTCGACCGGCTCACCCGTGAGTTCGCGAAGTTCGGCGCGGTGGGTGGCCTCGGGGTCCTGGTCGACCTCGGCGTCTTCAACCTCGTGAGGTCCGTCACGGACCTCCCCGTCGTCCGGGCGAGCGTGATCGCGACCGTCGTCGCGATCGGTTTCAACTACCTGGGCTTCCGGTACTTCACCTACCGGGACCGCGACAAGAGCCGCCGCACCCGCGAGATGACCCTGTTCCTCGTGTTCAGCGCGGTCGGCCTCGTCATCCAGAACGGCCTGCTCTACGCGGCGACGTACGGATTCGGCTGGGACACCCCGCTGCAGAGCAACTTCTTCAAGTTCTTCGGCATCGGCGTCGGCACCGTCTTCCGCTTCTGGTCGTACCGCACCTGGGTCTTCCGTGCGCTGCCCGACCCGGAGGAGAAGGAGGCCGTGCAGGCGGCCGAAGCGCTCCTGGAGCGCGCCCCGCGCCAGGCGACCGGTCGCCAGCCCGACCGGGTCTGATCCCCGCACTCCCCGAAAGGGCCGGTCCGTCCGCGGACCGGCCCTTTCGCGTGCGCCTTCGGTGCGGACCGGCCCTTTCGCGTGCGCCTTCGGTGGCGCGGACCGGTCCCTTCGGGTGCGGAGCGGCCATCGGCCCCGGTCAGCGGACCGGGCGGTCCCGCGGCTCGTCCGAGAGGCTCCTGACCTCGCGGCCCAGGAAGAGCGCGAAGACCGGCGGATGCTGCTGGAGCAGCTCCAGGCGCCCGCCGTCCGCCTCCGCGAGGTCGCGGGCCACCGCCAGGCCGATGCCGGTGGAGCTGCGGCCGCTGACCGCCCGCTCGAAGATCCGCGCGCCGAGGTCGGCCGGGACGCCGGGGCCCTCGTCGGTGACCTCGATCACGGACTGGTTCCCGGTGACCCGGGTGCGCAGGGCGACCGTGCCGCCGCCGTGCATGAGCGAGTTCTCGATCAGGGCGGCGAGGACCTGGGCGACCGCGCCGGGGGTGCCGACGGCCCGCATCCCCTGCTTGCCCGAGTGCACGATGGCCCGCCCCGCGCTGCGGTAGGCCGGCCGCCACTCCTCGAGCTGCTGCTTGACGACCTCGTCGAGGTCGAAGGCGACGGCGGAGCCGGTGCGGGGGTCCCGCGCGTTGGTGAGCAGCCGCTCGACGACGTCGGTGAGCCGCTCGACCTGGGTGAGCGCGATCGTCGCCTCCTCCTTGACCGTGTCCAGGTCGTCGGCGAGCGCGACCTCCTCCAGGCGCATGGAGAGGGCGGTGAGGGGCGTACGGAGCTGGTGGGAGGCGTCGGCGGCGAGCCGGCGCTCGGCGGTGAGCATGCGGGCGATCCGCTCGGCCGAGGCGTCCAGGACGTCCGCGACGCGGTCCAGCTCGGGGACCCCGTACCGCTTGTGCCGGGGCCGCGGGTCGCCGGAGCCGAGGCGTTCGGCGGTCTCCGCGAGGTCGGTGAGCGGGGACGCGACCTTGTCGGCCTGCCGTACGGCGAGGAGGACGGCGGCGACGACGGCGAGCAGCGCCACGGCGCCGATGATCAGGAGCGTGCGGCCGACCTCGGCGGTGACCGCCGAGCGGGACTCCTCGACGACCACGGTCTCCCCGCGCTCGCCCTCGGCCGTGCCCCGGATGACGTCGCCCTCGGGGCGGGTGCCGATCTCGATCGACGGCCGTCCGGGGATGTGGATCTGCGCGTACCGCTTCGCGCCGCTCTGCTCGGCCAGGATGTCCGGGTTCACCGGCTCGCCGCCGATCAGCCGGCTGTCGACGATCGAGACGATCCGCAGCGCCTCCGAGTCGACGCTCTCCTGGGCGCTGTTCGAGATCGTCCTGGTCTCCACGAGCACCAGGGACACACCGAACACGGCGATGACGACGAGCACCACGGCGAGCGTGGAGTTGATCAGACGGCGGCGCATGGCTTAACGGTGGCTCAGCTCTTTTCGAAGCGGAAGCCGACTCCGCGGACGGTGGCGATGTAGCGGGGGTTCGCGGCGTCGTCGCCGAGCTTCTTGCGGAGCCAGGAGATGTGCATGTCGAGGGTCTTGGTGGACGACCACCAGGTGGTGTCCCAGACCTCGCGCATCAGCTGGTCGCGGGTGACGACCCGGCCGGCGTCGCGGACGAGGACGCGCAGGAGGTCGAACTCCTTGGCGGTGAGCTGGAGCTCCTCGTCGCCCATCCAGGCGCGGTGCGACTCGACGTCGATGCGCACGCCGTGGGTGGCGGGGGCGACGGCGGGCTCGGTGGAGCCGCGCCGGAGGAGGGCCCGGACCCGGGCGAGGAGCTCGGCGAGGCGGAAGGGCTTGGTGACGTAGTCGTCGGCGCCCGCGTCGAGTCCGACCACGGTGTCGACCTCGTCCGCCCGCGCGGTGAGGACCAGGATCGGGACCGTGTGGCCCTCGGCGCGCAGCCGCCGGGCGACTTCGAGGCCGTCCATGCCGGGCAGGCCGAGGTCGAGCACGACCAGGTCCACGCCGCCCTGGAGTCCGGCGTCGAGGGCGGTGGGGCCGTCCTCGCGGACCTCGACCTCGTACCCCTCCCTCCGCAGGGCGCGGGCCAGCGGTTCCGAGATGGATGCGTCGTCCTCGGCGAGCAGTACACGGGTCATGGGGTGATGGTAGTCCGCACGGGGTCCGGGCCGGGGCGGGATCCGCACGGCCCGGACGTCACCTGGGGATCCTGTGGGTATCTTTCACATGACCTTCGAATGGCCTTGCGTGGTTGCACACGCGCCTGTGATCCATCTCTCAAGTCCTTCCATATCCGGCACTGTCGTGTCGTATGGTGGCGAGACGTCAGTAGCGGTATTCGGGGACCTTTGGCCAGCTTCGCGGGCCAAGGTCCTCTTTCTGCGTGAGGTGGGCCCTGCCACCCTCGATGACGGCGAAAGACCTGTGGGCCGGGTCCCGGGGCGCGTACACGCGCCTCCCGGGGCGTGGATCCCGGTGGAGTCCGACGACCCCGCCGGTGCCGGCCTCCCCCACCGGGCGCATCACGCTCACAAGGCGTGCGTCCCGACAGAGCAAGGATCGACATGGCGTCCAGCCTGACGAAGGACTCGGCGGCCGAACCCCTCGGCCACGAGAAGACCTTCCTCGGCCACCCCCGTGGCCTGGCCACCCTCTTCATGACCGAGATGTGGGAGCGCTTCTCCTACTACGGCATGCGGGCCCTTCTCGTCCTGTACCTGGTCTCCGGCGGCGTGGACGCCGCTACGGGCAGCCAGGGCGGCGGCCTCGCGATGACCGCCGCGACGGCGACGGCGATCTACTCCGTCTACGTCTCGATGGTCTACCTGATGGCCATGCCCGGCGGCTGGTTCGGCGACCGCGTCTGGGGCGCCCGCAAGACCGTCGCCATCGCGGCCTCCGTGATCATGCTGGGCCACGTCTCGCTGGCCATCCCCGGCCAGGCGATGTTCTTCGTCGGTCTCGCGCTCGTCGCGGTCGGCTCCGGTCTGCTGAAGGCCAACATCTCGACGATGGTCGGCCACCTCTACAAGGGCGCGGACGACCCGCGCCGTGACGGTGGCTTCACGCTCTTCTACATCGGCATCAACCTCGGCGCGTTCTTCGCCCCGCTGGTCATCGGCACCGTCGGCGAGAAGGTCAACTGGCACCTGGGCTTCGCCCTCGCCGCCGTCGGCATGGGCCTCGGCCTGGCCGTCTTCCTGGCCTTCGGCAAGACGCTGAACCCGAAGAGCAGCGAGGTCCCGAACCCGCTGTCCGCCGCCGAGCGCAAGACCGTCATCACCAAGGTCGCCGTCGTCGCCCTCGTCATCGCCGTCTTCTACGGCGCCGTCGTCGCCCTGGGCATGTACACCCTGAACTGGGCGATGGTCCCGATCACCCTCGCGGGTCTGATCATCCCGGTCGCCGTCCTGGCCCGCATCAAGCGCGACAAGGACCTGACGTCGGGCGAGAAGTCCCGCGTGACCGGCTACATCTGGTTCTTCGTCGCCGCCGCGATCTTCTGGATGATCTACGACCAGGGCGGCTCGACGCTCTCCCTGTTCGCGGACGACAAGACCGCCGACACCATCTTCGGGCTCGGCTTCCCCGCCACCTGGTACCAGTCGCTGAACCCGCTGTTCGTCATGGCGCTGGCCCCGGTCTTCGCCTGGCTGTGGCTGTGGCTGGCCCGCAAGAACCAGGAGCCGAACACCATCGTGAAGTTCGCGATGGGCCTCGTCCTGGTCGGCGCCTCCTTCTTCGTCTTCATCGTCCCGATGAACATGGCGGGCGACGGCACCAAGGTCTCCCCGATGTGGCTCGTCTCGATCTACATGATCCAGACCATCGGTGAGCTGTGCCTCTCCCCGGTCGGCCTCTCCGTCACCACGAAGATGGCGCCGCAGAAGTACGCCTCCCAGATGATGGGCGTGTGGTTCCTCGCCGTCACCGCCGGCGACTGCACCACGGGTCTGCTCTCCATCGCGGGCGTCGACCTCAACGGCACGGGGATCATCGCACTCCAGGCGACGCTCGCCGTCGCGGCCGGATTCGCGATCTACATGTACCGCAAGAAGGTCCAGGGGCTCATGGGCAGCGTCCACTGACCCCGCCCCCGTACGGCCGAAGGCCGCCGCACCCCCTCCGGTGCGGCGGCCTTCGCCGTTCCCCCTACCTCCTGAGCCGCGCCCACGGGGTGAAGGTGAACACCGCGCCGCCGAGCAGGATGACCGTGCCGGCGACCAGCGCGAGGGCGCGCAGGGCGCCGTCGTGCTCGGCGCCCGTCTCGGCGAGGTTCTCACCGGAGGAGCCGCCGGAGCCGGAGGGCGAACCGCCGCCGTCCGTCCCGGCGTCCGTGCTGCCGGAGACGCCGCCGTCCTGCTTGCTGGTGTCCAGTTCGAGGGAGGCCTTCACGGCGCCCTTGACCTGGCAGGGGATCTCCATCTTCACGGTGCCGAGGGTGACCTTGATGGTGAGCGTGCCGGGACTGAGCGTCGACTTCCCGGTCGCGCCGGGCCGGTACGTGCCCTTCATGTCCTCCAGGCTCACCGGGGCCTTCTCCGCGAGGGCGGTGGGGTTGGGTGCGCCGGTGACCTGCACGGTGCCGCTGTCGGCTCCGCCGACCCGGATCGCCATGGAGGGCGTGAGGGCCCCCTTGGGCAGGGCCGCCGGGCTGTTCATGACGCCCTTGGCCGTCTTCACGGTGAGGTCGTAGACCTCGCCGTTCTTCCTGGCGTTGATCGTCACCTTGGAGTCGATGGCCGCCGGGCCGGGCGCCTTGCAGGCGAAGGCGACCGACACCTCCTTGCCGGGGAAGTCGGTCTTCCCGCCGCCCCCGCCGGAGCCTCCGGAGGTGGTGGTGCCTCCGGAGGTGGTCGTACCGCCCGACGTCGTGGTCGTACCGCCGGAGGTGGTGGTGCCCCCGGACGTGGTCGTACCGCCGGACGTCGTGGTCGTACCGCCGGACGTCGTCGTGCCGCCGGACGTGGTGGTCGTACCGCCCGAGGTGGTGCCCCCGGAGGTCGTCGTGCCGCCGGACGTCGTCGTGGAGCCGCCGCCGTCCGTGACCTTGATCGTCGCGCCGACGGGGACGGCCTCCTTCGGCGAGCACTTGGTGTCCGTCGAGAGGGGCTTGGACACGTTGATCGTGTACTTGCCGGGCGTGAGGGTGATGTCACCCGCCTTCGTCAGCTTCAGCTTGCCCTTCATGTCGGGCAGCACCATCGGGCTGTTCTTGGGGATCGGCGGGTTCTGCCGGGGCCCCTCCATGGCGACGGTGCCGGTCGCCGCGCCGCCGACGGTGAGGACGCCGGTCGGCTTGACCGTGTCCTGGCCGAGGTCGAGCACGTCGGGGTTCTTCGAGGCGGCCTGGACCGTCTTCCAGACGATCTCGACCTCGTCGCCGACCTTGGCCTCCGCCGGTGCGGTGACGAGCACCTTCGTGGTGCCCTGCACGGGCGGGAGCCCGGAGATGGACGGCGGGATGCACTCCGTCGCGTACGAGATCTCGGCGGCCTGGGCGGGGCCGGCGGCATACAGGATCCCCGCGCCGCCGAGCATCAGCGCGACCCCGGCCGCGCTCATCCTCCGTTGCGTACTCACACCTGTCCCTTCGTCGTCGGGCTGCTGCTCTCTGGCGCTGACGGTGCGGAGTCAGGGCTGAACCACGGCAGGACCGTGGTCGGTTCGCCGTCCCCCGGACCGCCCGGTGCGGGGGCGGCGGGGACGGAAGCACGGGTCCGGGCGCGCGCCCGGACCGGGGCGCGGCGGGGACGGGCGGGGCGGGCCGGGCCGGTCGGCGGGCGGACCCGGTCCACCACGGCCATCCCGATCCGGAACAGCGCCGCCGGCACGACGACGGCGAGCAGCGCCCAGAAGAGCGTCACGCCCCAGGGCCGGCCGACCCCCCAGGGCTGCTCGACCAGGACCTTGCCCGCGTACCGCACGGAGACCTGGTAGTCGCCGTGGGCGCCGGCCGCCAGTTCGGCCGGGAGGCGGACGAGGGCCTTCCCGCCGGGCGGGATCGTGCCGCGCCACTGGCGTTCCTCGTACTGCGGGGCGAAGACGCCGTGGCTGGTGCCGACCTCGAAGACGGGGTCGCGGACGGGGGCGGAGCCGAGGTTGCCGACGGTGAAGACGACGTCCCGGCGCGGGGGCGCCCCGAACCGGACGAGGAGGCCGCTGGAGCCGTCGAGCCGTACGGCCGCCAGGACCGCGAGCCGGCCGTCGCCCGCGTCCGCGGGGAGCGGGGCGGTGGGATGTCCGGCGACGGTGAACTCCCGGTCGACGGCGTCCTGCTGCCCGGTCACCCCGGCGACGTGCACCACGCAGGGGCAGGGCTTGGGCGGTTCGGAGACCGGGAGCTTCGCGCTGAACGCGCCCCCGGCGTCGACGGTGGCGGCCCGGCCCTCGGCGTTGGCACAGGAGTTGGTGCCGCCGATGACGCCCCGGCCGGGGGCCGCCTGACCGCAGATCAGGAGCATGAGCAGGGCGCCCGGTTTCCAGCCGCTGCCGCTGACGGTGATCTCGCCGCCCTTGCCGCCCTCCGGCCGCGAGAGCTCGACGGCCGGCCCGGGGGCGGCCGCCGCGGGGGCCGCGGGCAGCAGCGCCAGGGCGAGGACCGCCAGCAGAGCCGCGGCCGTCCTGATCGTCCTCATGGTGTCGCTCCCTCCGGGGCGCGCTCGGTACGGGACCCGCGGCGCCGTACCGCCCACGCGCCGCCGCCGCCCGCCGCGAGCAGCAGTCCGGCCGCGGCGGCGAGCGCGGGGCCCGAGGCGAAGGCCGCCTCGGCGCGGGCCGTGGCGGGGGCCGCGCCCGGGGCGGTGGCGGTCAGCCGGACGGTGACGGAGTCGAGGGCGGGCGGGTCGGGCCAGGGTTCGGTGCGGACGGCCCGCTCGCCGGGCCTGAGGGTGAGCGGCAGGGCTCGGTCGGGGCGGTCGAGGACCGTGCCGAGGAGTCCTTCGGCCCGGATCGCGAGCGTCGGGGCGAGGACCGTGGTGCCGCGGTTGACCAGGGTGTAGCGCAGGGTGCCGGCGTCGACGCGGACGTCCTCGACGGTGAGCGCGGCGAGCCGGGGGCCGCTCACCCGCAGCCGCAGGTCCACGCGCACCTCCCGCCCGGCGGCCGTGGCGCGCACGGTCCCGCGGTGGTCACCGGGCGGGGTGTCGGCGGTGACGGTCACGGCGAAGGGCACGTCGGCCCTGGTCCTGGCCGGGACGGTCACGGTCCGCGCCGCGAAGGCGACCGGCGCGCCCTGCCCGCCGAGGCGGACGGTGAGCGGTGCCGCGCCCGGGTTGGTCACCGACAGGGTGTCCTGGAGGACGCTGCCGGCCGGGCCTTCGAGATAGGCGTACGGCCGGCCGGCGGCGGGCGCCGCCGTCCAGTCCTGGGTCCCGGGGGGTGCCGCCGCCACCGCGCCGACGAGGGCGGTCGCGGCGGCGACGAGCCCGGAGCGCGCCGCCGCCCGCATCAGCGTGCCGTGCGCCGCGTGAGCCAGAGGACTCCGGCGGCGCCGGTCAGCAGGACGGTGCCGCCGAGGGTGCCGAGGGCCACGGCGGAGTCGAGCGGGCCGGTCTTCGGCAGTTCCCCGCCGGAGCCCTCGTCGGCGGGCGGCGGGGTGTCGCCGCCGCCCGAGACGCCGCTGACCTGGAGTTCGAGCGACGGCTTGGGGTTGTTCTTCGGGGTGCAGGTGGCCGCGTCCATGCCGAGCGCGTGGACGATCAGCGTGCCGGCCGTGAAGGTGACCTTGCCGTTCTTCTTCGGGGTGAAGGTGCCGGTGAGGGTGCCGATGGCGATCGGGGTGTCGGGCGGGATGGCGGCCGTGTTCGGGGTGCCCTTGACCTTGACCGTGCCGGACGCGGCTCCGCCGAGGACGAGTTCGGCGCGGGGGGTCATGACGCCCTTGGGGAGTTCGATCGGGCTGTCGGAGACGCCCTTCTCGAACGACATGGTGATCGTGTAGCCGTTGCCGCTCTTGACGGCCTTGATGTCGACGGGCGAGACGGCGCCCTTCGGTCCGATCTTCGTCTCACACGCGTAGTTGACGTCGACGACGGCCGCCTGGGCGGCGGGGGCGTAGGCCAGTACGGCCGCGCCCGTCATCGCGGCCGCCGCGGTGAGCGCGGCGGTCGTTCTCCTCCGGTTCGGCACCTTGGACACCCCGAGCACCCCTCACCGCAACGTAACTGACGGTCTTTCAGATTGGGCGTCAAGGTACGCCTGAGGCCTCACGGAGGGAAGAAGCACGAAGGAAGAGAGAACGTGAAAGTCCTGGGGAGCCCTGCGCCCCCGTCCCGACTCGGGAAGGAGGAGCCCCACGCCCCCGTCTCGGCTCAGGGAGCGGCGAGTTCGGCCCAGACCGTCTTGCCGGGGGAGCCCGGGGTCCGGTCGATGCCCCAGTTCAGGCAGAGCCGCTGCACGATGAACATGCCGTGCCCGCCGGGCCGGCCGGAGCGGTGCGGGGTGCGCGGCGCGGGCTGCCCGGCGCCCCGGTCGGTGACTTCGAGGCGCAGGACGGCGGACCGGCGCAGGACGCGGAGCCGCTCGGGGCCCTCGGCGTGCAGGCAGGCGTTGGTGACCAGTTCGGAGACGACGAGCAGGACGTCCTCGGCGGCGGCCCTGCGGTCGGCGGTGGCGGCGGGCAGCCAGCCCCACTCCTGGAGCGCCGTCCGCGTGAAGTCGCGGGCGAGCGGCACGGTGCCGCTGGTCTCGCCGAGGGCGAGCGTACGGACGTCGGAATCGTGGTCCATCAACGCTTCACCTCACCGATCGACGAGACAGAGGGGACGAGACGCAAGGGCGGGACGTGCAAGTGCGGGGCGGTGCCGGGGCGCCGTGCCGGCGGCCTCAGTCGGGGAGCGCCGTGGCGAGCGTCTCGTGGAGGGTGAAGACGGCTTCCGCGCCCGTGATGTGGAACACCCGGGCCACCGGGGGCCGCATCGCCACCAGATGGACGCCGCCGCCGGCCGCGTCGGCCCTCAGGCGGGCGCCGAGCAGCACGTTGAGGCCGGTCGAGTCGCAGAACTCCAGGCCCGAGCAGTCGACGACGAGCCGTGAACGGCCCGCGTCCAGCGCGTCGCCCAGCGGGGTGCGCAGCAGTTCGGCGGTGTGGTGATCGAGCTCACCCACCGGAGTGAGGAGTTCGCTCACGCCGTCCACCGTCCTGACCTCGACCCGCAGCCGGGCGGGCTGCGCGCTGCCGATGTGCTGGCGGTCCATGGCCGTGCCTCTTCTCGCTCTCGCGGATGCCGACTGACGTGCGTCGAACCCTACAAGCGGGGTGGCGTTCCTTGCACACATGCTCCCCCACATAAGGGGACGAAGCGGATTATTGACACTTGCAACGATCACCTTCGAGCAGGTAGGGCTAGAAGAGAACACCCGACACGACCGGCTTTGGAGGCGCCGCAAACCGCAGCAGAGGAACGACCAAGGAGACCCATGTCACCCCGGCTCGACGCCCCGCGTACCCCCGACGCGCCGTCGGCAGCGCATCCCCCCACCGCTCTCACCGGGCACCCCGAACTGCCGCTCGACACAACCCTCGTCCCCCAGGACGTCCCCCTCGACCGGATCGGACCGGTCGACTCCCGCGCCCTGTCGAAACAGCTCTTCGCCCGGCTCGCGGAACTGGAGGAGGGCACCCACGACCACGCGTACGTCCGCAACACGCTCGTCGAACTCAACCTGGCCCTGGTCAGGTTCGCCGCCGCGCGGTACGGCTCCCGCAGCGAGCCGATGGAGGACATCGTCCAGGTCGGCACCATCGGCCTCATCAAGGCGATCGACCGCTTCGAGCTCGCCCGCGGCGTCGAGTTCCCCACCTTCGCGATGCCCACGATCATCGGCGAGATCAAGCGCTTCTTCCGTGACACCTCGTGGTCCGTCCACGTGCCGCGCCGACTCCAGGAACTCCGGCTCGACCTCGCCAGGGTCGGCGACGAGCTCTCCCAGAGCCTCGACCGCGCCCCGACCGTCGCCGAACTCGCCGACGCGCTCGGCATCTCCCCCGAGGAGGTCGTCGAGGGCATGGCGGCGAGCAACGCGTACACCGCGACCTCGCTCGACGCGCAGCCCGACGAGGAGGAGGGCGGCGGCGAGGCCGCGCTCGCCGACCGGCTGGGCTACGAGGACCACGGCCTGACCGGGATCGAGTACATCGCCTCCCTCAAGCCGATGATCGCCTCGCTGCCCGAACGCGACCGCCAGATCCTCTCCCTCCGCTTCGTCTCCGGCCTCACCCAGTCGGAGATCGGCGCCGAACTCGGCATCTCCCAGATGCACGTGTCCCGGCTGCTCTCCCGCACCCTCGCCCGGCTGCGCCGCGGCCTCACCCTGGAGGAATGACCTCCGCGCCGGCTCCCCGAGCCGACGAAACGGCCCCGGAGAAGGGTCCGTTCGCGGACCGCCGGACTCCGGTCGGCCCCGGACGGGCCCTTCCGCACGTCCGGGATACTCGCACTTCCGTACAAGAGACCTGTGGGGTGGGCCGGTTGGAGATCGTCGGGCAGGGCCGGACGGCGGACGTGTACGCACTTCCCGGAGGCACGGACGGGACCGGTCCAGGGACTTGGCCCGGATCCGGGGCCGGGGCGGGGACCGGGGCCGGGGCGGGCACTGGGACTGGGACTGGGACTGGGTCCGGGACCGGAGCCGGGGCCGGAGCCGGGTCCGGGGCCGGAGCCGGGGAGTGGGTGCTGCGGCGGTACCGCGACGGCGGCGACGCGACCCGCGAGGCCCGGATCATGGCCGAGCTCGCGGGCCTCGGCTATCCGGTGCCGGCCGTCCACCGCGCCGAGGGACCCGACCTGGTGATGGAACGCCTCGCCGGCCCGTCGCTCCTCGACGCGCTCCTCGACGACACGTACGCGCCGGAGCGGGCGGGCCTCCTCGTCGCCGAGCTCCTCACCCGGCTCCACGCCCTCCCCGGCACCCCCCACGTCCACCTCGACCTGCACCCCGGCAACGTCGTCCTCACCGCCCGCGGCCCCGTCGTCATCGACTGGCAGACCGCGGAGCAGGGCCCGCCCCCCGGCCTCGACTGCGCCGTGTCGGCCCTCATCCTCGCCGAGGTCGCCGTCTCCCCCGCCCCCTACGCCCCCGGCGCCCGCGCCGTCCTCACCACCCTCCTGCCCGCCCTCCGCTCCCCCTTCCTCCCCCACCTCGCCACCGCCCGCGCCCGCCGCGCGACGGACCCGGCCCTGACGGCCGAGGAGGTGGCGGCCCTGGGCGCGGCCGAGGCTCTGGTGCGGCAACTGGCGCCCTGAGACGCCGGGTCCGGGGCCCGGCCCTGCGCCCGCTCACGGAACGCCCGGCTACGGGACGGCGGAGAAGGAAGCCTGGTGGGCGAGGCGTTCGTCGGCGCCGTCGCCGAGGCGGGTGAGGAACTCGTCGAAGGCGAGGAACTCCTCCCAGCGCGGGCGGCCGGTGGCCTCGGCGAGGCGGGAGACGACCAGGTCTTCGAGGTCCGGGACGCGCTTGTTCTTCCAGATCTTGTCGGCGGTGCTCACGAAGAGGTCCTCGACCGTCGCCGCCGGGCCGGTCCAGGTGGCGTGGGTGCCGGCGAAGCGGGCCAGCCGCGGGCCGAAGCCGCGGGCCAGCAGCAGGCGCTTCCCGGCCTCCTCGTGGGACGAGCCCGGCCCGGAGAGTTCGGCGGGGTGGACGGTCTTGCCGATGTCGTGGGTCGCCGCCCCGAACAGGACGGCCTCGTGGTCGAGGGCGAGACCGGGGTAGCCGTCCCGCGCCCAGGCGACCAGCTGCCGTGCGACGTCGTGGACCGCGCGCAGGTGCGCGGCGAGCCGCGGCGGGGCGCCGAGCGTGTGCAGCAGGTCCGCCACCGGTGGCGGGAGCGGCGCCATGGGCGGGTCGGCGGGGTCGTACAGCGCTCGGGACAAGCCGGTTCGTGGCGTCACCGGGTCGGGGTACGGACGGGGTGGCCCGTCGTGGGACCGCTCAGTCGCCGAGGGCCAGGCGGATGCCGAAGGCGGCGACGACCGAGCCGGTGAGGCGGTCGAGGAGGCGGCGGGAGCGGGGGCGGCGGAGCCAGGTGGAGAGGAGGCGGGCGCCGGCGATGAGGGCGGTGGTGACGGTCATGGCCCGAGGGTAGGGGGTCCCCGATCCGACCGGCCCGCCGCGACCCGGGTCCCGATCCGACCTGCTCACCGCGACCCGGGTCCCGATCCGACCTGCTCACCGCGGCCCGGGTCCCGGTCGGGCCGGTCCCGTCGTCAGGCGCGGCGCTTCACGTCCGTGCAGCGGACGTCGGGGGAGGCGCCGTAGGGGTCGAGGGTGGTGCGGGTTCCGTCGAAGGTGGCGGCGAGGCAGAGTTGGCCGCCCATGGAGCGGAGGTCGAGGGTGAAGGAGACCGCGGCACCGGCCTGGCGGGGGCCGTCGATGCGGTGGTCGACGTCGTAGCCGATGCCGTGGAGGGCCTTCGTGACGGCGGCGGGGGTGGCGGCGGTGCGGCCGTCGAGGGCCTGGGTGACGCGCTTGCCGTGGAGGGGCGCGGCACACTTCTCGACACCGCTCAACGGCTGCTCCTGGCGGGCGCGTTCGAAGTTCCAGGGCTGCTCGGTGGCCGGCACGGTGTCCGGTTCGACGACGTCGCCGGGGCGGGTGGAGGGCGGCGGGGGCGCGTCCGGCGGCGTGGGCCCGTCGGCCGGTGACGGCGGGGGTCCGTCGGCCGGCGCCGGCGGCGGTCCGTCGTTGGCGGGCGGCGGCACGGTGGGGAGACCCTCCGTGCACGGTTCGGCGACGCGGACGACCAGCTGCATGAACCGCAGCTCGGCCGCCTGCTCCTCGGGGGTGAGGTTCGGGTCGTCGGCGGGGTCGGTGGCCGGCGCCGTGGGCGTCGGGGACGAGGCCGGCGTGGTGGTCGGTGTGGGGGCAGCGGCCTGCGTGGACCCGGCCCGGGCGGAGGTTCCGCCCCCCGCACCCTCCGTGCCGCAGGCCGTGAGGGCGAGGGCACTCAGGGCCGCCAGCACGAGACCGCGACCGACACGACTGCTGCGCAAGGAAGTTGAGGTCATGGGGGAAGTGTGGGCGGGGCGGGCCCGCCCACACCTGAGTACGGCTACTCAAACCCGGTGCTCAGACGGCCCGCACGCCCTTGCGCCAGACCTCGGTCACCAGGGGCACGCCCGGGCGGTAGGCCAGGTGGACGTGGGACGGGGCGTCGAGGACGGCGAGGTCCGCGCGGGCGCCGGGGGAGAGACGGCCGACGTCGGTGCGGCGCAGGGCCGCCGCGCCGCCGGCGGTGGCGGACCAGAGGGCCTCGTCGGGGGTCATGCCCATGTCCCGTACGGCGAGGGCGATGCAGAAGGGGACGGAGGAGGTGAAGGAGGAGCCGGGGTTGCAGTCGGTGGAGAGGGCGACGGTGACGCCCGCGTCGAGGAGGCGGCGGGCGTTCGGCCACTCGGCGCGGGTGGAGAACTCCGCCCCGGGGAGGAGGGTGGCGACCGTGTTGCCGGAGGCGAGCGCGTCGACGTCCTCGTCCGTCAGGTGGGTGCAGTGGTCCGCGCTCGCCGCGTCGAGCTCCACCGCGAGCTGGACGCCGGGGCCGTACGTGAGCTGGTTGGCGTGCACCCGGGGGTGGAGGCCCTTCGCCTTGCCGGCGGTGAGGATCGCGCGGGCCTGGTCGCCGTCGAACGCGCCCTTCTCGCAGAAGACGTCCACCCAGCGGGCGTACGGGGCGCAGGCGTCCAGCATCGGGCCCGTGACGAGGTCCACGTACGCCGCCGGGTCGTCCGCGTAGTCCGGGGAGACGATGTGCGCGCCGAGGTAGGTGACCTCGTCGGTGTGCTCGGCCGCGATGCGCAGGGCGCGGGCCTCGTCCTCGACGGTCAGGCCGTAGCCGGACTTGGTCTCGAAGGTGGTGGTGCCCTGGGCGAGGGCCTCGCGGAGGTAGCGGGCCACGTTCGCGGAGAGTTCGGCGTCCGTGGCCGCGCGGGTCGCCGCGACCGTCGTGCGGATGCCGCCGGCCTTGTAGGGCTGGCCGGACATGCGGGCGTTGAACTCGGCGGTGCGGTCGCCCGCGAAGACGAGGTGGGAGTGGGAGTCGACGAAGCCGGGGACGACGGCGCGGCCTCCCGCGTCGACGGCGTGGTCGGCGGCGGGGGCGGCGGCGGCCGGGCCCGCCCAGGCTACGGTGTCGCCTTCGAGGACGAGGGCGGCGTCCTGGAGCAGGCCGAGGGGGCCTTCGCCGAGGGCCGGGTCGTTCGTGACGAGGCTGCCGATGTTCGTGATGAGCGTCGTCGTCATGGCTGGTCTCCGTGGGGGTGGACGGTTCGGGTGCGGGCCGGTGGCCGGGGTGTGCCCAGCCGTTCCGCCCTGGGGGCGCCCCCGGACGAAGTCTGGGGGAGGAACGACTGCCCACAACCCGGCGGCGTCAGCTCCTCAGGGCGGCGATCGAGTCGGCGAGGGCCTTGCCGACGTCGGGGACGGCGGTGTGGAAGCCGTCGCGGACGATGTGGCGGCCGCCGACGACGACGTGCCGGACGTCGGCGGCGGTGGCGGCGAAGACGGCGGTCTCGGCCGCGAGGCGCGGGACGGGGCCCGCGGTGCGGACGGTGTCCAGGGCGATGGTGGCGAAGTCCGCCAGGGCGCCCTCCTCGATGACGCCGGCGTCGTGCCAGCCGAGGGCGGCGTGACCGTCGGCCGTCGCGGCGCGGAGCAGGGCGGCGGCGGTCCAGTGGCCGCGGGTGCGGGTGCGGAGGCGCTCGTTCAGCTCCATGGCCCGCGCCTCCTCCAGGAGGTCGACGACGGCGTGGCTGTCGCTGCCGAGGGAGAGCGGGGAGCCGGCGCGCTGGAGGGCGACGGCCGGGCCGATGCCGTCCGCGAGGTCGCGTTCGGTCGTCGGGCACATGCAGGTGCCGGTGGCCGTCGAGCCGATCAGGGCGATGTCCGCGTCGGTCATGTGGGTGTTGTGGACGCCGGTCGTCCGCGCGCCCAGGACGCCGTGCTCGGCGAGCAGCTGGGTGGGGGTGAGGCCGTGTGCCGCGAGGCAGGCGTCGTTCTCGGCGGTCTGCTCCGAGAGGTGGACGTGGAGGGGTGCCCGGCGCTCCTGCGCCCATCGTGCGACGGTCCCGAGCTGGTCCGCCGGGACGGCGCGTACGGAGTGGATCGCCGCGCCGACGCGTACGCCGTCCCGCTCCTTGAGGGCCGAGACCCGCTCGGCCCACTTCTCCGCCGTGCCGTCGGTGAAGCGGAGCTGGTGCTGCTCGGGGGCGGCGCCGAAGCCGGAGGAGAGGTAGGCGGTGTCGAGGAGGGTGATGCGGATGCCCACCTCGGTGGCGGCGGCGATGAGCGCCTCGCCCATCGCGTTGGGGTCGGCGTACGGGGTGCCGCCGGGCGCGTGGTGCAGGTAGTGGAACTCGCCGACGGAGGTGATGCCGGCGAGCGCCATCTCCGCGTACACCGCGCGGGCGAGCGCGAAGTAGCTGTCGGGGGTGAGGCGCTGGGCGACGGTGTACATGATCTCGCGCCAGGTCCAGAAGGTCCCGGAGCCGACCTGGACCGTGCCGCGCAGGGCCCGGTGGAAGGCGTGCGAGTGGGCGTTGGCGAGGCCGGGGACGGTGAGGCCGTGGAGGGCGACGGCGCCGGGGGGCGGGGTCGCCGCGCCGGTCCGGACCGCGGCGACGCGGCCGTCGGCGACCTCCAGGGCCACGCCCGGCTCGACGTTCGTGCCGAGCCAGGCGTGTTCCAGCCAGTACGTCGTCAGCGACACGCCAGCTCCTCCAGTACGTCGGCGAGTGCGAGGACACCGGCCACGCAGTCGTCCTCGGCCGCGAATTCGGCCGGGGAGTGCGAGACGCCGGTGGGGTTGCGTACGAACAGCATGGCGGTCGGGATCGATTCGGACAGGATGCCCGCGTCGTGTCCCGCGCCGGTGCCGAGGACCGGGACCTTCCCCGTCGTGCCCAGGATCCGGGAGAGCTCGTCGCGCAGGGCGTGCGAGAAGTCCACGACCGGGGTGAAGGACTCCTGGACGACGGTGAGGTCGATGCCGTGGCGTTCGGCGTGGGCGCGGGCCTCCGCCTCGATGCCGGTGACGACCTTGTCCAGGGCGCCCTGGTCGGCGGCGCGGGCGTCGAGCCAGCCGCGGACCATCGACGGGATGGCGTTGACGCCGTTCGGTTCGACCGCGATCTTGCCGAAGGTGGCGACGGCGCCCGCGAGTTCGGCCTCGCGGCGGGCGGTGAGGACCGTCTCCGCGTAGGTGAGCATGGGGTCGCGGCGGTCGACGAGCCGGGTGGTTCCGGCGTGGTTGGCCTCGCCGGCGAAGTCGTACCGCCAGCGGCCGTGCGGCCAGATGGCGGAGGCGATGCCGACGGGGTTCCCGGAGAGGTCGAGGGCGCGGCCCTGCTCGACGTGCAGTTCGACGAAGGCGCCGATGCGGGCGAGCCGCTCCGGGTCCGCGCCGATCGCCGAGGGGTCGTGTCCGGCGGCCTCCATGGCCTGCGGGAGGGAGGTCCCGTCGGCGTCGCGGAGCTCGTACGCCTGCTCCTTCGTCAGCCGGCCGGCGGTGAGGCGGGAGCCGACGCAGGCGAGGCCGAAGCGGGCGCCCTCCTCGTCGCCGAAGTTGACGATGGCGAGGGGCCGCTTGAACGAGACGCCGCGGGAGCGGAGTTCGTCGAGGGCGGCGAAGGAGGAGACGACGCCGAGGGGGCCGTCGAAGGCGCCGCCGTCGGGGACGGAGTCCAGGTGGGAGCCGGTGACGACGGCGTCGCCGGCCGCGGGGTCGCCGAGCCAGGCCCACTGGTTGCCGTTGCGGTCGGTCTCGACGTCGAGGCGGCGGGCCTCGGCCTGCATCCGGAACCAGAGGCGGCAGTCGGCGTCGGCCGCGGTCCAGGCGTGGCGGCGGTAGCCGCCGGTGGCCGCGTTGCGGCCGATGGGGGCGAGGCTGCGCCACATGGCGTGGAACGACGGCGAGGACAGGGGCGCGGAGGCGGGCCGCCCGGCCGCCGACGCTTCCCCGGAGGAGGACGCGGCGGCGGTCGGGACGGTGTCGTCGTGGGACGGGGTCACGCGGAGTCACCCTCGCGCATCGGGACGCGGACGCCCTTCTCGTCGGCGACGCGCTCGGCGATGTCGTAGCCGGCGTCGACGTGGCGGATGACGCCCATGCCGGGGTCGTTGGTGAGGACGCGGCGGATCTTCTCGCCGGCGAGCTTGGTGCCGTCGGCGACCGAGACCTGGCCGGCGTGGATGGAGCGGCCCATGCCGACGCCGCCGCCGTGGTGGATGGAGACCCAGGAGGCGCCGGAGGCGACGTTGACCATGGCGTTGAGCAGCGGCCAGTCGGCGATGGCGTCGGAGCCGTCGAGCATGGCCTCGGTCTCCCGGTACGGGGAGGCGACGGAGCCGCAGTCGAGGTGGTCGCGGCCGATCGCGAGGGGGGCGGCGAGGGTGCCGTTGCCGACCATGTCGTTGAACATGTCGCCGGCCTTGTCGCGCTCGCCCTGGCCGAGCCAGCAGATGCGGGCGGGGAGGCCCTGGAAGTGGACGCGCTCGCCGGCCATCTTGATCCAGCGGTGGAGGGACTCGTTCTCCGGGAAGAGGTCGAGGATCGCCTTGTCCGTCTTGTGGATGTCGGAGGCCTCGCCGGAGAGGGCGGCCCAGCGGAACGGGCCCTTGCCCTCGCAGAACAGCGGCCGGATGTAGGCGGGGACGAAGCCGGGGAAGGCGAAGGCGCGGTCGTAGCCGGCGAGCTGGGCCTCGCCGCGGATCGAGTTGCCGTAGTCGAAGACCTCGGCGCCGGCGTCCATGAAGCCGACCATGGCCTCGACGTGCTTGGCCATCGACTCGCGGGAGCGCCGGGTGAAGCCGGCCGGGTCCTTCGCCGCCGCGTCGGCCATGTCGTCGAAGGCGACGCCGATCGGGAGGTAGGAGAGCGGGTCGTGGGCGGAGGTCTGGTCCGTCACGATGTCGATCGGGGCGCCCTCGGCGAGCATCTGCGGGAGCAGCTCGGCGGCGTTGCCGAGGAGGCCGATGGAGAGCGGGCGGCGGGCGTCGCGGGCCTCGGTGGCCAGCTGGAGGGCGTGGGCCGGGTTGTCGGCCTTGACGTCCAGGTAGCGGTGCTCGATGCGGCGCTCGATGGCGCGCGGGTCGACGTCGATGCAGATCGCGACGCCGTCGTTCATCGTCACGGCGAGGGGCTGGGCGCCGCCCATGCCGCCGAGGCCGGCGGTGAGGGTGATGGTGCCGGCCAGGGTGCCGTTGAACTTCTTCGCGGCGACGGCGGCGAAGGTCTCGTAGGTGCCCTGGAGGATGCCCTGGGTGCCGATGTAGATCCAGGAGCCGGCGGTCATCTGGCCGTACATGGTGAGGCCGAGGTGCTCCAGGCGGCGGAACTCCTCCCAGTTGGCCCAGTCGCCGACCAGGTTGGAGTTGGCGAGGAGGACGCGGGGGGCCCACTCGTGGGTCTGCATGACGCCGACGGGGCGGCCGGACTGGACGAGCATCGTCTCGTCCTGCTTCAGGGTGCGCAGGGTGCGGACCATGGCGTCGAAGGAGCGCCAGTCGCGGGCGGCCTTGCCGGTGCCGCCGTAGACGACGAGCTTGTCGGGGTGCTCGGCGACCTCGGGGTCGAGGTTGTTCTGGAGCATCCGGAGGGCGGCTTCCTGCTGCCATCCCAGGGCGCTCAGTTCCGTACCGCGGGCTGCTCGTACGGGGCGGGGTCCTGACATGGGGGTGCCTCCTCGGAATGTCGTTCAGATATTCACATCCTGACCTGCTGAATAGTTGTAGTCAACAGGGCCGCCCTCACCCGTACCGGTGAAGCGAGGGGGGAGGATGGGCCGCATGGCCTCCTCCCGCCGAGATCTCGCCGTCCGAGCCTCCGTCGACCAAGGACTCCTCTCCCCCGCCGAACCGGTCGTCGCCCTCCTCGACACCGCCGGCATCCGCGCCTCCGCCGCCGCCCTGACCAGCGCTTTCGCCGCCGTCACCGACGCCCACGTGCTGCACGCCTTCGCCGTGAAGGCCACCCCGCTCGTGCCCGTCCTGCGCCTGCTGCACGAGGCGGGCCTCGGCGTCGAGGTCGCCAGCCCCGGCGAGCTCGCCCTCGCCCGCGCCGCCGGCGTCCCGCCCGGCCGCACCGTGCTCGACTCGCCCGCGAAGACCCCGGCCGAGCTCCGCCAGGCCCTCGCGCTCGGGATCGCCGTCAACGCCGACAACCTCCAGGAGCTGGCCAGGATCGACGCCCTGATGGCCTCCGCACCCACCGCCTCGTCCCTCGGGCTCCGGGTGAACCCGCAGGTCGGAGCCGGTTCCATCGGCGCGCTGTCGACCGCGACCGCCACCTCCAAGTTCGGCGTGGCGCTCCGCGACGAGGGCGCCCGCAAGGCCGTCGTCCAGGCCTTCCTCGAACGGCCCTGGCTGACCCGGCTGCACACCCACACCGGCTCGCAGGGCATCCCGCTCGCCCTGATGGCGGAGGGCGTCGGCGAGGCGTACGCGCTGGCCGAGGAGATCAACCGCACGGCCGGCCGGCAGCAGATCGACACCCTCGACATCGGCGGCGGCCTGCCGGTCAACTTCGCCTCCGACGAGGAGACCCCGACGTACGCGGAGTACGCCCGGCTGCTCGCCGACACCGCCCCCGGGCTCTTCGACGGCCACTACCGCCTCGTCACCGAGTTCGGCCGCTCCCTGCTCGCCAAGCACGGCACGGTCCTCGCCCGGGTCGAGTACACGAAGACCTCCGGCGGCCGCCCCATCGCCGTCACCCACGCGGGCGTACAGCTCGCCACCCGGACGGTCTACGCCCCCGGCTCCTGGCCGCTGCGCGTCCTCCCGTACGACTCCGAGGGCCGCCCCCGCACCGGCGAGGTCACCGTCCAGGACGTGGCGGGCCCCGCCTGCTTCGCCGGGGACCTGCTGGCCGCCGGGCGCGCGCTGCCGCTGCTGCACCCCGGCGACATCGTGGCCGTCCCGGACACCGGCGCCTACTACTTCGCCCACCACTACGCGTACAACAGCCTGCCCAGGCCCGGGATCCACGGTTTCGCGGTGGCCGACGACGGGGCGGTGACGTTCACGGCCGTACGGGCGGCCCAGACGCTCGACGAGATCGTCGCCGAGGCGGGCGGGGCGCGGGCGGACGCGCTCGTCCGGTAGCGGGAGCACGGCGGCCCGGTTTCGATGAGGACATGACTGCTTCGGGTACGGACACCACCTCCGTCGTCGTCGAGCGCCGGGTCGCCGCCTCCCCCGGGCGGGTCTGGGAGGCGATCACCGACCTGCGGGACATGCCCCGGGTCCTCTCCGGCGTCGAGCGGGTGGAGGTGCTCACCGAGGGGGTCTTCGGGGTCGGCACCCGCTGGCGCGAGACGCGGCGGATGATGGGCAAGGAGGCCACCGAGGTGATGACCGTGACCGAGTGCGAGGCACCCGACCGGTACGTCACGGTGGCCGACTCGCACGGCATGCACTACGTCTCCGAGCTCACCCTGACGTCCGACGGCAGCGGTGGCACCACCCTGCGGATGGCGTTCTCCGCCCGGCCCGCCGCGGGCCGCAGGCCGGGACTCGTCGCACGGCTGCTCGCCCGCTTCGGCGCGAAGGCGGTCGCCAAGGCGCTCGCCAAGGACCTGTCCGACATCGCGAACGCCGTCGAGTCGCGGATCTGACGTACGAGCAGGATCAATTTCCGTCAGACACAGGCATGTTCCGATGGGAAATGCCAGAACGCCTCCCCCGGACCGAAACGTTCAGTAGCGTCACCGTCACTGCCACACGTTCGCACGCCGCATCGGGAGGGGAATCCGCGTGCCCGGAATCGACGAGTGCCTTATGGAGGCCATGGCCCTGCCAGGCGCTCGCGGAGCCTCCCTGGTCGACTGGACCAGCGGGCTCGCCCTCGGGACGGCGGGTGATTCACCGACCGGCGACCACGAGGCCACGGCCGCCGAGACCGCCGAACTCGCCAGAGCAGCCGCCGAGTTCGACTCCTTCACCACGGCGGACCACGACGCCGTCGACCCGTCGGCCTACGAAGGCCCACCCGTCGAGGACCTGATCGTCAGCACCCGCGCCGGCTACCACATCCTGCGGTTCGTCGAGACCTCCTTCGACAGCAGCGTCTTCCTCCACCTCTGGCTCGACCGCCACACCGGCAACCTCGCCCTCGCCCGCCTCCGGCTGCGCGACCTCGCCGAGAGGCTGGTCCTCGGATGAGCGCGGTCGCCACCCCCGTCTCCCCCATGCTGGTCCGGCTCGCCGCCGAGAAGGCCACCGGCGCCCTGCTCCGCGACCACGGCACGCTCTACCTCGTCGACGGCCGCGTCGTCCACGCCGAGAGCCCCGCCGCCCCCGGCGTCGACGTCCTCCTGACCACCGGCGGCCGGCTCCCCCGCGAGAACTGGGACGAGGCCGTCGACCGGGCCGGGGCCCACCGGGCCGTCGGACGCTTCCTCGTCGACAGCGGCCGGCTCCACGACGGCGAGCTGGAGATATGCCACCTCGGCGCCGTCTTCGACGCGGCCTTCTTCGCCCTCTCCCCCACCAGCGGACCCACCCGCTTCCGGTACGGGGTCGGCCACTGGTTCGGCACCGTGCGACCGGTCTCCGCCGAGGCCGTCGAGCGCGAGACCGTCCGCCGCCGCGAACTCCTCGACGCCGTCTGGCCGTACGCCTCCGTCGACACCGCCCCGGTGGTGCCGCGCCCCGCCGTCCCCGGCCAGAGCGTCGGGGTCCGGCAGCGCGCCCTGCTCGCCGCCGCCGACGGCGAGCGGACGCCGGCGGAACTGGCGCGGATCCTCGGCCGCCCCGCCTTCCACACCCTCCTCGACGTACGGCGGCTCGCCGCCGCCGGACTCGTCAGGACACCCCTCGAACCCGACTCCGTACCGCCCGCGCCGGCGCCCTTAGCGGCCCCGCAGGTCACGGATCCCGACATCGCCCTGCTGCGCCGGCTCCGTGACGCCCTGGAGGCACACCTGTGATGAGGCGTGCCCTGCGCCTGCGCGCCGAAAGGAAACAGCTCATGACCGCAGAAGCCGAGGTCCTCGGCGAGCTCAGACGACTGCGGGCCCGGCTGCCCCAGCTGACGGGCGCGCTCGCGGCCAGCGCCGACGGACTCGTCCTGGCCCACGACACGGTGGACGGCGAGGCCGAGAGCGTGGCGGCCCTGACCGCCGCGGCGCTCGGCGTCGGCATGCGACTGACCGACTCCACGGGCCAGGGCCGCTTCCGCGAGCTGCTCGTCCGCGGCGATGCCGGCTACGTGGCCACGTACGCGGCCGGCGGCGCCGCCGTCCTGACCCTGCTCGCCGAACCCCGGATCAACGTCGGGCGGCTCCACCTGGAGGCCCGGAGGTCCAGCGCCCGGATAGGGGAGCTCGTCGACGGCGCACTGGAACGCAAAGACCTCAACTGACCCGTCCGCACAGCACTCTCGAAAAGGAAGTACGACACCATGGCGAACACCGAGACCTCCCTCAAGGAAGCCGTATCCATCGACGGCGCGATCGGCGCGGCCCTCGTCGACTACACCAGCGGCATGGCCCTCGGCACGATCGGCGGCGGCAAGGAGCTCGACCTGAACGTGGCCGCCGCGGCCAACACCGACGTCGTCCGGGCCAAGGTCCGCGCGATGGAGCTCCTGGGGCTCAACGAGGACATCGAGGACATCCTCATCACCCTCAACACCCAGTACCACCTGATCCGGCTGCTCAAGGGCCGCGGCACCAACGGCCTCTTCCTCTACCTGGCCCTCGACAAGAGCCGCGCGAACCTCGCGATGGCCCGCCACCAGCTGAAGAAGATCGAGAACGAACTGGACGTCTGAGCCGGACACGCCTCGGGCCCGACCCCGGGCCTACTCGACGAACAGGCCCCGCACCGCCGCCTTCGCGTCGAACTCCTCCAGGCGCGCCTGCGCGTCCGGGAGCTCGTCCGCCATGGCCTCCAGGAGGACCCGGCCGAGCAGCATCGGCGCGCAGGCGGTGTCGAAGGCGAGGCCGGTGCCGACGGCGGCCGGGATGAGCAGGTCACTGTGGGCGGCGACGGGCGCGAACGCGGACTCGGCGACGGTCACGACCGCCAGCCCGGCCGTCCTGGCGTATTCCAGCGCCTCGACGACCTCCCTGGGGTGCCGGGGCAGCGCGAAGCACAGCAGGGCCGTGGCACCGGCCCGTACGGCCGCGTCGACGCGGTCCGTGAGCATCGAGCCGCCCTCGTCCAGGAGGCGGACGTCGGGGTGCACCTTGGCGGCGAAGTACGCGAAGCCGCGCGCCTGCGAGGAGGCGGCCCGCAGTCCGAGCACGGGCAGCGGGCGGGAGCCCGCGAGCAGCCGGCCGGCGCGCTCGACGGGCGCGGGGTCGGCGAGCAGCCCGGCGAGGTGCTTGAGGTTCTCGATCTCCGCGAACACGGCCTGCTGGTACTCGTTGCCCTGCTCTCCGTCGGCGCCGCCCGGCTCGGGGGGCGCGACCTCCCGCAGGTGGCGGCGGAGCGCCGGGTAGCCGTCGAAGCCGAGGGCGACCGCGAAGCGGGTGACGGAGGGCTGGCTGACCCCGGCGAGCTCCGCGAGCTCGACGCTGGACAGGAACGGCACGTCGCCGGCGCGCCGCACCATGCAGTGGGCGATCCGCCGCTGCGTGGGCGTCAGCCGGTGCCCCTCGAAGAGCGCCTGCAGCCGACCGGCCGGGCTGTCGCTCATGCCGCCCCCTCACCTATTCACCCGCCAATAACTCTGCATAAGGATATGCAGTCGGGTGAAGCGAGGGGAAGGAGTGGCGCGGGGACCGCCGCACCCCCAAGAAGGGGGGCGGGACGACGGCGGTCCCCGCGAGGGACACGGGCCCGGGTCAGGACCGGTCTCCGCGTCCGCGGCGTCCGTGGAGGCCCGGGAGCCGCTCCGGAAGTCCGTGACGCCGACGACCACCAATGTGCCCGACGCGTGTTAAGCGGGCGCTGCGGGTACGTGACGCGCTCGTACCGGTTGTACGAAGAACCTGTTTCACGTGCCCGCTTCGCGCCGTCCGCGAACTACTTCGCGCCGCCGTTGGCCAGGAAGGCCAGCAGGTCCTGGCGGCTGACGACACCGGTCGGCTTGCCCTCGACCAGCACGATCGCCGCGTCGGCGACGTCGCCCAGGACGGACATCAGGTCCGCGACCGGCTCACCGGAGCCGACCTGCGGCAGCGGCGCGCTCATGTGGCGCTCCAGCGGGTCCTCCAGGGACGCGCGCTGGGTGAAGAGGGCGTCGAGCAGCTCGCGCTCGACCACGGAGCCGACGACCTCGGCGGCCATGACGTCGGGGTGACCGGCGCCCGGCTTCACGATCGGCATCTGGGAGACGCCGTACTCGCGCAGCACCTCGATGGCCTGGCCGACGGTCTCGTCCGGGTGCATGTGGACGAGGGAGGGCATGACGCCCTCCTTGTGCCGCAGGACGTCGGCGACGGTGGCGGAGGAGGTGTCCTCCAGGAAGCCGTGACCGGCCATCCACTCGTCGCTGAAGATCTTCGACATGTAGCCGCGGCCGGAGTCCGGCAGCAGGACGACCACGACGTCGTCGGGACCGAGCTCCTTGGCGACCTCCAGGGCGGCGACGACCGCCATGCCGCAGGAACCGCCGACGAGCAGGCCCTCCTCCTTGGCCAGGCGGCGGGTCATCTGGAACGAGTCCTTGTCGGACACCGCGACGATCCGGTCCGTGACGTTCCGGTCGTACGCGGTCGGCCAGAAGTCCTCGCCGACGCCCTCGACCAGGTACGGGCGGCCCGAGCCGCCGGAGTAGACGGAACCCTCCGGGTCGGCGCCGATCACCTTGACGGCCCCGCCGCTGACCTCCTTGAGGTAGTTGCCGGTGCCGGAGATCGTGCCGCCGGTGCCGACGCCCGCCACGAAGTGGGTGATCTTCCCCTCCGTCTGCTCCCACAGCTCGGGACCGGTGGTCTCGTAGTGCGAACGCGGGTTGTTCGGGTTGGAGTACTGGTCGGGCTTCCACGCACCGGGCGTCTCACGGACGAGCCGGTCCGACACGTTGTAGTACGAGTCCGGGTGCTCCGGGTCGACGGCCGTGGGGCAGACGACGACCTCGGCGCCGTACGCCCGCAGCACGTTGATCTTGTCCAGCGACACCTTGTCGGGGCAGACGAAGATGCACTTGTAGCCCTTCTGCTGGGCCACGATCGCCAGGCCGACGCCGGTGTTCCCGGACGTGGGCTCGACGATGGTGCCGCCGGGCTTGAGCTCGCCGCTCCGCTCTGCCGCCTCGATCATCCGCACGGCGATCCGGTCCTTGACCGAGCCGCCGGGGTTGAAGTACTCGACCTTGGCCAGGACGGTCGCCTGAATGCCCGCTGTGACGTTGTTGAGCTTCACCAGCGGGGTGTTGCCGACGAGGCTGATCATCGAGTCGTGGAATTGCACCGTAATCTCCGGGGTCTCCGTAATGGTGTGGCCAGCGTATGCGTAGTCGGAGCGGGTTACGGGGCACTTAGACCCTGAACGGCTTGAAGGAGGTGATGGCCCATGTCGAGGGCGAGGGTGGCGCGGCGCATCGCGGCGGGTGCCGCGTACGGCGGCGGGAGCATCGGACTGCTCGGGGTGGCCGCGGTGGGGGTCCTGCTGGCCGAGATGCAGCTCGCCAAGCGGTCCGTGGGGGGCTGGGCGGCACCGCTGCCCCCCGGGGCGGACGGCCTCTACGGCCGCGCCTTCGGCACGGACGACCCCCTGCGACTGGCCCTTCTGGGTGATTCCACGGCCGCGGGACAGGGAGTGCGCCGCTCGGGTCAGACCCCGGGCGCACTGCTCGCCTCCGGACTCGCGGCGGTGGCCGAGCGGCCCGTCGTCCTGCGGAACGTCGCGCTCTCGGGAGCACGCTCCGACGACCTGGAACGCCAGGTGTCCCTGCTGCTCGCCCAGCCGCTCGGCCCGCCGGACGTCTGCGTGATCATGATCGGCGCCAACGACGTCACCCACCGCCTGCCGCCCACCCAGTCGGTCCGGCTCCTCGCGGCGGCGGTCCGGCGGCTGCGCACCGCCGGGGCGGAGGTCGTCGTCGGGACCTGCCCCGACCTCGGCACCATCGAACCCGTCTACCAGCCGCTCCGCTGGCTCGCCCGACGGGCCTCCCGGCAGCTCGCGGCCGCGCAGACGATCGTCGTCGTCGAGCAGGGCGGCCGCACGGTGTCGCTGGGCGACCTCCTCGGGCCCGAGTTCGCGGCGAACCCCCGCGAGATGTTCGGCGTGGACAACTTCCACCCCTCGGCCGAGGGGTACGCCACCGCCGCGATGGCCGTCCTCCCCACGCTCTGCGCCGTCCTCGGCGTGTGGCCCGAGGCGGACCGGCTCGAACCGGACCGCCACGAGAACCTCCTCCCGGTCGCCAAGGCGGCCGCCGAGGCGGTCCAGGAGGCCGGCACCGAGGTCACCGGCGCCCGTGCGCCGTGGGCCCTCCTCAAGCACCGCCGTCGCCGCCGCCTCCCCCTCCCCACCGAGCCCGACCCCACCCCCGAAGAAGCCCAGACCTGACCACCCCCGTTGCGGGCCACCACCCTCCGAGCGGTCCCCTCGCTGCGGGCCGTCCCCCGTCGGGGGCGGCCCCCACCCCACCCCCGTCGTGGGCGATGGCCCGCCGGGGCGGGCCGGGTCAGGGCGGCGGCGCAGGCGGGGCCGGGCGCGGTGGGCGGGGGGCGGTGTGGGGGCGTAGGGTGAGCGGGCGCTTAGAAAAGAGGTCGGGGTCACACCGCCTGGGCGGTGACCCGTGCGGTACGTACGGGTAACTTCCCTTTCTGTCCGCCCACTCCGCACCCTCATGGAGCCGTGATGCCCGAAGCCGTGATCGTCTCGACCGCCCGTTCCCCCATCGGCCGGGCCTTCAAGGGCTCGCTGAAGGACCTGCGCCCGGACGACCTGACCGCGACCATCGTCCAGGCCGCCCTGGCGAAGGTGCCGGAGCTGGACCCGCGCGACATCGACGACCTGATGCTGGGCTGCGGTCTGCCGGGCGGCGAGCAGGGCAACAACCTGGGCCGGATCGTGTCCGTGCGGATGGGCATGGACCACCTGCCGGGCTGCACGATCACCCGCTACTGCTCCTCCTCGCTGCAGACCTCCCGGATGGCGCTGCACGCGATCAAGGCGGGCGAGGGCGACGTCTTCATCTCGGCCGGTGTCGAGATGGTGTCCCGCTTCGTGAAGGGCAACTCGGACTCGCTGCCGGACACGCACAACCCGTTCTTCGCGGAGGCCGAGGCCCGTACGGCCGAGGTCGCCGCCTCCGAGGGCTCGACCTGGCACGACCCGCGCGAGGACGGCATCGTGCCGGACGCGTACATCGCGATGGGCCAGACCGCAGAGAACCTGGCCCGTCTGAAGGGCATCAGCCGCCAGGAGATGGACGAGTTCGGCGTGCGGTCGCAGAACCTCGCCGAGCAGGCCATCAAGAACGGCTTCTGGGAGCGCGAGATCACCCCGGTGACGCTGCCGGACGGCACGGTCGTGTCGACGGACGACGGCCCGCGCGCCGGCGTCACGCTGGAGGGCGTGCAGGGCCTGAAGCCGGTCTTCCGCCCCGACGGCCTGGTCACGGCCGCCAACTGCTGCCCGCTGAACGACGGCGCCGCCGCGCTCGTGATCATGTCGGACACGAAGGCCCGCGAGCTCGGCCTGACCCCGCTCGCCCGCATCGTGTCCACCGGCGTCTCCGGCCTCTCCCCCGAGATCATGGGACTGGGCCCGGTCGAGGCGTCGAAGCAGGCGCTCAAGCGCGCCGGCCTGACCGTCGGCGACATCGACCTGGCCGAGATCAACGAGGCCTTCGCCGCCCAGGTCATCCCGTCCTACCAGGACCTGGGCCTGGACCTGGACAAGGTGAACGTCAACGGTGGCGCCATCGCCGTCGGCCACCCCTTCGGCATGACCGGCGCCCGCATCACCGGCACCCTGATCAACAGCCTCCAGTTCCACGACAAGCAGTTCGGTCTGGAGACCATGTGCGTCGGCGGCGGCCAGGGCATGGCGATGGTCATCGAGCGCCTGAGCTGACCCGGGCCCGGCCGGGCCGCGGTGGGCCCGGCCGCACCGGGCCGACCCGGGCGGCGCCCCCCGCGCGCTCTCCACGGGCCGAGCGGGTCAACCGCTCCGCGTCCGAGCCGTGACCGAATCTCCCCCAGGATGTGACCTACATCCCGGGGGAGTTCGTTTTCCCAGGTCAGATGGGTTTCGGGACTAAACACCTGGCAGAAATACCTGTCCAATTCGTGACGTAATGCACTGACAGCGCGCCCCACCCCAGGACAAGCTGATGTAGGAAGTCGGGGGATCGACTCGGAATCGGGAGTACGTCAGTGAGCGCCATGTCTCTTGCCCTGCTGCTGACCACGGCCGCTGCCACGGCCGTGGGCGCTGCTGCCCTGCACGCCGTCCACGGTCTCCGCAAGGAGGTCACCGCCCTCCGGGGCGAGCTGGCCGCCGGCCACGGCGGCACCGTGCCCGCCGCCCGTACCGCCGCGCCCGTCGCCGAGATACGGGCCGCGGTCGCGGAGGCGCTGGCCGAGGAGCGCGAGCGCGAGCTCGCCGAGGCGCGGGCCTTCTGGGCCGCGCAGGAGGCCAGGGACGCGGCCGACGCCCCGTCCCTGCTGGGCGGCTTCGGCGGCCCGGCGGACGACGGCGGCTTCTTCGTGCCGCGCCAGGCCGACTTCGCGGGCCTGGAGGCGATGGCCCTGGAGGCCATGGAGGCGGAGGCGGCCGCGCTCGACGGCCCCGACGCGCTGGACGAGTACCCCGAGGACTCGGCGGAGCTGGCCGCGGCCCGCCGCCGGCACCCCTCGCACCCGGACTTCGTGCCGGTGCAGACACCGGTCGTCACGGACCACGAGCGGACGGTGGCCCGCCTGGAGGAGCTCGCCGACACGCGCACGGCGCTCACGGACGTGCGCCCCGGCCCGCTCGGCACCCTGGACGTGTACGTCTTCGCGGACGGCACCACGCTCTGCATGACCCCCGGCCACCGGGAGACCGCGGAGCTCCTCGCGGAGGCCCTGCGCTCCGGCCGGACGCCGGTGCTGCTCGGCGGTTCGGGCGTCTCGGGCGCGTTCGCCCTCACCTTCTCGTACGGCGACACCGACGAGGAGAACGTCTACATCCTCGCGGACCGCGTCATCGCCTCGCTGTAACCACCCCCCGGGGGGGGCCGCGAGGCCCCCTAGATCCCCGCGCGCTCCGCCGCCTTCCGTACGAGTTCCACGGCCTCGTCCAGTTCCCCTTCGGGGGAGCCGGCCGGGGCCGTTCGCATGATCTCCGCGAGGTCGTGGCCGGCGACGGCGAGTTGGTCGGCGACGGTGAAGACGCCGGCGTCGGGCATGATCCGTGGCTCCCGTCCGGGCTCCTCGGCGCGCTGGGCGCGCACGGACAACTCCCTGGCCAGGGCCAGTCCCTCGGCGGCCGCACCGCGCTGGAGGCGGCTCTGCGGGGCGGCCCGCAGCCGGTCGGCGAAGCGTTCGACGGCGGCGGTCAGTTCACTCGTATCGCGCACCCCGCGACCCTACGCGCCGCCCCGGGCCCCTTGCCAACGGGCGAAGCCTTGGGCACGGTGACGTGAAGAGCACGAGGAGCACACGGTACGACGCGTCCGGAGGCGCCGATGTCCCAGACTTTCTCCGCAGAGACCCACCGCAACATGCTGGCCCGCATCCCGCGCCGCACCGGTCGTGAGATCGCCGACTGGATGCGCACGGTCGAGGAGGGTCCGTCCCTCCTCCGCTTCGAGGAGCGGGTGAACTGGCTCCGCGGGGCGCACGACCTCGCGTACGGCCACGCCAAGGCGATCCTTCACGAGTACGACCTGCGGCGGGCGGCGCGCAGACTGCTCTGAGTCGCGCGCCGCACCGGCCGGTCGCCCCCGTCACTTCACGTGCCGGCCGAGGAAGTCGCGGACGAGTCCGGCGATCTCCTCGCCGTGGGTCTCCAGGGCGAAGTGCCCGGCGTCCAGGAGGTGGATCTCGGCGTCGGGCAGGTCGCGGGCGAAGGCCTCGGCCCCGGCCGGTCCGAAGATCTCGTCGCCGCGCCCCCAGGCCGCGAGCAGCGGCGGCCGGTGGGTGCGGAAGTACTCCTGGAAGGCCGGGTAGCCGTCCAGGTTGAACTGGTAGTCCCAGAACAGCTGGAGCTGGATCTCCTTGTTGCCGGGCCGGTCGAGGCCGGCCTGGTCCAGGGTCCAGGTCTCGGGGGCGATCCGGTCGAGCCGGTCGGCGGGCACGCCGTGGGTGTACTGCCAGCGGGTGGCCTCGGCGGTCAGCAGCTCGCGGACCCCGGCCTCGTTCGCCGCGCGGTCCTTCGCATGGGCGAAGAGGACGTCCCAGAAGGGCGTGAAGCCCTCCAGGTAGGCGTTGCCGCTCTGACTGACGATCGCGGTGACGCGCTCGGGGTGCCGGGAGGCGATCCGCAGGCCGATGGGGGCCCCGTAGTCCTGGATGTAGAGCGCGAACCGTTCCACGCCCAGCCGGTCGAGGAGTCCGAGGGTGATCTCGGTGAGCTTCTCGAAGCTGTAGGCGAAGTCCTCGACGGCCGGTGCGGCGGAGGCGCCGAAGCCGATGTGGTCGGGGGCGATCAGGTGGTACGAGTCGGCGAGTTCGGCGATCAGCCCGCGGTACATGTGGGAGCTGGACGGGAAGCCGTGCAGCAGGACGAGGGTGGGGTCGGCCGGGTCGCCGGCCTCCCGGTAGAAGACGTCGAGCCCGTCGACGGTGACGGTGTGGGTGCGCTGGGCGAAGGCGGACATGGCTGACTCCCCGTTTCCGGTCTCCAACCGGGAGAACGGCCGTTCTCCCGATGCCCTGTAGACTACGAGAACGTTGGTTCTCCATGCAAGGGGTGGTCGGAAATGGATGCGGAAACCGCCGAGCTGAAGCTGCTCGAGACCGCGGAGCGGCTCTTCGACGAGCGGGGGGTGCAGTCCGTCGGCATGGACGCCATCCGCACCGGGTCCGGGGTCTCGCTCAAGCGGCTCTACCAGGTCTTCCCCTCCAAGGAACTCCTGGTCGAGGCCGTCCTGCGGCGCCGCGACGAGGCCGTGCGGGCCGCCCTGACCGCGCACGGCGCACGGGCCGCCGACGGGCCCCGCGAGCGGGCGCTCGCGGTCTTCGACTGGCTGGCCGGCTGGTTCTCCGAGCCCGGGTTCCGCGGGTGCGCGTTCATCAACACCTTCGGGGAGCTGGGCGGGGTCTCCCCGGCGGTCACCACCATCGCCCGCGACCACAAGGAGGCCCTGCGGGCCTACTTCGCCGAGCAGACCGACGCCCTCGGCGCCCCGCCCGTCCTCGCCGACCAGCTGGCCCTGCTCGCCAACGGCGCCATGGCCGTCGCGGGCATCAACGGCTCCCCCGAGCCCGCCGCCCAGGCGAAGGCCGCCGCCCGCGTCCTCCTCGACGCGGCACGGCCCTCCTGAGGCACGCAGAAGGGCCCGCCCGGCGCGAAGCCGGACGGGCCCTTCCCCCGAGTCAGGGGGTGCGTCAGTCGTCGCCCTGCAGGATCGACAGCAGGCGCAGCATCTCCAGGTAGATCCACACCAGGGTCATGGTGAGACCGAAGGCGGCCAGCCAGGCCTCCTCGCGCGGCGCGCCGTAGGTCACGCCGTCCTCGACCTGCTTGAAGTCGAGGGCGAGGAAGCAGGCGCCGAGGATGACGCCGACGATGCCGAAGACGATGCCGAGGCCGCCGCTGCGGAAGCCGAGGCCGTCACCGCCCGCGAAGACCGCGAACAGCAGGTTGGCCACCATGAGCAGCATGAAGCCCATCGCGGCGGCCATCACGAAGCCGTAGAAGCGGCGGTTGACCCTGATCCAGCCCAGCTTGTAGGCGATGAGCACACCGGCGAAGACCGCCATCGTGCCCAGGACCGCCTGGATGACCACGCCGTCGGCGATGTAGGTCGAGACGGCGGCCGAGATCACACCGAGGAAGACGCCCTCGAAGGCCGCGTAGCCCAGGATCAGCGCGGGGGACGGCTTGCGCTTGAAGGACTGCACGAGCGACAGGACGAGCGCGACCAGGGCCGCGCCGATCGCGATGCCGTAGGACTTGCCGAGGTTCGCCGGGTCGACCGGCAGCAGGACCCAGGACAGGACGGCGGTGAGCACGACCGTGCCGAGCGTCATGGCCGTACGGCTCACGACGTCGTCGATCGTCATCACGTTGCCGCGGACCTGCTGCGGGGCCCCGAGCTGGGTGTCCTGCGGCGCGTACGGGTTGGTCGCGTACGGGTTCGTCGCGCCCTCGGCGTACGGGTTGCCGGTGGCGTACGGGTTGGTTCCTACGGCGGGGCCCCCGGCCTGCGGCTGCTGGCCGTAGCCCGCGGTGCCGTTGTCGCGGCTGAACCCCCGTCGCGAGAAGACCGGGTTGCTGCTCCTCATCTCACTCCTCCATGGCAGACCGCACGGCGCGGCCTTGCGTCAAGAGTAATGGGTAGGCAAAAGAAACTCCCTAGTGCTCGGGGAGGATCTTTTCCCGCCTTCCGTCGATCTCCTCCGGCCTCGACGGGCCGGGGTGGCGCCGCCGGGCCGCAGGCACTCGCCTGGGGCCCGGTGGTGCCCGGAACCGGACTCGAACCGGTACGGCCCGAAGGCCAGCGAGGTTTAAGCTCGCCGTGTCTGCGTTCCACCATCCGGGCGTACGCGAGGAAGCTCCGCGTTGGCACAGGAGCCTATCGGGACGCTTCCCCCGTTCAGCGGAACATCGTCCCGATGTTGTCTTATTTTATTGACGCCTGAGGGTGTGTCAGTGCAGGTGGGGGGCTTTTAGCCGAACTGTGACGGGGGTCGCAGGCGCAAAGCCGCACCCTTTGGAATGACGAAAAGTCGCCGCACTTCTGTCATCTCGACGTCAAGGCGTCCCTCGGGGGCGCCGTCATACCTCAGGAGGACGGAGCGGCCCTCCGGTCAGACTCGAGGCGGCCCCGAGAACGGGCACGTGGGCGGACGCTCCGAGCCGTAACGCTCGACACGATGGAGGGGTTCCCGAAACAACCCCGCAGTGACAGGAGTCCCCCGTGACCACCTCCCCCACCGTGTCCCGCGCCACCGCGGTGGCCGCCCGCGCCACGGACCTCTCGAAGGTCTACGGCCACGGCGAGACCCAGGTGGTCGCGCTCGACCATGTCACCGTCGACTTCCGACAGGGCGAGTTCACCGCGATCATGGGCCCCTCCGGCTCCGGCAAGTCGACGCTGATGCACTGCGTCGCCGGCCTGGACTCCTTCTCCTCCGGCTCGGTCCGGATCGGCGAGACGGAACTGTCCACCCTGAAGGACAAGCAGCTCACCCAGCTGCGCCGGGACAAGATCGGCTTCATCTTCCAGGCCTTCAACCTGCTGCCGACGCTGACGGCCCTGGAGAACATCACGCTGCCGATGGACATCGCGGGCCGCAAGGCCGACAAGCAGTGGGTCCAGCAGGTCATCGACATGCTCGGCCTCTCCGCCCGGCTCGGCCACCGGCCGAGCGAGCTCTCCGGCGGCCAGCAGCAGCGCGTGGCCGTGGCCCGCGCCCTCGCCTCCCGCCCCGAGATCATCTTCGGCGACGAGCCGACCGGAAACCTGGACTCCCGCTCCGGCGCCGAGGTCCTCGGCTTCCTCCGCAACTCCGTCCGCGAGCTCGGCCAGACCGTCGTCATGGTCACCCACGACGCCATGGCCGCCTCCTACGCGGACCGCGTGATCTTCCTCGCGGACGGCCGCATCGTCGACGAGATGCTCCGCCCGACGGCGGACGGCGTGCTCGACCGCATGAAGGCCTTCGACGCCAAGGGCCGTACGAGCTGAGCCGGCGGCACCGCCGCACCCCCGCCCGCCGCCCTCCCTCCCTTTCCTCCAGGACACACCCATGTTCCGTACCGCCCTGCGCAACGTCCTCGCGCACAAGGCGCGGCTGCTGATGACCGTCCTCGCCGTGATGCTCGGCGTGGCCTTCGTCTCCGGCACCCTCGTCTTCACCGACACCCTCTCCCAGGCCTTCCGCAACCAGTCGGCGAAGAGCTACGACGACGTCGCCGTGGCCGTCGACATGTACCCGAGCCCCGAGGAGGCCCGGAAGGCCCCCGGCCTCTCCCAGAAGGACGTCGACGAGGTCGCCGAGCTCGACGGGGTCGCCTCCGTCGCCCCCCGCGTCGACGGCTTCGCCGGCGTGCCCGACAAGAACGGCAAGCTGATCGGCAGCGGCTGGTCGAACAAGGGCACCAACTTCGCCCCCGGCAAGGACGGCAAGGACCGCGCGTACGCCTTCACCGCGGGCAGCGGCCCGGCCGACGCCGGCCAGGTCGCGCTCGACAGGGAGACCGCCGACAAGGGCGGCTACAAGGTCGGCGACACCGTCCGCGTCGCCACCAACGGCCCGGTGAAGGAGTACACCCTCTCCGGCGTCTTCACCACCGAGGACGGCGCCGTCAACGCGGGCGGCAGCCTGGTCGTCTTCGACACCGCCGTCGCCCAGAAGCTCTATCTGAAGCCCGGCTTCTTCCAGAGCCTGACCGTCACCGCCGCCCCCGGCGCGGACGACGCCAAGCTCCTCGACGAGGTCCTGAAGGTCGTCCCGAAGGCCGCCTCCGCGCAGACCGGCCAGGCCCTCGCCGACCAGCAGGCCGAGCAGATCGAGGCCGGCCTCGGCGCGCTCAACCAGGTCCTCCTGGGCTTCGCGGGCATCGCGCTCTTCGTCGGGATCTTCCTGATCTCCAACACCTTCACCATGCTGGTCGCCCAGCGCACCAAGGAACTGGCCCTGATGCGCGCGGTCGGCGCCTCGCGCAAGCAGATCACCCGCTCCGTCCTCGCCGAGGCCGGTCTGGTCGGCCTGGTCGCCTCCGCCGTCGGCTACGTCCTCGGCATCGGCCTGGCCGCCACCCTCCGCTCGGCCATGAGCGCCTTCGACATGAAGGTCCCGGCCGGCGACCTGGTCCTGGGCGCCACCCCGGCCGTCAGCGCCTTCGCCGTCGGCGTCCTGATCACGATGCTCGCCGCCTGGCTGCCCGGCCGCCGCGCCGCGAAGATCCCGCCGGTCGCCGCCATGAGCAGCGTCCACGCCAGCACGAGCACCAAGTCGCTCGTCGTGCGGAACTCCATCGGCGCCGTGCTCACCGCGCTCGGCGTCACGCTGATCATGCTCGGCGCGAGCAAGGGCGGCGACGACGGCCGCATGTTCATCGCGGGCGGCGCGTTCCTCACCCTCATCGGCGTGATCGTGCTGATCCCGTTCCTGTGCCGGCCCGTGATCGCCCTGATCCGCCCGGTCGTCGAGGGCGTCTTCAAGGTCTCCGGCAAGCTCGCCTGCCTCAACGCGGTCCGCAACCCGCGCCGCACCGGCGCCACCGCCTCCGCGCTCGCCATCGGCCTGACCCTCGTCACCGGCCTCTCGGTGCTCGGCGCCACGGTCGGCTCGGCCCTCGACAAGGTCACGACCGACCAGATCAAGGCCGACTACATGGTCTCCATGGCCAGCGGCAACTCGCTGAGCCCGGAGGCGCTGGCCGCCCTGGAGAAGGCCCCCGGCGTCACCGCGGTCTCCCCGCAGCAGGCCGGCGCCTTCGACCTGAAGGGCTCGTACGTCTCGGTCTCCGGCGTCTCCCCCCGCGACATCGGCAAGGTCCTCAAGATCGCCGTCGTGAACGGCTCGCTGGACTCCCTCGGCGGGAACACGATCGCCATCGACGACGACGTCGCCGCGAAGCGCGGCCTGAAGGTCGGCGACACCGTCCCGGTCGAGTACCTCGACAAGCAGAAGGGCGAGCTGACCGTCGGCGCGGTCTACGAGGCCAACGAGTTCGTCTCGCCGGTCCTCGCCGACCACGAGCTGGTCACCGCGCACGGGGAGCAGGCCGAGATCCGCCAGATCTTCGTCTCCACGGAGGGCGGCGCGAGCGCGGCCCACGAGCAGGCCCTGTCGAAGGCCATGGGCGACAACCCGGCGATCACGGTGATGGACCACAAGGAGATCCGCGACACCTTCGGCGGCCCGATCAACATGCTGCTGAACATCATGTACGGCCTGCTCGGCATGGCCCTGATCATCGCCGTCCTCGGTGTCGTGAACACCCTCGCGATGTCGGTCTTCGAGCGCCAGCAGGAGATCGGCATGCTGCGGGCGACCGGTCTCGACCGGCGCCGCGTGAAGCTGATGGTCCGCCTGGAGGCCGTGGTCATCTCGGTGTTCGGCGCGGTCGTCGGCATCGGCCTCGGCTCGTTCCTCGGCTGGGCGCTCGGCGAGACGTTCAAGAGCAGCCTGCCGGGCTACGCCCTGGTCCTGCCCTGGGACCGGATCGGTCTCTTCCTGGTCCTGGCGGCCCTGGTCGGCGTCCTCGCCTCGATGTGGCCGGCCCGCAGCGCGGCCAAGCTGAACATGCTCTCCGCCATCAAGGCCGAGTAGCCGCGAGCGCGGCGAAGGGCCGGTCCCCCACCCGGGGAGGCCGGCCCTTCGCGCGTGCACGAGGGGGGTCAGGCCCGCTCGTCCCAGACCCGCAGCCGCAGCGCCGTGCCGCTCTTCCCCGACACCGGGGTCTTCACGGCGAGGAACTGGTTCACACCGATCCTGTTGCGTTCGAAGGAGACGGCCGAGGCCGCCATGTAGAGCCGCCAGATGCGCGCCCGGCCGGGCGAGATGAGCCGGACCGCCCGGTCCCAGTCGCGCTCCAGGTTGGCCACCCAGCGGCGCAGCGTCAGCGCGTAGTGCTCGCGGATCGCCTCGACGTCCCGGACCTCGAAGCCGGCGTCCTCCAGGGTGGACAGGGTGCGGCCCATGGGGGCGAGTTCGCCGTCGGGGAAGACGTACGCGTCGATGAAGGGGTCGATCTCGTAGGCCGCCTCGTCGGGTTCGGGGCGGCGGGAGATCTGGTGGTTGAGGAGCCGCCCGCCGGGCTTGAGGAGCCCGTACAGCGTGTCGGCGTACTCCCGGTACCGCTCGGCGCCGACGTGCTCGGCCATGCCGATCGAGGAGATCGCGTCGTACGGGCCGTCGGGGACGTCCCGGTAGTCCTGGACGCGGATCTCGACGAGGTCGGTGAGGCCCTCCTCGGCGATCCGCTTGCGGGCGTAGGCGGCCTGTTCGCGGGAGAGCGTGACGCCGACGACCCGGGCGCCGTACTCGCGGGCCGCGTGGATCGCCATGGAGCCCCAGCCGCAGCCCACGTCGAGGAGCCGGTCGCCCTCCTTGAGGTTCAGCTTGCGGGCGATGAGGTCCAGCTTGTCGCGCTGGGCGTCCTCCAGGGTCCCGTCCCCGGTCCAGTAGGCGCACGAGTAGACCATCGACGGGCCGAGGACCAGTGCGTAGAAGTCGTTGCCCACGTCGTAGTGGTGACTGATCGCCTGCTTGTCCCGGCGCTTGCTGTGCCGGCTGCCGCTGCGGCCGCGCACCTCCTCGGCCGGCGGCTTCGGCGGCGGCAGGGGCCCGGCGAGCCGCAGCAGGGCGCCGGCGGCGGCGCGGAGCCGGGGGTCGCGTGCGGAGTCGAGCAGGCTCCTGGTCTCCTCCGGGCGCTCCCACAGGAGGCCGGAGAGCCGGTCCAGGGCGCCGTACAGGTCGCCCTCGACGTCGAGCTCGCCCGCCACCCAGGCGCGGGCCAGGCCCAGTTCGCCGGGCTTCCAGATCATCCTCCGCAGCGCGCGGCGGTCGCGGACGATCAGGACGGGGCCGCCGGCGGGACCGGCTTCGCTGCCGTCCCAGGCTCGCAGTCGGACCGGGAGCGGGCCTCCGAGGAGTTCCTCGGCTAGGGTCGTCAGCCGCGACGCGGCGTCTGCCATGGTGCACACCTCCGTGATCTCGTGCCCCAGAAATGCTCGTCACCAAGGGAACACCGTCCGTAGGCGTTTCCAGTCCCACCACAGCGCAACGAGTCGGCAAAACACGCGAAGGGCCGTCCGCACCACGGATGGCGGACGGCCCTTTTACGGCCTTGCGTGTACTGCCTGTACTGCTCGTACTGCCTGTACTGCGGGTGCTGCGGTCTTACGAGGCCTTGGCCTTCTCCTGGACCGGGGCGGCCGGCGCGGGAGCGGGCTTGGCGGCCTCGTAGAACTCCTCGCGCGGCGTCTCCATGGCGCCGAGCGAGACGACCTCGCGCTTGAGGAACATGGCGAGGGTCCAGTCGGCGAAGACGCGGATCTTGCGGTTCCAGGTCGGCATCGCCATGCCGTGGTAGCCACGGTGCATGTACCAGGCGAGACGGCCCTTGAGCTTGATCTTCACCTTGCCCATGACGATCATGGCGACGCCCTTGTGCAGACCGAGTCCGGCCACCGCGCCCTTGTTGGCGTGGCTGTACTCCTTCTGCGGGAAGCCGCGCATGCCGGCCACCACGTTGTCGCCGAGGACCTTGGCCTGGCGCAGGGCGTGCTGGGCGTTCGGCGGGCACCAGGCGTTCGGGTTGCCCGCCCGGCGGCCGACCATGTCCGGGACCTGGGCGTTGTCGCCCGCGGCCCAGGCGTAGTCGAGGCCGTTGATCTGGAGCTTCTCGTTGCAGTCCACGTGGCCGCGGGGGCCGAGCGGCAGACCGAAGCGGGAGAGCGCCGGGTTCGGCTTCACGCCGGCGGTCCACACGATCGTGTTGGAGTCGACCTCGAGGCCGTTCTTCAGCACGACGTGGCCGTCGACGCAGGAGTCCATGGAGGTCTCGAGGTAGATCTCGATCCCGCGGGACTCCAGGTGCTCCTTGCCGTACTGGCCGAGCTTGGGGCCCACCTCGGGGAGGATCTTGTCGGCCGCGTCGACCAGGACGAAGCGCATGTCCTCGCGCGACACGTTCTGGTAGTACTTCGCGGCGTCGCGGGCCATGTCCTCGACCTCGCCGATCGTCTCGGCGCCGGCGAAGCCGCCGCCGACGAAGACGAAGGTCAGCGCCTTGCGGCGGACCTCCTCGTCGGTGGTCGAGTCGGCCTTGTCGAGCTGCTCGAGGACGTGGTTGCGCAGGCCGATGGCCTCCTCGATGCCCTTCATGCCGATGCCCTGCTCGGCGAGACCGGGGATCGGGAAGGTGCGGGAGACCGCGCCCATGGCGATGACCAGGAAGTCGAACGGCAGCTCGTACGCCTCGCCGACGAGCGGCGCGATCGTGGCGACCTTGCGGTCCTGGTCGATGGTGGTGACCCGGCCGGTGAGCACCTCGGCTCCGCGGACGACGCGTCGCAACGGGACGACGACGTGACGCGGCGAGATGCTGCCGGCGGCGGCTTCGGGGAGGAAGGGCTGGTAGGTCATGTACGACCGCGGGTCGACGACCGTGACGGTCGCTTCCGCATAGCGCATCTTCTTGAGGATGCGCCGAGCTGCGTACAGGCCTACGTACCCGCCGCCTACTACGAGGATCCTGGGACGCTCCGTGGTGCTCATGGGATCGAGTATCCACCCCTCTGGAGGGGGGTGCTCGTGCGCCCCTTCACAAGGTCCGGGGACACCTCTGCTACACTCCGCCGCCCACGTGATCCATGTCATGGTGCTGCAAAGGAACCGAGGTGCAAGGGCGAACGTTGTTCACCCCTTGTGAACTGGCCTGGAGAGCGCCCGTTAACGCTGAACCGCCGGGTGCGTTCACACGATGGAAACAGCGAGCGAACCACGCCCCGGACCTGCGAAAGGGCCCTGAGACGCCCCCCGGAGGGGCTAAAGACCCTCCTCCGGCGCCATCAGGACCCTTTTCCTTGTGAAGAACTTCACGAACTTTCCCGACGGGATGTCGCCGGAAGGCTCGATAGGTGCCCGCTATGCCACGGATAGGGCGATCCCATCGAGGATGTCGTGCTCGCTGACGACGACCTCGCGGGCCCCGACGCGCTCGACGATCTCCCGCAGGACGAGCGCCCCGGCGATGATCACGTCGACCCGGCCGGGGTGCATGACGGGGATCGCGGCCCGCTCGTCGTGGGTGGAGGCGAGGAGCCGCTCGGTCACCTCGGCGATCTGCTCGGCCGAGATCCGGCTGTGGTGGATCTTCGCCGAGTCGTACTCGGAGTGCCCGTGCACGATCCCGGCGACCGTGGTGACCGTGCCGGCGAGCCCGACGAGGGTCTCGGCGGTGTCGATCGGCACGGTCTCGGCGGCCAGGTCGAGCGCGGCCCGCACGTCGGCGCGGATCGCCTCGACCTCCTCTGCGGTCGGCGGGTCGTGGCGGACGTGCCGCTCGGTGAGCCGGACGCAGCCGATGTCGACCGAGCGGGCGGCCTCGACCGTCTTGTTGCCGATGACGAACTCGGTGGAGCCGCCCCCGAGGTCGAAGACGAGGTACTTCTCCGAGCCGTGCAGCTCGCCGGTGGCGCCGATGAAGGAGAACTCGGCCTCCTGGTCGCCGGTGATCACCTCGGGCTCGACGCCCAGGATCTCCACGACCCCGTCCACGAACTCGTGGCGGTTCTCGGCGTCGCGCGAGGCGGAGGTGGCGACGAAGCGGAGCCGCTCGGCCCCCAGCCCCTTGATGACCCCGGCGTACTCGCGGCAGGCCGCGAAGGTCCGCTCCAGGGCCTCCGGGGCGAGCCGGCCCGTCTTGTCGACGCCCTGGCCGAGCCGGACGATCTTCATCCGCCGGTCCAGCTCGACGAGGTCGCCCGTCTCCGGGTCGACGTCGGCGACGAGCAGGCGGATGGAGTTCGTACCGCAGTCGATTCCGGCGACCCTGGTCATTCCGCCGACTCCTTCTCTTCCCCGTCGGCGCACGGGGTCACGCAGGGGCCCTTGGCCCACCACTCCGGCAGCATCGCGAGGGCCTCGTCGCCGAAGGGGTTCACGCCGGGCCCGGCGGCCAGCGAGTGGCCGACGAGGACGTGCAGGCACTTGACCCGGTCCGGCATGCCGCCGGCGCTCGGGAAGCCCTCCAGGACGTCGATGGCGTCACGGCGGGCGATGTAGTCCTCGTGCGCGGCCCGGTAGGCGGCGGCGAGCTCCGGGTCGGTGGCGAGCCGGGCCTGCATCTCCTTCATGACCCCGTTGGCCTCCAGGGTGCCGATGGCGGAGGCCGCCCGGGGGCAGGTCAGGTAGTACGTCGTCGGGAACGGGGTGCCGTCGGGGAGCCGGGGCGCGGTCTCGACGACGTCCGGGTTGCCGCACGGGCAGCGGTGCGCGATGGCGCGCAGGCCGCGGGGCGGCCGGCCGAGCTGCAGCTCGAAGGCGGCGATGTCCCGCTCGGTGGGCTCGGTGCGGTCGGTCTGCGGAGGGGGCGTTTCCATGTCTGCCTTGCTGTGTCGCGGAGGAGGGGTCAGGGGCGGTCGGCGTGGTCGACGCCGTCCCAGAGGTTGTCGTACCAGGGGCGGTCGGCCGCCCCCTGGTCGGCGCGGGGACGCTGCTCCGCGTCGGGGTCGTTCACGGTGTAGCCGGTCTCGCCGGGCAGCACGTAGTGCAGGTGCTCGCGGGCGAGGCGGCGGACGTAGGCCGGGTCCTGGAGCCGGGCCTTCTCGTCCCTGAGTTCCTCGACCCGACGCGCGGCCTCGGCGGCCTTGCGCTCCTGCTCGGCGATCTCGCCCTGCTGGGAGACGTAGCTCCGCATCGGGTAGGCGAGCGCCACGACGAGGGAGCAGACGACGAGGGCGAGGAAGGCCGCGCGGCCGGTGAGCCGCGAGCGGCGGGCCTGACGGCGGGTCTGGGAGCGGTAGACACGGGCGGCGGTCTGCTCGCCGAGCAGCCTGATCCGGGTCGCGGTCGAGAACCGGTCCCGGTCCTTCGCGGCCATGTCGTGTCGCCTCCCCTGTTCACGCGGACGTCCCCGCACACGGTACGGGACCGAGTACGGGGACGCTTCGCTTCGCTACGCCTTTGCTCCCTGTTCAATTCTCCGGATGCAAAGGCCCGGAAGCTGCCCTGCGGGGCCGGTGCCGGCCCCTGGGGTCGTGTCAGCCCTTGAAGCGCGGGAAGGCGCTGCGGCCGGCGTAGACCGCGGCGTCGTCGAGGATCTCCTCGATGCGCAGCAGCTGGTTGTACTTGGCGACGCGGTCCGAGCGGGCCGGGGCGCCGGTCTTGATCTGGCCGCAGTTCACGGCGACCGCGAGGTCGGCGATGGTGACGTCCTCGGTCTCGCCGGAGCGGTGGGACATCATGCACTTGAAGCCGTTGCGCTGGGCCAGCTCGACGGCGTCGAGGGTCTCGGTCAGCGAGCCGATCTGGTTGACCTTGACCAGGAGGGCGTTCGCGGTGCCCTCCTCGATGCCGCGGGCGAGGCGCTCCGGGTTGGTGACGAAGAGGTCGTCGCCGACGATCTGGACCTTGGTGCCCAGCTTGTCGGTGAGGACCTTCCAGCCCGCCCAGTCGTCCTCGAACAGCGGGTCCTCGATGGAGACCATCGGGTACGCGGCGACGAGCTCCTCGTAGTACTCGGTCATCTCGGCGGCCGAGCGGGACTTGCCCTCGAACTCGTACTTGCCGTCCTTGTAGAACTCGGACGCGGCGACGTCGAGCGCGAGCGCGACGTCGGAGCCCGGGGTGTAGCCGGCCTCCTTGATGGCCTCGACGATGAGGTCGAGGGCGGCGCGGTTCGACTCGAGGTTCGGGGCGAAGCCGCCCTCGTCGCCGAGGCCGGTGGAGAGGCCCTTGCGCTTCAGCACGCCCTTGAGCGTGTGGTAGATCTCGGCACCCCAGCGAAGGGCCTCGGAGAAGGACTCCGCGCCGATCGGGGCGATCATGAACTCCTGGATGTCGACGTTGGAGTCGGCGTGCGACCCACCGTTGAGGATGTTCATCATCGGAACGGGCAGCAGGTGCGCGTTCGGGCCGCCGAGGTAGCGGAACAGCGGAAGGTCGCTGGCCTCGGAGGCGGCGTGCGCCACGGCGAGCGAGACGCCGAGGATGGCGTTGGCGCCGAGCGAGCCCTTGTTCTCGGTGGCGTCCAGGTCGAACATGGCCTGGTCGATCAGCCGCTGCTCGGTGGCGTCGTAGCCGACGAGCTCCGGGCCGATCTGCTCGATGACGGCGAGGACGGCCTTCTCGACACCCTTGCCCAGGTAGCGGTTGGGGTCACCGTCGCGAAGCTCGATGGCCTCGAACGCACCGGTGGAGGCGCCGGACGGAACAGCAGCACGGCCGGTGCTGCCGTCGTCGAGGCCGACCTCGACCTCGACCGTGGGGTTGCCTCGGGAGTCCAGGATTTCCCGGGCTACGACGACGTCGATGGACGGCACGAGCATCTCCTTCTGGGATGTGACGCTGGATGTGACGCAAGGTCGATGCAGGTCGCTTGGCCTTGCGACAAGAGCCTAACCGCCTCGGGGGCTCAGGCCCGCCGGGCGCCCGCACCCTGGGACGAAAAAGGACCCAAGGGCACGCACATGGGGACGAAGGGCCCCAGATCTACTGGACAGTAACCGCTGGAGGCCCTCCGCGGGTGCCCGTGGAGGCGCAGGCGTCCGGTACGACGGAACCCCGGCCCGGCGCGCACGGGGGGGGGAGGCGCGCCGGGTCGGGGTGGTCACCGCGGGAGGGTCGTCAGGCTCACTTCAGGTGGAGCTGCTGGCCCACGTAGATGAGGTCGGCGTCGGCGACGACGTCCTTGTTCAGGTCGTAGAGCTTCTCCCAGCCGCCCTGGACGCCGTGCTCCTGGGCGATGGTGCCGAGCGTGTCGCCGGCCTCGACCCGGTACTCGCCGTCACCCTTCTGGACCGTCGTGCCGGCCGGGGTGGTGATGGTCTTGCGGGCCGTGGCCTTCTTGGCCGAGGTGACCTTCTTGGTGGCCGTGGCCTTCTTCGGGGCCTGGCGCTTCTCGCTGCGCGTGGTCGGCTCGGTGGCCGTGCGCTTGGGGGCCTCGATGGTGCCACCGGTGTAGGCGGTGTTGGAGAGGCCCACGCCGCAGCTCGGCCACGCACCCTTGCCCTGGCCCGCGAGGACCTTCTCGGCGATGGTGATCTGCTGGGACTTCGAGGCCTGGTTGGCGGTCGGGGCGTAGGCGGTGCCGCCGTACGCGGCCCAGGTGGAGGCCGAGAACTGCAGGCCGCCGTAGTAGCCGTTGCCGGTGTTGATGGACCAGTTGCCGCCGGACTCGCACTGGGCGACGCGGTCCCACTCGGAGGCCGTGGCGGCCGACGCGGTGCCCGCGGTCATCAGCGGGGCGGCGACGGCGACACCGGTGACGCCGACGAGCGTGGCGACCTGGGTGGCCTTGGAGGGACGACGGTGTTTGCCCTTGCCGGAAAACAGCATGGAGATTCTCCTCACCGACGCCTGTGAGGTGAGCTGTCGGGTTCGGGCCGGAAAGTTGCCCGGCCGCGTGTCCTAGCACGCGGCTTCACCCCAAGCCGGTCTTCGGCCGTCTGTCTCAACGGCCGGGACCGGCACTTACCTTGGGTCCCCCACTCCTGCCTTCGGCGCTGACGCGACGACTGTTCCCATCGACCGACGGCAGGATTCGGCGTTTCGGTCGACGGGGCCCGCGGTGGCGAGCGGTTAAGACCGTAGACACAGACCCACCGGAAGTTCAAAGAGGCCGATTGCGGAAATATCGCCCTTACCTGCCTTCCGGTGGGAGGCGTTTGTGCAGGTGAGAGGTGACGGAGGCAAAGGTTACGGACAGGACACGCCAGTTGAGGCGAAGAGACCCATGTCTCACTTGCCCAGAACCGGACACACCGCCCCGAACTACCCCTCGGCCGGGACCGAATCCTTCGTCAGTTCAAGGCTCTGACCAGGCAGGATCAGGTCCGGATCGGCGCCCACCGTCTGGCGGTTGGCGTCATAGAGGGCCGTCCAGCCTCCGGGCAGTTCGTTCGACTGCGCGATGTCGGAGAGGCTGTCGCCGGGCTGCACGGTGTACGCGTCCGAAGTGCCCTGACTGTCCGTTGCGCCCGAATTATTCACTCCGTCAGCCGTCGGCGTCACGGAGGAGCCATCGGCCGGCTTGTCCGTGGATGACGCATGCTTGCCGGATTCGCCCGACTTGCCCGGCTTGCCGGCTTCCTCCGTAGCGGCCTCGCCCCGGTGCTTGCCGGATCCCGGCGCGGTCGACGGCGCGCCACCCTCCGTCTCACCGGGGGAAACGGACGTACCGGGCGCAACGGACTCGTCGGGCGCGCCCGGAGTCGTCGGCGTGCCGGGGGTGACGGGCACGCCCGGGGTGACCGAGGAGTCCGGGGCCCCCGGCGTGGTGGACGTGACGGGCGACGGGACGGCCGTGGCCTCCTTCGCCTTCTCGGCGGCCTTGGCGGAGGCCGACGGCAGGCCGTCGGTCCGGTTCGACTCGACGACCGGACCCGTGGGCGCCTTCGGGACGGAGGTCGGGCCGGGGTCCACCCCGGTGTCCTTGCCGTCGTTCGTCAGCCCGGCGATCGGCGCGCAGGTGGCCCACTCCGTGCTGCCCTTGGCAAGGGCCTTCTCGGCCACGGCGATCTGCTGGGCGCGGCTGGCCAGGTCGGGGCTGGGCGCGTACGCCAGGCCGCCGTTGCGCTCCCAGCTGTCCTGGGTGAACTGGAGGCCGCCGTACATGCCGTTGCCGAAGTTGGCGCTCCACTGGCCACCGGACTCGCACTCGGCGACCCGGTCCCAGGTGGAGGCGTCGGCGGCGGAGGCGGATCCCGTGGCGAGCAGCGGCAGCGCCATGGCGGATCCGGTCACACCGGCGGCGACGACGAGGGCGGGGGCCTGACGGGGGCGACGGTGTCGTCCGTTCCCGGAACGCATAGAAGCGCCTTTCGCGTGACGGCTGAAGACTGCGGTGAAGGTAGCCGTATTCGAACGCTCGTCACAAGTCGATGGACCCGGGATCACGCGAAGATCACAGTTCTGATGAATCGTCAGTTCACTGCGGGGGTACGGAAGGGGAGAATTCCACCGGAAGCGTGCGCAAACCCCGCATGATGAGCCCGCCGCGCCACCGCAGTTCGTCCGGGTCGACGGCAAGTCGCAGGTCCGGCAGGCGAGTCAGCAGCGTCGCCAGCGCGGTCTGCCCCTCCAGGCGCGCGAGCGGCGCGCCCAGGCAGTAGTGGATGCCGTGCCCGTACCCGAGGTGCTGGTTGTCCCGCCGGGTGAGGTCCAGCACGTCCGGCCCCGCGAACCGCGCCGGGTCCCGGTTCGCGGCGGCGAGCACCACGAGCACCGGGTCCCCCGCCGGGATCTCCTGCCCGCCGATGGTCAGCGCCCGCGTCGCGTACCGCCAGGTCGCCATCTCCACCGGCCCGTCGAACCGCAGGAGTTCCTCGACGCCCGTCTCCAGGAGCCCCTGTTCCCCGGCCGCGAGCGAGGCCTGGAGCCCCTCGCGCTGCCCGGGGTGGCGCAGCAGCTGGTAGACCCCGTTGCCGATGAGGTTCACGGTCGTCTCGAAACCGGCGAAGAGAATGATGAAGGCCATGGCGGCGGCCTCGTTCTCGGTGAGGTGCTCGCCGTGGTCGGAGGCCTTGATGAGCCCCGAGATGAGGTCCTCGCCGGACTCCTCGCGCTTGCGGTGGATCAGCTCCGCGAGATAGCCGCGCATCTTCTTGACCGAGCGCGCGACCCCGCCGCGCGGCCCGCCGCCGTGCCGGATCATCATCCCGGCCCAGTCCCGGAAGTCGTCCTGGTCCTCCGGCGGCACGCCGAGCAGGTCGCAGATCGCGTAGATGGGCAGCGGGAACGCGAACTCGTGGATGAGGTCGGCGCTCCCCCGCTCCGCGAACGAGTCGATGAGCCGGTCGGTCAGCTCCTGCACCCGCGGCGCGAACTCGGCGACCCGGCGCGGGGTGAAGGCCTTCGACACCAGCCGCCGCAGCCGGGTGTGGTCCGGCGGGTCGATGTTGAGCAGGTGGGTCATCAGCTCGGCCTTGCGCTCGCCCGGGATGCCCGTCTTCCCCTTCGCGTGCGGGGACTCGTCGTGGTGCGCCGGGTTCTTGGAGAGCCGCTGGTCCGCCAGCGCCTGCCGGGCGTCGGCGTACCGGGTCACCAGCCAGGCCTCGACCCCGCTGGGCAGCGTCGTCCGGTGCACGGGCGCGTGCTCGCGCAGCCAGGCGTAGGCGGGGTAGGGATCGCTCGCGAACTCCCAGGTGAAGAGCTCGGGGGCGGGGACGGGGCCGGGAGTCGTACGCACGCCACGACCGTACAGGGCGACCCCGGAAAGGCACGTTCGTGGAGAACCTGTGATCAAGGGGTGCAGGTCGTGCCCTAGATTCTTGACGGTGGACCCCCAGCTGCTACGAGCTACGTTCGCCGTCGTCGAGAGACGCGCCGAACAAGCCGTCACCTTCTTCTACTCGCACCTGTTCTGGAACAACCCGGGTGTGCGCGAGCTGTTCCCCGGGGACATGCTCCCGCAGCGCGACCGGCTCTTCGCCGCGCTCACCCATGTGGTGACGCACCTGGAGGACCCCGGCCTCGGCCCCTACCTCGGGCAGCTGGGCCGCGACCACCGCAAGTTCCTCGCCTCCCCCGCGCTGTACGCCGCCGTCGGCGGCAGCCTGCTCGCCGCCTTCGCCCACGCGGCCGGTTCCGCCTGGACCCTGGAGGCCGAGAAGGCGTGGACCGAGGCCTACGGCCTGGTCTCCGACCTCATGCTGGCCGGCGCCGACGAGTCCGCCGCGGCCGGCGAGCCGCCCTGGTGGGACGCGGACGTCGTCCGCCACCAGCGGTACGGCGACGACCTGGCCGTCCTCACCCTCCGCCCGCGCCGGCCCCTCCCGTACCTCCCCGGCCAGTACGTCAGCGTCAGCTCGCTGCGCGTCCCCCGCGTCTGGCGCACCTACTCCCTCGCCAACGCGCCCCGCCCGGACGGCACCGTCGACCTGCACGTCAGCCGCATCACCGGCGGCGCGATGAGCACCGCGCTGGTCGAGGAGACCGGCCCGGGCGAGGTCCTGCGGCTCAGCGCCCCCGCCGGCGGCCTCACCGCCCGGACGGCGCCGGGCGGACTCCGCACGTACATATGCGCCGGTACGGGCTGGGCGCCGGTGAAGGCCCTCCTGGAGGAGGCCGCCGCGGACGAGCCGGCGCTCGAAGGGCGGCTGTTCGTCGTGGCCCGCGCCAAGGAGTACCTCTACGCGCGTGCGGAGGCCGAGCTCCTGAAGGAGCGCCTCCCCGCGCTGAGCGTCACCTACATCACGGCCGCGCCCCGCCAGCGCCGCGACCAGGCGACCGAGCGGCTGATCCAGGCCCTGCGGGCCTGCGTCCACTGGTCGGCCCACGACGTCTACCTCGCCGGCCCGCCCGCCTTCGTGACCGAGGTCCGCGAGGTCCTGGAGGAACTCGGCACCGACCCGGCGCGCACCCACCACGACACCCTGCCGCCGGTGGGCCGCTTCACCACCCGCCCCGGCACCGCCGCCGAGCGCCTCCTCGGCCCGCCGGCCCCCCTCTGGCACAACCCGGACGCCCGGGCCCCGCACGACCGCTGAACCGGGGACCGGCTCAGGACCGCACCCGCGAGACCCCGCGCCGGGGACCGGCCCCGCTGCCGGGCCACTGCGGGCCGGCCGTCAGCCCCGGTCCTCGTCCCTGCTCCCGGCGCGCGTGCGCGAGCGCCACACGGCGAACCGCACCAGTTCCACGGCCGCCCCCAGCACGAGCAGCACGAAGACGACGCGCAGCCACCCCGGGGTCCCGCCGCTCGCCGCCTCCCAGCCGAAGAACAGCACCATCAGGGCCATCACGCCCGGCGCCTCGGCGAAGGACGGCTTCCGCCTCCGCTGCGGCGACGCCCCGCTCACAGCCCCTCCGCCGCTCGGATCGCCTCGCGGTAGGTGCGGGCCGCCGCCCGCAGCGCGGCCTCCGGGTCCACCCCGGACGCCTCGGCCCCGGCCGCGAGGGCGAGCAGCTCGTACCCGATGCCCTCGCCCGCCGGGAGCTCCACGTCGAGACCGGCGGTCCGCACCCGGCTCGCCAGCTTCGCGGCCAGCGCGAGGCCCGGCTGGCCGAGCGGCACGCCGTCGGTGACGGACTCGCGCTGCTTCTCGATCGCCTTGGTGCGCAGCCAGTGCGCCTTGACCTCCTCGGGGGTCTCGGCGGTCTCGTCCCCGAAGACGTGAGGGTGGCGGTGGATCAGCTTCTCGACGAGCGTCGCGGCCACGTCGTCCACGGAGAACGGCTCCTCCGGGTCCTCCTCGGCGATCCGGGCGTGGAAGACGACCTGGAGGAGGACGTCCCCGAGCTCCTCGCGGAGCGCGTCCCGGTCGCCGTCCTCGATCGCCTCGACGAGTTCGTACGCCTCCTCGATGCCGTACTTGGCGAGTCCCTCGTGGGTCTGCCGCGAGGACCAGGGGCAGGCGCGCCGGATGCGGTCCATGATCTGCACGAGGTCGAGGAGGCGGGCGCCGGGCAGGTCGTACGAGCCGGGCAGCAGTTCCAGGTCGGGCATCGCGTACCGGCCGGAGCCGGCGAGCCGGGCGAGGCCGTCGGTCAGCGCGCGGTCGCCCTCGCCGGAGGGCAGCAGCAGGACCGTCCGGCCGCCGGCGCAGGCCGCCACGAGCTCCTCGGCGGTGGGCCGGACGTGCTCGACGGCGACGCCGGCCTCCCGCAGGTACGGCAGCTGGGGGTGGTCCTCGTCGGGGCAGAGCACCCGGTCGGCACCGTGCAGCGCCTGCCAGGCGGGCCAGGAAAGGATTCCGGGCGCCACGCGGTGGCTGGCGGTCAGCAGGACGATGCGGCCGGGGCTCTCAGAAGTCACCCCTCGAACCTACCCGGGTTCAGGCACCGGTCGGGACGGCGGCCGGGTCCTGGCTGACCCTGCGGAGCCAGGGGGTGGTGGCGGCGGTCAGTCCGCCCCGCTCCGAGTCCCAGGTGCCGTAGCGCGGGTTCACGTCGATGTCGAGCGCCTTGGAGGCGGCGGAGTAGACGTCGCTCCGCTTCTTCTGGCCCTCGGGGCTGTCGGTGAAGCCGAGCTTCTCGGCCGTCTTGAGCATGAGGACCTCGTGGCGGATGAAGTCGTCGATCTGGTCGGGCGCCACGCCCCGCTGCTGGAGCAGGATGGCCTCGAACCGCTCCTGGCCGCCGTTCTCGCGGGTGTAGGCGGTGCGGGTCTGCTGGATGTCGGCCCGGCTGGCGGTGACGCCGTTGTCCTGGGCGACCTTCTCCACGATCCGGTAGATGATCATGGAGTTGAGCTTCTGCCGGCCGAGGTCGCCGGTGGACCTGAGCAGCTCGGCGGACTGCGCGGAGGAGGCCTGCGCGGCGCGCACGTCCTTCACCTGCGCCTGGAGGCTGGAGACCTCGATCCGTTCGCCCCCGACGACGGCCGCCGCTCCTGGGTGGGCGTCACTGCCGCAGGCGGTGAGCAGGGGGGCCGCGGCGAGGAGCGCGGCGGAGACGGTGAGCGCAGTGCGGCGGTGCAAAGGAGCCTCCCGGGCTGGTCGTGCGTCACGTTGAACGACCTTGCGGTGATCGATGGTAGGGAGTCGCCGGGGCCGGAGCCACTACTTCGGTGCGACTGTTTCCCACAACGACTCACCCGTCACCCGGGTGTCGGCCGGTTCCGCACCACCGCTCGTCTCCTGCAGCAGGTAGTGCGGCCTCCGCTTCACCTCGTAGTAGATGCGGCCGACGTATTCGCCGATCAGTCCGACCATGACCATCTGGACGCCGGCGAGGGCGGTGACGGCGACGAGCAGGGTGACGTATCCGGGGGTGTCGACGCCGTGGGCGAGGGCGTCGGCGACGATCCAGGCCGCATAGCCGAGGGCGACGACGAGGAGCAGCAGCCCGAGGTGGACGGCGGCCCGCAGGGGCTTGTTGTTGAAGGACAGGAGGCCGTCGAGGCCGTAGTTGAGGAGCTTGCCGAAGGACCACTTGGAGCGGCCCTGCTCCCGGACGGCGTTCTCGTACGCGAAGGTCGTGGTGCGGAAGCCGACCCAGGAGAACAGGCCCTTGGAGAAGCGGTTGTACTCGCCGAGGTCGAGGACCGCGTCGACGGTGCGGCGGGAGAGCAGCCGGAAGTCGCCGACGCCGTCCACCAGCTCGACGTCGACGAGCCGGTTGATCGCCCGGTAGTAGAGGCGGGCCGTCAGGGTCCGGGTGACGCGGTCGCCGTCGCGGGTGCGGCGGGCGACGACCTGGTCGTACCCCTCCGCGTGCAGCGCGAGCATGCGGTGGACCAGCTCGGGCGGGTGCTGGAGGTCCGCGTCCATGATCACGACGGCGTCTCCGGCCGCGTGCCGGAGGCCCGCCAGCATGGCGGCCTCCTTGCCGAAGTTGCGGCTGAAGGAGGCGTAGCGGACCCGGCGCGGGTCGCCCGCCGCGAGCTCCCTGAGGAGCGGGAGGGTCCCGTCCCGGCTTCCGTCGTCCACGTACACGATCTCGAACTCGCCGTCCATCTTGGCGAGTTCGGCCGTCACACGGTCATGGAAGCGGGCGAGGACGTCCTCCTCGTTGAAACACGGGACGACGATCGAGAGCAGCACGCGACCCACGACAACGGAGCGCGGTGTCCCGGCCGGTCCGGGTGCGTGGCGCGCAGACGACCATCACGTGAACTGGCCCTCCGACTCCGGCCGTTCCGCCCGGGGCGCTGACATATTCGAACCGCCATGCCGAACACCACGCGCTCCTGCGCGCTCGCCGCCCTCCTCGCCGCCGTCGCCGTCTGCGGCGGCGACGCCGTCGCCCGGGTCTTCCCCTTCGGCCCGCGCCACCGGGCCGTGAACGACCTCGCCAACCAGTTCGTCCCGTTCCACGCCCGCCTCTGGGACCTCCTGCACGGCCGGGCGGACGGCGGGCTCCTCCTCGACTGGCAGGCGGGCTGGGGCACGAGCTTCCTCCCCGACTACGGCACCTACCTGTCGAGCCCCCTCGCCCCGCTCGTGGCGCTCTTCCCGCGCGCAGACATCGAGTACGCGGTGTACGCGGTCACCGTCCTGAAGACGGCGCTCGCGGCCGCCGCGACGACCTTCCTGCTGCGCCGCCTCGGACCCGGCGGCGTGGGGTGGTGGGCCGCCGTCCTGGGCGCCTCGTACGCCCTGTGCGGCTGGTCGCTCGCGGAGGGCACGTACAACCCGATGTGGCTGGACGGCCTGATCGCCTTCCCGCTGCTCTGCCTCGTGGGCGAATGGGTACGGGAGGGGCGGCGGCCGCTCCTCGGGCCCCTCGTGGTCGCCGTCTGCTGGCTGGCGAACTTCTACACGGCGTACATGGCGACCCTGGGCGCGGGCCTCGTGCTCCTCGTCCGCCTCGCCGCGACCGACTCCTTCCGCGCACGGACCCTCGGCCGGGCCGCGCTCACGACCGGACTCGGGATCGGCCTCGCCGCGCCCGTCCTCGTCCCCGTCCTCCTCGGCTCCCGGCACGCCCACCCGGGTGTCGTACGGGACTTCGCCGCCGCGGACGGCACGGACGTGCTGGCCCGGCTGCTCCCGGTGACGTACGGCTTCGCGACCCCGGCGGCCTTCGTCTGCACGGCGGTGCCGCTGCTCGCGGGGGCACTGCTCTTCCGCCGGGACGCGCCGGGACGCGAGCGGTGGCTGTGGGGAGGCCTGTGCGCGGCGGTCGCGATGTCGATGCAGTGGGGCCCGACGCACCTCGTCTGGCACGTCTTCGCCACCCCGAACGGCAGCCCGTACCGCCAGACCTTCGTCCTGTCCGGCGTCCTCGTCCTCACCGCGTGGACGGGCCTCGCCCGCGGCCTCCCGGACCGCAGGTCGCTGCTCGGCGGTTCCGCGATCGTCCTCGTCCTCGCGGCCGGCGCCCTGCCGAGCCCCCTCCTCACCTCCTGGTCCCTGCTCCTCGCGGGCGCGGGCCTCGCCGCGGTCGCGGGCGCGCTCCTCCTCCCCCGCCGCGGCCGGTACGGGCTCCTCGCCGCGCTCCTCGTCACCGGGACCCTGCTCGGCCAGGCCGCCGCGACGACGGCGCACGCGGACCGCGAACGCCTCGCCCGGCTCGACGACTACCCGCCGTGGGGCACGGAGCACGCCCGACGCGCGGCCGCCCTGGCCGCGGCCGACGACTGGCCCGCCTCCCGCACGGACTCCGGCCTCCCCCGCGTCGCCGGGAACGACCCGCTCCTCCTCGGCGGCCAGGGCGCCGCCTACTACAGCAGCCACACCCCCGCCGTCCTGACCCGGACGCTGACCGCCCTCGGCGGTGGCTGGACCTCCCGCGGCCGCAACCTCCTCAGCCTCGACAACCCGGTGACGGACGCCCTCTTCGGCGTCGGCGCCCGCTGGCGCGACGGCGCCGTCGCCCGCACGGACGTCCGCCTCCCCCTCGTCACGGTCCGCCCGCCGGGCCCGCCCCCGGCCTACGGCCCCTCCCCCTTCCGCAACCAGGAACTCCTCCTCGGCTCCCGCGTGTACGAGCCTCCCCACGCGGGCGCGTGCCGCGTCGGCACCGAGGTCTTCCTCTGGGCCCCCGGGGCCACCGGCACCGCCCGCCTCGGCGACCACCCCCCGGTCCACCTCCTCGGCGGCGGCCCGAAGCGCCGCGCCGCCCTGACCTCCCTGGGCGTCCAGCGGGTACCCGGCCTCAGGCCGGTCCTCCCCGGCCCCGGCGAACTCGGCTGCCTGGACCACGACCGCCTCCGCTCGGCCGTGACGGCCCTGCGCGCCCGCGCGGCGACCTCGATCCGCGTCACCCCGGACGGCGTACGGGCCACCCTCCCGCCGGGCGGCGGCACGGCCGTCGTGGCGGCCCCCCGCATCGCGGGCTGGCACTGCGCGGACACCGAACCGCTCTCGTACGGCGGGCTCCTCGCCGTCCCCCTGGGCCCCGACCGCACCGAACTCTCCTGCTCCTTCCGCCCCCCGGGCCTCCGGGCGGGCCTGGGGGCGGGCGCGGTGGCGGCCCTGCTGCTCCTGGGCGTGGTCGTGGCACCCCGGGTGGCCCGGGGCCGACGGGGCTCTCCGGCCGGGGCCCAGGCCCTGTCGGGAAGTAGAGCCGGGCGCGGTCTTCCTGACCGGGCCTAGGCGGGGAGCCTCAGCTCCCAGCGGACCTCGCCGTCCACTTCCTCGTCCGTCGGGGCGAGGCCGGCCGCGCGGGCCACGGCGGCGGACGCGGTGTGGTCGGGGTGGACGTGGGCGACGACGGTGCGGGCGCCGTGGTCCAGGAGGAGGGCGACGAGGGCCCCGGCGGCTTCGCGGGCGATGCCGCGGCCCTGCCAGGGGGTGCCGGTGACCCAGGCGACCTCGGCGGTGCGGCCCTCGTCGGTGACCGTCGCCTGGACGGTGCCGGCGAGGCGGCCGGAGGCGCGCAGGCGGACGACCCAGTTGCACCAGAGGACCGCCGGGTCGGGGGACCCGGCGGTCAGGCGCTCGTAGCGGGCGCGGAGGTCGGGCCCGGTGAGCGGGGCGCCGCCGGTGAAGGAGTGGAGGGCGGGGTCGGCGAGGACCTCGGCCATCTCGGCGGCGTGGGCGACGGCGAGCGGCACGAGGTCGAGGCGCTCGGTGCGTACGGTCGCGGCCGCGAGGGCCGCGGTGCCGTCCTGTTCGGTTTCCGTGTTCACGCGTCGGCGTCCCAGGTCCCTTGGTCGATGTCTCCGGTCATTGTGGCCCTCCTCCCCGGTGGTCCCGCGGCCGGGCCCTCCGGTGGCCGGCCGAACGGCTCCGAGCCTAGGACGGGGCGGTGGCGCCGGCTGTGCTTCCGGCGCGGGCGTCCTTGACGATCAGCGCGCGGAACTCGGTGGGGCTGGCGCCGTACGACGCCCGGAAGGCGCGGCTGAAGACGGCGGGGCCGCTGAAGCCCCAGCGCGCGGCGATGTCCTGCACGGGCCGCCCGAGGAGTTCGGGGCGGGCGAGGTCGTCGCGGCACCGCTCCAGGCGGCGGCGCCGGATGCGGGCCTGGACGGTCTCCCCGTCGCCGTACGTCCGGAAGAGCTGGTGGAGGGTGCGTACGGAGACGTGGTGGACGGCGGCGACGGCGGCCGGGGTGAGGTCGGGGTCGCCGAGGTGGGCGTCGACGAAGGCGTGGATCCGCTGGATCAGGGTCCGCGCCCGCGCCTCGGCGGGGAGCTCGTCCTCGGCGTCGAGGTTCTGGGCGAGGCAGGCGGCGACGAGGTCGACGACGACGGAGCCGAGCCGTGGCAGGTCGTCGGGCCCGCACTGTCCGGCGTGGCCGTCCAGGGAGTCGAGGAACGAGGCGAGGACCGCCCCGAGTCCGTGCCCGCCGGAGATCCTGCTGCCGAGCAGCCGGTCGATCCGCTGGGCGCGCAAGGGCATGACGGGGCGCGGGAGTTGCAGCATGGTCAGCTGCACGGCCCCGGCCTCTTCGGGCATGGCCGCGTCGGAGGGCCGCGAGGTGTCCCAGAAGACCAGGTCGCCCGCTCCGACGCGGCAGTCGTTGCGGTGCTGGGACAGGACGGTGACCCCCCTCCTGATCAGCCCCAGCTGGTACTGCTCGGGGTCGCCGCGCCGGATCAGCGCGGGCGTGCGGCGCGACCGCAGGGGCGAGAAGGAGAACCGGGCGACGCGGACGGGCCCGAGGTCCAGCACGGCGGCCTCGGCCTGGAAGTCGGCGGGCCGCTCGGCGCTGAGCGCGGTGGGCATCACCTCGCGCGTGACGAGGTCGGCGAACCAGTCGAAACGCTCCTCCGCCGGCAGCTCCCCCGCCGAGACCGCTGACCACATCGCGCACTCCCCCGTCGATCTTCCCGTCGGCGGCCAGAATGCAGCGGCGCGAACGGGTTTGTCGCCGGGTTGGGCGATCGGCGTGGCGCTCCCGGCGACCCCGGACCGACCTTCCGGCACGCGCCCGGACCTGTACTTCAACACTCTTGCGTTGAGCGGACGTTGAGCCTCCCTTGGCCGTTCGTTGAGCGCCGCTGGCAGCGTCGTGCCGTACCGGAAACCCGGTCCCTGAGAAACGGAGAGCACCTCGTGAACTTCAAGCGATCCCTCGCGGCCCTCGGCATGGCGGCCGGCGTCGCCCTCGGCGCGGCGGCCGTCGCCCCCGCCGCCAACGCGGCCCCGGCGGGCTGTGCCAGCGGCGGTCTGTGCGTGTACTGGCAGGCCGACTACCAGGGCGCCGTGCAGACGGTCTACCAGGACAACACCGACCTGACCGGGTACACGAACTTCAAGTACGCCCTGAACGGCGCGGCCTTCAACAACGGCAACAGCTGCAACGTCGTGCTCTACAAGGCCACCGGCTACCAGGGCCAGGGCTGGATCCTGTACCGGGGCACCGGCTGGAACCGCATCGGCGACAACCTGAGCACCATCGGCTCCAACAAGTGGTGCACGGTCTGAGTCGATGACCTCCGGAAGTCGCACCGCCGCCGTGGCGCTGCTTCTGGGTCTCGGTGCCGCCGGATGCTCGACGTCCGGCGGCACCGCCGCACCCGGTCCCGCGCCACTCCCCGCACCCCGCCCCTTCCAGGGCGTCACCCACTACCCCGGGTCGCAGCTCACAGCCCTGCGCGCGGCGGAGGAGGACCTCGTCGCCGCCTGCATGGAGCGGCGCGGGTTCACGTACCGCCCCCAGCCCCTGCCCACCGGGAACCACCTGGCCGACGCCAACCCGTACGGACTGCTCTCCGTCGCCCAGGCGGTGAACGACGGCTACGGCATCACGAGCACCACGCTGTCGATGCGGCCTCCGGCGGACGCCAACGCCGCCGAGGCCGCGAACACCCGCTGGAAGGACGCCCTGCTCGGCACCCCCGCCCACCGGGTGAACCTGGCGATGCCCCTGGGGCGCGAGTTCTTCTACCAGGCCGACTCCTGCGTCAGCGACGCCACGTCCCGGCTCTACGGCCCGGACTACTACAAGCTCTTCAACACCTTCCAGGTCCTGGGCGACGCGGTCGTCGAGAAGGTCAGGACCGACCGCAGGTACCTCGCCGCGCAGGACTCCTGGAGCGCCTGCATGAAGAAGGCGGGGACGGCGGCGAAGGCCTTCGGCGACCCCCGGTCCACGGTCGACCGGCAGCTCCGCCGAGCCGGCCGGGACCAGGCCGAGCTGCACGCCGTCGCCGGCGTCGAGCTGAAGCTGTCCCGCGCGGACGCCGACTGCCAGGCCGCCACCGGTCTCACCACCGTCGTCTCGGCCGCCCAGACCGACGCCGAGAAGACCCTCGGCGCGGGCTACGCCGACGAGCTCGCCGCCCTCAAGGCCATGCGGGACAAGGCCCTCACGACGGCGACCACCCGCTAGCCGGCCACCGCGCCCGGGCGCTGCCGTCCGCGGCGCCGACCGCCGGACGGCCTCCCGTCCGGGCGCCAGGGGTCGGCTCGGCCAAGTGGTCCGCCCCGTCCGGGCGCCAGGGGTCGGCTCGGCGGTCCACCCCGCCCGGGCGCTACAGGTCTCCCAGGAAGCCCGGGTCGGCTCCGTCCAGGCGCAGGCTCGTCTCCTTGGCGAAACCGAGCAGTTCCGCCAGGGGGACGACCGCGCGGCTGGTCCCGGCCAGGTCCTGGTGCGCCTCGACGGACCACAGCGGCGGGTAGAGGGTGAGCCCTTCGCCGCCGGTGAGGCCGGGAACCTCGTCCCGCCAGCCGGGCCAGCGGAGGTCCTCGTAGAACTCCTCGGTGCCGCCGTCGAGGAGCCAGGACAGCCAGGCCCCGTAGCCGGCGCCGACGGCTTCCCAGCGGAGCGAGTCGGGGGCGAAGTAGACCATCTCGCCCGGGCGGCCGGGCAGTCCGGTCTCCTCCTCGGTGCCGCCCTGGATGGCGAAGGTCCCGCCGAGGACGTCGTGCGCGACGACGAGTGCGCCGGCGGGCCGCCAGGCGGCGTCGGGTTCGGCGGGGTAGCCGTTGACCCGCGCGAGGCCGGGCAGGCGCCGGTCGTTGTGGGCGGCCGGGCTGCCGTACACCCGAAGCCAGCCGTCGTCGACGAGCAGGCCGCCCGTGCGGTGCACGAACGCCCCCAGGTAGGAGCGGACGGTGACCTGCGTCTGCAGGAGTGTGGCGGCCGCGCACCCCGGGTCGGCGTCCAGGACATCGACGGGCACCTTCGCCGCCCGCAGCTCCGCTTCGAGCAGCGGCCACGCCGGCTCGTCGACCCCGGTCAGTTCGTCCAGTCCACGCAGTTCTCGCACCCGGGCATCGTCGCACGCGGTGCGCCGTTGATCGGCGGCGCCGTCGAGGGTATCTTGCATTGCATGGTTCCTGGCGAAGCAAGATCAGAGGCGACCGGGAAGGTCGCCAGCCAGCTGCGCAAGGGCGTGCTGGAGTACTGCGTCCTCGCCCTGCTGCGCGACGGCCCGCGCTACGGCGTCGAGATCCTCGACGAACTGGCCGCCGTCAGCGTCATGACCACCAGCCAGGGAACGATCTACCCCCTGCTGTCCCGGCTCCGACGCGACGGACTCGTCGACACCGAGCTGCGCGAATCGGCCACCGGCCCCGCCCGCCGCTACTACACCCTCACCACGCCCGGCAGGACCGCGCTCGCCGAGTTCGCCGAGAGCTGGCCGCGCTTCCGCGACGGCGTCGACCACTTCCTGACCGCACCCCACGGAGGCACCGCATGACCGGCACCGAGCACCCCCTCGTCACGGACTACCTCGCCACGATCGAGCGCGAGGCGTCGTTCCTCCCCGTCGGCCGCCGCGCGGAACTCCTCGCCGACCTCCGCGAACACCTCGCCGTGGCCGTCGGCGACGAGCAGGACCCGGCCGCCGTCCGCGCCGCCGTCGAACGGCTCGGCACCCCCTCCGCCATCGTGGCAGCCGCCCGCGCGGAGGAGCCCGAGACCGCCGCGGCGCCCGCGGCCCCCGCCGCCGAGGCGCAGCCCCGGTCGCGGACCGTCGCCACCGCCGCCCTGCTCGGCGCCAGCGGCGTCGCCACCCTCGTCTTCGACTTCGCCGGCCTGGCCGCCCTCGCCGTGGGCCTCGTCCTGCTGTGGACGTCGACCGCCTGGGACCGGCGCACGAAGACCCTCGCGACCTGCCTCACCCTGGCGACCCCGGTCGCGGCCGTGCTCGGCGCCTTCCTCCTGGCGGCCCGCGTCGGACCGACGGAACTGCTCGCGCTCCTCGCGATGGGCATCGCCCTCCCGGTCACGGCGGCCGTACGCCTCCTCCGCGCCCGGCCCGCGGCCGCCTGACGGGGCACGGATCGCAGGTCGCGGAGCTTCGACGTCGACAGCGGATCGCGAGGCGCGGATCGCAGGGGCGCACGGGGGGCGAGGGACGGCACCCCCCATCCCGACCAAGATCATCTCGGGTGCAGAATGACCCGTATGCCTCTCGACAACGCACCGATGACGGCCACGATCGACGACGCCCCGATGGTCGGCCGCACCCTGGCCTCCGCCTTCGGCGACGACCCGATGATGCGGTGGTTCTTCCCCGACGCCGCCACCCGCGAGACGGACCTCGGGCGCTACTTCACCACCCTCTTCACCCGGCAGTACGGCCTCCACGGCGTCTGCGAGCGCACCGGTTCCGCCGCCGCGTTCTGGGTCTCGCCCGAGGGCGCGGACAAGGCCGTACCCGACGCGGAGACCATCCAGGAACTCGTGGCCATCCTCGGCGACCGCGCCCCGGTCTTCCGCGAGGCCGTCACGGCCGCCGCCGAGCACGGACCCACCGAACCCCACTGGTACCTGGCCGTCATCGGCGCCGACCCCGCCGCCCGCGGCCGGGGCCACGGCTCGGCCCTCCTCCGCTCCGGCCTCGCGAAGGCCGACGCGGCGGGCATGCCCGTCTACCTGGAGTCCTCCAAGCCCGACAACCTCCCGGTCTACGAGCACTTCGGCTTCACCGTCGTCGGCGAGTTCGCCCTCCCGGGCGGCGGCCCGACCCTGTGGGCCATGAAGCGCGACCCCCGGTCGGCCTGACGCCCTTCACACGTGCTGCGGCGGGCCGATGACCCCGTGGCAGAACCGCTCGGCCAGCCACTGGACCCGCTCCTCCTCGTAACCGTTCCCATTGCGGCGACGGACGTGCACGAGGACCAGGTGCGTGTCGGCCGGCACGTCGAGTTCACGCGAGTCGTTGTTGAGGACGAGCGTGACCTCGGCGTGCTTGAACTCCCCGCAGAAGTCCCGCTCCGGCACCTCCGGCCACTCAAGGCTCTCCCAGTTGACCGCCCCCGGCGACGCACCGACCGCTGCCACGAAGGCGTCCTCAAGGCTGCCGACGGGCTCCTCCTCGATCGACAGGGTCAGCGGCAGATACGCCTCCGCACCCCCCAGGTCCTCCGGCAGCTCCCGGGCACGGATCGGATGAGTCAGGTCCGGCAGCCCCGGCGGCGGCACCTCCGGCGCCCTCCTGCCGTCCCAGCACATCACCCACGCCTCCGGCAGCTCCCCGCCCAGCCGTTTCAGCTCCCCCACGGTGTGCGCCTCGGCCTCCACCCTCACCTCACTGAACGACTCCTGGCCGTACTCCACGAACCGCCTGGCCACCCGCAGGGCTTCCCCACGGTCGGTGCTACGAAATACCGGATACGCGACGTCATTGGACATGACCCGACCCTGCCACCCCCCCACCCGCCCGTTCCTCCGAATTAGGGTCTGTCGCGAAAGTTGATCAAGGTCGTGGATGACCAAGCGTCGCGGGGCGCGGAGATCTGACGAATCGTCAGTGGACTCGGACGGAGCCGTTGCCGCCGCTGGGCGGGAAGCCGGGGCGGCTGCCGACGTGGACACGTCGGCAGTTGATCGACGGCATGCGCTGGCGCACCAGGACCGGTGCGCCGTGGCGGGACGTCCCGGAACGGTACGGGCCGTGGGACCGGACCTACGATCCGTTCCGCCGCTGACAGCGCAACGACACCTGGCCCGAGATGGCCTGGCACCGCTGGACCGGGTGGACTGCCGACGACCGGCGGTGGTCCACCCATGTGCTCAACACCACGGACCGGCCCGTCGCGGAATCCGCAGATCAGGTTGAGCAATGGGTGACCGAACAGCGCGACGCATTCCGATCCGGCCGCCTCACCCTGTCGCGAGGCTGGTCGGACCGGACGGCCGCCCGAGCCGACCACGACTCCTGATCCACTTTCGCAACGGGCCCTAGACGCCCGCCGCAGCATCCGACCTGCCGGCGATCGCCGGCCGCACATGCGCCAGCAGCAGCTCCAGGAAGCGTTCCGGCCGCCGGAACGCCGCGAAATGACTGCAGTCCTCGATCAGCGCGAAGCCCTTGGCGGGCGCCCGGACGTCGTCGAAGAAGCGACGGGCGAGCTCCGGGGACGTGAGGATGTCCTTCTCGCCCTGGAAGAGGAAGAACGGGATCTCGAACTCCGTGCCGTCCGCCCAGTCGTCGAACCCGGACGTGCCCACGGTGATCCGCTCCGAGAAAGTCATGCCCTTGAGGAAGCTCCCCAACTCGCGCAGCGAGTGCAGCGGCGAGAACCACAGGGATCCCATGACGACCTTCTTCATCGTGTCCAGGGTCAGCGGGTCGCTGGTGGCCAGCAGCTTGGCGTGCATCGCGCGCTCGCGGGCGGTCCACTGGTGCTCATCGGGGTCGAGCGCCTCGACTGCCGCCAGTTCTTTGAGTTTTCCGGTCGTACGCAGCCGGCCGAGCAGGGCCCGGTGCACGGAGTCGTCGCGGCCGGCGTCGTGGATGTTCTGGTCGGTGCCGACGTACGCGGAGTAGCGCTCGGGGAACTCGCGGGCGAGTCGCAGGCCGAAGGCGCTCCCGTAGGAGTGGCCGAGCAGGACGACCTTGTCGACGCCCAGGCGGGTGCGTATGTGGTCGGTGACCTCGATCGCGTCCGCGTAGATCCGGTCGAAGGTCATCTCACCCTGCCCTTCGGGGCCGCCGCGGCCGAAGGTCTTGAGGGAGCTGCGCATGTCCCAGCGGACGATCGTGAAGTGCTTCTCCCAAGACCTGGTGCGCGGCCCGAAGATCGCGGTCGAGGCTCCGGGGCCGCCGTGCAGCTCCAGGACGACCGGGTTGGCCGGGTCCTCGCCTCGGACCGAGATCCACTGGTCGATGCCACCGATGGGGACGAAGCCCTGCTCGTCGATGCCGTCCGGGGTGCCGATCCTCATCAGGGAGGCGTTGCGGGAGCGCCTCAGGGCCCGGTGGCCGAGGAGTCCGGCCGTGGGCGCCGCGAGGAGTGCGGCGGCAGAGGTGGCGACGATGGTGGCGATCACGACTACTCCTCGAAACTGTATATGACGTAAGCAGTTGGCTATACGCTATAAACAGTTAGGGTTGGTCGTCAACAGGCGACGCGAGGGAGACGAGGATGGCCGCGAAGAAGCCCGGGCCGGCGAACGGGCGGGAGTCGACCAAGCCGACCGGGAAGCAGGCCGGGAAGCAGGCCGGTGCGAAGGCGAGCTTCGCCCTGCTCTGGGGCGAGCAGGAGCCGCCGAGCCGGGGCCCGAAGCCTTCGCTCACTGCGGTCCGGATCGCCGAGGCGGCCATGGGCATCGCCGACGAGGAAGGCCTGGACGCGGTCTCACTGGCGCGGGTCGCCAAGGAGTTCGGCGTCACCGCGATGGCGCTCTACCGGTACGTTCCCGGCAAGGCGGAACTCCTCGACCTGATGGTCGACCTCGCGATCGGCCCCCCGGCCCCTATCGCGGGCATCCCCGGCGGCTGGCGCCCACAGCTGACCGAGTGGGCCCGGCAGTGCTCAGCCGCGTACAGCCGCCACCCGTGGATCCTCGCGGCCACCGGCATGCGGCGCCAGATCATGGGCCCCCATCAACTCGGCTGGCTGGAGACGGCGTTGACCGCGATGGCAGGTACCGGCCTGTCGGCCGCCCAGCAGCACGACACGTTCCTGCTGCTCGTAGGCCACATCCGCACCATCGCCCAGCAGCACGTGGACCACGACGAGGCGGCGAACGCAGAGTGGGCACGGCTCACAGCCGATGTCCTGGAGCGCCACGCGGACCGCTTCCCCGCGCTCACGTCGGCCATCGCGGAGGGCGCCTTCGCACCACAGGGCGGGGACCCGCTGGACTTCGGCCTGGAGCGGATCCTCGACGGAGTGGCGGCCCTGATCACCTAGCGAGCCGCCACTCAGGCACGCACCGACCAAGCGATCGTGACGCTTCCGGGCCTCCCCCGGACGCCCTTCAGCGGTGGTCCTGCGACAAGTGCCGCCTGAGCAGCACGTTCGCATCCGTCACCGCACTGTGGTCGAACCGGCTCCGGGCCTCGGCCCGTTCCCGTACCAGCAGCGCACACGCCACACAGTGCTCCACGGGCTCCGGCGGACGGCTCAGGTCCGGCGCGGGCTGCGGGGAGCAGCCGGCGCGGGCCCTGTCATTGGCGGCGCGCACCCCGGCGCTCAGCCGCTCGGCCGGCGTGGCCGGCCGCACGTCGGCCGGGTCCGCCTGCCACTCCCGGCCGCCCCCGACCGGCCGCAGCATCACATAGGGCCCCGCGTCCCCCTTGAACTCACCTACCACACCCGCCACTTGGTCGTAGACCCAAGCCCCGCGTTCCATGGATTCCTCCCCTCTCCGTGGACTACCCTCTGTGATCCCGGCACTACAAGAATGGACCGGGGCACAGGGAACCCGGAGCGGTGGCGGACCGTACTTCCCCAGGTCGCGCGGGTAGTTCCACATCTTCCACAAGGGAGTGCGCGCGATGCCGACGAGACGCGTGGTGACGGGCCGCAGCCAGGAACCCAGGAAGAGGTTCGCCGAGGAACTGAAGCTCCTCCGCACCGACCGGGGCCTCAGCCTCCGCAAGCTCGGCGAGGCGCTGGGGTGGGACTGGTCTCTGTTCTCGAAGATGGAGAAGGGCGAGACGGTCGGCGGACCCGAGGTGGTCCAGGCGCTGGACCAGTACTACGGGACCGCGACGATGCTGCTGGCGCTGTGGGAGCTGGCGGTGGGGGACCCGACGCAGTTCAAGGAGAAGTACCGGAGGTACATGACGCTGGAGGCGGAGGCGATGAGCCTCTGGTACTACGCGGTGGGGGCAGTGCCAGGCCTTCTCCAGACACCCGCTTACGCTCGGACCTTCCTGGCGACGAGCGGCATGGACGGTGAGGAACTGACCGCTCAGGTGGAAGCGCGGATAGGTCGTCGCGAGCTTCTGGCAGGAGACGACGCACCGCCGTTCCGAGCCATCCTTTCGGAGACAGTGCTCCGCACAGCGCTGCCGGACCTCACCGCGTGGCGTGAGCAGTTGGAGCACCTGCTGAGCATGGGCGAGCGGCGGAACATCACGATCCAGGTCATGCCGCACGCGGCGGGCCCACACGCGCTGACGACCACGGACGTGATGTTTCTGCGGCTGACGGACGGACGCCCGGTGGCCTGGGTGGAGACGGGTCACTCGGGCGATCTCGTGGAAGAACCGGCAGCCGTCGAGCGACTGCAGCTCCGCTACGATCGGGTCCGTGATCTGGCGCTTTCCCCGGCGGATTCACGGAAGTTCATCATGTGGAACTTGGAGGAAGCATCGTGCGAGCCGTCGATCTGAGCAGCATCACGTGGCGCAAGAGCTCCTACAGCAACAACGACGGCGGCAACTGCCTCGAAGTCGCCGACCACCTCCCCGTCGTCCCCGTCCGTGACAGCAAGACCCCCGCCGGCCCCGCGCTCGTCTTCGGGGCCGTCGCCTGGTCCTCCTTCGTCGCCGGAGTCAAGAGCGGGCGGCTCGACGCCTGAGGCATCTGCTCGGAGCGTCACGCGTCGACGCGGGGGGCCAGGTGCCGCACGTCCCGTGCCGACAGCAGCAGGCGCTCGTCATGGCGCCGCAGGTCGAGCAGCAGCTCGGCGGCCGGACCTTCCGGAAGCCGCTCCGCATCGCGGCGTACGGGCTGCGCGGGCGGGTCGTCGGCCGCGTCCGGGACGGAGGTGGGAGCAGGGGCGGCGGTGGCAGGGGCGTAGGCCGCCGGGCTCCGGGCCGGGTACGGCACCGAGCCCGGCGCGAGGTACGGGATCGCGCCCTGCCCCGCGCGCGGGACCGGCCCCTGCGCTGCCTGCGGGGCCGCGTGATGTCCCCGATCGGGCTCCTCCTTCAAGTGCCCACCCGCCCTCCGACCACGAAGCCGCTCGTGTGGGCGACGTTGGCGTGGATGACGCCCACGCCGGGCAAGGCCGCGCTAGGGCGCTGAACACCCATAGGGAAGATGCTGCTTCCTTGTCGGTCAGGCCCTCTCCGGGATTCCGAGTCCCAGGCGGGGACCGAACTTTTTTCCGTTCAGGCCGCCGCGAGCATATGCCAGGCAACCACCCCGAAATCCAACCCAGTTGGGATGGTTCGCTCACGCGGGTGACGCCCCCTCGGCATGACCACTCAGAGCAGGTGGGGGTGGGGTGGGTACTTTCCCCGGGTACTGAAAAGGACGTCGGGAGCCGCCGGGTCGCGGGGGCGCGCGACCCGGCGGGACCCGGCCCGGTCCGGGCAACGCGAGAGGGCCGGAACCTGCCGGTTCCGGCCCTCTCGGGTGTGCGGGGGTTACTTCTTGACCGGGTTGATGCAGAGGACGAACTTGTCGGCGTCCCACTGCTGGGCGAGGGCCTGCTCGCTGTCCTCGGCGCACTTGTTGACGTCGAAGGTGTTGTCGTAGACCTTGACGACCTTGAAGAGGTCGGCCTTGCCGGAGGAGCAGTCCTCGCCGTCGACCTTGGGGTCGTTGTCCGAGCCGGTGACGACGACGCACTCGCCGGCCTTGGCGTGGACCGGGGCTTCACCCGTGAGGAAGGGGAGGCCGAACTTGACGGCGAGGGCCACGACGATCGCGACGACGACGCCGCCGACCTTCTTCAGGGCGCCGCTCTTCTTGGCGGGGGCGGGAGCGGCCGGCTGCTGCTCGGGGGTGAGGGGCGCGGAGGGCGTCGTCATGAGGGATTCCTTGGGGACGCGGACATGATCAGACGCGAACGTTACATGCGCCAAAACCGGCAAAAAGGATCATGAAGATCCACTACTGGATCAGTTGTGGAGTCGTGATCCTGTCGGCACGTCAGAAACCCTTCAGGGGCGGGGGCCCAGCTGCCGCTGATGGTCGAGCGCCCTGCGCAAGTCGACCGGAAGCGGGTGATACGGGCCGTAGGCGCGCTCGGCGTCGAACAGGAGCTGCTGGAGCTGACCCTGGCCGGCCGTGTGCTCGCCGGTCGCGAGGAGGAGCAGCCCGATGCGGCGACGGATGTCGAAGGCGCGGGCGGGATCGTGCTCGTAGTACGGGAGGACGGCACGGAAGTCCGTGAGCGCGGCGGCCGTCTCGCCCAGCTGCTCCAGGCAGAGGGCGGCGTCGTAGCGGAACTGGAGGGCCCCGGGGTCAGTGGGCCCTGCCTCCGCGTCGCGGTCCTCCGCGAGCCTGCGGAGCTCCGGGAGCGCGCGGCGGTACTGGCCGTCGTCCATCAGCGTGGAGGCGTACTGCTTGCGCAGGATGCGGACGACCGGCGAGCGCTCCCCGTGCTCGGCCGCCGCCGTGGGCAGGATGCCGCCGAGGAGGTCCACGGCCTGGGTGAGCGAGCCCTCGCCGAGCAGCCGCTTGACCTCGTCCACCGCGGCGGCGAGGTCGACGCGCGGCGCGGCGGCGCCGAGCGGGACCCGGGGGTCGCTCCGGAGGTCGGCGCGGGGGTCGTTCCGGGGGTCCGCGGGCGCCGCACGCGGCGGCGGAGGCGTCGGCACGGGCACCTGTACGGGCACGGCGGCGGGGCGGGCCGGCCAGGGGGCGTGCGGACGGAGGAAGGGACGCGTGGGGTCCATGGGACCCGTGGGGGCACCGCGCGCGGGGAGGAGCGGCAGCAGGTGCTCGTACACCTCGTGGGCGCCGGACGGTCGGGCCTGCGGGTCCTTGGCGAGGAGGTGGAGGACGAGCGCTTCGAGGGCCTCGGGGACCTCGGGCCGGATCCGGCGGATGGGCACCGGGGGCTCGTACAGGTGGCGGTGGAGGACGCCGAGGGCGGTGGAGCCGGCGAACGGCACGTTGCCGCTGAGGAGTTCGTGGAGCAGGACGCCGAGCGCGTACAGGTCGGTGGACGGGCCGACCGCGCCGCCCATCGCCTGCTCGGGCGCCATGTAGGCCGGGCTGCCGATCTGCGAACCGGTCTGGGTGAGGCGGGTGGTGTCCGTGTCGAGGACGGAGGCGACGCCGAGGTCGAGGACGGTGAGGGACCCGTCCGGGCGGATCATCACGTTCCGCGGCTTGAGGTCGCGGTGCACGATCGGCACCGCGTGCACGGCGGCGAGCACCGCGCACAGCTGCGCGGCGACGCAGACGGCCCACTCCCACGGGTAGGGGTCGTGCTCGGCGAGGTGGTCGGCGAGGTCGGCGCCCTCCACGTACTGCATCACGAGGTAGAGGTCGTCGCCGTCGCTGCCCGCGTCGTGCACGGTCACCAGACCGGGGTGGTCGACGTGCGCGGTCACCCTGCACTCCCGGACGAAGCGGCGCCGCAGCTCCTCGGCCGCCGTGGCGGGGCCGGTCATCGTCGCCGGACGGAGCAGCTTCACCGCGACCCGGCGGTCGAGCCGTCCGTCGTACGCCGTCCAGACCTGCCCCATCCCGCCCTGCCCGATGACGGTGGCGAGCTCGTAACGCCCCCCGATGACACGCCCGTTCACCTGCGGTCTTCACCTTCCGGAGCGTTCTTGCGGAGCAGGTCGCTCAGCTCGTCGAGCTCGGCGCGGACCTGCTCGATCCGGGGGGCGACGGGCGGCTGGGGCGCCTGGACCGGCGGCTCCGGGAGCGGTGTGCCGGTGTACGGGTTGGGGGGACCGAGCGGACTCGGCACCGTGACGGCCGAGCCGTCGGCGCCGTAGGAGGGGCCGAGCGGCCGGTACGGCGGGGGCGCCTGCTCCGGGGCGGTGCGGCGGCGCTCGAAGTGGCGGATCTCCGCGACCAGGTAGTACGTGACCGAACCGGCCGCGAGGACCGTGATCACGCCGACGCCGACGAACGCCTCCAGCGTGCTGCTCTCCTCCTCGCCGGTCGCCGCGGCGTACGCGAAGAGGGCGGAGCCCGCCAGGAACGCCAGGCCGCACAGCACCCAGTCCAGCGTCCGGCGGGTGACGATCGCGAGCCGCAGCAGCGGGGCCCAGCCCAGGAAGCCGCAGCTGAGCAGCGGAAGCGCGGTGAAGAGCACGCGCAGCGCGATCAGGCCGCCGGAGGCGGGGCTCTGCGGCGGCTGCGGGGCCTGCGGGTGGCCGTACATCTCGGCTGCTCCTGCTCGGACGGATCGGGGTGCGGAGACGAGCGTATACACCGATGCGGACAACGGTTCCGGGATACCCGGAACCGTTGTCGAAGTGAGCGGGAAGCGGCCCCGGCGGGGTCAGGGCGCGACCGTGCCGTCCGCCAGTCCGTCGTACAGGCCCTGCACGAGCTGGTCCCCGAGCCGGGACGTCTGCCGCAGCGCCTCCTCGAACTCGGCGAGGGCCCGGAACCGCTCCCCGAACCGCCGCTGTTCGGCCAGGGGCAGCCGCGGCAGCTGGAGGCGGCGGACGTCGAGCCGGGTCGCGGTGGAGGCGTAGCTGCTGGCCTGCCGGTTGTTGGCGGTGGCCCGCAGGAAGCCGGCCAGGAACCAGGGGTCGAGCGCGGCCGGGTCGGGGCGCAGCAGCTGGAGGTTGCGGCCGAGCGCGGCGCCCTCCGCCGAGGAGTCGACGACCCGGACGGCCGCGCCGCCGCCCAGGACGGGGACGACGACGTCGCCGGCGGCGAGCAGCACGGGCTCCTCGGGCGGGCCGTCGGGCAGCGTGCCCGACGGCGGCTGGGCGGCCAGCACGTCGTGGTCGGTGAGGACGGCCAGCGGGGACGCGGCGGGCGTCGTGCCCGCACCGCCCGCGCGCAGGACCAGGGCTCCGGCCCTGGCCAGTTCGCCGACGGTGGTCGTGGGGCGGCCGACCGGTCCGGCACCGGCCTCGGTGGGGTCGGTCACGGGCGGCGGGGTGAGTTCGCAGGTCCGGCGCAGGGTCTCCGTCAGGCTCTCGCGCACCCCGGCCAGCTGGGCCGCGCCCTCGGCGGCGGCCGGGGGCGGCAGACGGCGGGCGGGGGCGAGGTCGACGTCGTCGTCGAGGAGCTCGATGACGGGGACGGAGCGGCTCACGCCCGGCGTGGCCGCGACGCCGCCGTCCCGGTCGAAGGGCGTCCACGCGTCGAGCACGGCGGCCTGGACGGCCGGCCAGTCGATCCGGTCGCGGGCGTCCCGCGCCGGGCCCGCGTGCTCGGACGCGGTGTCGACGAGGAGGAGTTCGGCGGGGGGACGCTCGCCGGGGACGGGGCGGCGCAGCACCCAGAGGTGCAGCGGGATGCCGTACGGCGGCGCGGCGCCGGGCGGCAGGGCGACGACCGCGCGCAGGGCGCCCCGGCGGAGCAGGTCGGCGCGGATCCGGCGGCCCGAGCGGCGGGAGGCGGCGGCGGGCGGCATGAGGAGGACGGCGGTGCCGCCGGGGCGGAGGCGGGCCAGGGCGTGCTGGACCCAGGCGAGTTCGGACTCGGTGCGGGCCGGGAAGCCGTACTCCCAGCGCGGGTCGTAGGCCAGTTCGTCGTGGCCCCAGTTGCGTTCGTTGAACGGCGGGTGGCAGAGGACGGCGTCCGCGGCGAGCGACGGGAAGGCGTCGGCGCGCAGGCTGTCGCCGGACCGGACGCGGATGTCGGCGTCGGTGGCGAGCGCCAGGCGCAGGGCGGTGAGCGCCGCGAGGTCGGGGTCGGCGTCCTGGCCGCAGAACGCGCCGGGCCGCTCGACCGCGGTGAGCAGGCTTCCGGTGCCGGACGCGGGGTCGAGGACGGTGAGCGGGGCGCCGCCGTCCCCGCCCGTGGCGAGCGCCGCCATGAGGGCGGCGGGGCCGGGCGGGGTCAGGGTGTACTGCCGCGGGTTGGCGTCGAGGTGACGGCCGAGCAGGAACTCGAACGCCGCGCGGACCCCGGTCTCGGCCGCCAGCTCGGCCGCCCCGCGCAGGAGGGGGACGGAGGAGGCGAGCGCGGTGCTGGTGGGGGTGAGCACGGGCCGCCCGTGGCCGAGGCGCTCGCCGAGCGTCTCCTCCAGGGCGACGGGCAGCACCTCGACGAGCCGCTCGTCGGGCAGCTCGGCCAGCGCGGGCCAGGCCGCGGACCGCTCCCGTACGAGAAGGAGGGCGCAGCCCGCGTGGACGAGGGCGGTGACGGCGCCCGCCGGATGGCCGGCGACCTGCTGCCAGACCCGCTCGCGGAGCGGGACCTCGGCCAGCTTGCCCTGGTCGCGGAGCCACTGCTCGATCTCGGCGAGGGCGAAGGAGGGGCTCGCCTCCGTGCCGCCGACGGGCTTGGGGAAGTCGGCGTGGCGGCGGCGCCAGTTGCTGACGGCGGCCCGGCCGACGCCCGCGAGCCGGGCGATCCCGGCGGCGGTCACCTCGGCCCCGCCCACCTCCTCGGTGCCCGTGTCCCCGCTGTCTCCGCCGCCTACGTCCGCTGCGCGCTCCGGCACGTGACCCATCTCCCTGGTTCGCCCGCTTGCTCGTCCTGCTCGTCCTCGTGCGACACCAATCCTACTGAGGAACCTCCACCACACCACTTCACAGTGTGAGTCGACCTGTTTTTCGTGAACCGTGTTGACTCGGTTCACAGGCTCTGCTGTGATTGACCCATCGCGCCAGACATCTTCACCGTCCGGGAGGACACACCCATGTCGTACGACACCCAGGTCCCGCCTGCCGCCGCTCCGCAGGTCATGCGCAACGGGCTCGGCACCGCGGCCCTGATCCTCGGCATCATCGGCACGCTCTCCGGCCTCGTCCCGCTCTTCTTCTGGCTGGCCGGCATCCTCGGCCTGATCGCCCTGATCCTGGGCCTCGTCGCCAGGGGCCGCGTGAAGCGCCGCGAGGCGAACAACAAGGGAGTGGCCCTCACCGGCGCGATCCTGGGCCTCGCGGCCCTGGTCCTCTCGGTCGTCGGCGCGGTCATCACGTTCACGGCCGTCAGCGACGCGGTGGACGAGCTCGACAAGGCGGTCAAGGACGCGGCCCCGAAGGACCCGAGCGCGAGCCCGAAGGCCAAGGCCCCGGCGGGCGACGCCGGCAAGAAGGACAAGGGCGCGGGCCTCGCCGACGGCGACACCTCGGTCTACGACGACGACGTCAAGGTCACGGTCTCGGACCCGAAGCCGTACACCCCGGGCGAGTACGCGGTCGGCCACACCAAGGGCAACACGGCCTACCAGGTCACCGTCGTCATCGAGAACGGCGGCAAGGAGAAGTTCGACACCGCCCTCGTGTCCCTGAGCGCCACCGCCGGCAACGACGGCGTCGCCTCCGAGCAGATCTTCGACGACAAGGTCGGCACGGGCTTCGAAGGCACGATCATGCCCGGCAAGAAGGCCACCATCACCGTCGCCTTCGACACCCCGAAGGCCGCCAAGAACCTCACCGTCGAGGTCAACCCCGGCTTCACCTACGACGCCTCGCAGTGGGAGCTGAAGCTCGGCTGACCCGGCACGGCCGAGCAGCCCCCGGCACCACCAGGCACCACAAGCAACGCCTGGCACCGCCAAGCACCACCAAGCACCACGCAGCACCACCAGGCACCACGCAGCACCACCAGGAGCGGGGGCCCTCAGGGGCCCCCACCGCCCGTACGCCCTCTCTCGGAGACACCCCCATGCGCGCCCTCACCCGCCCCCGGACCCACCGCACGACCCGGACCACCCGGTCGGCCCGGACCGCCGTCGCCGCCCTCCTGTGCGCCGCCGTCGCGGTCGGCGCCGCCGCCTGCGGCCCCTCGGCGGACGAGGCGAAGGCGAAGCCGGCCGGACCCTTCGGGGAGCTGACGGGATCGCAGGTCGTCGACAAGGCGTTCGCGGCGACGAAGACGGCGAAGTCGCTGACCGTCGACGTGGACGTCCGGTCCCCCGTCGAGCCGATGAAGGCCTACCTGTCGCTCGACACCGGCGGGAAGTGCGCCGGCACGCTCACCATGGGCGCGGCGAACACGGCCGAGCTGATCAAGGTCGACGACAAGAACGTCTACCTGCGCTTCGACGAGGCCTTCCTCCGCGAGCAGGTCGAGGAGGAAGGCCCGGAGGCGCAGGACGCCATGGTCAAGGAGCTCAAGGGCCGCTGGCTGAAGTCGTCCGCGAGCGAGGCCGACTCCGACGGCATGCTGGCGCTGTGCGACCTCGACGAGCTGCTCGACGGGTTCGAGCAGGGCGCGACCGATATCGAGAAGGGCGCGGAGACCACCGTCGACGGGCAGCCGGCGCTGGCCCTGACGGAGCCGGGCGACGCCGGCGAGACGAGCACGGTCTACGTGGCCACCGAGGGCACCCCGTACATCCTGAAGATCGTCACGAAGGGCGGCGAGGAGCCCGGGACGATCGCCTTCTCCCACTACGGGAAGCCGGTCGACGCGAAGGCCCCGGCGGCGAAGGACGTCGTCGCCGCCGACTGAGCCGCGCGGGCCGCGGGACACGGGGAACGCGTCACGCGGGGCGGGGCCGCCGCAGGGGAGCGGCCCCGCCCCGCGTGCGCGCTCCCCGTGTCCCGCGGCCCGTACCCGTACCCGTACGTCAGACCCGGTGGCGGACCCACACGTTGGGCTCGACGTAGACCGCGTAGCCGCGGGTGGCCTGGCAGTGGACCGGCACCAGGGCGCCGGGAACCTCGACCGGGCCGTCCGTTTCGAAGGGGAGGCCGGTCCAGGAGCGCCACTGCTCGACGGAGCCGGAGACGGTCATCGAGGCGGCGGCCACCGCCACGATCGTGCCGCCCGCGCGCACGTGGACGCGGAGCCACGGGTCGTGCGGCAGGCCGTCCTCACGGGTGCGGAAGGCGTACTCGTGGATGGAGGTCGCGGCCTCCAGGTGCTTGCCGTTGGGGCGGACCGGGGCGACGAGCTCGGCGAAGCCGAGCCGGGCGACATTCTTCCGCAGGGCGGCGAGCATCCGGTGCGACAGGCCCTTGCCGAGGTGGGCGAGGTCGACGGTGATCTCGATCGCGCTCACGGTGTCGGCCTCCCGGCCGTGCCGCAGGTCGGAGAAGGCCCAGTTGAGGACCTCGTCCCAGCCCCGGGCGGGCAGCTCGCGGCGGCCCTCCGCGTCGAGCCGGAAGGGCACGCTGAAGCCGCGGGCGACGACCGCGCCTTCGCCGTCGGTGGCGACGAGCACGTACTCCGGGAACTCCCGGACGATCCGGCCCATGTTCGCCCAGCCGACCGGGTCGTACATCATGAACTCGGGCCACAGGTCCTTCATGGACCACATCGCCCCTTCGAGCTCGGGACGTTCGGCGAGGGTCGATATGTTGATGTCCATGGGGGCAGGATAGAGATCGCTGCCCGCTACACCAACCGACTTTCCCGTCGGTTTCACAGTGGATTTCCCGACAGGGCGCCGCGCTACGGGAGTTTCTGCTGCGGACAGCCACCGAGGACCCGCTTCATCGCGTCCCGCTCGTCCTTCGTCACCCACACCCCGTACTTCTTCTTCACCGCGACCTGCCGGGCCACGTAGGAGCAGCGGTAGGCCCTGTTCGGCGGCAGCCAGGTCGCCGCGTCGCCGTCGGACTTGCGGCGGTTGGCGGACGCGTCGACGGCGAGGAGGTTGAGCGGGTCGTTGGCGAAGCGGCGCCGGGTCTCCGCGTCCCACTTCTGCGCGCCCTTCTGCCAGGCGTCGGAGAGCGCGACGACGTGGTCGATGTCGACCTTGCTGCGCCCCCGGACATAGGGGACGTCGGCGCCCGTGTACGGGTCGTCGGCCAGGGTGCCGGAGGCGACCTTGCAGCGGCCGTCCGTGAAGCGGACGCCGGTCAGGTCGCGCTTGAGTACGTCGTCGCGGGTCCCGCAGCCGTTGCCGTCGACGTCCACCCAGGAGCGGCCGAACTTCTCGCGCTCGTAACCGGTCCTCGGGGCACGGCCCTTGACCGTGAGGGCGTCCACGGCCGCCAGGGCCGTACCGCGCGCGGCGGGCCTGCCGCCCGAGCTGTCGCCGGGCCCGGGGATGCCGGTGCCGGGCGAGCAGCCGGTGGCGACGAGCGCGGCGGCGGCGAGCACCGCGGCGGCCAGGGGCCTTCGATTCGTTCGATACGTCCGCTGTGTGAACACCCCGGAATCCTAGGGGGCGCCCTTGTCGGCGGCTCGGTCCTCGCCCACGGGCCGCCTTGTCGGCGGCTCGCCCCTCGTCCACGGGCCCCCTTGTCGACGCCTCAGGACTTGCCGAGGGCGCCCTGTCGGCGGCTCAGACCTTGCCGATGCCGAGGGTGTTCTCGGAGGGCAGCAGGCCGGAGCCGATCGCGGCGAGCCAGGGGCCGCCGAGGAGGTCGGCGAGGCGGGCGGTGGACTCGGGGCCGAGGGCGGTCCAGGGGGCGGCGGCCAGGACGTCCGTCCGGTGCTCGACGTCGGCGCGGAGGGCGCGGCCCGCCTCGGTGACGGCGCCGGCCGGGTCGAGGAGGCCGCGGGCGGTCAGGCGGGCGCGGGCGGCCGACCAGTCGGCGGCGGACCAGCCGCGGCTCTCGAAGACGGGCTCCGGGGCGGCGCCGACGGCGGCGAAGGAGACGAGCGCCTCGACCGGGTCGAGTCCGGTGGTGAGGAGGGCGGCGAGGTGCCCGTCGCCGCGGTGCTCCCGCAGGACCGTCGCGGCCTGCCAGAGGACGAGGTGCGGGGCGTCGGGCCAGGGAAGCCCGGCGTTGGCGGCGGCGAGCGGGCGTCCGGCCAGGCCGAGCGGCCGGACGGCCTCCGCGGCGCGGCGGGCGAGCGCGGCGGCCTCGGCGAGCTCGGGGCCGGTGACGGCTTCGTCGCCGAGGACGGCCCGGTAGGTGCGGTCGACGGCCCGCAGCCGGGCGGCGAGGACCTTCGCCGGGGCGGCGGTCTCCCAGACGGCGGGGACGTACCGGGCGACCGTCCCGGGGCTGAAGCTGTAGAAGGCGGAGGCCACCGGGAGCGGGCCCGCGGCGCCGAGGGGCGCGGCCCGCCAGGCGAAGTAGGAGGGCCAGCGCTCGGTGGTGTCGTAGCCGAGGGCGGCGGCCTCGTCGAAGGCCTCGGGGGCGTAGTAGAGCAGGGCGTGCAGCGGTTCGAGCAGGTGCCACATCTGGCGTACGCGTCCGGGTTCCACGGTGTCCTCGTTTCCCTCGCCCCCACGTCTTGTCACTGACTAGATTGCTCCGGCGCCATCAACTTGTCAATGACTAGATACGGGCTACGCTGCTGCCATGACGAGCCGGAACAGCTACCACCACGGCGACCTGCGGCAGGCCGTCCTCGCCGCCGCCCTCGACGCCATCGCCGCCGAGGGCCCCGGATCCCTGAGCCTGCGCGACCTCGCCCGCCGCGCCGGGGTCTCCCACGCCGCCCCCGCCCACCACTTCAAGGACCGCACCGGGCTCCTCACCGCCATCGCCGCCCAGGGGTACGAGCTGCTCGCCGACGCCCTCGCCGGCGCACCCGAGCTGAGCGAACGGGGCGTCCGGTACGTTCGGTTCGCCGTCGACCACCCCGCCCACTTCACCGTCATGTTCCAGCCCGAGCTGCTGCGCGCCGACGACCCCGACCTCCTCGCCGCCAAGGACCGCGCCTCCGCGGAACTCCGCGCGGGCGTCACCGACCTGAAGAACGCCCCCGACGTCCGCACCGCGGGCATCGCGGCTTGGTCCCTGGCCCACGGCTTCGCAACCCTGCTCCTCACCCGCAACCTGGACGACCCCGTCGGCGACCGGGACCCGGGAGAGGTGTTCCGCTCCCTCACCGGCTCGATGTTCCCCCCGCCGACCGCCTGACGCCCCCTCACCTCCCGTGACCCGCAGGGCACGAAGCCGTCGGCCCGGCCGCCTCGCGGGGCGGCCGGGCCGACGCCGTCACGAGTCGAGAATCGTCGTCAGGAACTCCCCCGTCCACGACAGGAGTTCACGGCCCACCACCGGCTTGCCGCCGATCTTGCCGGTCGTCGGGCGCGGGACGAGGATCTGGTGGACGGCCGGCTTGATGACCGTACGAGGGTGGAGGCGCTTGAGGCGCAGCTCCTGGGACTCGCGCAACTCCACCGGGGCGAAACGGATGTTGGAGCCCTGGAGGACGATCTCGCCGACACCGCAGGAGCGGGCCAGCATCCGCAGACCGGCCACCAGGAGCAGGTTCTCGACGGGCTCGGGCAGCTTGCCGTAGCGGTCGGTGAGCTCCTCCCGCACGGCCCTGATGTCCTCCTCCGAGTTGGCGGAGGCGATGGACCGGTAGGCCTGGAGGCGCAGCCGCTCCCCGGGGGCGTAGTCGTGCGGCATGTGGGCGTCCACCGGCAGCTCGATCTTGACCTCCAGCGGGGCCTCCTCCTCCGCCCCGCCCTCCATCTGCGCCCGGTAGTCCGCGACCGCCTCGCCGACCATCCGCACGTACAGGTCGAAGCCGACGCCCGCGATGTGGCCGGACTGCTCGCCGCCGAGGAGGTTGCCCGCGCCGCGGATCTCCAGGTCCTTCATGGCCACGTACATGCCGGCGCCCATCTCGGTGTGCTGGGCGATCGTCGCGAGCCGCTCGTGCGCGGTCTCGGTCAGCGGCTTCTCCGGCGGGTACAGGAAGTACGCGTAACCCCGCTCGCGGCCGCGGCCGACACGGCCGCGCAGCTGGTGCAGCTGCGAGAGGCCGAAGTTGTCGCCGCGCTCCACGATCAGGGTGTTGGCGTTGGAGATGTCGATGCCGGACTCCACGATCGTCGTGGACACGAGCACGTCGAACTTCTTCTCCCAGAAGTCCACCACGACCTGTTCGAGCGCCGACTCCGACATCTGGCCGTGCGCGGTCGCGATCCGCGCCTCGGGCACGATCTCCCGCAGCCGGGCCGCCGCCCGGTCGATCGAGTCGACCCGGTTGTGGATGTAGAAGACCTGGCCCTCGCGCAGGAGTTCACGGCGCACGGCCGCGCCGATCTGCTTCTCCTCGTACGGGCCGACGAAGGTGAGGACGGGGTGCCGCTCCTCCGGCGGGGTGGTGATCGTCGACATCTCGCGGATGCCGGTGACCGCCATCTCCAACGTGCGGGGGATGGGCGTGGCCGACATGGTCAGCACGTCGACGTTGGCGCGGAGCTTCTTCAGCTGCTCCTTGTGCTCGACGCCGAAGCGCTGCTCCTCGTCGACGATGACCAGACCCAGGTCCTTGAACTTCGTCTCCGACGAGAACAGGCGGTGGGTGCCGATGACGACGTCGACCGAACCCTCCCGCAGCCCCTCCAGGGTCGCCTTCGACTCGGTGTCGGTCTGGAAGCGGGACAGCGCCCGCACCTTCACCGGGAACTGCGAGTAGCGCTCGCTGAACGTGCCGAAGTGCTGCTGCACGAGCAGCGTCGTCGGGACGAGGACGGCGACCTGCTTGCCGTCCTGGACGGCCTTGAACGCCGCCCGCACCGCGATCTCCGTCTTGCCGTAGCCGACGTCGCCGCAGATCAGACGGTCCATCGGGACCGTCTTCTCCATGTCCTCCTTCACCTCGGCGATGGTGGACAGCTGGTCGGGCGTCTCCGCGTACGGGAAGGCGTCCTCCAGCTCGCGCTGCCACGGCGTGTCCGCGCCGAAGGCGTGGCCGGGGGCCGCCATCCGGGCCGAGTACAGCTTGATCAGGTCGGCCGCGATCTCCTTGACGGCCTTCTTCGCCCGCTGCTTCGTCTTCGTCCAGTCCGCGCCGCCGAGCCGGTGCAGGGTCGGCGCCTCGCCGCCCACGTACTTGGTGACCTGCTCCAGCTGGTCCGTCGGGATGTAGAGCCGGTCGCCGGGCTGGCCGCGCTTGGCGGGCGCGTACTCGACGAGGAGGTACTCGCGGGTGGCGCCCTGCACGGTCCGCTGGACCATCTCGATGTACCGGCCGACGCCGTGCTGCTCGTGCACGATGTAGTCGCCGACCTCCAGGGTCAGCGGGTCAATCGTCTTGCGGCGCTTGGCCGGCATCCGCTGGCCGTCCTTGCCGGCCGCCTTCTGGCCGGACAGGTCGGTCTCGGTGAGGACGGCGAGCTTGAGCACCGGGTCGACGAAGCCGTAGTCGATGGAGCCGGTCGACACGTGCACGACGGACGGCGAGATCTCCGCCAGGTCGGCGTCGAGGCGGGCGGCGATGCCCTCGCCGCCGAGGACCTCGACCGTGCGCGACGCGGGGCCGTGCGCCTCCGTCACGTACACCGTGCGCCAGCCGTCGGCCAGCCAGCCCTTCGTGTCGGCGAGCGCGCGTGCGGTGTCGCCGCGGTACGACTCCGGGGCGTGCATGCCGAGCGTCAGGGTGTCCCCCGACACGACCTCGTCCGCCGCGAACGGCGACACCGACCACCAGGCGATGTCCAGCTCCCGCGCCCGGTCCCGCACGTCCGCGATCCCCCACAGCGACGCCGCGTCCACGTCGATCGGCGCCTCGCCGCCGCCGGCGGTCGCCGCCCAGGACGCCTGCAGGAACTCCTGCGAGGTCGCCACCAGGTCCGCCGCCCGGGTCCGCACCCGCTCGGGGTCGCAGACCACCGCCATGGCGCCCTTCGGCAGCACGTCGAGCAGCAGCTCCATGTCGTCGACGAGGACCGGGGCGAGGGACTCCATGCCCTCGACCGCGATGCCCTCCGCGATCCTGTCCAGCAGCTCGCCGAGCTCCGGGTGCGCCTCGGCCAGCTCCCGGGCCCGGGCCCGCACGTCGTCCGTCAGGAGCAGCTCGCGGCAGGGCGGCGCCCACAGCCCGTGCTCGGCGACCTCCAGGGACCGCTGGTCGGCGACCTTGAAGTAGCGGATCTCCTCGACGTCGTCGCCCCAGAACTCGATCCGGAGCGGATGCTCCTCGGTCGGCGGGAAGACGTCCAGGATGCCGCCGCGCACGGCGAACTCGCCGCGCTTCTCGACCAGCTCCACCCGGGAGTACGCGGCCGCCGCCAGGCCCTCGACGACCTCGTTCAGATCCGCCGTCCGACCGCTGCGCAGCGCCACGGGCTCCAGGTCACCCAGGCCCTTGACCTGCGGCTGGAGCACGGAGCGGATCGGCGCGACGACCACGCTGACCGGGCCGGCCGCCGGGTCGTCGTCCCGCGGGTGCGCCAGGCGGCGCAGGACGGCCAGGCGGCGGCCGACGGTGTCCGAGCGCGGCGAGAGCCGCTCGTGCGGCAGCGTCTCCCACGACGGGTACTCCACGACCGTGTCCGGGTCGAGCAGCGACCGCAGCGCGGCCGCCAGGTCCTCCGCCTCCCGGCCGGTCGCGGTCACCGCGAGCACCGGCCGCCCCGAGTCACGGGCCAGCGCGGCCAGCGCGAACGGCCGCGCGGCGGCCGGACCGACCAGGTCCACGTGCGGACGGTTCCCGTCGGCGGCGGCCTTCACCGCCTCGGCGAGGGCCGCGTCCTTGACGACGACATCGAGCAGACCGTGCAGGCTCATGAAAGGTGTCCATCCCGAGGAGTGCCGGAGGCGGGCAACGCGAACAGCCCGACACGTCGTACGGGCCGGGGTGTCCAGCGTACGACGGTGCACCGACAGCCGCTTCCGAAAACACGGGCGGCCCCGGTGGAGCTCCACCGGGGCCGTACCGCTGCGGGGCGCGGCCGCTACTCGCTCGCGATCGCGTTCAGGACGTTCATCCGGCCGGCCCGGAAGGCCGGCACCAGGGCCGCGAAGAGGCCCACGAAGGCCGAACCCACGAACACCGTCAGGATGGTCGGCCACGGGATGTCCAGGACCCCCAGGCCCTCCAGGGCGAGGAGCTTCTGGGCGGCCGTGCCCCAGCCCATGCCCAGACCGAGGCCGAGGAGGGCGCCGAAGAGGGCGATGACCACGGACTCCAGCCGGATCATGCGGCGCAGCTGGCGGCGGGAGAGGCCGATGGCCCGCATGAGACCGATCTCGCGGGTCCGCTCGACCACCGACAGGGCGAGGGTGTTCACGACGCCGAGGACGGCGACGACGATCGCCAGGGCGAGGAGCCCGTACACGATGTTGAGCAGCTGCCCGACCTGGTCCTTCAGGTCCTCCTTGTAGTCGGCCTGGTTGCTCGCCTTGTACTGCGGGTAGGCCGCGAGCGCGTCCTTGACCGCCTGGTAGGCCTGGGTCTCCTGGCCGTCCTTCGCGCTGGCCAGCAGGAGCAGGCTGTGCGGCATCCGGTCGGCGGGGACGTACTCGGCGAGCGTGGCGACGTTCACGTACATCGCCCCCTTGTCGACCTGGCCGGTGTCCGCGGTGATCGCCGCGACCTTCAGCTTCGCCGTCTCGCCGCCCTTGAACGCGACGGTCAGGACGTCGCCGACCTTCACCCCGTGCTCGGTCGCGTAGTCGCTGCCGACGGACATCGCGCCCTTGCCGTAGGCGTCCGCCAGCGTGCCGGCGGTGGTCTCGCGGCGCAGGTCCTTCATGTACGTCGGGTCGGTGGCGGCCATGTCGGCCGTGGAGACCTTGCCGCGCGGGTCGGTGACCTGGGCGTCGACCCACCGGTACTCGGTGACGTGGTCCAGGCCCGGGACCTTCTCCAGGGCCTGCTGCGCCTGCGGCACGATCGGCTGCCCGGTACCGGACTGCACGATGAAGTCGGCGCCGACGGACCGGTCCAACTCCTCGGTGGCCGAGGCCACCATCGACGAGCCGACCACCGACAGGCAGGCGACCAGCGCGAGGCCGATCATCAGGGCCGCGCCCGTGGCACCGGTGCGTCGCGGGTTGCGCAGCGCGTTGCGCTCGGCCATCCGGCCGACCGGGCCGAAGACCCGCAGGACGACCACGCCGAGGGCGCGGACCACACCGCCCGCCAGGAGCGGGCCGACGACGACGAAGCCCAGCAGCGACAGGACCACGCCGAGACCGAGCCACAGGGAGCCCGGACCGGCCTCCGCGGCGCGGGTCGCCGTCCACAGCGCCGCCGCACCGGCGGCGGTGAGGGCGAGCCCGAGACCGCCCCGCACCCGGCCGGCCTTCCCGTCGGCGGGCGTGCCCGCGTCGCGGAGGGCCGCCATCGGGGAGACCTTGCCGGCCCGGCGGGCCGGGACGTACGCGGCGAGGACGGTGACGACGATGCCGAGGACCATGCCCACGACCGGCGTCGTCCACTTCACGGTGAGGTCGCGGGTGGAGAGCTCCATGCCCACCGCGGACATCAGCTTCATCAGACCGACGGCGAGACCGACGCCCGCCGCCACGCCGGCGACCGAGCCGACGACGCCGAGCAGCACCGCCTCGACGAGGACGGAACGGTTCACCTGCCGGCGGCTCGACCCGATGGCCCGCATCAGGCCGATCTCGCGGGTGCGCTGGGCGACCAGCATCGAGAAGGTGTTGACGATCAGGAAGATGCCGACGAGGAAGGCGATCCCGGCGAAGCCGAGCATCGCGTACTTCATGACGTCGAGGAAGCCGGCGACGTCCTCGCGGCCCGCGTCGGCGGTCTCCGCGGCGGTCTGCAGCTTGTAGCCGTCGCCGATCGCGGCGGCGATGTCCGCCTTCAGGGCCTCGTCCTCGACGCCGGGCTTCGCGTCCGCCGTGACCTGGGTGAACAGGCCTTCCCTGCCGAGCAGTTCGCGCTGCGCGGTGGCCGTGTCGAAGTAGACGACGGTGGCACCCGGATTGGTGACCTTGAAGTCGACGATGCCGGAGATCTTCGCGGTGAAGTCGCCGGTCACGGCGATGGTCCGCAGCGTGTCGCCGATCTTCAGGTGGTGCTTCTCGGCGGTCGCGCCGTCGACGACCACGTCGGTCGGACCGCGCGGCTCGTGACCGGACACCAGCTCGACCGAACGCAGCTCGTTGGGCGTCCAGTTGACGGCGATGGTCGGCGCGCCGCCGGTCGGGCCGACGTTCTTGTTCCGCCCGTCCACGACCGTCACGCCGGTGGACGCGACCGAGCCCTGCGCGGCCTGCACGCCCTCCGCCTTCCGCACCTGCTCGACGAGCGAGGCGGGCAGGGCCTCCGGGCGGCCGGTCTGCGGGGTCTCGTCGTTGCCCGCCGCGTTCTTCGGGCTGACGGTGACGTCGGACGCGGTCACCGCGAAGAGCTTGTCGAACGTCGTGTTCATCGTGTCCGAGAAAACCAGCGTGCCGCTGACGAACGCGACGGAGAGCAGCACGGCGACGGCCGAGAGCGCCATCCGGCCCTTGTGCGCGAAGAAGTTGCGCATCGAGGTCTTGAGGACGCTCATGACGTCCGCCCGCGCGCGTCGAAGTCCTTCATCCGGTCGAGCACGGCGTCGGCCGTCGGCCGCTCCATCTCGTCCACGATCCGCCCGTCCGCCAGGTACAGCACCCGGTCCGCGTACGAGGCGGCCACCGGGTCGTGCGTCACCATGACGATCGTCTGCCCCAGCTCGTCCACCGACGTCCGCAGGAAGCCGAGCACCTCGGCGCCCGCCCGCGAGTCCAGGTTTCCGGTCGGCTCATCACCGAAGATGATCTCCGGCCGCGCCGCCAGCGCCCGCGCCACCGCGACCCGCTGCTGCTGGCCGCCGGACAGCTCGTTCGGCCGGTGCTTCAGCCGGTCGGACAGGCCCACCGTGTCCACCACGCGCCGCAGCCACTCCGCGTCCGGCTTGCGCCCCGCGATGTCCATCGGCAGCGTGATGTTCTCGATCGCGCTCAGCGTCGGCAGCAGGTTGAACGCCTGGAAGATGAACCCGATCCGGTCCCTCCGCAGCTGCGTCAGCTTCTTGTCCTTCAGACCGGTGATCTCCGTCTCGTCGAGGAAGATCTGCCCGCCGGTCACGGTGTCGAGCCCCGCGAGGCAGTGCATCAACGTCGACTTGCCCGACCCCGACGGCCCCATGATCGCGGTGAACTGCCCGCGCGCGATGTCCACGTCCACCGAGTCCAGCGCCACGACCCGGGTCTCCCCCGACCCGTACGCCTTCACGACCTGCCGCGCCCGCGCAGCGACGGCCGTTCGTCCTCCAGTACCCCCGTGCCTGGGGATGGTCACAGCCGAAGTCACGGTTCTCTCCCTTGAAGCGGCGCCTTGGTTTGTAGGTTCAAGTTAAGAACCTCCACCCCCGCCCCACCTCCTCCGCCGGTACGAACAACCCCTGCCCCGTATGGGGGAGAGGCCCCTAGGGGTTTCTCCGCCCTGGGTTCTAGTGAGACCCTGTCACCGATCATTTAGGTGTATGAAGAAAGGAATGGTGGCGCGGTGACGGAGCCGTCGACGACCCGGGCCGGGGCCGATCCGGCGCACGCGTCCCCCGCGCAGGCGCGGCGGGGGCCCGTGGTGGCGGCGCTGATGATCACGATGGGGTTGGCGGCGATCGACGGGACGATCGTGTCGACGGCGGTGCCGCAGATCGTGGGGGACCTGGGCGGGCTGGCGGTGTTCTCGTGGCTGTTCTCGGGATACCTGCTCGCGGTGACCGTGACGCTGCCGGTGTACGGGAAGCTGAGTGACACGTTCGGGCGGAAGCCGGTGCTGATCGCCGGGGTCGTGCTGTTCGTCGTCGGGTCGCTGCTGTGCGCGGCGGCGTGGAACATGGCGTCGCTGATCGCGTTCCGGGTGGTGCAGGGCTTCGGCGGAGGCGCGCTCCAGGGGACGATCCAGACGATCGCGGCGGACCTGTACCCGCTGAAGGAGCGTCCGAAGATCCAGGCGAAGCTGTCCTCGGTGTGGGCGGCGTCGTCCGTCGCGGGACCGGCGGCGGGCGGGCTCCTCGCCGGGTACGCGGACTGGCGCTGGATCTTCCTCATCAACCTGCCGGTGGGGCTGCTGGCCCTCTGGCTGATCGGCCGCCACCTCGTCGAGCCGGCCCGCCCCGCCGCCCGGCAGCGGGTGCGGATCGACTGGGCGGGGGCGCTCGCGATCTTCGCCACCGGGGCGCTGCTGCTCACCGCGCTGGTCCAGGGCGGTGTCGCGTGGCCCTGGCTGTCCGCGCCCTCGCTCGGGCTCCTCGGGGGAGCCGTCGTCCTGGCCGGTGTGACCGTCGCGGTCGAGCGGCGGGCCGCCGAGCCGATCATTCCCGGCTGGGTGTGGCGGCGGCGCACGATAGCCGCCGTCAACCTGGCCCTCGGGGCCCTGGGTCTGCTGATGGTGGCCCCGGCCGTGTTCCTGCCCACGTACGCCCAGGCCGTGCTGGGGCTCGGTCCGATCGCGGCCGGGTTCGTCCTGTCCGTGATGACGCTGAGCTGGCCGGTCTCCGCCGCGTTCTCGAACCGCGTCTACAACCGGATCGGTTTCCGTCTCACCGCGGTCATCGGGATCTCCTGCGCCCTGCTCGTCCTGCTCGCCTTCCCCTTCCTGCCGTTCCCCGGCGAGCCGTGGCAGCCTGCCCTCCTGATGCTGCTGCTCGGTGCGGCGCTCGGCCTGTTCCAGCTCCCGCTGATCGTCGGCGTGCAGTCGACCGTCCCGTACGAGGAGCGCGGCACGACCACCGCGTCCGTCCTCTTCTGCCGCCAGGTCGGCCAGAGCGTCGGGGCCGCGGTCTTCGGCGCGCTCGCGAACTCCGTACTGGCGTCCCGTCTCGGCGGCACCGGCGATCTCGACGGCCTCGCCCGCGCCCTGGCCGCGCCCGCGTCGCTCACCGCCGAGGCCACGGACCACCTCCGCCGGGCGGTCGACGCCGCCGTCGACTACGTGTACGTCGGCGCCGCCGGTGCCGCCGCCCTCGCCCTCCTCGTGCTCCTCACCCTGGCGCCGCGCCGCTTCCCGGTCCTGGCGGAGGAGCGGGAGCGGCGCGGCGCGGAGTGAGGCGGAGCGAGGGGACGGGGTCCTTCAGAACGCCGCGTCGATCCAGTGGCCCGGCTCGACCAGGCCGTTGCGCACCGCGCCCTTGAAGGGTGCCCGCCAGTCCCCCGTACCCCTGTAGAGGTACGAGCTCTCGTTCACCCCGAGCAGGTCCGCACGCCCGTCGCCGTCGGCGTCGCCGATGCCGACGATGTCCCTGTACGCGTTCCAGCCGCCGCCCAGCCTCACCCGCGGTGCGAAGGTGCCGTTGCCGAGGCCGAGGTACATCCAGAGGACGCCGGCCTTGTCCCGGGCGACGAGGTCGCCGGCGGGCGCACCGGCGAGGTTGCCGGTCGCGGTGATCTGGTTGTAGATCCCCCACCCGGTGCCGATCTTCTTCCGCGCGGAGAGCGGGGCGTTGGCGTTGCCGGTGCCGGGGTAGAGCCACAGCCCTCCGGACCTGTCCGTCGCCAGGAGGTCGGACTTCCCGTCGCCGGTCAGGTCGCTGCCGCCGGCGATCTGGTCGTACACCTGCCAGCCGGTGCCGATCCTCGTACGCCCCGAGAACGGCTTCTCGCCGATGCCTGTGCCCTGGTAGAGCCAGAGCGCCCCGCCCCTGTCTCGGGCGATGGTGTCGGCCACGGACGTGCCCGCGATGTTCCCGACGGACTCCGTCCGGTCGTAGACCTGCCAGCCGGTCCCGACCGGCAGTCCTCCCGTGGGCGTCACGTTGTCGCCGGCGGGCGTCCGCATCGCGCCGACGCGCCGCAGTTCGCCGTCCCCCCAGCGGACGAACAGGTCGGGTGTCCCGTCGTCGTTGTAGTCGTGCGCGCCCACGGGCCGGGTCACGGTGAAGCGGCCGGTCGCCCTGAGCTCGGGGCCGATGCCCTCGTCCGGGCGTGCGGTGAGCACCCACTCGTACTCACCGTTGGGGGCGGTCCCGAGGTCCGGGCTGCCCCCCAGGCTCTTTCCGTCCCAGCGCCAGGTGACCCGGCGCGGCGTCCCGGGGGCGGCGCCGGACGGGTCGGGCCACTCGTGGTACACGGTCGTGCGGCTGCGCACATGGGTCAGCGTCAGCCATGCGCGGCTGTCCGCCCGGGACAGGTCCCAGCCGAAGTCGACTCCGCGCTCGGCCTGTTCGCCGGTGAGCGCCTTCGGGGTGTCGGAGCCGGTGAGGGTCACCACGGTCGACTGGCCGGTGGACGCGACCCGTTCGACGTCCGGCCTGCCGCCGTCGGCGCGCGGCGAGATCCGGTAGAGGCCTTCGCCCTGCTCGGGGGTGCCGCCGCGCACGAGGAGGGTGCCACCGGGTCCGGCGACGGCGGAGGAGAACGCGGTGAGGAGGACGGCCTTCTCGCCGGTCGCGATCGACTGGACGGTGAAAGGCCGCACCGTGGCACTCGGGGCGCCGCCGGTGGCGGCCGCGTCGATGTGCGCCTTCTGGCCGAAGGCGAGCCAGTCGCCGACCAGGTAGAGCGGGTCCTGCACTTCGGCGCCGGTGGTCGGGAACCACTTCGGCGCGGCCCCGCTGCCACGCCGGACGGCTTCGATCCCGTCGCCGGTCACCCCGGCCACCCGCCAGGCCACATGCGTGGCGGACACCGCGCCGTCCCACATCCACTGGTCCTTGCCCGGGATGTGCCAGGTCTCCGTTCCCGAAGCGAGATCGACGGCGATCTTGGCGGAGCCCCGCCAGTCGCCGACCGCGCAGTCGTAGAGCGCGGAGCCGGTGTCGGTCCAGCCCTCGTCGGCGGCGTCGCAGTCGATCTGGACCCCACCGACCAGCTTGCGGAGCTTGAGCGCGCCCCCGGCGAGCGCGGCCTCGTCGAGCGGGGCGGCGTACTGAACCTGGTTGCCGCCCTCGTACTTCCCGAGGAGCAGGGTGTCGCCGGCCAGACCCGAGTAGTTGTAGTCGCCGAGCGCGTCGAGGTCGATCTCCACGGACGGCACGTCGGGCTTCGACACGTCGTGGATCCGAAGCACCGAACTGACGGACAGCAGAGTCCTGTTGCCGGTCACGACCAGGTCCGCGCCGCCACCGGCGGCGGCTGCCCCCGGCAGCACGGTCGAGGAGCCGTCCGCGTACCGGGTCCACCGGTACTCCGGTGTCGTGCCGCGGGTCTTCGACAGGAAGCCGCCGGGCCCCGCGCCGACGACGTCCGCGTCGAGCGGGAAGGCCACGGGGGTCGACTGCGGGTCGTCCTGCTCGGCGACGGGCGCGGGCGCGGCCACGGCCGGGAGCGTGGTGAGTGTGCCGCCCGTGGCGGCGAGGACGATGGTGACGGCGGCGGCCGCGAGACGACGGCCGCGTGCGCGTGCGTGATGCATGTACGGGTTCCCTCCCTGGAACTCAGGAGGTTAACCGCCACCTGGGTCACGCCTCCCGGCACCCCCGCGTGACCCGCGGCAGGAAGGGCAGTTCCGCCGCGCCGACTAGGCGGCAGGGCGCGGTACCGCCAGGCAGAACGGATGCCCCGCCGGGTCCAGGACCACCCGCCACAGATCCGGTCGGGGCTGCGCCTCCGGCACGGTGGCGCCCCACTCCACGAGCAGCGCCGCCGCCTTGTCGAGGTCGTCGACGTCGAAGTCCAGGTGGAGCTGCTGCGGCACCTCCGGCCCGGGCCAGGTCGGCGGCCGGTAGCCGTCCACCCGCTGGAAGCCGAGGAAGAGGCCGCCGTCCGGGTCGCGGAGGCCGGCGAACTCGTCGTCGGAGCGGTCGGCGAGGGGGATGCCGGTGGCGCGGTGGTAGAAGGCGGCGAGGGCCATGGGGTCGGCGCAGTCGAGGGTGACGGCCGTCAGTTTCATGAGCATGGGCGGGGAGCCTACGGGGTGGGCTCGGGGCCTTCCGAGTCCGTCAAGTCGTCTCCTTCGTCGGACAATTCACCCTCGTCGTCGGCCTGTTCCTCGCCGGGGGTGCCGGGGCGGCCGGTGAGGGCGGCGAGGGAGTTGCGGATGTGCTCCATGTGGGAGTGGATCTCTTCGCGGGCCTCGTCGTGCTCGCGGAGGACGCGGTCGGTCTCGCGGTCGACGCGCTCGGCCTTCATGCGGGCTTCGGCGAGGAGTTCCCCGGCGCGGGCTTCGGCGTCCTCCTGGCCGTGGCGGGCCTGCTCCTCGGTCTCGGCGAGGGCGCGCCGGGCCTCGGCGAGCCGTGCTTCGGCGGCGGTGGCGAGTGCGTCGTGGCGGGCGTCGAGGTCGGCGGTCCGGGCTTCGGCCTCGCGGTCGGCGTCGTCGCGTACGGCGGCCTGCTCGGTGCGCTGGGCGGCGAGGAGTTCGCTGGTGCGGCGCCGGGCCTCCTCGAAGGCCTCGCGGGCGGCGGCGCGTTCTTCGCCGGTGTCGCGGTGGGCGTCGGCGGCGAGTTCGGCGGCCTGTTCGCGGGCGGTGTCCAGGGTCGCCCGGGCGGCGGTCTCGGCGGCGGCGCGGACGCCTTCGGCGTGGGCGCGGGCCGCGGCGGCGGCTTCCTCCCCGGCGGTCTCGGCGGCTTCCGCGAGGGCCTGGGCGTCGGCTTCGGCGGCGCGGACGAGGGCCTCGTCCTCCTGCTCGGCCATCTCCAGTATCGTGCGGGCCCTGTCGCCGAGGGACTCGTAGCGCTGGGGTGCGAGGGTCTCGACGGCGGCGCGCAGCCGGGTGGCCTCGGCCTCCTTCTCCTTGGCGAGTACGGTGAGCCGCGCCGCGCGTTCCCAGGCGCGGTCGCGTTCCTCGGAGAGTGCGGCGACGTACCGGTCGACCTGTTCCGGGCGGTATCCCCGGCCTCGTCCGACAGCGAATCCCATCCCTGACGCCCCTTCCCGTACGGCCTCAAACGTCAAGGATGCGCCATCAGAACGGACAAAAGGCGCCGAACGTGCATGCACGTCGAGCGCCTTTCGTCACATTCCGCCTGCCGGTGGCTACAGGAGGCCGTCCCACATCTGCTCCAGGAGCACCGACCACCAGTTCTCCGGGGAGGACAGCGCCTGCGGGTCGAGCATCGCCAACTGCGCCTGGAAGTCGACGGTCCAGCGGCCCGCCTGCTCGGGGTTGAGCCCGAAGCGCAGCCGCCACATGCGGCCGAGCAGCGCGAGGGAGCGCGTGAACTCGGGCAGTCCGGTGTTCACGAACTGCGGCGGCACCGGCTGCCCTCCGGGGCCGGCCTCCACCGGCACCGCCACGATGTGCGCGGTGCCGTACTGGACGCAGATCGCCCGCCCGAAGTCCGAACCGAGCACCAGGTACGAGCTGGCGTCCGTCGCGGCCTGCACCTGTCGCTGCGCCGCGAGCTCCGCGAGCGTCGGCACCACCGGCACGGCCGGCTGCGCCCAGAAGAACGGGCCGAAGTCGGCGGGCAGGCCCGCCCACACCAGGGTCCGCGCCACCAGCTCCGGCACGCCCTGCCGGGACACCGCGCGCTGGTCGAAGCGGAGGATGCCGGGACCGAACGCCCCGGCCAGCTCCTGCGCGATGCCCTCCGGCGGGACCGGCGGCGCCGGCTGCACCTGCGGCAGCGGTGCCCGCACCGGCGCGGGTCGCGCCGGGCCGTCCGCGACCTGATGCAACTCACCCTGATGGGTGAGGAGTTGCCGCATGCCCTGCTGCCGTCCGGCGTGGTCGCGGCCGTACGGGGCGATGCTGGTGATCCGCGCCTGCGGCCAGGTCTCCCGGATCATCCGCGCGCAGTAACCGCCCGGCAGCTCACAGGACTCCAGCTCCGTGTGCAGTTCGAGCACCTGCTGCGGCGGCACGTTCATCGCGCGCAGCTCGTGCAGGATCTGCCACTCGGGGTGCGGGGTGCCCGGCGCCGAACGCCGGATGATCTGCGCCTCGGAACCGTCGGGCGCCCGGTACCGCAGCACCGCCTGGTAGCCCGGACCGACCGTCGGCTGCCCCGCCGGCTGCGGATAGCCGTACGCGGGGGGTACGGGACCGGCCGCGGGCGGCGGCGTGTGCCCGCCGTGCACCGGCGGCGCCGGGGCGGGCGGGGGCGGCGGTCCGGCCGGACCGGGGTGCGCCAGCATCGTCGCGGCGTGCGCGATGCCGCCCGGCGGCGTGCCGGGCACGCCCGGCGGCGGCGGGGGCGGCGGGGGCGCGCCGGGACCGCCCTGGTTCGGGTGCGCCAGCATCGTCGCGGCGTGGTGCACGGGCTGCGGGGGCGTCGGCGGACCGGGCGGGGCCGGTGCCGGCGGCGGGCCGGGCTGCGCGGGCGGCTTGGGGCCGTCGGGGCCGAGCTGCGACACCAGCTGCGTGGGGATGTACGCCCCGGCGCCCGACGACCCTCCCGGCACCCCGGGTGCTCCCGGCGGCGGAGGCGGCGTCGGGCCGCGACCTGCCTTCGGCGGCAGCGTCGCCTTGCTGGTCGCGGCGTCCGCGATGTCCCCCGCGCCCGGCGCCGAGGGCGCGGGCGGCGGAGGCGGCGGCGCCCCGGGGCCGCCCTGCGCGGGCACCGGCGGCACGGGCGCGGCCGGCGCCTGGGCCGGCGGTGCGAGGGGGTTCACCGGAGCGGCGTCCGGCCGCGGCGCGGCCGGGTCGAGACGGGGAGCCACGGCGGTCGGCGGCAGCGCGCTGCCGCCCTTCATCAGCGCGGTCGGCGCGTCGGCACCCACCGCGTGCGGCGGGGTGTCCTCGTCGTCCGTCCCGGACAGCGGAGGCGCGAACACGGTCGCCGGCAACGGCACCGCCCCGTCCGCACCCCCGGAACTCGCGTTCGCGTCCACCCACGGGCTGCCGGTGGCCGAGGCCGGAGGCGCGACGGGCGCGGCGACGGGCGCGGGCGCCGGAGCGGGAACGGACACGGGCGGAGCCGGAGGCGCGACGGGCGCGTCCTGGACCACGGGGGCCACGGGCGCCGCGGGGGTCGCGGAAGCCACCGGTGCCGCGGGCGCGGCCGCCGGCACCCCGTCCATCGCCGTCGGCTCGTACGCGGGACCGGACTCCCCGGCACCGGCTGCGGAAGAGACGCCGACACCGGCACCGGAAGCGACGCCGACACCGGCACCGGCACCGGCACCGGGAGCGACGCCGGCATTGGCACCGATTCCGACCCCGAGGCCTTCACTCGCGTCCACCCCCGACAACGCCACCGAGGCCGAAGGCACCGCGTCCACGGCGCCCACCGCCTCCGAGGAGTCGTCCGCCGGGGTCGACGAACCGCCGCTCTCCTGCGAGGCGTTCGGTCCGTTCGGGAGGCCGATCTTGTCGGCCGCGTCCTGGAGCCACTCGGGCGGGCTCAGCAGGAACGACGTCTGGTTGAGGTCGATGCGGGCCGCGGGCACGGCCGCCTGGGCCGGGACGTCGTCGGCGGAGCCGTACTCCTCCTCGTACCGGCGGATCACCTCGCCCACCGGCAGTCCGGGCCACAGCGTCGCCTCGCCGCTGTCGCGGGCGATCACGAGCCGCTGGCGGCCGCCGTCGGACGTGGGGCCGCCCTCGCGGTCCTCCGCCCACACCACGAAGCCCAGCTCGAACTCCCGCACCCGCACCTCGCGGTGCTGGTAGGACGGCAGTTCGCCGTTGATCCACTCCTCGGCGCGCTCCTGCGCCTGCGCGAACGTCACCACAGCCAGCTCACTCCCCCACCGGGACCACGGGCACGGCACGCGCGAAGCCACCGTCCACCATCAGGTTCGCCACCGTCTCCAGCTCCGGCGGATTGCCCGCGAGCCGCTGGAGGAACGCGTCGAAGTCCGCGCCGCAGGGCAGCAGGAGCCGCTCCACGCGCTCGGCCACGGACCAGCCGGCCGCCACCTCGCCGGAGTCCCGCGCGTCGTCGTACGCGCAGAACCACACCGAACCGACGCCCTGGCCGCGCACCTTCACCGCGATCAGACCGCCCTGGACGAAGGCGACGCCCAGGTAGTCCTTGGTCAGGTGGTCGCGCAGGCACTTGTTGACGTAGACGAGGTCGTTGACGCCCGCCTCCTCGCGCACCGTGAAGAACGGCTGGTCGACGAGGAGCCCCAGCTCCGCGTCGAGCGCCGCGCCCACCGGGGCGCAGCCGCCGGCCGCCTTCAGGAAGGTGCGGTACGCCCCCGGCAGCCGGTAGCCGAGGTCCTCCTCGACGCCCTGGAGCTGCTGCTCCGACACCGACACCAGGGTCTTCGGCAGCCCGAAGTGCGCCGGCCTGGTCTCCTGCAGCGGCCGCGTGCCGCGCTTGGACTGGTCGACGGCGGCCGTCGCCACCCCTCCGTGGTGGCGCAGCAGCGCCTTCACCTCGACCGGCACCAGCTCCATGCGGCGGCTGCACGCCACGTGGTGCCAGGTCCAGCCGTGCGGCGTCGCGACCGACGGGATGGTGTCCCACAGCTCGTGGCCGGTCGCGGCCATCGCCGCGTTCGCCGACACGTAGTCCGTGAGCCGCAGCTCGTCGACGCCGAAGCCCTCCGGCGGGTCGGCGATCTCGGCCGCCGCGCGCGCGTACGGCGAGAAGTCCGGGTGACCGTGCTCGTCGACCCGTACCCCTCTGGGGTGACGGGAGGCGCGGACCGGGTCCGGGAAGTGCACGACCTGCCCGGCGTAGGCCGCGTTCGGTGGCGCGGTGTGCCCGAGCCGACTCGTCATGGCGGTTGCCCCCTGCATGGCGTCGCTGACTGCTGCTACCGACTGAATCCCGCACAGCCTATGCGCTGCCACAGGACACGTAACGGCCCCCGCCCGACGGTGACCAAGTGTCACGACGCCATGACAGTCACACCATGATTCCGACACACCGAAAGCGCGTTTCGGCGCCCCAGCTTCCCCATATGGCTCCCTATTTGGCAGGCTGTCCACGCAACTCGGGGGATTGCAGGAGGGGAAGACCAGCACCATGCACGTAGCCACAACGCCCACACAGGGTGACCCACGCCTCAACTGGAGCAGCAGTGCCGAGGCCACGCGCGCGCCCTCGCTGCGTCACCGCCGCGACGGGATCCTCCCCACCGTGGGCGCCGCCCTCTCGGTCCGCGGCGAGACCCTCACATGCACCGCGGGCCGCGGCGACCGGCCGCCCGTGCTGCACGCGCTCGTCCAGGACTTCCTGGACACCCTGACGAGCAGCCAGCGGGAACGCTTCACCGGCCGGTGCCCGGAGGCGATCCTGATCTCCCGGCACCTCACCGCCACCGACAACGCCCGCTCCAAGCGCGCCCAGCGCAAGGCGCTCACCCACGGGGAGGCCCGCCGCTCCCTGAAGGCGGCCAAGCTCACCGCGCGGCGCATCAGGGAGGACGGCGACCCGCTCCACGGCAGCTACGCCGCGCCCTGCCGCTCCTGTACGGCGATGCTCGCCCACTTCGGCGTCCGCGCCGTCGACCCCACCACGCCTGTCGAGAACGGCTGACCGCCCCCATGCCCGACCACCTCAGCACCACCCGCTTCCCCGTCAACGTCGACGCCGCGCTCCGGGAGGCCGGCTGGCAGCCCGGCCGCTGGGACATCAAGCTCGCCGAGGAATGGGCCGACGCGCTGCGCGCCCACGTCTCCCCCGCCGGGCACCGGCACTGCGTCTTCCCCTCGGCCGTCGAGGCCTGGGCCGAGTTCGGCGGGCTGCGGATCACCGCGCCCGGCCACGGCCGGCAGATAGCGCCCGCGACGGTCCGCTTCGACCCGCTCGCCGGCCTCCACCTGTCCCGCACCCTCGCCGACCTCGGCCGCGCCCTCGACACGGAGATCGCCCCGCTCGGCGAGGAGGGCGAGCACCAGGCCGTCCTCGCCATGGACGTCGAAGGCCGCGTCTACAGCCTCGACCACGCCGGCGACTGGTACCTCGGCAAGGACATCGACGCGGCGCTCGCCACCCTCGTCACCGGAGCCCACCCCACCCGCCTCACGGCGCACTGAGCCCTCCCGGAAAGTCCCGCCCGCGCCCGGCTACGCGGCCGGTTCCGCCCCGGCCACCGGCAGGACCGCCGACACCCGGAACCCCCCGGCGTCCGTCGCGCCCGACACGAACACCCCGCCGAGCCGGAGCACGCGCTCCCGCATCCCGACGAGGCCGTTGCCACCGCTGGGCAGCCGTACGTCGGTGTCGCCCGCGTCCGACGGGCGGGGGCCGTTCTCGACCTGCATGGCGACCTCGGCGTCCCGATGCGCGAGCCGCACCACGACGGCGGCGCCCACCGCGTGCTTGTGGACGTTGGTCAGCGCCTCCTGCACCACCCGGTACGCCGTCCGCTCCACCTCGGGGGCGTACGGGCGGGCCTCGCCCATCACCACGAACTCCACGGCCGCGCCCGCGAGCCGGGACTGCTCGCAGAGCGCCTCCAGGGCGTCCAGGCAGGGCCCGTCGTCGGCGGCGGCCTCGGCGGCGGCCGCCGCGGCCCGCCCCACGGCGGCGAGCGGCACCGCGGCGGGAGCCGCCGGGGCGGACCCCTCGCGGAGCACGCCCAGCATCTCCCTCAGCTCGGTGAGGGCCTGCCGACCCATGTCACCCACGAGGGCGGCGTTCCGCACCGCCTTCTGCGGGTCCTTCAGCGCCACGGCCTGCAGCGCCGCCGCGTGCACGACCATGAGCGACACCCGGTGCGCCACGACGTCGTGCATCTCCCGCGCGATCCGGGTCCGCTCCTCCTGGCGCGCCCACTGCGCCCGCTGCTCCGCCCGGTCGGCGAGGAGCGAGAGCTCCTGCTCCAGGCTGTCCGCCCGCTCCCGCAGGCTCTCCATGAGCCGGCGCCGCGCCCCCGTGTACAGGCCGAGGAGCACCGGCGGGGCGTTGAGCCCGAGGGTCATGAAGAGCGACACGATCGGCACGTACCAGCCGCTCGGGTCGAAGTCCCGGGGGCCGTCGTCGACCTGGGCCACGTCCTGCCGCAGCCCCACCACGGTCACGACGAACACGGCCACCGTCGACATACCGGCCAGGACGGCGGTGATCCGGCGGGGCACCTCGGAGGCGGCGAGCGTGTACAGCCCGACGATCCCCATGAGGAAGCCCATCTCGGCGGGCGCCACGGCGATCGACACGAGCACGACCGCGATGGGCCAGCGCCGGCGCAGCAGCAGCACGGACCCCGTGATCAGCCCGAACAGCACGCCCACGGGCACCGGCAGGCCGGCCTTCCCGGCGAATCCCACCCCCTCGACCGCGCACTCCAGCGCCGATACCAGCGCGAGTCCGACGTCGAGGACGACACTCCGTCCTCTCCCCCACCACCACCAACTCCCGACGCCCTCGGCGTCCCGGTCTGCCCCCGTTGTGGTCATGGCCACCACCCTACGGGCGGGTCGTCCGATCGCCCGGGCGGCCGGGCTCCCGCCCGTACCGTCGCGACGAAGGGGCCTGGTACGGCATAGTGGGAGGCCGCCGGGCGGACGGGGCAGAAAGATCGTCCGTTGGGTGGCGTACACCATCCCCTGTGGTGTAATCGGCAGCACTGGGACCTTTGGAGTCCTATGTCCGGGTTCGAGTCCTGGCAGGGGAGCAGCGAGCGAGCGGGTCCTGACCACCACGGTCAGGACCCGCACTCATGTCCGCCCCCTTGCCCCCCGGTATCCTTCGTGGGTCCACCACCCAAAGCCGAAGGGCATTCCCGTGAGCGCCAACCGCCCGGCAGCCGTCGTCGTCCTCGCAGCGGGTGAGGGCACCCGTATGAAGTCGAAGACTCCCAAGGTCCTGCACGAGATCGCCGGGCGGTCCCTCGTCGGGCACGTCGTGTCCGCCGCGCGGGAGCTGGAGCCCGAGCACCTCGTCGTGGTCGTCGGCCACGCCCGCGAGCAGGTGCGGGGACACCTGGAGGAGCACTACGCGGGCACCCGCACCGCCGTCCAGGAGGAGCAGAACGGCACCGGGCACGCGGTGCGGATGGCGCTGGAGGAGCTGGGCGAGGCGCCCGAGGGCACCGTGGTCGTCGTCTGCGGCGACACCCCGCTGCTGTCCGGCGGGACGCTGAAGGCGCTGGCCGGCACGCACGCCGCCGACGGCAACGCCGTGACCGTGCTGACCGCCGAGGTGCCGGACTCCACGGGTTACGGGCGGATCGTCCGCGACGCCTCCGGCGCGGTGACCGAGATCGTCGAGCACAAGGACGCGTCCGACGAGCAGCGCGCCATCCGGGAGATCAACTCGGGTGTGTTCGCGTTCGACGGGAAGCTGCTCGCCGAGGCGCTCGGCCAGGTGCGGACGGACAACAGCCAGGGCGAGGAGTACCTCACCGACGTCCTGTCGATCCTGCGCGAGGCCGGCCACCGGGTCGGCGCCTCCGTGGCGGGCGACCACCGCGAGATCCTCGGCATCAACAACCGGGTGCAGCTCGCCGAGGCGCGCGCCCTGCTGAACCGGCGGCTGATCGAGGCGGCGATGCTCGCCGGCGTCACCGTGGTCGACCCGGCGTCGGTGTTCGTGGACGTGACGGTGACGTTCGAGCCGGACGCGGTGATCCTGCCGGGTACGCAGCTGCTCGGCGCGACGCACATCGGCGAGGACGCCGAGGTCGGCCCGAACACGCGTCTGACGGACACCACCGTCGGCAAGGGCGCCCGGGTGGACAACACCGTCGCCTACTCGGCCGTGATCGGCGAGTCCGCCTCCGTGGGCCCGTTCGCGTACCTGCGCCCGGGGACGAACCTCGGCCGGAAGTCCAAGGCCGGCACGTACGTCGAGATGAAGAACGCGACGATCGGCGAGGGCACGAAGGTCCCCCACCTGTCGTACGTGGGTGACGCGACGATCGGCGAGTTCACGAACATCGGCGCGGCGAGCGTCTTCGTGAACTACGACGGCGAGGCGAAGCACCACACCACGATCGGCTCCCACTGCCGTACGGGGTCGGACAACATGTTTGTGGCTCCCATCACCATCGGCGACGGTGCCTACACCGCCGCGGGGTCCGTGATCACGAAGGACGTGCCGGCCGGTTCGCTGGCGGTGGCCCGGGGCCAGCAGCGGAATATCGAGGGTTGGGTGGCCCGGAAGCGTCCCGGCAGCGCCGCCGCGCAGGCAGCTCAGGCCACCTCTGAGGACTCCGCCGGCGAAAGCTGACCGGAAACGGGTACGTCGAACTCGGCGTACCGTGATACGTGCACACAAATTCGGCTGGTTCGCCCATGCGCTCGACAGGCGCGGGATCGCGGCCAGAGAACACGTCTGAGGAGACAGTGCTGTGACCGGGATCAAGACGACCGGCGAGAAGAAGCTGATGCTCTTCTCCGGCCGCGCCCACCCCGAGCTGGCCGAGGAGGTCGCGCACCAGCTGGGCGTCGGTCTCGTTCCGACCAAGGCGTTCGACTTCGCCAACGGTGAGATCTACGTCCGCTTCCAGGAGTCGGCCCGCGGCGCGGACTGCTTCCTGATCCAGAGCCACACGGCTCCGATCAACAAGTGGATCATGGAGCAGCTGATCATGATCGATGCTCTCAAGCGGGCCTCGGCCCGGAGCATCACCGTGATCATCCCGTCCTACGGCTACGCCCGCCAGGACAAGAAGCACCGCGGCCGCGAGCCGATCTCGGCGCGCCTGGTGGCGGACCTGCTCAAGACGTCGGGCGCCGACCGCATCCTGACGGTCGACCTGCACACCGACCAGATCCAGGGCTTCTTCGACGGCCCCGTGGACCACCTGTCCGCCCTCCCGGTCCTCGCGGACTACGTGGGCGCCAAGGTCGACCGCGACAAGCTGACGATCGTCTCCCCGGACGCGGGCCGCGTACGGGTCGCCGACCGCTGGTGCGACCGCCTGGACGCCCCCCTCGCGATCGTGCACAAGCGCCGCGACAAGGACGTCGCCAACCAGGTCACCGTGCACGAGGTCGTCGGTGACGTGAAGGGCCGCGTCTGCGTCCTGGTGGACGACATGGTCGACACCGGCGGCACGATCTGCGCCGCCGCGGACGCCCTGTTCGCGCACGGCGCCGAGGACGTCATCGTGACGGCCACGCACGGCATCCTGTCGGGCCCGGCCGCGGACCGCCTCAAGAACTCCAAGGTCAGCGAGTTCGTGTTCACGGACACGCTGCCGGTGCCCGGCGCCCTGGAGCTGGACAAGATCACGGTGCTCTCGATCGCCCCGACGATCGCGCGCGCGGTGCGCGAGGTCTTCGAGGACGGCTCCGTGACGAGCCTCTTCGAGGAGCACTGAGCCACGGCGAGAGCCCGTGCGTGAGGGCCGCTTCCCCGTTCGGGGGAGCGGCCCTCCGCCGTGTTCCGGTGATCCAATTGGGTGGTCGGACGGCGGGCCGGTAGACTGCCGTAGTTGCTCGGCGAGGGAGGCCGTACCCCATGGGGTCACGGCGGTCCGTTATCGACGCGCTCTTCGTAGCAGGCCATCGCCAGTCGTGGCCGGGTGACCGTCTTCTTTCGACACCTTCTACGAGGAGTGCCACATGTCCGAGGTCAAGCTCGCCGCTTCCGTCCGCTCGGAGTTCGGCAAGGGCGCCGCCCGCGCCATCCGCCGCAACGCCCAGGTTCCCGCCGTCGTCTACGGCCACGGTTCCGAGCCGGTCCACATCACCCTCCCGGCCCACGAGCTCGGCATGGCGCTGCGTACGCCGAACGTCCTGCTCTCCCTCGACATCGACGGCACCAACGAGCTGGCGATCCCGAAGGCCGTCCAGCGCGACGCCATCAAGGGCTTCCTGGTCCACGTCGACCTGCTCCTCGTCAAGCGCGGCGAGAAGGTCACCGTCGAGGTCCCGGTCCAGGCCGAGGGCGAGCTGGCCGCCGGCGGCAACCTGCTGGAGCACGTGCTCTCCACCCTGTCCGTCGAGGCCGAGGCCACCCACCTCCCCGAGGCCGTCACGGTCTCCGTCGAGGGCCTGGAGGCCGGCTCCTCCGTCCTCGCCAAGGACATCACCCTCCCGGGCGGCGTGACCCTGGTCACCGACGCCGACGCCGTCGTCCTGCAGGTCCTGGCCGCGCAGGCCGAGGAGCCGGCCGCCGAGGCCGAGGCCACCGAGGGCGCCGAGGCCTGAGCCGTAGGCTCTGCCTGACGTGACGGGGTGACGGGCCGTGCGGCCCGTCACCCCGTTTCTCTTGCACGGAAGCACGCACGCGCGTGGACGGATACGAGGAGACCTGACGCACATGACGGACGACGCCAACGCCCCCTGGCTGATCGTCGGCCTCGGCAACCCCGGGCCCGAGTACGCCGCCAACCGCCACAACATCGGCTTCATGGTCGTCGACCTGCTCGCCGAGCGGATGCGCGGCTCGTTCAAGCGCGCGCAGAAGGCCCAGGCGCAGGTCGTCGAGGGCCGGATGGGCCCTCCCGGCCCCGAGAACCGCCGCGTGATCCTCGTGAAGCCGATGTCGTACATGAACCTCTCCGGCGGCCCCGTGACGGCACTGCGGGACTTCTACAAGGTGCCGACGGCGCACGTCGTCGCCGTCCACGACGAACTGGACATCGACTACGCCACGCTGCGCCTGAAGCTCGGCGGCGGCGACAACGGCCACAACGGCCTCAAGTCCATGACCAAGGCGATGACCGCCGAGTACCACCGCGTCCGCTGCGGCATCGGCCGCCCGCCGGGCCGCATGCAGGTCGCCGACTTCGTCCTCAAGGACTTCTCCTCCACCGAGCGCAAGGAACTCGACTGGTTCGTCGACCGCGCGGCCGACTCCGTCGAATGCCTGGTGGCGGAGGGCCTGGAGCGGGCCCAGTCGGCGTACAACTCGTAGGCCCTGTCCGGAAAGTCCCGGCCGACGCCACTTCCGGACGGGACCTGACCCTCCGGCGGTCGGAACGTACGACTGTACGATCGCGGGTCATGACGCACGTCCGTAACGCCGCCATGGCCCTCGTCGCGCTCCTCCTCCTCGTCGCGGGCGCGTGGACCTCCTGGAACTCGGCCCAGCACGTCCTGCTCGCCAAGGGCCGCGAGCACGGGACGCTGACGGTGACCGGCTGCACGGAGGAAACCTGCAGCGGCGCCTACACACCCGAGGACCCGTCGTCGACGCGGCGGACGCTGACGATCGCGCGCTCGGTCGCGGCGGAGAAGGGCACCACGATCCCCGTCGTCGTGAAGCCCGGCACCGACGAGGGCGTACGCACGGGCTGGGGCGGCGGCCTGCACGCCTGGCTCCCGCTCGGCGGCGCGCTCCTCCTCGCCGCGCCGCTCATAGGCGGCGGCATGCGGCTGCCGCGGACCGCGTGGTCGGTCGCCGGCATCGGCGGAGCGCTGCTCGTCGCGGCTTTCCTCGCGCTCTGAGCGGATTGCGCCGGGTTCCTGGCGCAATCGTTATGGAGCTCTGGGTTAAGCACGGCTTAAGGGGGTCGATAGGCTGCCCCAGCCACCTCCCACGGCATCCTCATCCCACAGATGGACGACTGCACATGCGACGCTCCCTCATACCCGCAGCCGCACTTGTCGCGGCAATGGCGGGCTCCCTCGTCCTGGCCCCGGTCGCCTCCGCGTCGGCTCCCACGCCGATCCCGCTGCACCAGGTCGAGGACCTTCCTATCACCGCCGAGGAGTTCGGCGAGAAGGGCGAATGCCCCACCGTCCCGGACGGCAAGGACGGCTGGCACTTCGTGCTGCCGGGCAGCGGCAAGGACGGGAACGCCGTCTTCACCAAGCTGACGGTCGAGTTCGAGCCCGGTGGTGTCCAGACCATCACCACCTTCGGTCCCCCGAGCGACAAGCACGCCTACGCGAGCTCGGAGCCGGGCGCCAAGCTGGTCGCCGCCTCGGCCGAGGTCGTCGGCACGCTGAAGAAGGAGTGGTTCAACCTCTCCCACACCTGCCCCGCCACCCCGGTCACCGAGACCACCACCCCGGGCACGGAGACGACGACCCCGGGCACGGAGACCACCACTCCGGGCACGGAGACGACGACTCCCGGCACGGAGACCACCACCCCGGGCACGGAGACCACCACTCCGGGCACGGAGACCACCACCCCCGGCACCGAGAGCCCGACTCCGGGCGAGACGACCCCGGGTGGCTCCGAGTCCCCGTCGGCGTCCGCGTCGGCCGGTGGCACCGGTGGTTCGGACACCAAGGGCGAGGGCGACCTCGCCGAGACCGGTTCCAGCGCCCCCGTGGGGATGCTGGCCGCCGCGGCGCTCGCCCTCGCGGCCGCCGGTGCGGTCCTGGTGACCCGTCGTCGCAAGGCGCAGCAGTAACAGCGCCGTAGCGTCGGACGACCGTGCCCCCGTCGGGTCTCCCGACGGGGGCACGGTCATGAACGGGGGGCGGGTCAGCCGGTGTTGCGGAGGCCCGCGGCGACGCCGTTCACCGTGAGGAGCAGGGCCCGCGCGAGGAGCGGGTCCGGGTCCTCGCCGCGCTCGGCGTCCGCGCGCTGGCGGGCGAGGAGGGCGACCTGGAGGTACGAGATCGGGTCGAGGTAGGCGTCGCGGATGGCGAACGTCTGCTGGAGCACCGGGTTGGAGTCGAGGAGCTGCTCGCCGCCGGTGATCTTGAGGACCTCGGCGACGGTCAGCGCGTGCTCGGCCTCGATGGTGTCGAAGACGTGCTTGAGGTCGTCGGGGACCAGGGTGTCGACGTAGTGGCGGGCGATCCGCAGGTCCGTCTTCGCGAGCGTCATCTCGACGTTGGCGAGGAAGTTGCGGAAGAAGTGCCAGCGTTCGTACATCTCGCCGAGGACCGGGTCGAGGCCGGCCTCGCGCAGGGCCTTGAGGCCGGAGCCGACGCCGAACCAGCCGGGGACGATCTGGCGGGACTGGGTCCAGCCGAACACCCACGGGATGGCCCGCAGTCCGTCGAGTCCGGCACCCGAGTCGGGGCGGCGCGAGGGACGGGAGCCCAGGTGGAGGTCGGCCAACTGGTCGACCGGGGTGGCCGCGAAGAAGTACGAGGGGAGGTCCGGGTCCTCGACGAGCTTGCGGTACGCGGTGTGGGCGGCGTCCGAGACGGTGTCCATGGCCGCGTCCCAGCGGGCCAGGGCGTCGTCGGACTGGCGCGGCGAGGTGTGCAGGGCGGAGGCCTGGAGCGTGGCGGCGACCGTCAGTTCCAGGTTCTCCCGCGCCAGGGACGGGATCAGGTACTTGTCGGAGATGACCTCGCCCTGCTCGGTCACCTTGATCTCGCCCTCCAGCGTGCCCCAGGGCTGGGCGAGGATCGCGTCGTGCGAGGGGCCGCCGCCGCGGCCGACGGTGCCGCCGCGGCCGTGGAAGAGGCGGAGGCGGACGCCGTAGCGGTGGGCGACGTCGCGGAGCCTGCGCTGGGCGCGGTGGATCTCCCACTGGGAGGTGGTGATGCCGCCGAACTTGGAGGAGTCCGAGTAGCCGAGCATGACCTCCTGGACGTCGCCGCGGAGTGAGACGAGGCGCCGGTAGGAGGGGTCGGCGAGCATGCCGTCGAGGATGACGTCGGCGGCCTTGAGCTCGTCGGTGGTCTCCAGGAGCGGCACGATGCCGATCTTGGCCCAGCCGCCGTGCAGGTCGATCAGGCCGGCCTCGCGGGCGAGGACGGCGGCGGCGAAGACGTCGTCGGCGCCCTGGCACATCGAGATGATGTACGACTCGATGACCTCCGGGCCGAAGCGCTCGAAGGCCTCCTTGATGGTGTGGAAGACGCCGAGCGTCTTCTCGCCGGCGGCGTCCAGCGGCGCCGGGGTGGGGGCGAGCGGGCGGCGCGAGCGGAGCTCCTTGGCGAGGAGCTTCTGCCGGTAGTCGCGGGGCATGTCGGCGTACCGCCAGGACTCCTCGCCGAGGCGGTCGAAGAGCTGCCCGAGGGCGTGGTGGTGGGCGTCGGCGTGCTCGCGGACGTCCATGGTGGCGAGCTGGAGGCCGAAGGCGGAGAGGGTGCGGATGGTGCGGTCCATCCGGCCGTCGGCGAAGAGGCCGCCGCGGTGCTCGCGCAGCGAGGTCTGGATGAGGGTGAGGTCGCGGAGGAGCTCGGCGGTGCCGAGGTAGTCGCGGCCGTCCTGGTGCGGGGTGCCGGTGGCGAGGCGCTCGCGGGTGTTGACGAGCTTCTGCCGGATGCAGGTGGCCTTGAGCCGGTAGGGCTCCTCGGCGTTGAGGCGCTTGTAGCGGGGGCTGATCTCCGGGAGGAGCTCCAGGTCGCGCTGGAGGGAGTCCAGGAGTTCCTGGGTGGCCCCGGCGTAGCGGATGGAGTTGGAGAGCAGTCCGCGCAGGTAGTCGACGAGTTCGAGGGCGTCGGTGATGCCGTGCTCGTGCTGGAGGATCAGGACGTCCCAGGTCACCTGCGGGGTGACGTTGGGGTTGCCGTCGCGGTCGCCGCCGATCCAGGTGCCGAAGGTCAGCGGGCGGGTGCCGGCGGGGAGTTCGACGCCGACGCGCTCCAGCTCGGCGGCGAGGTCCTCCAGGACGTCGCCGACGGCGTTGGCGTGCAGCTCGTCGAGGTAGTAGATGGCGTTGCGGGCCTCGTCGGCGGGCTCGGGGCGGACGACCCGGAGTTCGTCGGTCTGCCAGATGAGGTCGATGTTCTCGGCGAGCCGCAGGTCGTGGCGGCGGCGGTCGGCCTCGATGACCGGGGTCTCCAGGAGGGCGGCGATCCGGCGCAGCTTGTTGAGGACGGAGCGGCGGGCGGCCTCGGTGGGGTGCGCGGTGAAGACGGGCCGTACGTTGAGGTTCTTGACCGTCTCGCGTACGTGCTCGGGGTCGCCGTCCTTGAGCATGTCGACGGTGCGGGCGAGGAGGCCGCCCTCGGCGGCGCGCTTCTCGCGCATCTCGCGGCCGCGGTGGACCTGCTCGGTGACGTTCGCCAGGTGGAAGTAGGTGGAGAAGGCGCGCACCAGCTTGGCTGCGGTCTCCAGCTCGACGCCCTGGAGGAGCTCGGCCGCGGCCTCGCCGTCCTCCCGGGTGAGGCGGCGGACCTTCTCGACGAGGTCGAGGAGCTCGTGGCCCTCCTGGCGGACGAGGGTCTCGCCGAGGAGGTCGCCCAGTCGGCGGATGTCGGCGCGCAGCTCGGTGCTGGCGGTGGGGGTCTGGTCGGCACTGCTCACAGGTGCGGCTCCTTGCAGTGTTTCAGCACGTCTGGAGGGGTTCTGGAGGCTTGCGGACCGCGCTGTCCGACGCACCCAGGATAGGTGTCCAACCCGTGGACGGCGGCCAGGGCCCTGTTGTGCCCTCTTGCCGCGCGCCACGGCGCTGCCATACTTACGACGCCGTAGGTTACGGAGGCGTAGCCTCGGCCGTGTCTTTCCGTACTTTCTCGTACATTCCCCCACTCTCACCCTCACCCCCAGGGGACATCCATGACCATGAGCCCCGAGGTGACCTCGGCGCCCGCGACGTCCGAGGGCACCGCGGCCCTGACCTTCGCCACGCTCGGCGGCGACCGCAAGGGTTCGCTCGAGCAGGTCGCGCTGCTGCTCTTCATCACGGTGCCGTTCGTGGCGCTGCTCGCGGCGGTGCCGCTGGCGTGGGGCTGGGGGGTGAGCTGGCTGGACCTGGTGCTGATGGTCGTCATGTACTTCGTCGGCTGCCACGGCATCACGATCGGTTTCCACCGCTACTTCACGCACGGCGCCTTCAAGGCGAAGCGGCCGCTGCGGATCGCGCTCGCGGTCATGGGGTCGCTCGCGGTGGAGGGTCCGCTGGTGCGCTGGGTGGCGGACCACCGCAAGCACCACAAGTTCTCGGACGCCGAGGGCGACCCGCATTCGCCGTGGCGGTTCGGCGAGACGGTGCCGGCGCTGATGAAGGGCCTGTGGTGGGCGCACATCGGCTGGATGTTCGACGAGGAGCGGACTCCGCAGCACAAGTACGCGCCCGATCTGATCAAGGACCCGGCGATCCGGGCGATCTCCCGCCAGTTCGTGCTGTGGACGGTGGTGTCGCTGGCGATCCCGCCGCTGGTCGGCGGTCTGGTGACGTGGTCGTGGTGGGGCGCGTTCACCGCGTTCTTCTGGGGCTCCCTGGTGCGGGTGTCGCTGCTGCACCACGTGACGTGGTCGATCAACTCGATCTGCCACGCGGCGGGCAAGCGGCCGTTCAAGTCGCGTGACCGCTCGGGCAACGTGTGGTGGCTCGCGGTGCTGTCCTGCGGCGAGTCCTGGCACAACCTGCACCACGCGGACCCGACGTCGGCCCGGCACGGGGTGCTGCGCGGGCAGGTCGACTCCAGCGCGCGGCTGATCCGCTGGTTCGAGCAGCTCGGCTGGGCGTCCGACGTGCGCTGGCCGGCGAAGTCCCGCATCGAAGCCCGCCGCCAGAGCGCGTCCGCAGACGCGGCATGATGGAAGACGTGGCGATCGAGGGCAGGACCGGCGGTACCGGCGGCAGTGGCGGAGAGCAGAAGGCCCGGCGGGGGCGTCGGGTGCGGATGACGGGCGCGCAGCGCCGGGAGCAGCTGCTCGACATCGGTCGCACGCTCTTCGCCGAGAAGGGCTTCGAGGGCACGTCGGTGGAGGAGATCGCGGCGAAGGCCGGGGTGTCCAAGCCGGTGGTGTACGAGCACTTCGGCGGCAAGGAGGGGCTGTACGCGGTCGTCGTCGACCGGGAGATGCGCCAGCTCCTCGACGGGGTGACGGGCGCGCTGACGGCCGGGCATCCGCGGGAGCTCCTGGAGCAGGCGGCGTTCGCGCTCCTCGACTACATCGAGAACTACACGGACGGTTTCCGGATCCTCGTGCGGGACTCGCCGGTGGCGCAGTCGACGGGCACGTTCGCGTCGCTGATCAGCGACATCGCCACGCAGGTGGAGGACATCCTGGGCCTGGAGTTCAAGGCCCGCGGTTTCGACCCGAAGCTGGCGCCGCTGTACGCGCAGGCGCTGGTGGGCATGGTGGCGCTGACCGGCCAGTGGTGGCTGGACGTGCGCAAGCCGCGGAAGGCCGAGGTGGCCGCCCATCTGGTGAACCTGGCGTGGCACGGCCTCGACGGCATGGAGCAGAAGCCGCGGCTCATAGGGCACCGCAAGAGCTGACGGGGCGGGGACCGGAGAACCGGCGGGGCGGGGCCGGAGGACCGGCGGTCGGGGCCGGAGGACCGGCGGTCGGGGCCGGAGGACCGGCGGTCGGGCCGGGGACCTGACGGGGTCGGGGAAAAACAGTGGCTTCCCCACACTCGAACAGGAGTACACTCCGGTCCACATCCGAGGGGGGTGTCCGCCCTCCGTACGTGCCGACTGCCGTACGGACGCGTCGCGGATCCCTGCCCGCGGGCCCTTTTCTCGTTCCCCAGGGGGGGATCTTTTGCGTTCCGCATTCTCCGGGCGCGCGCGCCGCGTCACGACCTGCACCGCGCTCGTCCTGTCCGCCGGCATGCTGCTGGCGTCCCCGGCCGTGGCCGAGCCCGCTCCGCGGCCGTCCGTGGAGCTGCCGCAGCGCGACCGCACGGCGCTGAAGCTCGACTGGTCGGCGCTGTCCGGCGCGGCCAAGGCCGGCACGGCCCAGGCCGACGCGGTCCTGCCGCCGCGGTTCGACGTGGACGGCGACGGCCGTACGGACCTGCTCAACCGCGAGTGGAACGGCTCGCTGTACGCCGTGCCGTCGACCGCGGTCTCGCCGACCGAGGCGTGGATCGGCTACGGCGGCTCCACGGTCCTGAAGAACGACATCGTCCCGATCGGCGACCTGAACGGCAACGGCGCTCCCGAGGTGCTGACCGTCTCGAAGTACGGGCAGCTGGAGCTCTTCTCCGACGCCACGGCGACCTCCGGCACCCGCCAGTGGGTGGGCAACGGCTGGACGATCTACAACAAGGTCTTCTCGCCCGGTGACGTGAACGGCGACGGCAAGGCCGACCTCATCGGCCGCAAGCACAACGGCGACCTGTACCTGTACCTGGCGACCGGTTCGCTGACGGCGCCGTTCGGGCCGGCGGCGAAGGTGGGCAACGGCTGGAACCTGTACGACCAGGTCGTGGGTCTCGGCGACAACGACGGCGACGGCCGCGGCGACGTCCTCGCCCGGACGCTGGGCGGGCAGCTGTTCTTCTACGGCAGCACCGGCGACAAGGCGGCCCCGTTCAAGCCGCGCCGGGCCGTCGGCACCGGCTGGGGCACGTACAACCAGGTCGTGCCGGTCGACGACCAGAACGGCGACGGCAGGGCCGACCTGATCGCCCGCGACCAGGAGGGCACGCTGTGGTGCTACCTCGGTCTGGGTGACGGCCGCCTCGGCCCGCGCGCGCAGGTCAGCTACGACCGCGCGGCGCGGCCGGTCGACCAGTTCAGCGGTTCGGGCTCGATCGCCTCCTCCGGCAAGAACGCGGTCCTGGCGCGGGACAAGTCGGGCCAGGTCTTCGTCTACTACTCCGACAACAACGGGCGCCTCAGCAAGCGGTACGAGGGCGGCACCGGCTGGAACGGCTACTCCCTCACCTGGGCCTCGTCCCTCGGGGAGGACAACGAGGCCGACTTCCTGCCCGTCGTCCAGGGCTACCTGTACGGCGAGGGCGACACGATCCTCGGCAGCGGCTGGCACATCTACAACAAGATCGCGGGCATCGGCGACCTGAACGGCGACGGCAGGGGCGACCTGCTGAGCCGGGACGCCGCCGGCAACCTGTACCTGTACCGGGGCAACGGCGAGGGCACGGCCCTGCACGCCCGGATCAAGGTCGGCACCGGCTGGGCGGGCTACAACGCGATCATCGGCGCGGGCGACTACTCGGGCGACGGCCGTCCGGACGTGATCGCCCGGGACGGCAACGGCAGGCTGTTCCTGTACCGCGGCACCGGCGTGGCCAACGCCCCGTTCGCGGCGCGGCAGCAGATCGGCAGCGGCTGGACGTACGCCCGGATCGCGGCCCCCGGCGACCTCAACAGCGACGGCAAGGCCGACCTGCTCGCGGTGAACGGGGCGGGCGAGCTGTGGCGCTACCTGGGCGTCGGCGACGGCACCTTCAAGCCGCGCTACCGCATCGGCACGGGCTTCCAGACGTACAACGCCATGTACTGAGCCGCGCACGCGGGCGCCCCGCACCGGAGTTCCGGTGCGGGGCGCCCGTGCGTCTCCCCCGTCCTCGGCGTCCCCCCGGTGCGCTCAGCCCCGCTTGCGGGCGACGGCGAAGATCCGCCGGAAGGGGAAGACGGTGCCGTGCGGTCCTGCCGGGTAGGCCTCGCGGAGCAGCGCCCGGTACTGGTCGAGGAAGGCGTCGATCGCCTCCTGGTCGTCGCCGAGGGTGGTGAGGACGGGCCGCAGCGCGGTGCCCTTGACCCAGTCGAGGACGGGGTCCTCGCCGTGGAGGAGCTGGCTGTACGTGGTCTCCCAGACGTCCGTCTCGCAGTCGAGGTCGGTCAGCCGGGTGAGGTACTCGGCCGGGTCGAGGATGTGGACGAAGCGGCGGCCCTGGTCGCCGAGGCGCCCGCGCCACTCGGGGGTGTCGCAGAGCTCCCCGAGGAGGGCGTGGCTGGGCGAGGTGAAGTTGCCCGGGACCTGGAAGGCGAGGGTGCCGCCGGGGTGGAGCCCCTCGACCCAGGGGGCGAGGGACTCGGGGTGGTTGGGGACCCACTGGAGGGCCGCGTTGGAGACGATCAGGTCGTAGGGCTCGTCGGGGGTCCAGTGGGCGGCGTCCGCGGGCCGGAAGTCGAGCCAGCCGCCGCCGCGGGTGGTGCCCGCCCAGTCCTTCTCGGCGCGCTCCAGCATCTCCGGCGAGAGGTCGAAGCCGGTGATGTGCGCGTCGGCCCACCGGTCGGCGAGGAGGGCCGTCACGTTGCCGGGGCCGCAGCCGAGGTCGGCGATGCGGGCGGGCCGGTCCTGGGCCGGCAGGTGCGGTATTCGGGCGAGCAGGTCGAGGAACGGCCGGGTGCGGTGGCCGGAGTGGCGGAGGTACTGCTGCGGATCCCAGGTGGGTGCGGCGGATTCCACGGAATGCATGTTCGAAGCCCCCTTGCTGGCACGTGTTGCCGAAGCGGAACGGAGTTCCGGCCGGGTCCCTTCCCCGTAGTCCAGGGAAATATATCTTGACTCCAAGATACTCGACATCAAGAAACTTGAACCCAAGAGACTTTATGTCAACAGACCCTCTACACTGATCGTCATGGAGGACGAGGTCGACCGACTGGTCGCTGCATGGCGCCGCGAGCGCCCCGACCTCGACGTGGAACCGCTCGAGGTGCTCAGCCGCGTCTCGCGGCTCGCCCGGCACCTCGACCGCGCCCGTCGGCTCGCCTTCTCCGAGCACCAGCTGGAGCCCTGGGAGTTCGACGTCCTCACCTCGCTCCGCCGGGCCGGCGCGCCCTACCAGCTCTCCCCCGGCCAGCTCCTCACCCAGACCCTCGTCACGTCCGGCACCATGACCAACCGCATCGACCGGCTCACCAAGAAGGGCCTGGTCGAGCGGCTGCCCGACCCCAGCGACCGACGCGGGGTCCTCGTCCGGCTCACCCCCGAGGGCCGCGACCGCGCCGACGAGGCCCTCGCCGGGCTGCTCGCCCAGGAGCGCGCCATCCTCTCCCAGCTCTCCCGCGCCCAGCGCGGCGACCTGGCCGCGCTGCTACGCCGGCTGACCGCCCCGTTCGACAACGTCCCCGGCTAGCGCGGGAGCCGGCTCGGCCGGTCCGACACCCGCCCGGCGGGCCAGCGCCACCGCCGCCAGGGTCGAGTGCACGCCCAGCTTCCCCAGCACGTTCTGCATGTGCGTACGGACGGTGTGCGGGGAGAGGAAGAGCCGCTCGGCGACCGCCTTGCGGCCCAGCCCCGCGACCATGCAGCGCAGCACCTCCGCCTCGCGCGGGGTCAGCGACTCCACCAGGCGCTCGCTGTCCGTCCGGTGCTTGCGGGCCGCCGTCAGCTCCCGCAGGACGCCCGTGAGCAGCGCGGGCGGCAGGTGCGTCTCGTCCCGCAGCACCCCGCGGACCACGGCGAGCAGCCGCTGGAGCGAGCAGTCCTTGGCGACCCAGCCGGAGGCCCCGGCCTGGAGCGCGAGCGCCGCCCGCCGCGGGTCGTCCTTCTCCCCGAGGACGACCGTGCGGACGGCGGGCTGGACCCGGCGGACGCCCGCGACCAGGGAGATCCCGTCGACCGCGGCCTCGGGGTCGTCCGGTGCCCGGCCGGCCTGCGCCGCGCCCGCGGGCCCCGCGCCGAGTTCGGCGTCGACCAGGAGCACGTCGAACCTGCGCCCCTCCGCGATACCGCGCTCCAGGCAGCGCAGCGCCGCCGGGCCGCTCCCGGCGGCGGCCACGTCGACGTCGGGCTCCGCCGCGAGGGCCGCGGCCAGCGACTCGGCGAAGATGCGGTGGTCGTCCACCACCAGGACCCGGATACGTGCCACGGAGACCCCCATGCGTCGAGGAGAGGACCGGCGCGGTACGACGCCGGAGGCGGGTCCGTCGCTCGCCCGGCCGCCGCCGTGCGTTGACTGTTACCCCGCTTCCGGCGCCGTACCCGACGGGTCTCGCCCCCTGAACAGCACCGGCCCCCACCGGCGCTGCCCAACAGAGTAGGGGCGGGGCGCCACGGTGGGGGCCGTTTGGCGGAACTGCGCGAAGTCGTCCGGGTGCGGGACCGGTTTCAGAGCCGGCGCGCGCCCTCCGACGGCACGGCGGGGAAGATCCCCGGGGCCGCGTACCCGGCGGCGGCGAAGGCCGTGCCGACGGCGGCGGCGACCTCGTCGGCCCGGTCGGCGTCGACGAGGACGACGGCCGAGCCGCCGAAGCCGCCGCCGGTCATCCGGGCGCCGAGCGCCCCCGCCGCGTTCGCCGCCTCGACCACGAGGTCGAGTTCAGGACAGGACACCCGCAGGTCGTCGCGGAGCGAGGCGTGCCCCTCCGTGAGGACCGGCCCGACGGCCCGGGTGTCGCCGGCGTCGAGCAGGGCGATGACCCGCTCCACCCGGGCGTTGTCCGAGACGACGTGCCGGACGTACCGCAGGATCGTCTCGTCGCTCAGGAGGGCGAGGGATTCGGATAGGTGCACGGCGCTCACGTCGCGCAGGGCCTTCACGCCGAGCGCCCGCGCACCCGCTTCGCACCCGGCGCGCCGCTCCGCGTACGCGCCGTCCCCGAGCGCGTGCTTCACGCGGGTGTCGACGACGAGCAGCCGCAGGCCCTCGCCGGCCAGGTCGAAGGGGACCTGGCGGTACGAGAGGTCCCGGGTGTCCAGGTGGAGGGCGTGGCCGTCCTCGGCGCAGGCGGAGGCCATCTGGTCCATCACGCCGCAGGGGACGCCCACGAAGGCGTTCTCGGCGCGCTGGGCGATCCGGGCCAGTTCGGGGCGGGAGAGCCCGAGCCCGAACAGGTCGTTCAGGGCCAGCCCCGTGACGACCTCCAGGGCAGCCGACGAGGAGAGCCCGGCGCCGGTCGGCACGGTCGACGCGAGGTGCACGTCCGCCCCGGTCACCGGGTGCCCGGCCTCCCGCAGCGCCCAGACGACCCCGGCCGGGTAGGCCGCCCAGCCGCCGCCGGACAGCGGCTCCAGGGCGTCGACCTCCAGCTGCACGATCCCGCCGTCGATGTCGGCGGAGTGCAGCCGCAGGACGCCGTCGTCACGGCGGGAGACGGCGGCGACGGTGGTGTGCGGCAGCGCGAGGGGCAGCACGAAGCCGTCGTTGAAGTCGGTGTACTCACCGATGAGGTTGACCCGCCCGGGGGCGGCCCACACCCCGTCGGGCGCGGCGCCGTACAGCGCCTCGAAGCCGTCGGCGACGCTCATGCCCCCTCCTCCCCGCGGAGCCGCGCGAACGCCCAGGCGTCGGCGACGACGGCGGCCAGGTCGGGGCGGGACGGCGTCCAGCCGAGCCGCTCGCGGGCCGTGTCGGCGGAGGCGACCAGGACGGCCGGGTCGCCGGGCCGGCGGGCGGCGGTGACCTCGGGGACCGGGTGGCCCGTGACCGCGCGGACGGTCTCGACGACCTCGCGGACGGAGAAGCCGTTGCCGTTGCCGAGGTTGCAGATCAGGTGCTCGCCGGCCGGCACGGAGCCCGCGGTCATGGCGTCGAGCGCCAGGAGGTGGGCCTCGGCGAGGTCGGCGACGTGGATGTAGTCGCGGACGCAGGTGCCGTCCGGGGTGGGGTAGTCCTCGCCGTACACGGAGATCGCCTCCCGCTCGCCCAGGGCGACCTGGAGGACGAGCGGGATGAGGTGGGACTCGGGGTGGTGGCGCTCGCCGAGCGGGCCGTGGGCGCCGGCCACGTTGAAGTAGCGCAGCGAGACGGCGGCCAGGCCGTGGGCGGCGCACTCGCCGCCGATCATGTGGTCGACGGCCAGCTTGCTCGCCCCGTACGGGCTGGTGGGCGAGGTGGGCGCGGACTCGGGGATCGGCACGGTCTCCGGTTCGCCGTAGGTCGCGGCGGTGGAGGAGAAGACGAGCCGGCGCACCCCGGCGTCGCGCATGGCCGCGAGCAGGGCCATGGTGCCGCCGACGTTGTTCTCCCAGTACTTCTCGGGCCGGGCGACGGACTCGCCGACCTGCGAGAAGGCGGCGAAGTGCAGGACGCCCTCGTAGGAGGCGTCGAGCCACTTCGCCGCGTCCTGGACGCGGCCCTCGACGAACTCGGCGCCGTCCGGGACCCCTTCGGCGAAGCCGGTGGAGAGGTCGTCGAGGACGGTGACGCGGTGGCCCCGTTCCAGGAGGTGGGCGGCGACGACGCTGCCGACGTAGCCGGCGCCTCCCGTCACCAGGTACCTCTTCGCGTGCGTGGTCATGCGGTCGCCACCTCTCGGAGTCGTCGGGCCGCGTCTTCCGGCCGTACGTCGTTCATGAACGCGCCCATGCCGGACTCGGTGCCCGCGAGGTACTTCAGCTTGCCGGAGGCCCGTCGGACGGTGAAGAGCTCCAGGTGCAGTCCGAAGTCCTCGCGCCGCTCGTCCGAGAACGGCGCCTGGTGCCAGGCGGCGATGTAGGGCGTCGGCGGCTCGTCCGGGCCGAAGATCCGGTCGAAGCGCCTCAAGAGTTCCAGGTAGACCTGTGCGCACTCTGTGCGGGCGGCCTCGTCGAGGGCGAGCAGGTCCGGGACCCGGCGCTTGGGGTGCAGGTGCACCTCGTACGGCCAGTGGGCGGCGTACGGCACGAAGGCGATCCAGTGCTCGGTCTCCAGGACCACCCGCTCGCCGTCGGCGCGCTCGCGGGCGACGACGTCGTCGAAGAGGTTCCGTCCGGTCGCCGCCCGGTGCTCGTCGGTGCGGCGCCGCATGGCGGCCGTCCGGGGGGACACGTAGGGGAAGGCGTAGATCTGGCCGTGCGCGTGCGGCAGGGTGACGCCGATCTCCCGGCCGCGGTTCTCGAAGCAGTAGACCTGCTCGACTCCGGGCAGGACGGAGAGCGCGGCGGTCCGGTCGGTCCAGGCGTCGAGGACGAGCCGGGCCCGCTCCTCGGTGAGGTCGGCGAAGGAGAGCGCGTGGTCGTCGGTGAAGCAGACGACCTCGCAGCGGCCGACGCCGCCGGAGAGGGAGGGGAAGCGGTTCTCGAAGACCACCACCTCGTAGTCCGCCTCCGGGATCTCGCTCTCGCGGCCGTCCACGGCGGGGCAGAGCGGGCAGGCGTCGGCCGGCGGGTGGTAGGTGCGGGCCTGCCGGTGCGAGGCGACGGCGACGGGGTCGCCGGTGAGCTCGTCGTACCGGATCTCGGAGCGGGAGACGACGGGGGTGAGGGGGCGCGGGTCGACGGCGGTGCGGACCGCGTCGTCGCGGGTGTCGTAGTAGATCAACTCGCGCCCGTCGGCGAGCGTGGTGACGGTTTTCTTCACGGGGCTACCCTCCGGGCGGACCAAACATAACCACGCATAAAGAATCACATTCAAACATCAGCGTCAATGGCGAAGCCGGGCCCCGCGACCGGGACCCTCAGCCGTGCCACCTCGCCGGAAGCCGCTCCGGAAGCCTCAGGAGGGGCCGCGCTGCCCCGGCACCGCCCGGTCGAGCAGCCCCGTCCGGGCCGCCAGCGCCGCCGCCTCCAGACGCGAGCCGACCCCCAGCTTCATCAGGACCCGCTGCACGTGCGTCCGCGCCGTGCTCGACGCGATCCCCATCCCCGCCGCGATCAGCCGGGTGTCCTCGCCCTCCGCCACCCGGACGAGCACCTCCACCTCCCGCTGCGTCAGCATCCGCAGCAGCCGCTGCGCCTCGTCGTCCGGCTGGGCCGCCGGGTGCAGCAGCTCCGCGAAGGCGCCCTGGAGCAGCGCGGGCGCCACCGCGCACTCCCCCGCCCTGGCCTTCACCAGGGCCCGCTCGACGCCCTCGATGCGCTCGTCGTGCCGGACGTACCCCGAGGCACCGGCTGCGAACGCCGCCGCGATGCCGCGCGGCGACGGCACCGGGCCGAGCACCACCACGGCCACCTGCGGCCGCTCCCGCTTGATCCGCGCGACCACGTCGAAGGCGCCCGGCGCGGCCGGCGCGGCCGTGCCGAGCAGGCAGACCTCCGGCCCCCGGCCCACCACGAGGTCCGCGGCCGCCGCCACCGGCGCGCCCGCCGCGAGCACCCGGTGCCCGCGCAGCTTCAGCGCCGAGGCGAGCGCCTCCGCCAGCAGGCGGTGGTCGTCGACCACCACGAGGCGTACGCCCATCCGGTCATCCCCCATCCTCCGGGCCCGCCGTCCCCCGGCCGGCCCGCTCGACCCCGAATTCTTCGCCACCCGGCGCGGTGCGCAAACAGCCCGGCACGTCGGGGTGAAACCGACACGCCGGGCTGTTCCCGTCTCACGAACGCCCGTACGACGTCCGTGCGTTCATCGGGTGCTGTACGACACCGCCAGGTACTTCTTCTCGTCCGGCGAGGCCGACGCCCGCGGCTTGGAGATCATCATGGCGGACATGAACAGGCGACCGTCGCCGTACAGGATCTCCGAGTAGTCCACGGAGAAGCCGCTCTCGATGTCGCGGATCGCCTTGTCCGCCGGGTTCTCCAGGAGCAGCGTCTCCTTCATCGTGCCGCCGTCGATCGAGACGATCCGGCCGCCCTTGTCGTAGGGGGGCTCCTTGTAGGCGATGAGGTTGCCGCCGTCCATCCGAAGCGGGACCAGGGTGTACTTGTCCCCGGCGTCCGCCTTCTCCGGCAGGGTCCGCCCGGTGGTCAGGTCGAAGGCGATGACCTCGTTGGTCTCGTCGCCGTACTCGCCGGTGCTGCCCTCGTGCTCCTCGGTCGGCACGTAGAGCCGGCCGTTGCCGACGAGCGCCTGGGAGCAGGACTCGACCTTCGTCGAGCGGCAGCGGGCCCCGTACTGGTCCGCGTCCGCCGTGATCTTCGCCTTCAGCTTGCCGGTCTTCTCGTCGATCGAGAAGAAGTCCGAGATGCCGCTGCCGTCGCCGGCGGACTCGCCGACGTCGGCCGCGACGACCAGCGGCTTGGTGGAGACGACCGACGCGTACTTCACACCGGTCGGCATCTTGTACTGCGAGAGCGGGGCGCCCGTCGTCGGGTTCAGGTTCTGGACCATCACGTACTGGCTGTCGTACGGACCGCACTTGCGGATCGCGACGAGGCCCTCGCCGCCGCCGTAGCCCTGGTCGTAGCAGTTCTGGCTGTTGGCCTGCGGCTTCCAGCGCGGGTTGCCGTTGGCCGCGTCGAAGGCGGCGCCGCCGTCGGTGCCGCCGGCCGCGACGGTCGCCCCGCTGAGCGTGACCTCGCCGAACCGGACCTTCTGGTCGCCGCCCGTGCCGCCGGTGACCGAGGTCGACCACAGCAGCTTGCCGGTGTTCAGGTCGACCATGCCGACCTCGGTGCACAGCTGGTAGTAGCGCGGCGCGACCCGCTTGCTGGCCTCGAAGAGGATCGGCACCTTGTGGTCGGCCGTCATGTGCCGCGAGGTGCCGCAGACCTGACCGGTCAGCGGCAGCGTCCACAGGACCGTGCCCTTGTCGAGGTCGTAGGCGACCATCGAGTTGACGCCGGTCTTCACGTACGCCTTGTCCGTGATCCAGGAGCCCGACACGTCGGTGACGTCCGGGACCTTCGGCTCGACGACGTCGAAGGCCTTCTTGCCCTGGGTGTTCGCGGGCGCCTTCTCCTTGCCGCCGCCGAGGCCCTTGGTGTCCCCGGAGCCGCCGCCGGTGGCGCCCTGCGAGGTGCCGCCCGTGCCCTTGGCCTGGTCGCCGTCGCCGCCGGAACCGGCGTACCAGATGCCGACGCCGATGATCACCGCGACGGCGACGACCGCCGCGATCACGATCTGGAGCTGGGCGGACAGCTTCTTCCCGCCCGGCGCCGAGGGGGCGGGCGCCGGGTGCTGGTAGCCGCCGTAGGCCTGCTGGGGCTGGGTCGGATAGCCGTACGGGGGCTGTCCCCCCGGGCCCTGCGGCTGCCCGTAGCCGCCGTACTGCGGGGCCTGCTGCGGCTGCTGGGGCTGCGTGGGGTAGCCGTACGGCTGCTGCGGCGGCGCGGGCGGCTGCTGCGGGTAGCCGTAACCGGGGTCCGGCTGCGGCGGCTGCTGCGGGTAGCCGTAGCCCGGCTCGGGCGCGGGCTGCTGCGGGTAGCCGTAACCCGGCTCCGGCGTCGGGGCGCCGAAGCCGCCCTGGGGATCCGGGGGTTGGTTCGGCGGGGGCGGGGGTGGCTGCGTCATCGGTCCGTGCACCTCACTTGCTGAAGGCCATCATGGTCTTGACCTGCATCTCGTCCTTGTCGTTGGACGCCGACACACGTCCGCTCGCCACCACGAAGGTGCCGCTGCCGTAGGCGTAGCCCGCGCTGTAGAAGCTGCCCTCGATGTCGGAGGCCGCGACCGGGTGCTGGAGCACGATCTTCGGCGCGCCGCCGGTCGGCGCGAGGGTGGCGACGGCCCCGCCCTTGTTGTACAGGGGGGTCACGTACAGCAGGATGTCGGAGCCCTCCATGCGCAGCGGCGTCACCGACCGGCCCTCGGGGGCCTTGGCGCGCCACTTGGCCTTGCCGTTGCCCAGGTCGAAGGCGACGACCTCGTTCGTCTTGCCGTAGCCGCCCTCGGTCGCCATGTAAAAGGTGTTCGCGTCGGCGGCGACCCCGGAGCAGCCCTGGAGGTTCTTGCCGAAGATGACGAAGCTGCCGCCGCAGTCGGGCGCGAACTTGTCCTTGCCGCCCTGGATCTGCGAGCGGAGCTTGCCGCCGGCGTCGAGCGCGAAGATGGTCCACTTCTTCTGCTCGCGCTGGGTGGCCGAGACGACCAGCGGGTCGACCGAGTAGACCTTGTCGACCTCCCAGCCCGCCTCCAGCTGGAAGGTGAACTTCGGCTTGCCGGTGTTGGGGTCGACCTGGCCGACCGCCTGGATCTTCTTGCCGGCGCTGCCCGACGGGCAGTCCATGGCGGCGATCAGCTTGCTGCCGCCCGCGTAGGCGAAGGGCTTGCAGCCGGTGGTGGCGCCCTTGAAGAGCTGCCGGCCGTCGGCGAGCGAGAAGCCGTAGGCGCTGCTGGTGCCGGCCGCGGTGACCGTGTTGCCGCTGATGGCCAGGGTGTTGTCGGAGAACGCGAAGAAGCCCGTGGCCTTGGGCACGGCCTTCTTCCAGCCCGCCTTGCCGGTCTTCAGGTCGATCTTCTGGAGCTCGGTGCACTTGGCGCCGTCCTTGGCGCTCTCGGCGTACCCGAACACCATGGAGCCGTCGGCGGCCGGCGCCGGCGGGGCCGCGCACAGCTCGAACGGCAGGTCGACGTGCCACTTGCGCTTGCCGTCGCTCAGGCCGTAGCCGTCGACGCCCTTGTACATGGCCTTGACGACCGTGTCGCCGACGATCCACGGGCCGAAGACGTCGGAGCCGTTGCGGGGCAGGTCGACGTCGTTCTTCAGCAGCCAGGCGACCTTGTCCTCGCCGGGCTTGCGGTCCGCGTTCAGGTCGTCGTCGCCGCCCCCGCCGTCGCCGGAGCCGTCGCCCTGGTCCACCGACTCGGTGGGCTTCGGACCGGCGGAGGTGCTGGCGGAGCTGGTGGGTCCGGCGATCGGGCCCTTCTCGTCGTCCCCGCCGGAGACGACCGCCCAGGTCGTGACGGCGGCGACCAGGACGGCCCCGGCGGCCACGGCCGCGACGATGCCGGTCCGGCCCTTGAGGCCGCCGCCACCGGAGGGCGGCGGGGTGGGCGCGCCCGGGTACATCGGCTGGGTGGGGTAGCCGCCGTAGGGGCCCTGCGGCTGGCCCTGCTGCGGGTAGCCGTACTGCTGCTGCGGCTGGCCGTACGGGCCGGGCTGCTGGCCGTAGGGACCCGGCTGCTGCGCGTACGGACCCGGCGCGGCCGGCTGGCCCGGCTGCTGGCCCGGCGCCTGCGGGTAGCCGTACCCGGGCTGCGCCGGCTGGCCGTACGGACCCGGCGCGGTGGGCGGCGGGGTCTGCGGCGCCTGCGGCGGCACGGGCGGCATTCCCGGGGGCGGACCCTGGCTCGGGTCCTGAGGGGCTCCGAAGCCCCCCGGCGGCTGGTTGCTGGGCGGCTGGGTCATCAGCGGTTCCCCCTTGACGTGAACGGGTTTTCTTTCTACCACTCACGCGATGGCGCAAAAGCGACCGGTCCGCCCCTTGTACCCAAGGGAGGACCGGCCTGTGATGCCCTCGTTATGCGTCCTCGGCCAGTTCGAGCCAGCGCATTTCCAATTCCTCGCGCTCCCCCGCGAGTTCCCGGAGCTCCGCGTCGAGCTTCGCCACCTTCTCGAAATCGGTGGCGTTGTCGGCGATCTGCGTGTGCAGCTTCGCCTCCTTCTCGGAGAGCCTGTCGAGCTGCCGCTCGACCTTCTGCAGCTCCTTCTTCGCGGCGCGCGCGTCGGCGGCGGAGACACCGGCCTTCGCCTGCGCGGGCGCGGCGGCGGGCGTCGGGACGGACGCCTCGATCATCTGTCGGCGCCGCTCCAGGTACTCGTCGATGCCGCGCGGCAGCATCCGCAGGGTCTTGTCGCCGAGCAGGGCGAACGTCTTGTCGGTGGTGCGCTCGACGAAGAACCGGTCGTGGGAGATGACGACCATGGAGCCCGGCCAGCCGTCGAGGAGGTCCTCCAGCTGGGTGAGGGTCTCGATGTCGAGGTCGTTGGTGGGCTCGTCGAGGAAGAGGACGTTGGGCTCGTCCATCAGCAGGCGCAGCAGCTGGAGGCGGCGGCGCTCGCCACCGGAGAGGTCGCCGACCGGCGTCCACTGCTTCTCCTTGGAGAAGCCGAACTGCTCGCACAGCTGCCCGGCCGTCATCTCGCGGCCCTTGCCGAGGTCGACGCGGTCGCGGATCTGCTGCACGGCCTCCAGGACCCGCAGGGTGGCGGGGAGTTCGGTGACGTCCTGGGAGAGGTAGGCGAGCCGGACGGTCTTGCCGACGACGATCCGCCCGGCCGCGGGCTGCTTCTCGCCCTCGCTGACGGCCGCGTCGGCGAGCGCGCGCAGGAGCGAGGTCTTGCCCGCGCCGTTGACGCCGACGAGGCCGACGCGGTCGCCGGGGCCGAGCTGCCAGGTGAGGTGCTTGAGCAGCTCCTTGGGACCGGCGGTGACGCTCACGTCCTCCAGGTCGAAGACCGTCTTGCCCAGGCGGGCGTTGGCGAACTTCATCAGCTCGCTGGTGTCGCGCGGCGGCGGCACGTCGGCGATCAGCTCGTTGGCGGCCTCGATGCGGTAGCGCGGCTTGGAGGTGCGGGCGGGGGCGCCGCGCCGCAGCCAGGCCAGCTCCTTGCGCATCAGGTTCTGCCGCTTGGTCTCCTCCGTGGCGGCGCGGCGCTCGCGCTCGGCGCGGGCGAAGACGTAGTCGGAGTAGCCGCCCTCGTACTCGTGGACGGCGCCGCGCTGCACGTCCCACATGCGGGTGCAGACCTGGTCGAGGAACCAGCGGTCGTGGGTGACGCAGACGAGCGCCGAGCGGCGGGCCTGGAGGTGCTGCGCGAGCCAGGAGATGCCCTCGACGTCGAGGTGGTTGGTGGGCTCGTCGAGGACGATCAGGTCCTGGTCCTCGATGAGGAGCTTGGCGAGCGCGATGCGCCGCCGCTCGCCACCGGAGAGCGGGCCGATGACGGTGTCCAGGCCGTTCTCGAAGCCGGGCAGGTCGAGCCCGCCGAACAGCCCGGTGAGCACGTCGCGGATCTTGGCGCTGCCGGCCCACTCGTGGTCGGCCATGACGCCGATGACCTCGTGGCGGATGGTGGCCTTCGGGTCGAGCGAGTCGTGCTGGGTGAGGACGCCGAGGCGCAGCCCGCCGCTGTGGGTGATCCGGCCGGTGTCGGCCTCCTCCAGCTTCGCCAGCATCCGGATGAGGGTGGTCTTGCCGTCGCCGTTGCGGCCCACGACCCCGATCCGGTCCCCTTCGGAGACGCCGAGCGAGACGCCGTCGAGCAGGGCACGGGTGCCGTACACCTTGCTGACTGTCTCGACATTGACCAGGTTGACGGCCACGTTGACTCCTGTACGGGGGATCGATCGACGTCCCAGGGTACGTCGCCACCGCCGGTACACCCCCGGTGTACCAGCGGTGTACCCTCGGCGTATGGCTGACTCCACCATCAAGGTGCCGGACACGACCCGCGACCACCTCGCCTCGCTGGCCCGCGAGCGGGGCACCACGATAGGAGCGCTCGTCACGGAACTGGCCGCGACGCAGCTCACCACCGCGCAGGCGCGGGAAAGGCTGGCCGAGAGCCGGCGGATCATGCGCGAGCGGATGCACTCCACCCTCACCGACGAGGAGTTCGACGCGACCCCGAACGCACTGGACAAGGTCTACGAGGTCGCCGCCGCGAACGCCCGCACGGCCCTCGGGGACACGGCGGCGTGATCATCCTCGACACCTCCGCCGTGCTCGCCCTCGCACGCGGCCACCGCAAGCTCCAGCGCGTCGCCGACAACGCGGCCGCGTCGCCGTTCCGCCACCTTCAGGTGCCCGCTCTGTGCCTGCTCCAGGCCGAGACCGAGGACGAGGGCGCGGGTGACGCGGCCCTGGCGCTGCCCGGCGTCGACGTCGTCCCCCTCGACACCGTCGCATCGGTGACCGTGGCGCGGATGGCTCGCGGCGGTTTCGGCGGACCCGACGTCTGCCACGCGCTGTACACCGCCCTGCCCGCGCCACATCGCCCGACCATGGGCCTGATCCTGACGGACCGGCCGGACCTCTACCCGCCGGGAACCGCCACCGTGGACATCGACGACGAGCGCCTCGACGACTGACCCCGGCCGTCAGCCACGCGGATCCCGCCCCGCCCGCTCCACCATCAGCCACCCCACCAGTGCGAGCCCCACGGCCGCCGGCGCCGTCACGGGTACGGCGATCAGGGTCGCCGAACGGCCCTCCAGGAGCCCTGCGAAGCCCGTCAGGGACAGGCCCAGGACGCCGAACAGCGCCAGGGTGATGCCGAGGGCGGCGAGGGGCCCACCCGCGTCGGTCGCCGGGGCCGCCGGCACCGGCGCCTCGAAGCGGCGGAACACCGCGACCAGCAGCGCCGTCAGCAGACCGGCCGCCGCGAACCGCAGCGGCATCTGCGCCCACCAGGCGGCCGACGCCGGATCCGGCAGCTCCACGCCGAGCCCGAGCAGCACCCCGTACACCCCGAGCATCGCCGTCAGGTGCCACAGGAACGCCGTCATCGCGATCCCGTTGGCCGCGACCACCCCCCGCCACACCCCGGCCCGCGCGACCAACCGCGCCCCCGGGCCCTTCAGGAGCTCGACCGCGCCGACCAGCCACAGACCGTGGCAGAGCAGGGCGAGGGTCGGCGGCGCCATGTTCGACACCTTCTCGCCCGGCATCCCCACCATCGACAGCGGATACGGCCCCAGGGCCACCAGTGCCGTCGCGCCGACCAGGCCCGCGCCGGCGAGCAGCGCCGGGCGGCGGATCATGCCGTCGGCCCGCAGGAAGCCGAGCTGGTGCACGGCCAGCCACACGAACGCGAAGTTCAGGAACTCCACGAACGGGACGCCCGCCACGAACCGCAGCACGTCCACCGCGACCGCCCCGCCCGCGAGCGCCCCGAACGCGCCCCACCCCCACCGCTCGTGCAGCCGCAGCAGCGGCGGGGTGAACGCCACCATCGCCAGGTAGATCCCGATGAACCACAGCGGCTGCGTGACCAGCCGCAGCGCCACCCCCGCGAGCCCGCCGTCCACTCCCGTCAGCTGGAGCACCAGCGCGGCCGCCCCCCACACCTCGACGAACACCATCGTCGGCCGCAGCAGCCGCTGGAGCCGGGCCCGCAGGAAGGCCGCGTACCGCGGACGGGAGCGGTGGGCCAGGGCGTGCGAGAACCCGCCGACGAAGAAGAACACCGGCATCACCTGGAACACCCAGGTCACCACCTGGAGTTCCGGCACGACGGCGAGCAGGTTCCCCACCCGCCCGTCACCCGTGACCGCCGCCATCAGCCAGTGCCCGAGCACCACCACCCCGAGCGAGGCGACCCGGAGCAGATCGACGTACCGGTCCCGCGTCGCCGGCGTGGCGGCCGCGAGTTCACGCGCGCTCATTCCCATACGGAGACGGTCCCGCGCCCGCCCGCCCCACGACAGGGCGCGGATACTCAACCGGCCGCTGAGTAGCGGGAGACGACGCCGGACGGGCGGTGGCGACCGGGCGGCGAGCCGGGCGGCCGCGCCGGAGGGGGCGGTACCGACCGCCGGGCTCAGACGGGCAGGACGACCGCACCCCGCGCCGGGGAGGTCGCCGGGCGGGCCGTACGGCAGGTGCCCGAGGCGATCAGCGCGGCGGCGACGGTCTCGGCGGCGTCCGCGTCCTTCACGAGGAACGCGGTCGTCGGGCCAGAGCCGGAGACCAGGGCGGCGAGGGCACCCGCCTCCGTGCCGGCCGCGAGGGTCGCGGCGAGCGAGGGGCGCAGGAAGAGCGCCGGGGCCTGGAGGTCGTTGGCGAGGGCGCGCGCGAGGGCGGTGGTGTCGCCGGTGCGCAGGGCGTCCAGGAGGGCCGGGGACGCGGCCGGTTCGGGGATCTCGACGCCCTCGGCGAGCCGGTCGAACTCACGGAACACCGTCGGCGTCGACAGACCGCCGTCGGCGACGGCGAACACCCAGTGGAAGGCGCCGCCCACCGGCAGCGCGGTCAGCTTCTCGCCCCGCCCGGTGCCGAGCGCCGCCTCGCCGACCAGGCTGAACGGCACGTCGGAGCCCAGCTCGGCGCAGATCTCCAGGAGTTCCTCGCGCGAGGAGCCGAGACCCCACAGCGCGTCGCACGCGAGGAGCGCGCCCGCGCCGTCGGCGCTGCCGCCGGCCATGCCGCCGGCGACCGGGATGTCCTTGGCGATGTGCAGGTGCACGTCCGGGGAGATGCCGTGCCGCGCCGCGAGCAGCTCGGCGGCCCGCGCGGCCAGGTTCGTCCGGTCCAGCGGCACCTTGTCGGCGTCCGGGCCCTCGCAGGTGATCGTGAGCCCGTCGGCCGGGGTCGCGGTCACCTCGTCGTACAGCGACACGGCGAGGAAGACGTTGGCCAGGTCGTGGAAGCCGTCGGGGCGCGCCGCGCCGACCGCCAGCTGCACGTTGACCTTGGCGGGGACCCGTACGGTGACGGCCCCGGCGCCCGTTCCGGTGACGACTCCGGGAACGCCCCGGGACTCCGTGCCGCCACTCACGCCTTCGCCTCCGCGATCCGGGCGAACTCCTCCACGGTCAGCATCTCGCCGCGCGCCTGCGGCGAGATGCCCGCCTTGACGAGGGCGTCCTCGGCGGCCGCGGGCGAACCCGCCCAGGTGGCGAGGGCGGCACGGAGGGTCTTGCGGCGCTGGGCGAAGGCCGCGTCGACGACCGCGAAGACCTCCTGGCGGGTGGCGGTGGTCGCCAGCGGCTCGGTGCGGCGGACGAGGGAGACGAGACCGGAGTCGACGTTCGGCGCGGGCCAGAAGACGTTGCGGCCGATCGAGCCCGCGCGCTTCACCTCGGCGTACCAGTTCGCCTTGACCGAAGGGACGCCGTATACCTTGTTGCCCGGCTTGGCGGCGAGCCGGTCGGCGACCTCCGCCTGGACCATGACGAGGGTCCGCTCGATGGTCGGGAACCGCTCCAGCATGTGGAGCAGGACCGGCACGGCCACGTTGTACGGCAGGTTGGCGACCAGCGCGGTCGGCGCCGGGCCCGGCAGCTCCTGGACGTGCATCGCGTCGGAGTGGACGAGCGCGAAACGGTCGGCGCGGGCCGGCATGCGCGCCTGGATCGTGGCCGGCAGCGCGGCGGCGAGCACGTCGTCGATCTCGACGGCCGTCACCCGGTCCGCGGCCTCCAGGAGCGCCAGGGTGAGGGAGCCGAGCCCGGGGCCCACCTCCACGACCACGTCGTCGGGCCGCACCTCGGCCGTGCGGACGATCCGCCGGACGGTGTTGGCGTCGATGACGAAGTTCTGGCCCTTCTGCTTCGTGGGGCGCACGCCGAGGGCGGCGGCCAGCTCACGGATGTCGGCGGGGCCGAGGAGGGCGTCGGGGCTTTCGGGGCCGGTGGTGGTGCTCACCGGTACAGCCTACGGGGCCCCGCCACGGCCGACCTACGGCTCACCGGTACGGCCCCGCCCCCCCGCCCGGCCGCGCGGGCGGGGTCCCCGCGCCTCCTCAGCCGTGCAGCCGCCGGCCGCAGTGGGGCCACGGGCTCGCACCCCGCTGCACGTACAGCTTCTTCGCGCGGAAGGTCTGCTCGGCGGCGGGCGCGTCCTGGGCGACTCCGCTGCCGCCGAGGGAGCGCCAGGTGCCGGGGTCGAACTGGTAGAGCCCGCCGTACGTCCCCGAGGGGTCGACGGCGTTCGGACGGCCGCCGGACTCGCAGGCGGCGAGCGCGCCCCAGTCGAGCCCGTCGGCGCCGTCGACGGACGTGGGCAGCGGCCGGGTGCCGATCCGCACCTTGCGGCCGACCGGCTCGCGGACGATCTCCTCGCCGGTCCTGCGGGGCTTCTGCCTGACGCCGTTGACCGTGCGCAGGCTGTACGTGACCCGGCGGACGCCGGGGACGCCCTGCCGTTCGACGGTCTCCGTGCCGGCGAAGAGCTCCGGGTCGCGGACCGTCTCGACGGCGTACGGGATCACCTCCTCCCGCACCTGCCGGGAGCCGGTGATCCGCAGCACGTTCACCGTCTGGCCGTCGCGCGGGAACGCGCCGGCCGGCACCGACGTCGTGTCCTGCCCGGCGAGGGTGATCCCCGCCTCGACGAGCGCCTCGCGGACGGTGGCGGCGTTCGTGCGGACGGTCCGCTCCCGCCCGTCCACGAGGAACGTGACCGTCCGCTCGGTCCGCACGTCGACGGCGAGGCCCTGCCGCGAGATCGCCGTTCCGCGGGACACGGAGAGGTACGCGCCCTCCGCGCGGACCCCGAACTGGCGCAGCGCCCCCTCGACGGTCCGGGCGGTCGTCCACACCTGGCGACGCTGCCCGTCGAGCGTGAGGGACACCGGACGCCCATAGCGGACGACGACCTCGTCGCCGCTGGCGAGCGCCTCGCCCGGGGCCGGGGCGACGATGTCGTGCTCGCCGACGGCCAGTCCCTCGTCGGCGAGGAGCTCCTCGACCTCGTCGGCGAAGGTGTGGAGGGTGCGCGGCACGCCGTCGACGGAGAGCCGGACCTCCTTGTCGTCGGCGACGAAGGCGCTCGTGCCGCCGGCGAGGAAGGCCACGACGAGGGCCTGCGGCACGAGTCGCCGCAGCCCGTCGCCCGCGCCCCCGGAGGCCTTGCGGCGCCGGGCGGCCCGCCGGGAGCCGGCCCGGGAGCCCTGCCCGGGGACGGTGCCGGACCCCTGACCGCCCGCCGCGCGGGCGCCCGGACCGGCGCCCGGCGCCACGAGGGGCGCCGCCATGGTCGGCTGCTCGTGCAGGGGCAGGGTCGCGCCCCGCCGTCCGGCTCGGTGACTGCCCTGGGAAGTGCTCACGAGGCCGGGACCCTAGTCCCGACCGCCGTCACTCTCCCGGACGACCCGACTACGACACGTAACCGTTATGGATCAGTAATCGAAGGCCCGGGCGGTGTTCACGGCGATCGCCTCCGCCAGCTCGTTCTCGCCGATCCCCCGCACCCGCGCCATCGCCCGCACGGTGACCGGGATCAGGTACGGGGCGTTCGGCCGGCCGCGGAAGGGCGCCGGGGTCAGGAACGGGGCGTCGGTCTCGACCAGGACCAGCTCCAGCGGGGCGACGGCGAGCGCGTCCCGCAGCGGCTGGGCGTTCTTGAAGGTCACGTTGCCGGCGAAGGACATGTAGTAGCCCTTGGCGGCGCAGATCTCGGCCATCGCGGCGTCGCCGGAGTAGCAGTGGAAGACGGTCCGCTCCGGGGCGCCCTCCTCGTCCAGCACGCGCAGCACGTCGGCGTGCGCCTCCCGGTCGTGGATCACCAGCGCCTTGCCGTGCCGCTTGGCGATCTCGATGTGCGCGCGGAAGGAACGCTCCTGCGCGGCGATGCCGTCCGGCCCCGTGCGGAAGAAGTCGAGCCCGGTCTCGCCCACCCCGCGCACGTGCGGCAGGGCCGCGAGCCGGTCGATCTCGGCGAGCGCGTCGTCGAGGGCCGCGTCCCCGCCGCCCTCACGGGCACCCTGCCGCGACCAGCCGTCGGGGTCCCCCAGGACGATCCTGGGCGCCTCGTTGGGGTGCAGCGCCACCGCCGCGTGCACGTTCGCGTGCGCGGCCGCCGTCTCCGCGGCCCACTGCGAGCCCTTCACGTCGCAGCCCACCTGCACGACCGTCGTCACCCCGACCGCGGCGGCCTTGACCAGGGCCTCCTCCACGGTCCCGGACTGCATGTCCAGGTGCGTGTGCGAGTCCGCCACCTCCACGAGGAGCGGTTCGGGCAACGGCGGCGGGGCGTCCTTGGCACTCATGGCCCGATCGTACGAGGGCCATGAGTGCCACCGCCAAAGCGCTACTTGTTGTGGCGGAACGGGTGCAGGAGGTTCGACAGGTGCCAGTGGTGCGGCACCGGCGGCTTCTCGGGAGTGTCCTCGGTCAGCTCCTGACCGATCGGCCCGGCCGGTGAGACCGGCTTCGTCGCCCGCGCCCCGTGCTGGTGCCTCTCCGTCGCGGCGATCAGGTCGAGCACCGACGACACCTGACCCGCGCGCATGATCCTCACGACGTGACCGCTGCAGTTCATGCAGGTGGGACTGGACAGCGGGGACGGGACCCGCTCCCCGTCCGCCTTGTAGACGACGAATTCCTGTCCGGCGGCGTCGACGTGGTGCTCGATGTCGTACGCCTGCTCCCAGCCGTATCCGCAGCGCATGCAGGCGAAGGCGTACGCCTCGTGGGCGACGGATATGCCGGTGCCGGTGATCTCGCTCATGCCAGCTCCTCTCCACTGATCAGTGGACGCCTTTTCGGGCCGGAGCGCATCAGCGCGGGAGAAACCATGGAAGGCTTTTGGCTCTTCCCTTGCCAAGCGCCCTAAGAAGAGTCCCGGCGCCGGGTTCGGCTTTGCCTTTCAGGTTAGTCCTTTACCTTTTCCGCGGCCCGACCACCTTTTCCGTGGCCCGACGCGTCCGCGTTCTTTGCCGCCACCACGGCATCGAACACCTCCCGCTTGGGAAGGCCCGCGTCGGCGGCGACGGCGGCGATGGCCTCCTTGCGGCGTTCGCCGGCCTCCTCGCGGACGCGGACGCGGCGGACGAGCTCCTCGGCGTCGAGTTCGGCGGGGCCGGTTTCCGGGGCGCCCTCGACGACGACGGTGATCTCGCCGCGGACGCCCTCGGCGGCCCAGGCGGCGAGGTCCGCGAGGGGGCCTCGCTTGACCTCCTCGTACGTCTTGGTGAGCTCGCGGCAGACGGCGGCGCGGCGGTCGGCGCCGAAGACCTCGGCCATCGCGGCGAGGGTGTCGTCGAGGCGGTGCGGGGCCTCGAAGTAGACGAGGGTGCGGCGCTCGTCGGCGACCTCGCGCAGGCGGCCGAGGCGCTCGCCGGCCTTGCGCGGGAGGAAGCCCTCGAAGCAGAAGCGGTCGACGGGGAGACCGGAGAGGGCGAGGGCGGTGAGGACGGCGGACGGGCCGGGGACGGCCGTGACCTTGATGTCCTGCTCGACGGCGGCGGCTACGAGGCGGTAGCCGGGGTCCGAGACGGACGGCATGCCGGCGTCGGTCACCAGGAGGACGCGGGCGCCGCCGACCAGCGCCTCGACCAGCTCGGGCGTCCGGGCGGACTCGTTCCCCTCGAAGTAGGAGACGACCCGGCCCGTGGTGTGGATGCCCAGCGCGCGGGTCAGCCCGCGCAGCCTCCGGGTGTCCTCGGCGGCCACGATGTCCGCGTTCTCCAGTTCGGTGGCGAGTCGGGGCGGAGCGTCCGCGATGTCACCGATGGGGGTCCCTGCGAGTACCAGCGTTCCTGTCACACGGAACATCCTCGCAGCCCGGACAGGCGACGCGCACAGGCGCGTTCCCTACGATGGCGCGGTGACCAGTACCGCACCCGAGACCCTGGAGGGCCGGCAAGCCGTGGCAGAGCCCTCTTCGTGGCAGCAGCGGCTGCGGCGTTTCGGCTACGAGCCGCCCGCCGGAAGCTCCGCACCCATCGGGCTGCGGGAGCGGCTCGTCCCGTCGTACACCCGGCCCTCCGCCCGCGTGTGGTCGCTCATCGGCCTCGGACCCGGGCCCGCCGAGCGGCTCTGGCGGCTGATGGCCTGGGGCGGTCCGCTCCTGGTCACGGCGGTCGCCGGCCTGCTGCGGTTCTGGAACCTGGGCAAGCCGCGCGCGGTGATATTCGACGAGACGTACTACGCCAAGGACTCCTGGGCCCTGATCAACCAGGGGTACGAGGGCGCCTGGCCGAAGGACATCGACAAGACGATCCTGTCCGACCCGGGCGCGGTGCTCGTGCCGACCGACCCCGGATACGTCGTCCACCCGCCGATGGGCAAGTGGGTGATCGGCGTCGGCGAGAAGCTGTTCGGCTTCGAGCCGTTCGGCTGGCGGTTCATGGTGGCGCTGCTCGGCACGCTGTCCGTGCTGATGCTCTGCCGGATCGGCCGCCGCCTCTTCCGCTCGACGTTCCTGGGCTGCCTGGCCGGCCTGCTGCTCGCCGTCGACGGACTGCACTTCGTGATGAGCCGCACCGCGCTCCTCGACCAGGTGCTGATGTTCTTCGTCCTCGCCGCCTTCGGCTGCCTCGTCCTCGACCGCGACCGGACGCGGCGGCGGCTCGCCGCGGCGCTCCCCGAGGACGAGGAGGGCGTGCTGCGCCCGGACGCGGAGATCGCGGAGTCGCTGCGCCTCGGCTGGCGGCCGTGGCGGCTCGCGGCCGGCGTCTCGCTGGGCCTGGCGGCCGCGACCAAGTGGAACGGCCTGTACGTCATGGTCGCCTTCGGCCTGATGACCGTCCTGTGGGACGTCGCGGGCCGCCGCACGGCGGGCGCCGTCCGCCCGCACCTCGCGGTCCTGAAGAGGGACCTGGTGCCGGCGTTCGTGTCGGTCGTCCCGGTGGCCATCGCCACCTATCTGGCGACCTGGACCGGCTGGCTCGTCTCCGACAAGGGCTACTTCCGCAACTGGGCCGTCGAGCACGACAAGGTGGCCGGCGGCGGCACCTGGGGCTGGCTCCCGGACTGGCTGCGCAGCCTCTGGCACTACGAGTCCGAGGTCTACACGTTCCACGTCGGCCTGACGTCGCCGCACACCTACCAGTCGAACCCCTGGTCCTGGATCGTCCTCGGCCGCCCCGTCTCGTACTTCTACGAGTCCCCGGCCCCGGGCACCCGCGGCTGCCCCTCCTCCGCCAAGGAGAAGTGCGCCCAGGAGGTCCTGGCGCTCGGCACCCCGCTCCTGTGGTGGGCCGCCTGCTTCGCCATCCTCTACGTCCTCTGGCGGTGGGCCTTCCGCCGCGACTGGCGCGCCGGTGCCGTCGCCTGCGGCATCGCCGCCGGCTGGCTCCCCTGGTTCCTCTACCAGGAACGCACCATCTTCCTTTTCTACGCCGTCGTCTTCGTCCCCTTCCTCTGCCTGGCCGTCGCGATGATGCTCGGCGCCCTCATCGGCCCACGCGGCTCCTCCGAAAGACGCCGCACATTCGGCGCGGTGGCCGCCGGCTGCCTCGTCCTCCTCATCGTCTGGAATTTCATCTACTTCTGGCCCATCTACACCGGCACCCCCATTCCGCTCGACCAATGGCGGGCCCGAATGTGGCTCGACACCTGGGTGTAGCGGGGGAATTGCGGAGAAGAGGGCGCGACCGGTGGTCGCGCCCTCTTCGTCGTCATCGGTGGCTGACGGTGGGCTGCGGCGGCCCCTCGACGGCCCACAGACGGCCCAGCCCGGCCGTCGAGCGCGGGCCAGGGCTAGAAGCAGGAAGGACCGCCCTCCCGGGCGGACGACCTTCGGGCGCCTGCGGCCCGTACAAGGTCTCCGCCATCGGCGTCTACTGGGTACTGGGGCGACACCCCACTACCCAGTAGGAGACACCCCAGTAGAGGCGCCCACGCGCTTACTGGGGCGCGTCTACTGGGTACCGGGGTCCCCACTACCCAGTAGACCCGGAAGGCTCCCAGCTCTCCCGTGACCCTCGGGCCTACTGCCTACTGCCTACTGCCTACTGCCCAACGCACTGGTCAGAAGGAGGACTCGGTCAGTCATGGGGAGGTGTACTGCCTACTCGCTGGACGGGGTGGGCAGTAGGCAGTAGCTCCCAGCAAGACGACGTCACGGTTGGCGGCCCCCACTGCCAGCGCGGAACAGAAGAGTCCACCGCCGGCCGCAGCGTGGTCTCTTCCAAGACCACCGGGCCCGGCCAGCAGTGTCCGCGAGGCTCTGGGCGTCTGCGGCTGTGTGGAGCTCCGGAAGGGCTTTTCAGAGGGGCGGGGGACGGCAGTGTGCACCCTCGGCCGCCCCGCTCCTGAAAAGCCTCTCCCTCTCGTCCTAGAGAGTTGAGAGAAAACAGCGTCCGCAGCGTCCGCAGCCCCGTTCGCGCCGCCCCTGACCTGTGGTTTCCCTGTGGACGCTAAACAAAATGTATAGCGTCCGCCAGCGTCCGCAGCGTCCGCAAGATCTCTCCTCCGCTAAGAGCATCGCCCCAGGTCAGAACGCCCATAGAGGGGATCGGCCGCCGGACGCTGACTCTCCCTCCTCACACGTTCGTCGTGGCCACCTAAGCCCCCCAACCACGCCGGAGGGCGGCACTGAGAGCTACTGGATAGTGGCTACTGGAAACTTTCCACTAGCCGGTGGAGATCCCCTCTACTGGACAGCAGGGACCTTGAACTGGGCTGTTTCCACTGTCCAGTAGCCACTGTCCACTAGCCAGTAGACCCACACAGCGTCACCGACCCGAGCGGGCGGCACCTCGCCAAGAGGCGCCGCGTCCCGTCCCGACCACCGCCCCCTCACAAGCAAGAGGAGCACCCGGCCGGGGGGCGTGCTCCTCTTGTTGTTCCGGCGACACACGGCCGAGGGGGACCCTTGTTGCTTGTCTTGTCACTTGTCTTGTCGCTTGCCGCATCCCTGGTCAGCGGCCCTGTTGGCGCGTTCGGGTGCCAACTTGAGACCCGGACGACAAGACAAGCGACAAGCGACAAGCCGCACCGCGCCGGCCGCCCGCGCCTGACGCAACAGCGACTCTGCGCAGTGTGCCCTCAGACCACCGTTACGTCCCGCTGCTCAGGAGCGGACGGGTAGGCTCCGCTCTCGTGAGCGACATACGCCAGACCTCCTTCACCGTGTCCGGTGCACTGACCCGCGATGAGTTCAACGAAGCCGTCAAAGCCGTTGGATTGTTTCGACGGATGTGGCTCATCGTCTTCGTTGGTTCGGCATTGATCGCTTTCCAGAGCGTGTCACTCTCAGCAGACGGCGGCTCTGTGCGCCCTGTACCTCTTGGTGCCGCGGTGGTCTTCATAGCTGTCTGGCTGGGGATCGTGCGGGTGCTGACCACTCGGTACTACCGGGTCGGCCACGCCTCGGAGGAGAAACAGACAACAGCGGACGACACCGGCATCACCGTGTCCCGGGGTGATGAGACTCGGCATATGGCATGGCGCGAGCTCAGCCGCTATCGCGAGACGACTCGGCTCCATGTGCTCGTCGGGCGCAGGGGCGGGAAGGCGTGCCTGCTGGTGGTGCCCAAGCGTCTGTTCGGTCGGCCCGATGAGAGTGAGCTCTTCAGCGCCTTCCTCAGCAACCAGGTAGGTCGCCGCCACTAGACCTAGCGGTCGTTGCCGCTAGGTCTAGCAGGGGCGCTAGCAGGCAAATGGGCTCCCGACCTGCGGTCTAGCGTCTAGCACTCAGTTTTCAGCCCAGCCCCTTCGAGCGCTTTCAGCACCGGCTCGGGGTCACCGCTGTAGAGGACGTGAGGCTCCGCAACCTCCGGAGGGACGAACCGGGTCCGGTAGCGGGCCAGGTCGTTCTCCGAGAAGTAGATCGAGTTCGGATCAGCTTCGTGCTGGGCGTTCCTCTGGCTCACCCGCGACCAGAGTTCTTCGTGACTCGCTTCCAGGTAGACGAGCAGCGGGAGAGCTCCGGCTCCTGTCGCGATACCCATCCACCGGGCGCGGTCGTCAGGGGTCCAAAAGCCGTGGTCGACCACCACGTTGCGGCCGGCACGGAGGTGGTCACTGAGCTCCACGGCAATCTCTTCGAGCACCGGGCGCTCCAGGGTCGGGAACGTGCCCCGCGGGAAGTCGACGCCGTACACGCCGTGTCGACGGAACATCTCCTCGTCCGGGCACAGTCGGACGAATCCGCGCGCCGTAAGCGCGCGGGAGAGCGTCGTCTTGCCCGAGCCGGGAAGCCCCGCCATGAGCACGCAGAAGGGCCCTGCGGCCTGGTCCGCCGTCACTGCGCGAGCTCCGACTCCGTGAGCCACGTCCGGCCAGGGCCGCCGAGGTCCACGCCGTACTCCACCACGTGGTCCCCGCTGTCGACGAACTTCGCGGTCATCACGACCACAGGTTCCGTGGGCGGCTTTGCGGGGTCCAGCTCCAGGAGCTTCGCGTCCGTCGGCGTCAGCAGTCGGGCCGACGCCGTGTCGATCCGGCGGGTGATCGGCCGCCCCGTGGCCTGCGCGATGAGCTGGAGGGACGTTCCGCCGGACAGACGCTCGCTCTCCGCCAGCTGGGGGACGAGCTTCCCGTACTGCACCGGGATCCACGACGTGGAGTGCGCGACGATGCCGTGTCGGTCGCGGTAGACGCGCCTACGGCGGATCACGTCCACGCCGGACTCGATGCCAAGCACCTGCGCCACGTCGGCCGGCGCCGGGACCACCGCTGCTTCGTGGGAGTCGGATCGTTCACCCGCTCCCCAGCTCGACCCGCTACGGCGGCCCCGGTCCTGACGCTGCGCGCCGGAGGACATGGGAGCGGGGCGGTCGATCACCTCGGTGCCGATGCCGTGGATGCCCCGGACGAGCCCGTCGGTGCGGAGCTTGCGGAGCGCCTTCTCGGCGGTCGCGGTGCTGACGCTCCACTCCTGGGAGAGGGCCTTGATGCTGGGCAGAAGCTCACCCGGCTGCAGCTTCCCGGACGTGATCAGTTCCTCGTAGTGCGCGGCGATGCGTGCGTACGGCGCCCGATGGCTGGCCTGATCCGACACCACGTCAACTCCCTGCCTCGTTGGATGCGTTCCCTAGCGTACCGCTTGACACCCTAGGGTGCCCTAGGGAACCTTAGGGATGCGCCCGCCGGTCGGTTCGATCGAAGCGGGTACGGCTCCCTGCATGGGAGCTGAGGCATGGAAACGTCCTGATCAATGACCTAGGACGAAGCAGGGAGCGGCTCCCTACCGCCAAGCAGATAGCCGCTCCCCGACCCACGAAGGGGCACTCCCATGATGCCTGGATCTCTTGCTCTTCAGTTAGTCAGTCGCCCCGTCGGCAGTCACGTCGACGCATTCGGCGCCCCGGACGCGAACGAGCCGGTACGGCTCAGCGTCCCCATCACGGCGCACGTGTCGTTCGCGGAGCTGCTGACCCTGCTGGTGACGACGCCGGGCGTGTGCCTGGAATACGCGGACCTGGACAGGGACGACGTCGTGCGCGACTCGGTGCGGTTCGCGCTGATCACCACGGACCTCCTCTCGCTGGACCAGCGGTCCGAGCGCGTCATGGCCGTCTACCGGGGCGACGCGCCCGGGAGCCATACCCTGCCGCCGTTCGAATACCTGCGGTGCGTCGGATCCGCGATCACCCGCGCGTTCGGGCTGGAGGCGGCGCTGTGACGATCGCGCCCGAGACCCCGCTGAACCTGTCCGCCGTGGCGCCCACCGAGGGGAACCTGCGGCTGGCGGCGGCCATCGTCGAGGCCGATCTGACCTACGCCGAACTCGCCGAACAGCTCCAGGTCGACCCGAAGACCGTCGAGCGGTGGGTGAACGAGCCCGGACGGCGCCCCTACGCCCGTCACGCCCACGCCGTCGCCCGCGTCCTCGGGACTACCGTGTGGGACCTGTGGCCCGCCATGCGACCGAAGGAACTGGCCCCGCAGACGCCCACCGTCGTGCCGGTGCCGCCCGTGCTGCTGGCGGCCGCCAGGGACGCGCTGAGCCGGGTCGAGAACCTCGACCTCGGCACGGCGAGCCCGACCGCCATGGCCATGCACCTGGGCTCCCTGTCCGCCGCGCTGCGGACCGTGCTCGACCTGGTCGACGTCTCCGGGGTGGCCCGGTGAGCCTGCACGCCTCTCCACGGCTCAACTCCGCCCGCCGTCGCAGCCGCAAGGCACAGCTCGCGGCCCGCGACGGCTGGCGGTGCGCCTACTGCCGGCACCGCTTCCGCGACCTGCGGGAGGCGACGATGGACCACGTCGTGCCGATCTCGCTCTACCGGACGTGGTCCGCGAACGCCCTCGTGCTCGCCTGCCAGCCCTGCAACCACGCCAAGGCCGACCGACTGTTCCTGTCGCTCGCGCTGCTGCTGGTCTGGTCGACCGACCCGGCGTTCACGGGTGTTCAGTCGACCGACGACCCGACCGACCGCACGTCCCCCGTAGCCGACCAGTCGGCCGACTCGGAGCTGATCGAGTTGGGGCCGGACGGGGTCGACTGGTTGATGCTCGCGAGGATCGTTCACGCCCGTTCGTCGGCCGCACGGTCTACCCCCGACCAGGCGAAGCGCCGCGACTCGGTCGAGCCTCGCGTGCGGGTCGGTCGGCTCGACCACGGGCGGCGTACGGCCCGGATGAACACCTGTGAGCAGTCGACCGATCGAGGGGTGAGCGCGTGAACAGCACCACCAAGCCGGTGAACGGAACCGCCCGACCGATCGACCCCGACCGGTCGACCGACCCGGCGCCCGTGAACACCGGGCAGTCGGCCGTGAACACCGGAAGGGGGGCCGTGAACAAGCGCAAGCCGGTCGACGACGAGGGCAAGAAGCCGTCCGCCGCCGTGCGGCTCGTGCAGCTGGCCCGTGAGCGGTACCGGTTCGTCATGTCGACCGACGGCCGCCCCTACGCGGTCGCGATCGACGGCCCGAACATCGCCCTTCCCCTGCGTGGCCGGTCCGGGGTCCGGCAGCGCCTCGCCCGCCTGTATGCGGAGACGTTCGATGGCGACGTGGCCTCGCAGTCCGCGCTGGCGGACGCCATGACGGTCCTGGAGGGCATCGCGGAGTCGGACGACCCCGTACCGGTGCACCTGCGGGTCGGGCACGACGACGCCGGAACGATCGTGGTCGACCTCGGCACCGCTGACGGCCGCGCGGTCACCGTCACCGCCGGCGGCTGGCACATCGTCGAGCGCTCCCCCGTGCTCTTCCGACGGTCCGGGGCCATGGCCCCCATGCCCGCACCGGTCCTGCTCGGGGACGGCCTGTCCATGCTCCACAGCCTGCTGAACATGGACGAGTCCGCCTTCCGGCAGCTCGTCACGTGGCTGATCGCCGCGTGGATGCCGACCATCCCCCACCCCGTCCTCACCTTCAAGGGCGAGCAGGGCACGGGGAAGTCCGCCGCCGCGCAGATGATGGTCAACCTGATCGACCCCTCCCCGGCAGCCAAACGCTCCCAGCCCCGGGACCACAAGGCGTGGGCGACACAGGCGTTCAGCTCATGGGCCCTGTGCCTGGACAACATCTCCACCCTGCCGCAGTGGCTCTCCGACACCCTGTGCAAGGCCGTCACCGGAGACGGCATCGTCGACCGGGCCCTCTACACCGACGACGACGTCGTGGTCCTCTCCTTCCGGCGCGTGCTGGCCATGACGACCATCGACGCCGGAGCTCTCGCCGGGGACCTGGCCGAGCGGCTGCTCATGCTCGACCTCCAGCTGATCGCACCCGAGCAGCGCCGCACCGAGGAAGAGTTGGCCACCGCGTTCGAGACCATCCGGCCGGCCGTCCTCGGCTCGCTCTTCGACCTCCTCGCCGCCGTCCTCGCCGTCCTGCCGAACGTGAAGCTGGACTCCCTGCCCCGCATGGCCGACTTCGCCCGCATCCTCGCGGCCGTCGACCAGGTCATGGAGTGGACGACGCTCGACGACTACCTCGCCGCGTCCGCGAACGTCGCCGGGGACGCACTGGAGGGCGACCCGTTCGGCTCCGCCGTCGCCACCCTGGTCGAGCAGTGCGGCACATGGACCGGGACCGCCGCCCAGCTCCTGGAGCACGTCCAGCCCCCGGGCGGCATCCGGCCTCCCACGTGGCCCAAGGACGCCACCCGCGCCGGAGGGAAGGTCAAGCGCCTCGCCCCACTCCTGCGGTCCATCGGCATCACTGTGGACGACACGCAACGTAGCCGGGACCGGCACCGCCACAAGCTCCTCATCCTGACCCGGACCGACCTCCCCGAGCAGACAGCGTCCGGACCCCCGACGGGCTCTCTGTGGCCCGACGTACCCCCGATCGGACAGGGCCACAGGCACCCTGACCAGTACTGACGATGCCGGACCGGGCCGCACACCAGCGGCCCGGACACGGCAGGAAGCTGCGGACGCTACAGCCGTCCAGCGTCCGCAGCGTCCGCACCAGCTTCCGCACCCCTCGTCCCCCTGACCTGCACAGACAGGGACGTGCGGACGCTAGGAAGCTGCGGACGCTGAAATACACCCAATCTCTAGGACGGCCACCGGCACCACTCCCACCCCGCCCCGCGACGGACACGAGGAGTCACCCAACCCCATGGCCAGCAAGCCGATCGAGACCCTGCGCGCCGGACTCCCGGACCGCTACCTCACCCCCGAGGACATCGCCGCGATGTTCTCCGTCCCCATCGAGACCGTCTACCACTGGCGCAAGCAGCGCACAGGCCCGCCCGGCTTCCGCGTCGGCCGCCACGTCCGCTACGACCCCGCCGCCGTCCGCACCTGGGTCCAGCAGCAGGAAGCCACCGACACCGCCGCCTGACCCGCCGGCCGACCGGGAGGTAGAGCCCCTCCCCGCTACCCGTGGCGGCGTCACACCCCCGTCACGCCCCACCGTCACACCCCGGCCGGAACCCGCTCAGGTAAAGGGAGCCCTTTACCCCGGTAGAGGGGGCGGTAAGGGCCACTGACCTGCGAGGTAAGGCGGGTAAAGGGGGCCCGTCACGGCCGTGACCCTGGCCGTCACACCCCCGTCACGGGCAGGGAGGCGCCAGGGAGGCAGGGAGAACTCCCTCGCCGCCTCCCTGACCCGCTTCCCTGCCGGTGACCTGCACAGAACCCCACCCAGGGAGGCAGGGAGGCACCCTCCCTCGCCATCCCGAAACCCCTCCACAGCCGCTCCCACGGCACCCCCATGCCTCCCTCCCTGAGGGCAGGCACACCACCAACCGAGAGGACGCAGCCCACATGGCTGGCCACATCCAGGACCGCTGGTACAAGACCGAGACCGTCGCCGACGGCACGCCCCGGCGGGTCAAGAGCGACCGCTACGGCACGGGGATGCGCTACCGGGCCCGGTACGTCGGTCCTGACGGCACGGAGAAGTCGAAGAGCTTCCCCGACAAGCAGAAGCGCCTCGCCGAGCTGTGGCTGAACGAGACGGCGGCCGACATGGCGCGGGGGCAGTACGTCGACCCCCGGGCGGGGCGCGTCACCTTCCGGCAGTTCGCGGAGAAGTGGGTGGCGACGCACACGACGGAGGTGAACAGCCGCGAGGCGGCGGAGCGGCGGCTGCGCCTGCACGCGTTCCCCTACATCGGGACCAGGCCGCTCGCGTCGTTCCAGCCCGGCCACATCCGTACGTGGCTCGGCGAGTTGGAGGCCAACGTGCCCGCCGCCTCACACCGCCGGATCGTCTTCGGCACTGTCTCCGCCGCGTTCAGCGCGGCCCTGGACGACGGGCTCATCTCCAAGAACCCGTGCAAGGCGAAGTCCATCCAGATCCCGAAGCCCAGCCACACCCGCGTCGTCCCCTGGACGGCGAAGCAGGTGTTCGGCGTGCGTGCCGCCCTGCCGGAGCACCTGAGGGCCGCCGTCGACGCCGCCGGCGGGTGCGGACTGCGGCAGGGGGAGGTCTTCGGTCTCTCCGAGGATGAGGTGGACCACGAAGGCGGCTGGATCTCCGTGGAGCATCAGCTCAAGCGCATCCGGGGCAAGTTCGTCTTCGCTCTGCCGAAGGGCGGCAAGGTGCGCGACGTTCCCCTTCCTACGTCCGTGGCGGCTGCGCTCAAGGCGCACTCGGAGAGGCACCCGGCCGTCAGGATCACGCTCCCCTGGCGGACCCCTGACGGACCGCTCGTGACGAAGTCGCTCATCTTCACCGGGTCGGCCAGCGGCCACATCCGGGTGAGCCACTTCAACGACTTCATGTGGAAGCCCGCCCTCGCGGCCGTGGGCATCATCCCGGAGCCGGAAGAAGGCGAGCGGTACGCGTCGGCGCCGGAGCACGGCATGCACGCGCTGAGGCACTTCTACGCGTCCGTGCTCCTGGACGCCGGGGAGAACATCCGGGCCCTGAGCCAGTACCTCGGCCATGCCGATCCGGGGTTCACCCTGCGCACGTACACGCACCTCATGCCGAGCAGCGAGGGCCGCACTCGCAGCGCCGTGGACACCCTCTTCCAGGGTCTCGAAGACAGCGGGCACTCCTTCACCTCGCAGGGCCAAAAGCCTGCCGCCCAGGATCGGCAGGAGGAAGAATCTTCCTCGTGAAACCCATCGCAAAGCCTGACTGGGCAGTGGAGCAGCTCACGCGCTTCCTGACCCTGATCGAGGGATACGGCAGCCCCACCGGCAGGGGTCCGTATGTCGCCGGGACGATCCCCACCGATGAAGAGATCTTTGAGCAGGCCCACATCGTCGAGCAGATTTTCGAGCACGTCGAGCCAGAGTGGAGGGAGTTGCTGACACTGTCGTACAACCCGGCGAAGCGCTGGGAAGGCCATGGAGAGACTGCCGTCCGCGTACGGACGGGTATCCTGCACGACGCCGAGATACGCGAGAACCTGGGCGACAACGCACCACGATTGAGTGCCAGTTCACTACACCCATGGGTTTGGGACGGAGCAAAGTCCCTCTGGCGAAGCGGTCACTTCCGGGAGGCGATCACAGCCGCAGCCAGGAAGGTTAACGCCGAGACTCAGAACAAGCTGAAGCTTCGACGTCCGTCCGAGGTCGCGCTCTTCAACCAGGCCTTCTCAATGGACGCCGTCGCCCCAGGCCAGCCTCGGCTTCGCGTACTCCCTGATGACGGAAGCGACACTTACCGCAGCACGCAGCGTGGTGCACGCGCCCTGGCAGAAGGTTGCTACGCCGGCCTCCGGAACCCCAACAGTCACGAAGCCGATCTTGATGAGCTGCCTGAGCACGAAGCTCTGGAACAGCTCGCGGCATTCAGTCTTCTCGCTCGATGGGTGGATTCCGCAACCGCCGAGTTCGCTCAGTAGCGCTTGCCGACGGCCCAGAGACGGCCCCGGAGCCGCCAGGCGACCCTGACCAACAGCTTCGTCGCTGGTCAGGGTCGTGAAGTCCTTGATCCGCGAGGCTTCATCTACTTCTGGCCCATCTACACCGGCACCCCCATTCCGCTCGACCAATGGCGGGCCCGAATGTGGCTCGACACCTGGGTGTAGCGGGGGAATTGCGGAGAAGAGGGCGCGACCGGTGGTCGCGCCCTCTTCGTCGTCATCGGTGGCCACGCCACCGGTGTCGGTGTCGGTGTCGGTGTCGGTGGCAGCCGGTCCGGGCTCCGGTCAGGGTGCCGGTCTGGTCAGGGTGCAGTGGGGGTGGTCGTGGTCCGGGTCGCCGACCCTGGTCCAGAGCTTCAGGACGTTGCCCGACTTGATGGCGGAGTAGGAGTCGGGCCTCTGGTCGCTCGCTTCGGGGTGGTCGTCGTCGAAGCGGAGGCGGAGGAAGCTCTGCTCCTTGTTGGCCTTCTGCCTCCAGGTGCCGGTCCCCGACCAGGCCAGACCCTCGTCCCAGCTGACGGCGACGCAGATGTCGTGGGCGACGAACGTGCCGTCCGGCTTCAGCGTGACGGTGCCGTCGTCGGCGTCGGTCCAGGTGGTGATGAAGTCGGCCCGCTCCAGAAGGACCGGTTCGCCTTGGGGTGGCGGGAGTTCGTAGAGCCTGCCGCAGGCCGTGAGGGCGAGGGCCGTGGCAAGCAGGACCAGCGCGGTTCGACAGTGACGCGACACATCCACCCCTAGCGGTTGCCCGAGCCGCGCGCGGCCGGTGGGCCCGCACGCGCACGCCGTACCCTGGCACGGAATTTGAACATGTTCAAGCCAAGGGTGGCGGTGGGCGGTGGGGCGCGACGCGCAGAGGGCGCGACCGGTGGTCGCGCCCTCTGCGGTGCGGGTCGTGCGGGTCCCCGGTGCCGCTCGGCGCCCGGCCCCAGGAGTCCGTACGGCCAAGGAGCCCGCGCCGCTCAGGCGTCCGTACTGCTGCCGGGCTCCGCGCGGTGGACGCGGAAGCGGAGGACCGTGACGGCGCCCGCGCGGGTGGAGGAGAGCGGCTCCAGGTCCGTCCTGGGGAGGCCCGGGGGCAGGATGCGGACGCCGTCGCCGAGGAGGACCGGGAAGACGTACACGAGGAGTTCGTCGACGAGGCCGCGGCGCAGGCATTGGGCGGCGACGTCGGAGCCGAGGATCTCCAGGTCCTTGCCGCCCGCGGCGGCACGGGCCGTGGCGACCGCCCGGGCGATGTCGCCGGTGAGGACGGTGAACGCCGGGTCGGGCGGGTCCGGCGGCCGGTGGGTGAGGAGGAACACGGGTCCGACGAAGGGGTACTCGGCGCCGTCGGGCTGTTCGGCCCTCATGCGCGCACCCACCTCGTAGGTCCGGCGGCCGACGAGCATGGCGCCGGTGGCCGCCGCGTTCGCCGCGAGCACCTCGGGCGGCACGATGTCGAGGACCCAGTCCATCGCGTCCTCGGGGCCGGCGACGAAGCCGTCGAGCGACATCGCCCTGTTCACGACCACCTTGCCGCTGCCGGTACGCGTCTCGCTCATGCCGTTCGCCCGTCCTGTGGTGTGACCCGTGAGGCAAGTGTGACGGAAATGGCGATAGTTGCTCGACACAACGGACGGGACACGCTTGACTGTACGGCCACCTGGGGAGGGGAGGCGCAGCCATGCGCAGTGGGGCCAAGGTCGCGATCGTGGGAAGCGTGTTCGCCGTGGTGGCGAGCGGGATCGGATACGGGGGCTACAACCTCTGGAACGGCATCACGGGAGGCGACTCGGACATCGGTTCGCAGTCCGCCGCCGCGCCGCGGACCGGGCCCGTCACCGGCGACGAAGTGACGTCGACCGCGCGGGACTTCCTGGCGGCCTGGGCGGCCGGCGAGTCGGACCGGGCGGCACAGCTCACGAACGACCCGGTCGCGGCGGGACCCGCCGTCCTCGCCTACCGGCAGGGCGCGGGCGTCTCCAAGGCCACCATCACGCCGGGGACGCCGGTCGGCGCCAAGGTGCCGTTCACCGTGGAGGCGACCGTCACCTTCGAAGGCGTGTCCAAGCCCTGGTCGTACGCCTCCGAACTCACCGTCATGCGCGGCGAGACCACCGGGCGCCCGCTGGTGAAGTGGCTGCCGACCGTGCTCCACCCGAAGCTCACCGCCGACGGCACCCTCCGCACCGGCGTCGCGACGACCGCCTCCGTCAAGGCCGTCGACCGGGCCGGCAAGGAGCTGACCGCGGAGAAGTACCCCTCGCTCGGGCCGGTCCTGGACGAGCTCCGCAAGCGGTACGGGGCGAAGGCGGGCGGGACGAGCGGCATCGAGACCTGGATCGACTCGGGCAGCGCGACCGTTCCCGACACCACCCTCCTCGTCCTGACCAAGGGCGAGCCCGGCGTCCTGAAGACCACCATCGACGCGGGCGTCCAGGCGGCGGCCGAGAAGGCGGTCAAGGCGTACGGGACGGCCGCGGTGGCCGCGATCGAGCCGTCCACGGGGGCGGTACGGGCGGTCGCCAACAGCCCGGCCGGCGGCTTCAACACGGCCTTCCAGGGCAAGCAGGCCCCCGGCTCGACGATGAAGATCGTCACGGCCGCGATGATGCTGCAGCGAGGCCTGTCCACGCCCGGCAGCAAGGTCGCGTGTCCCTCCACCGTCCCCTGGTACGGCTACACGTTCCACAACCTCAAGGACTTCTCGATCGCCGACGGCACCCTCACCGAGGCGTTCGCCCGCTCCTGCAACACGGCCTTCATCAAGGCGGTCAAGCCGCTCAGCGAGAAGGACGAGGAGAACACCGCGCTCGGCGAGACCGCCCGCCGCTCCTTCGGCATCGGCCTCAACTGGCAGGTCGGCGTGCCCACGTCGGACGGCAGCGTGCCCGAGTCGCAGGGCGTGGAGACGGCCGCCTCGTACATCGGCCAGGGCAAGATCACCATGAGCGCCCTGAACGTCGCCTCGCTCTCCGCGACCGTCAAGAACGGCGGCTTCCTCCAGCCGTACCTGGTGGCCCGCGACCTCGACGACCGCGAGTTCGCCCGGGCCTCGCCGCTCTCCCCCGAGGTCGCCTCGGGCCTCCGCCGGATGATGAGCGCGGCGGCGACGAGCTCGACCGGCACCGCGACCAAGGTGATGGCCACCGTCCCCTCCCCCAAGGGCGCCAAGACCGGCTCCGCCGAGGTCGGCGACCAGGCCACCTCCAACAGCTGGTTCACCGGCTACTCCGGCGACCTCGCGGCCGCCGCCGTCGTCGAAGCCGGCGGCCACGGCGGCGACGCGGCCGGCCCGGTCGTCGCACAGGTCCTGCGGGCGGGGTGACGGAGGGGCGGTCCGCGGTCGGGTAGGTGCGGCAGGTGGCGGGGGCGGGGCCGGTCGGCGGGGCCGGAGGGCCGTCCGTCCCCGTGGAGGGTCATCCGTCTCCGCGGAGGGCCTTCCGTCCCCGCGCCCGACGTCCGGAACCCGGAATCGAGTCGCGTGCCCTGTACACCCACCGCTAGCGTGCCGCTATGACGACCGCTGACGACGCCACCGCGCCCGCACACCCCCAGTTCGCCGCCGCCCTCAGGGAATTGGGCCTCGACGTGGAGATCAGGCGCTTCCCGGACGAGACCCGCACCGCGCAGCAGGCCGCCGACGCCATCGGGTGCCGGGTCGCGGAGATCGTGAAGTCGCTGATCTTCGCCGCGGACGGGGTGCCGGTCCTCGTGCTGATGGACGGGGCGTCGCGGGTGGACGTCGAGCGGGTACGGGAGGAGCTGGGCGCGGAGGAGGTGACCCGGGCCGACGCGAAGGTGGTGCGGGAGACGACCGGGTACGCGATCGGGGGCGTCCCGCCCTTCGGGCACCGGACGCGGACGCGGGTCCTCGCCGACCGGGGCATCCTCGAACACGACGTGGTGTGGGCGGCGGCGGGCACCCCGCACACGGTCTTCGCGCTCGACCCGAAGGCGCTGGTGAGCCACGCCGGCGGCACGCTGGTCGACGTCCGCGAGCCGTCGGCGTGACCCCGCTCGTCACCCTCGCGGTCCTCGTCGCGGCCGTCACCCACGCCAGCTGGAACGCGATCGCCCACGGCATCAAGGACCAGTTGCTCTCCTTCACGCTGATCGCCGGCGGCGGCGCGCTGATCGGCCTGGCCGCGGCCCCCTTCGCGCCGCTGCCCGCGGCCGGCGCCTGGCCGTACCTGATCGCCTCCGCGCTCCTCCACATCGGCTACTACGCCCTGCTCATGCGCTCGTTCACGCTGGGCGACTTCGGCCAGATGTACCCGATCGCGCGCGGGTCGGCCCCGCTCGTCGTGACCGCCCTCGCGGCCGTGTTCCTCGACGAGGTCCCCGGCGGCTGGCAGCTCCTCGGCGTGGCCGTCGCCTGCGCGGGGCTGACCGGCCTCGCCCTGTGGGGCATCCGCGGCAAGGACACCCGCCCGCACTGGCCGGCGCTGCTCGCGGCGGGCGCGACGGGCCTGGCGATCGCTCTGTACACGGTCGTCGACGGGATCGGCGTCCGCGCCTCGGGCACCCCGCTCGGCTACGTCTCCTGGCTGATGATCATGGAAGGCCTGGCGATCCCGGCCTACGCCCTCTGGGTCCGCCGCGCCGCCCTGCTCCCCCAGCTCCAACCGTACGCGGCTCGCGGCCTGTTGGGCGCCGCGCTCTCCGTCGCGGCGTACGGCCTCGTCCTCTGGGCCCAGACCCAGGCCCCCCTCGCCCCGATCGCCGCACTCCGCGAATCGTCCATCATCGTCGGCGCCGCCATCGGCGCCCTCTTCTTCAAGGAGCGCTTCGGCGGCCCCCGCATCGCGGCGGCGGGCCTGATGGTCGTGGGCATCGGCCTGATGCTCCACGCCGGCTGACCCCGGGGACGCGGTGCGCCACCACCGAATCGACCACCGCGCCAACCACTGTGCCGACGGCCGTGTCGACCACCCCGCCGACCACCGTGTCGGCCACCACGCCGACCGCCCTGTCAGCGACCGCCGGCCTGCGCCCCCGCGCCGTCGCACGACGCCCTGAAGAAGTCCGTGCGGATGCGCCGGAAGCCCGTGTGCCCGGTCTCCTGCGCGTGCGCCAGGCACCACAGAGCGGGGCCCCGCCCGTCGTCCGCGGGGCCGGAGCCGTCATGGCAAGTGGTGCACTCCGCCTCGGTGATCGGCCCGCTCCCCGTGCGGTCCCCCCGTAACGCCCACAGCTTCGGCCGCCACCCTCCCCGCGGCACGACCCCGCCCACCCGAGTCGCCGCCGTCCCCTCACGCCCCATCCGACTCCCCCTCCACGGCAAGCTCCGCCCACACCAGCTTTCCCGTCGCGAGCCGCTCGCAGACACGCCACTTCGGGGGGGGAGGAGCCAATCGCCGGGAAGGGCGGGGCGGTTGCTCAGAAGGTGCTGGGCGGGAGGGGGAGGGGGAGGCCGGGGAGGCCGTCGATGCTCTGGGCGATGTGGTCCTTCTTGGCGAAGTAGGCGCTGAGGGAGGCGTCGTCCTCGCGGGCGAAGCGCTTGCCGTGGAGGTCGCGGTCCTCGTCGTAGGACATGAAGGGGACGCCGTATCCGCAGGAGTCGCGGACCAGTTCGGCGGTCACGACGATGATGGCGCGCAGGCCGTGCTGGGACGGGTCGATGTCCGTGAAGCGGGACAGCAGCTCCGGGAAGCGCGGGTCGTCGCGGAAGACGGGCTCGCCGCGCCCGTGGACGCGCACGATGTTGGGCGGGCCCTGGAAGGCGCACCACATCACGGTGATCCGGCCGTTCTCGCGCAGGTGGGCGACGGTCTCGGCGGTGCTGCCGGCGAAGTCGAGGTAGGCGATGCGGTGTTCGTCGAGCACGACGAAGGAGCCCTTGAGGCCTTTGGGGGAGAGGTTGACCGTGCCGTCGCCGGCCAGCGGGGCGGTCGCGGTGAAGAAGACCGGCTGCTGTTCGATGAAGGTGCGGAGGCGGCCGTCTATGCGTTCATAAGTCTTTCCCATGTCTAAGGATTATGTAAGAGAAAGTTTCACCTGTCTAACGATCCTTGCCGGGCGTGACGCTGGCCTGCGGGTCCTTCACCGACGGGGCGGCCGGGGCGGGCGTCTCGGGCACCGGACGGGGCTCGGTGGCGGCCGGGGGGCGGGCCGGCGGCGCGGGAGCCGGGTTCACGGGGGCGCCGGGGGCGAGACCGAGGACGAGGACGGCCGCCGCGGCCACGGCCGTACCGAAGGCGGCGAGGGCCAGGCCGTACACCCGGCGGGTGCCCCACGTCCGGCCCCGGGGAGGGACGGCGGGACGGAGGTCCCCTGGGGTGACCAGGGAGGCGCGGGCGACGAGGGCGGCGCGCAGGCGGGCCTCGGTGGTGCGGTGGTGCGTCATCGGGACGTCGCCTCCAGCTGTTTCTCCAGCGCGTCGAGGGCGCGGCTCGCGGTGGATTTGACGGTGCCGCGGGAGAGGCCGAGCGTCTCGGCGATCTGGGCCTCGGTGAGTTCGGACCAGTAGCGCAGCACGAGGACCTCCCGCTGCCGGTGGGTGAGCCGCGCCAGCGCGTCGAGGACGTGCCGGTGCTCCTCGGCGAGGAGCAGGTCCTCGTCGACGGGCGGGCCCGCGCCCTGGTGGGGCGGTGTGTACGCGCGGGCGGTCCGGCGGCGGCGCAGCACGGAGCGGGCCGCGTTCACGACGGCGGTGTGCAGGTACGCCCCCGGGTCCTGGAGCCCTGCCAGCGACGTCCCGTACACGCGGCACACGGCCGCGAAGGCGTCCTGGACGACGTCCTCGGCCGTGTGCAGGTCGTCGACCAGGAACAGCGCGAGCCGCACCATGTCCATCCGCCGCGCCCGGTACAACTCGGTCAGCGAGGGCGGCCGTTCGTCCTCGCGCACGGCCGGCACCGCGCGCAGGTGCCGGCGCGGCCGGACCACCGGTACGTCCTCGGCTCCCGACACGCGGGCGAGCAGGCGGGACCACCACGACGGGGGCGCTGCGGATATCGCGTACTGCATGGGCCTCGTTCCGGGGGTGGGGAAGAGGGGCGGGCGAGCAGGCCGCCCGCCCCTCTGATGGTGCTACTTCGTGGTGCCGGCGCCGGTGCCCGGGTGGATCACCTTGGGCGCGTTGCTGGAGGACGGCTGGGCCGGGATCGGAGCGGGGATCGGCTCGACCGACGGCTGGGCCGGGACCGGGGCCGGAGCCGGGGACGACTCGACCGACGGCTGGGCCGGGACCGGGACCGGAGTCGGCTCGACCGACGGCGAGGCCGGAGCCGGGGCCGCCTTCGGCGCCGTCCCGGGCGCGGGGGTCGCGTCGGGCGCCGTCACGGCCTTCGGCGCGGCCGGGGCCGGCTTCGGGGCGGAGTCGGCGACGGCCTGGACGGCGAAGGCGCCGCCCAGGAGGAGGAGGGCGGCGGCGGTGACGGCGCCGAGGACCCGGGGGCGGAGGTTCCGCCGGGTGCGGAGGGACATGGGGCTCTCCCGAAGAGGTGGGGACACGGTCTGGGTGGTGCGGTGAAGGGCGCCTTCAACCCACCAGACGTGCGGCACCTCCCGAGGTTGCGCCCGCCCTCCGAATTCCTTTCCGCGGCCCCGGGCCCCGACGGCTAGGCGGCCCCGGGCCCCGACGGCTCGGCGGCCCCGGAGCCTCCCTCGACGACTCCGCGGACCCGAGGCTTCGGCGGCTCGACGGGCCCGGATCCCCGACGGCTCGACGGGCCCGGAGCCCTCGGCGACCCCGGCGCGACCCCGGCGGCTCGACGGGCCCCGGCCTCAGTCCCCCAGGACCTCCGCGAAGTGCGTGTTCACCGCCAGGAGTCCGCCGTCCACGCGGAGGACGGTGCCGGTGATCCAGGAGGCGTCGCGGGAGGCGAGGAAGGCGACGGCGGCGGCCACGTCGTCCGGGGTGCCGACCCGGCCGAGGGGGTAGACGCGGTCGGCGAGGGCGGCGAGTTCGGCCTCCTTGCCCGCCCAGCCGGTGGTCGCGATCGTGCCGGGGTTGATCTGGTTGACGCGCACGCCGCGCGGGGCGGCGTCGCCGGCGAGGGTGCGGGTGAAGGACGCGAGGCCCGCCTTGGCGGCGCTGTAGGCGTGGTTGCCGAAGTCCGCCTCGGCGTTGACGGAGCCGATGGTGACGACGGCGCCGCGCCCGCCGGCCGCCGCGAGGTGCGGGAGGGCGGCGCGGGAGCAGCGGACGGCGCCGAGCAGCGTGACGTCGAGTTGGCCGTCCCACCCGTCGTCGGAGTCGTCCTCGAAGCGGGCTGAGTCGGGGACGACGGGGGCGAAGGCGTTGTTGACGAGGACGTCGAGGCCGCCGAAGGTCCGCACGGCGTACGCGACCGCCGCCTCGACCGACGCCCGGTCGCCGACGTCGCAGCGCAGGGCCAGCGCGCCGGGGAGGTCGGCCGCCGTCCGGCCGGCCTCCTCCTCGTCGATGTCCGTGACCAGGACCCGGGCGCCCTCCGCCGCGAGGCGCCGGGCGGTGGCCGCGCCGATGCCGCGCGCCGCGCCGGTGACCAGTGCCCCGTACCCCTCGAACCGCCGTGTGAGTTCCATGGGGCGATCTCAGCACCGATCGATCCGTCCGCACCAGGGCGCCGACTCCGTCAACTCGCCCTCGCGCGCCAGGCGGGAGATCGACTAGCGTCACTGGTCCGCTCCGATCGGGGGTGCGGACGGAGTGGGGGATCGGGAACATGGGTCAGCTGATCGCCGTAGCGGTCATCACGGTTCTGGCTGTCATCAGCCCCGGCGCGGACTTCGCGATGACGGTCCGCAACAGCTACCTGTACGGGCGGGTGGCGGGGGTCCTCGCGGCCGTCGGGATCGCCCTGGGCGTGCTCGTGCACGTCACGTACACGATGCTGGGCGTGGGCCTGCTGGTGAGCCGGTCGCCGATGCTGTTCACGGCGATGAAGCTGATCGGCGCGGCGTACCTGGTGTACATCGGGTACAAGACCTTCGTCGCCACGTCCCGGGTGGACGTCGACCTGTCGGACGGCGCCGGCCTGTCGAAGGCGGGGGCGCTGCGCACCGGCTTCCTGACGAACGCGCTCAATCCCAAGACGATGCTCTTCGTCCTGAGCACGTACACGCAGGTCGTCAGCGCCGACACCCCCGTCTTCCAGCAGGTCGGCTACGGCCTCTTCATGTCGTTCGCGCACCTGGTGTGGTTCGGTCTCGCCGCCGTGCTCTTCTCGCAGCAGAGCCTGCGGACGCGGCTGCTGCGCAAGCAGGCCGTGCTCAACAAGGTGATCGGCGCGGTGCTCGTCGGCCTCGGGATGGTGCTGGCGCTCACGCCGGCCGTCGCCTGATCCCGGTACGGCCGCGGGTCCCGGTACGGCCGCGGGGCCCGGGTCAGTCGGTGGACACGGGCTCGACGCGCGGCTCCGCGATCGACACGTAGTCCTTCGCGGACAGGGCGAGCGAGCGGTCGAGCCGTGCCGCGTTGAAGTAGAACTCCTCGTGGACCAGCAGGCCCGGGTCGACGAACAGGTCGAGGCGCTCGTCGAAGGAGAACGGCAGGATGGTGCCGCTCGGGGAGCCCGCGAGCTCCTCGGCGGTCTCCGGGGAGGCGAAGGAGACGTACGTGCCGCCGTACAGCGCCTTCACCGCGGCGAGGTCGATCCGCTTGTGGCCGGGGACGACGACGAGCGCGAAGCGCTTCTCCTTCTTGCCGATCTTCACCATCGCGATGATGCACTTGGCCGCCTGGGCGGGCTCGTGGCCGCGGAGCGCGCTGACCGCCTCGGTGGCGCCCTCGGGGGCATGCTCGATCACCCGGTAGGCGGCGCCGCGCTCGTCGAGCAGGGCGAGCAGCTTCTCGTACGTGGCGTGCGGGTCGTACGTCGTGTCCGTCGCGTGCGTCGTGTCCGTGGTGTTCGCGGAGTCCGCGGTCATGTGCCCTGCTCCCCTTGCTCCTTGGGTACTGCTCCGGCGCCCGACCCTACTCGCCGGCGCGGGTCGCGGCGGCGACCGCACGGACCAGGGCCTGGGCGCGGGGGTCGGCCGTGACCGTCTTGCGCATGCCGTTGGTGACGTAGCCGAAGGCGATGCCGGAGTCGGGGTCGGCGAAGGCGAGGGAGCCGCCGCGGCCGGGGTGGCCGAAGGAGGTCGGGCCGAGGAGCGGGGAGGCCGGGCCGTGGAGCATGTGGCCGAGGCCGAAACGGGTGGAGACGAGGAGCACCTGGTCGGGGCCCGCGGACTCCTCGGTGTGGGCGAGGGCGAGGGTGGCCGGTGCGAAGAGGCGCTCGGCGCCGTCGACGGGGCCGAGGGTGGCGGCGTAGAAGCGGGAGAGCGCGCGGGCGGTGGCGACGCCGGCCGAGCCGGGGAGTTCGGCGGCCCGGTAGGCGGGGTCGTTCTCGTCGGGGGCGGGCTCGATGACGCCGAAGGCGCGCCGGGTGAGGGAGGAGGGGTCCTTGTACGCCTCGGTGACGGAGCGCTTGGGGCGGAGCCTGAGGGCGCCGCTGTCGGGCGGTTCGATCTCCTCGACGGGACCGAGCCGGCCGACCCGGTGGGTCTCGGTCTCCGGGAGGCCGATCCACAGGTCGAGGCCGAGGGGGCCGGTGATCTCCTCGGCCACCCAGCGGCCGATGGTGCGGCCGGTGACGCGGTGGACGAGGCCGGAGAGCAGCCAGCTGAAGGTGTGGGCGTGGTAGCCGTGGGCGGTGCCGGGCTCCCAGACGGGGGCCTGGGCGGCGATGGCGGCGGTCGCCGTCGGGAGGTCGATCGCCTCGGCGAGGGTGAGCGGGTGGTCGAGGACGGGGACGCCGGCCCGGTGCGCGAGCAGCTGCCGTACGGTGACTCGGTCCTTGCCGGCGGCCTTGAACTCGGGCCAGTACGCGGCGACGGGGGCGTCCAGGTCGAGCAGGCCGCGCTGGTGCAGGAGCAGGGGTACGGCGGCGGAGACGCCCTTGGTGGCCGAGCGGACGACCTGGGCGGTGTCTTCGGACCACGTCTCCGGGCCGTCGGCGTCCTTGGTCCCGGCCCACAGGTCGACGACCTTGACGCCGTCCCGGTGGACGGCGACGGCCGCGCCGCGCTCGCCGCGCTGTGCGAAGTTGCGCAGGAAGGCGTCCCTGACGGGCTCCCAGCCCGCCGCCACCGTGCCCTGGACGTCCACCCGACTCACACTCCCTCTCGTACGACCGGTTCCCATGGTGCAACGTGGGCGGTGGTGGTCCGATTCCGGGGGTGTCAGGCTTCCGGAGGGCGGGCTTCCGAGGGGCTTCCGGGGTGTCGGGCTTCCGGTGGTGTCAGGCGACGGAGCCCGGCACGAAGCCGAACGGCAGCTCCAGGCGGTGGCCGGCCATCAGCTCCGCGTCGGCGAGGATGTCGCCGGTCCGTCCGTCGGCCGCGATGACGCCCTCGCTGAGGATCACCGAGCGCGGGCAGAGCTCCAGGGCGTACGGCAGGTCGTGCGTGACCATGAGCACGGTGACGTCGAGGGAGCGGAGGATGTCGGCGAGCTCGCGGCGCGAGGCCGGGTCCAGGTTGGAGGACGGCTCGTCGAGGACGAGGATCTCGGGCTCCGTGGCGAGGACGGTCGCGACGGCGACCCGGCGGCGCTGCCCGAAGGAGAGGTGGTGGGGCGGCCGGTCCGCGTACGCTCCCATGCCGACCCGGTCGAGGGCCTTGCGGACGACGGCTTCGAGCTCGGCGCCCCGGATGCCCGCCGCCGCCGGTCCGAAGGCCACGTCCTCGCGGACGGTCGGCATGAAGAGCTGGTCGTCGGGGTCCTGGAAGACGATGCCGACCTTGCGCCGGATCTCGGCCATGTGCCGCTTGCCGACCGGCAGTCCGGCGACGGTGACGCTTCCGGCGCCGCCGGTGAGGATGCCGTTGAGGTGGAGGACGAGGGTGGTCTTGCCGGCGCCGTTGGGGCCGAGGAGGGCGACCCGCTCGCCGCGTCCGACGGTCAGGTCGACGCCGAAGAGGGCCTGGTGGCCGTCGGGGTATGCGTACGCGAGGCCGCGGACTTCGAGCGAGGGTGCGGGCGCGGGTGCCGTGGTCATAGCGTCCATCCGAGGAGGCAGATCAGGAGTGCGGTGAGCGGGAGGGCGGCGGCCGCGGCCCACTGGGCGCGGGTGGCGGTCACCTCGTCGATGACGGGCATGGTGCCCGCGTAGCCGCGGCTGACCATGGCGAGGTGGACGCGTTCGCCGCGCTCGTACGAGCGGATGAAGAGGGCGCCGGCGGACTTGGCGAGGACGCCCCAGTGCCGGACGCCCCTGGCCTCGAAGCCGCGCGAGCGGCGGGCGACGGACATGCGGCGCATCTCGTCGGTGATGACGTCGCCGTACCGGATCATGAACGAGGCGATCTGGACGAGCAGCGGCGGGAGCTTGAGCCGCTGGAGGCCGAGGAGCAGGGCGCGCAGTTCGGTGGTGGAGGCGAGGAGCACGGAGGCGGCGACGCCGAGGGTGCCCTTGGCGAGGACGTTCCAGGCGCCCCAGAGGCCGGGGACGCTCAGCTGGATCCCGAGGAAGGTCGTCTGCTCGCCCGGCACGACGAACGGCATGAGCAGCGCGAACGCGACGAACGGGACCTCGATGAGCAGCCGCTTCAGGAGGAAGCCGGCCGGGACGCGGGCCGTCGCCGCCACGGCCGCGAGGAGCGCGGCGTGGAGGGCGAAGGCCCAGACGGCCTCGCGGGGCGTGGAGACGACGACCACGACGAAGCCGAGGACGGCGGCGAGCTTGGTGTGCGGGGGCAGCTCGTGGACCGGCGAGTGCGCGTGCCGGTAGAGCTTGTGGGCGTGCCCCGCTCCCATGTCAGGCCGTCGCTTCGGCGTGGGTGCGGCGTCGGCGGACGACCCAGAAGGCTCCGGTGCCGACGGCGAGGGTGGCGCCCACGCCGATCACGCCGGCGAGGCCGCCGGAGAGCCGGGGGGCCTCGATGCCCTTGACGCCGTAGTCGGCGAGCGGGGAGCCGGCGGCCGCGTGGTCCTCGACCTTGCTGTCGATGCCCTTGTCGGCGGCGACCTTCTCCAGGCCGTCGGGGTTGGCGGAGGCGTAGAAGGAGACGAAGCCGGCGAGGACGAGGGCGGTGACGAGGCCGCCGATCCACAGCTTCTTCGGGGAGCCGGCCGGGGTGGCCGCCGGGGTCGCGGGGGCGGCGTCGACGAGTTCGCCGTCGACGCGGAGCTTGAGCGGGGCGGTGAGGCCGCGGGCGCCGTACACGAGGTCGGGGCGGACGGCGACGACGGCGCCGACGGTCAGCATGGTGATGACGGCCTCGCCGATGCCGATGAGGGTGTGGACGCCGACCATGGCCGTGAGGACCTTGGCGAGCGGGACGTCGGTGGTGCCGCCGATCGCGTAGACGAGCGTGAAGGCGGCGGCGGCGGCCGGTACGGAGACGAGCGCGGCGACGAAGGACGCCACGGTGACCGAGCGGCGGGTGCGCGGCAGGAGGAGGACGAGGCCGCGGAAGAGCGCGTAGGCGACGACGACGGTGACGACGCCCATGACGGTGATGTTCACGCCGAGGGCGGTGAGGCCGCCGTCGGCGAAGAGGATGCCCTGCATCAGCAGGACGACGGCTATGCACAGGACGCCGGTCCAGGGCCCGACGAGGATCGCGGCGAGCGCGCCGCCGAGCAGGTGTCCGCTGGTCCCGGCGGCGACCGGGAAGTTCAGCATCTGCACGGCGAAGATGAAGGCCGCGACGAGACCGGCGAGCGGGGCGGTGCGCTCGTCCAGTTCGCGACGGGCCCCGCGCAGGCTGACGGCGACGGCGCCGGCGGCGACGACACCGGCGGCGGCCGATACGGGGGCGTTGATGAATCCGTCAGGTACATGCACGTCCCGAATGATAGAGCGCTCCTGCGAAGAGCTTGCAAGAGCGCATCAGTCACAGAAAGCGGCGCACGGGAGCACGTGACCCCGCCCACACCCGGCGCCGCTCACGCATGCGCCGCGCAGTCGCCGGGAAGGAGTGGGACATTAGTCGATAAGAGGACAAAACGTGAGGAGCCCCCGATGGCCGCCGCACACGACCGTGAAGTCGACGACCACGCCAAGGGACGGATCATCAGCGACGCCCCGCTGTCCCTCCCCGTCCCGGTCCACCTCCGTTACGACCCCGCCTCCTCCCCCGCGACGGTCCGCTTCGGTTTCCCGGGCCCCGTCGAGTGGTCCTTCCCCCGCGCGCTCCTGGAGACCGGTCTGCGCGCGCCGACCCGCCGCGGCGACATCGGCGTCTGGCCCTGCGGCCGCGTCCAGACGGTCGTCGAGCTCCACACCGAGGAGGGGGTCACCGTCGTCCAGTTCGACACGACGGCCCTGCTGCGCTTCCTCCGGCACACGTACGCCGCCGGTGCGTCGATGACGACGCACTGACGGCGTACGGGGGCCACCCGGGCCTCGGAGAACCTCAGCCCTCGGAGGACGTCAGCCCTTCGGGGAACTCAAGCCTTCGGGAACCTCAGGCCTTCGAGGACCTCAGACCTTCACGAGGTCGGGCTTCGCGCCCGCGTCCTCGCCGGTCGACCTGGCGAGGCCCTCGCCTTCCACGTCCACGTTCGGCAGGATCCGGTCCAGCCACTTCGGCAGCCACCAGGCCTTGTGGCCGAGGAGCGCCAGGACGGCCGGGACGATCGCCATGCGGACCACGAAGGCGTCGAAGAGGACGGCGGCGGCCAGGCCGAAGCCGATCATCTTGACCATCTGGTCGTCCATGCCGATGAAGCCGGCGAAGACCGCGATCATGATCACCGCGGCGGCGACGACCACCCGGGCGCTGTGCCGGAAGCCGGTCACGATCGCCTCGCCGGGCCGCTCGCCGTGCACGTACGCCTCGCGCATCCGGGTCACGAGGAAGACCTCGTAGTCCATCGCGAGACCGAAGACGACGCCCACCATGAAGATCGGCATCATCGACATGATCGGGCCGGTCTGCTCGACCCCGAAGAGGCTGCCGAGCCAGCCCCACTGGAACACCGCGACGACCGCACCGAGGGCCGCGACCACCGAGAGCAGGAAGCCGAGGGCCGCCTTCAGCGGGACGAGGACCGAGCGGAAGACCAGCGTCAGCAGGAGGAAGGCGAGGCCGACGACGAGGGCCAGGTACGGCACCAGGGCGTCGTTCATCTTCTGCGAGAAGTCGATGTTCATCGCGGTGGCGCCGGTGACGAGGACGTCGTCGCCGGTGGCCTCCCGGATGTCCTGCACCAGGCTCTCGGTCTCGGCGGAGGACGGCCGGTCCTTCGGGACCACCGTGATCATCGCGGCGTCGCCGGCCTTGTTCGGCGTCGGCGGGGTGACCGCCGCCCAGCCCTCCAGGCCCTTGATGGTGGAGACCGCCTTGTCCGCGGCGGCCTTGTCGCCGTCCACGACGACGAGCAGCGGGCCGTTGAAGCCGGGGCCGAAGCCGTCGGACAGCGCGTCGTACGCCCGGCGCTCGGTGGCGGAGGTCGGCTTCACGCCGTCGTCCGGGAGGCCCATCTCCAGGGAGGAGGCGGGCAGCGCGATCGCGCCGAGGCCGAGGACGCCGACGAGCAGCACCATCACGGGACGGCGGATGACGAACCGGGCCCAGCGGGTGCCCCCGTTCGGCTTGCCGTCGTCCTTCTTCAGGCCCTTGCGCTGCTTGCGGCCGACGACCTTGTTCCCGGCGAAGCCGAGCAGGGCGGGGATCAGGGTGAGCGCGATCAGTACGGCGATCACGACCGTGCCGGCGGCGGCGAGGCCCATCTTCGTCAGCATCGGGATGTTGACGACGGACAGGCCGACCAGGGCGATGACGACGGTGAGTCCGGCGAAGACGACGGCGGAGCCGGCCGTGCCGACCGCGCGGCCCGCGGCCTCCTCGTTGTCCCGGCCCTCGGCGAGCTCCGCGCGGTAGCGGGAGACGATGAAGAGGGCGTAGTCGATGCCGACGGCGAGGCCGATCATCGACGCCAGGATGGAGGTGGTGCTGCCGAGGTCCAGGACGCTGGCGAGCGCGCTGACCGTGGAGACGCCGATGCCGACGCCGATGATCGCGGTGAGCAGCGGGAGCCCGGCCGCGACGAGCGAGCCGAAGGTGAGGACGAGCACGACGCCCGCGAGGACGATGCCGATGGCCTCGCTCGCGCCCTGCTCGGGCGGGCTCTGGAGCGCGTCGCCGCCGATCTCGACGGTCAGGCCCTTGCCCTGCGCGCTGCGGCCGGTGTCCTTGAGGGCCTCGCGGGTCTCCTTGGTCAGCTCCATGGCGTTGACCTTGTAGGTGACCGAGACGTAGGCGGTGGAGCCGTTCTGCGAGACGGCGCGCGCGGTGTACGGGTCGGCGACCGAGACGATCTGGTCCGAGCCGGACTTCAGCGCGGCGACGGTCTCCTCGACGACGGCCTTGTGGGCCGGGTCGGTGACCTTCTGGCCGTCCGGCGCCTTGAAGACGATGCGGGCGGTGGCCCCGTCGGCCCCGGCGCCCGGGAAGCGCTCTTCGAGCAGGTCGAAGGCGCGCTGGGCCTCGGTGCCGGGGATCGAGAAGGAGCCCGAGGTGGGTGCGGGCGCGGTGGCGGCACCGACGCCGGCGATCGCGAGCAGCGCCACCCAGAGGAGGGCGACGAGCCGTCGGCGCCGGAAGGCGGAACGGCCGAGCTTGTACAGGAACGTTGCCACGGGGGCGTACTCCCAGTGTGGGTGGGACAGGACATGGGGAGCCGGCCCGACGTCGTGAGCGGTGCGATGTCAGGTGGTGCGGGTGGTGCGGGTGGTGCTGATGGTGCGGATCGGCCGGGGAAGCCGGATCAGACGCCGAGTGAGGGGAGCACGACGGCGTCGACGTACGCGGTGAGGAAGGCGCGGTCGACCGGTTGGTCGTCGATCAGCGGCCGGGCGACGAACGCCCCGATCAGCATGTGCGGGATGAGCTTCAGCGCCGGGTTGTCGGCGTCGACCTCGCCCCTGCGGACCGCTCGGTTCAGCACTTCGTCGAAGCCGCTCAGCTCGGGTTCGATGAGCAACTCGCGCAGTGCCCGGTGCAGTTCGGGGTTGGTATGGACCGCATGGGCCAGACCCCGCATCAGCGCGGAGTCCTTCTCCATCTGACAGTCGTCGGTCCGCGCCACCATCTCCTGGAAGTCGCCGCGCAGCGAACCGGTGTCGATCTCGCTGAGATCGGCCGGCTTGTTGGCGCGGAGCGCCCTGGCGACCAGCTCGGGCTTGCTCCCCCACTGGCGGTAGAGGGTGGCCTTGCTGGAGTGGGTGCGGGCGGCGACGGCGTCCATGGTGAGGGCGTCGTAGCCGACCTCGCGGAGGAGGTCGAGCACGGCCGCGTGCAGCTCGGACTCCCGCTCGGGAGTGAGCCTGCTGCGTGCCATGAACGGCCTCCGATCCGAACGAAACGGTTTCGTACAGTACGAAGATACCCACCCCGTCAGCGAAACGAAACCGTTTCGTACGTGTCCTGGACCACATCCGAGCCGCCCTCCGGCCACCCACGAGTCCCACCCGAGCACCCCCGCCCCGACCGCGCTCCGCGCACGAGCACACCACCGGTGAAGACGCCCGCATACACGTACGAGTTGCCTGACCCCCTCAGCGCGGAAAGCATGAGGAGGTGAGTGACGACGTCGCGTATCTCCGTTTTCCGCACCTCCACGACGACCTGCTGTGCTTCGCCGCCGAGGACGACCTCTGGATCGCCCCGCTCGTCGCGGGCGACGACCGCCCCGGCCGGGCCTGGCGCCTGACCGTCGACCGCACCCGGGTCGGGCATCCGCGCTTCTCGCCGGACGGCCGCCACATCGCGTACACGAACTGGCGCAGCCTCGACCCCGAGATCCACCTCGTCCCCGTCGACGGCGGACCCGCGCGGCGGCTCGGCTACTGGGGGTCCACGGACACCCGGGTCTGCGGCTGGACGCCACCCGACAAGGACGGCCGGTCCGACATCCTCGCCGTCTCCTCGCACGGGCAGCCGTTCTCGTACTACTCCTGGGCCTACACCGTCCCCACCGACGGCTCCCCCGGCCTCCGCATGCCCTGGGGCCCGGTCTCCGACATCGCCGTCACCGACGACCCCGCCGTCTGCGGCCACCCGGACGCCGCCGGCAACGGCGGGGAGCGCCGCACCCTCCTCCTCACCGGGAAGCCGCCGCACGAACCGGCCGCCTGGAAGCGCTACCTGGGCGGCGCCACCGGACGCCTCTGGCTGCACGGCGAACGCCTGCTGCCCGACATCGGCGGCCACCTCGACTCCCCCATGGTCGTCGGCGGCCGCATCGCCTTCCTCTCCGACCACGAGGGCGTCGGCAACCTCTACTCCTGCCTGCCCGACGGCACCGACCTGCGCCGCCACACCGACCACGACGCCTTCTACGCACGGCACGCCTCCGGCGACGGGCGCCGGGTCGTCTACCAGTGCGCGGGCGAGCTGTGGATCGTCGACGACCTCACCGCCGACTCGCGGCCCCGCAGGCTGGAGGTCCGGCTCGGCGGGCAGCGCGTCGGCCGCCGCGCCTACCAGGTGCCGGCCGCCCACCACGTCGACGCGGTCTCCGTCGACGAGACCGGCCGCGCCAGCGCCGTCTCCGTACGCGGCAGCCTGTACTGGCTGACACACCGCGACGGCCCGGCCCGCACGATCATCGACGAGCCGGGCGTCCGCGTCCGGCTCCCCGAGATGCTGGGCAGCGGCGGGCAGGTCGCGTACGTCACCGACGCCGAGGGCGAGGACGCCGTCGAGGTCGCCTACCTGCCGCGCGCCAGCGGCGACCGGCCGCCGCGCCGGCTCGCCTCCGGCGACCTCGGCCGGGTCGAGGAGCTCATCGCCGACCCGGACGGCGAACGGCTCGCCATCGCCTCCCACGACGGCCGGCTCCTCCTCCTCGACGCCACCGAGGACTCCAACGGGGAAGTCACCGAACTCATCAGGTCCGTCAACGGGCCCGTCCGCGACCTGGCCTTCTCCCCCGACGGCGACTGGCTCACCTGGTCCCACCCCGGCATCGGCCGCTCCCTGCGCTCCATCAAGATGGCCCGCATCTCCGGGCCCGGCGCCCGGACCGTCGTCGACGTCACCAACGGGCGCTTCGAGGACGAGAACCCCGTCTTCACCCGCGACGGCCGCTACCTCGCCTTCCTGTCCTGGCGCGGCTTCGACCCGGTGTACGACGTGCACACCGGCGACCTGTCGTTCCCGCTCGGCTGCCGCCCCTACCTGGTGCCGCTCTCCTCCGCCACGCCCTCCCCGTTCGCGCTGCTGCCCGACGGGCGGCCGGCGGCCGGCGGCCTGGACCCCGCCGACGACGAGACGGACACCGGGGACGGCACGGTCACCGTCGAGATCGAGGGACTGCCCGACCGCGTCACCCCGTTCCCGGTCGCCGCGTCCAAGTACTCGGCCCTGCACCCGGTCAGCGGCGGCGGCCTGGTCTGGCTGCGCTGGCCCATCTCCGGCGCCCTCGGCGAGACCTTCGCCAACCCCGCCGACACCTCGGGCCGCCCCACCCTGGAGCACTTCACCATCACCAAGGCCCGCAAGTCCGAACTCGCCAAGGACCTCGACTGGTTCGCGGTCAGCGGCGACGGGACCCGGCTCGTCGTCGCCGACGAGGGCGAACTGCGGGCCGTCCCGGCCACCGAGTCCGGCGACGGCGACTCCACCGTCTACCTGGACCTGCGGCGCATCCTCCACGAGGTCGACCCCGGCGCCGAGTGGCGGCAGGCCTTCGACGAGGCCGGGCGGATCGTCCGCGCCTACTTCTGGGAGCCCGGTATGGGCGGCGTCGACTGGGCGGGCGTCCTCGACCAGTACCGGCCGCTCGTCGAACGGGTCTCCTCCCCCGACGAGTTCGCCGACCTCCTGCGCGAGGTCATGGGCGAACTGGGCACCTCGCACGCGTACGTCACCCCCGCCCGCCGCAACGAGGGACCCCCGCACTACCAGCGGCCCATGGGCCTCCTCGGGGCCAACCTCGTTCCCCGCGAGGCCGGCTGGACGGTGAAGCGGATCCTGCCCGGCGAGTCCTCCGACTCCAAGGCCCGTTCCCCGCTGGCCGGCACCGGCATCCGCGAGGGCGCCGTCCTCACCCATGTCGACGGCCGCCCCGTGGACCCGGTCACCGGACCGTACCCGCTGCTCTCCGGCACCGGCGGCACCACCGTCGAACTCACCTTCACCCCCGCCGAGGGCGAGGGCCGGGCCCGCCGCGTCGCCGTCGTCCCGCTCGTCGACGAGCGCCCGCTCCGCTACCAGGACTGGGTCGCCAAGCGCCGGGCCGTGGTCAGGGAGGTCAGCGGCGGCCGCTGCGGCTACCTCCACATCCCCGACATGGGCGGCTCCGGCTGGGCGCAGTTCAACCGCGACCTGCGCATGGAGGTCTCCCGGCCCGCGCTCATCGTCGACGTGCGCGGCAACGCGGGCGGCAACATCAGCGAGCTCGTCGTCGAGAAGCTGACCCGCAAGATCCTCGGCTGGGACCTCACCCGGAACGCCCAGCCCGTGTCGTACGCCTCCAACGCCCCGCGCGGCCCCGTCGTCGCCCTCGCCGACGAGGCCACCTCGTCCGACGGCGACATGATCACCGCCGCGTTCAAGCTCCTCGGTCTCGGCCCCGTCGTCGGCCAGCGCACCTGGGGCGGGGTGGTCGGCATGACCGGCCGCCACCGCCTCGGCGACGGCACCCAGATCACCGTCCCGATGAACGCGGCCTGGTTCCCCGAGTACGGCTGGTCCCTGGAGAACCACGGCGTCGAACCCGACCTGGCCGTCCTCCGCACGCCCCTCGACTGGGCCGAGGGCCGGCACGCCCAGCTCGACGACGCCGTCCACGTCGCCCTCTCCCTGCTCGCCGAGACCCCCGCCGCCAGCCCCCCGGGCTACGAGGGCCTCCCCGACCGCTCCCGCCCGAAACTGCCCCCGAGGCCGGAGGCCTAGACCGACAGGAGGTCCAGCTCGTAGGCGGCACCGGCCTGTCCGGCGAGCGTCACGCTGCCCACCGCGCCGAAGCCGACCCGCCCGAGCACGGCCCTCGACCCCGCGTTGTCGAGGGTCGTGACGGCGGTCAGCCGGCTGAGCCCGTACTCCTCGCGCGCCAGCCGGCACACCTCCCGCACCCCGGCCGTCGCGAGACCGCGCCCGGCGGCCTGCTCGGCCACCCGGTAGCCCAGTTCGGCACCTCCGTCGGCGACGTCGACCAGGTTGAAACGCCCGAGGATCGCCCCGCCCTCCCCCACGAGGACGTGGAAGTGGATCGTGCCGGTCTCCTGCTCGTCGAGCAGCGCCCGGTGCCGGTCCTCGAACTCGGCGAAGTACGCGTCCCCCCGGTCGGGCACGGACGCGGCGAAGTACCCCCGGTTCTCCCGCTCGAAGGCGAGCAGGGCGGGCGCGTGGTCGGGTCGGAGTCGCTCAAGTACGGCCATGGCGCTCACGGTACGAAGATCCGGCGCCCGACGCGCGGGAGTTACGCGCCACGATTCCCGGCGCGACCACGCCACGAGGCGGTCACGACCGGTGCCGGGGCCACAGCCGTCACGGACGATCTCGAAAATCAGTCACTCACTCGCACAACTTTTCGTCACCTGGTGAGTCAGAACCGGTGTGGCGCACGGTGCGCCAGTGCTCTGGGAGGAAACCGAACGTGCCTCACGCTCGCTCGACCCGGCGGCGCCTCGCCGCCGCCGTCACCACCGTCCTCGCCGCCACCCTCGGCGCGGGCGCGCTGACCGTCCCGGCGACCGCCGCCCCCGCGCCCCCCGCCGCGCAGACTGCCGACGCGGCGGCGACCACCGCGACCCCCTTCGCCTACCCCAAGAACTCCACGCTGCTCGACGCCGGCGTGAAGGGCTTCCTCACTCAGACCGTCGGCAGCAACATCAAGCGCTTCGCCTGGTACGGGCAGGACAGCGGGCAGGGCTACACCGGCCCGACCTACCTGCGGTCGACCCGGACCAACGACTACCTGATCCTCAAGGGCACGAACATGGTCACCGTCCGGGACCTGACGACCATGTCGAGCTACCAGATCGGTTGGGACCCGCTGGCCGCCACCCCGACCGTCTTCGTCGGCTCGGCCGCGGACGCCCTGTTCACCACCGTGGGCCCCGATCTGCGCAAGCACAGCAAGGCGGGCGGCACCGTCCCCGTCGCCGGCCTGCCCACCGGCGCCACCTTGATCACGGTCTCGCCCGGCACCGCCGACGACGCCCTGATCCGGTTCACCGTGGACGGCGTGAGGAAGTGGGGTCTGCTGAACCTCGCCACCGACGAGGTCAAGGAGATCCACGAACACCCGGCGGGTGCCGAGATCAAGGCCGTCTCCGCGACGCACGTCGCCTGGACCACGGGCGTCGGCACCTCCACACCCTCGATCTTCCGCCTGAACCGCGCCACGGACGCCGTCGAGGAGATCCCGGTCGCCGACGCGCCGTCGAACGACCTCAAGGTGAGCCTGGTCGGCGGTTGGGTCGTGTACGGCGAGGCCGGTGGTTTCTCCTACGGTCCGGGCCCGCAGTACGCCCTCACCGCGTACAACCCGGACGCCGAGACGAAGTCGGTGAAGCTGCTCGACCACCTGACCTCGTCCGCCACCGCCGGTGACGGCAGCCTCCACGTGCGCGGCGGCAGCGTCGACCAGGGCGAGGGCATGTACAAGATCACCGCGACGGAGAACGACACTCCGGTCGTCACCCTGGAGGCGATCACGGGCGAGCCCACCCGGCTGGAGATCACGGGCAACGACATCCCCGCCACGGTCGACCTCGACAAGAACGCCGGGACGGCGTTCTTCACCTGGAACCTGTCGCAGAGCAGGACCGAGGTCACGCTCACCATGCGGCACACACGGACCGGCCAGACCCACACGGTCTACGACTACCCGACCCAGCCGAGCACGACCTTCGACTGGCGGGGCGAGTACAACGGCGACTACACCTGGCAGCTGACCGCCCGTCCGCTCAACGGCATCGGCCCGGCCGCCACCGCCTCCGGCTCCTTCACCGCGACCCGCACCCCCAAGCCGCACGACTTCGACGACAACGGCGCCCCCGACCTCCTCCTCCGGGACGGCGCGGGCCGCCTGTGGCGCGCCGACACCTCGTACGACACCCAGCTCCAGGCCGACCCGCACCAGCTGATCGGCACGGGGTGGCAGATCTACGACCGGATCGAGGCCACCGGCGACCTCGCGGGCTCGAACGTCGGCGACCTGATCGCGCGGGAGCCGTCCGGCGCGCTGTGGCTGTACCAGGGCAACGGGCGCGGCGGCTTCGGCGGCCGCACGCAGATCGGCACGGGCTGGCAGACGTACACCCAGATCGCCGGCGGCAGCGACCTGACCGGCGACGGGCGGGCCGACCTGGTCGCCGTCGACAAGACCGGCGGCCTGTACCTGTACCCGGGCACGGGTTCGGCCACCAAGCCGTTCGGCGACCGGAAGAAGATCGGCACCGGCTGGGGCGTCTACAACCAGCTGACCGCCGTCGGGAACGTCGCGGGCGGGACCGCCGGCGACCTGTACGCCCGGGACACCACCGGTGTCCTCTGGCAGTACCTCGGCAAGGGCGACGGCACCTTCGCCGCCCGCACCAAGGTGGGCGGCGGCTGGAACACGTACCAGCACCTGGTCGGCGTCGGTGACGCGAACCGGGACGGCCGCCCCGACCTGGTCGGCTTCGGCGCGACGTCCCAGTACCTCTACCGGGGCACGGGCAACTGGCAGGCCCCGCTGCTCGGCGCGCAGCTCGCGGGCCTGACCTTCGGCGGAGGCCCGTACAACACCATCGCCTGACCCGGGTACGCACATGCGAAGGCGCACCCGGTCTCCCGGGTGCGCCTTCCCTCAAGGACGGGCCGACGTCAGGCGTCGTAGTCCTGGTCCATGCGGTCCTGCGCCTCCTGCTGGGCCCGGCGCGACTCCTCGTCGGAGCGGTCGCGACCCTGCGAGGCGCGCTGGGACGCCTGGTCCTTCGCCTTGCCCATCGCCTGCTTGGCCTGGTTGCCGGCCTGCTGCGCCTTGTCCTTGAACTGGTCCTGCATGCCCATGGAAGTTCACTCCTAGACGGGTGAGGGGTGGCCGGGGCGGTGTGCCCCTTCGGCCTCGACCAGCCTTGCACGGGCAAACATTCCGCGCATTTCGATCAGTCACGGACCGCTACCGCGGGGTGGAGCCCTCCGCCCTGGCCTGCTCGTCGGCCGCGCCGCCCGCGCCGACCAGGCCCTTGGACACCGAGCCGAGCCGCGGCTCGAAACGCCGCATCTCGCGCTGTCCGACGGTCGCGATCATGCCGGGCAGGTAGCCGCGGACCGACTGCATCCCGCGCAGCCACCACTGGGCGTACACGTGGGCCGAGCGCCGCTCGATGCCCGCCACGATCCGGTCGACGGCCGGGCCGAGGGGGTACGTGCGGTTCGCCGGCCACGGCAGCCGCTGCCGCAGCTCCTTCATGACGTCGTCCTCGTCGGCGCCCCGCACCATGTCCGTGTCGGTCCAGGACAGGTAGCCGACGCCGACCTTCACGCCCTTGTACGCGACCTCGGCGCGCAGGCTGTGCGCGAACGCCTCGACACCGGACTTGGAGGCGCAGTACGCCGTCATCATCGGGGCCGGGGTGAGGGCCGCGAGCGAGGCGATCTGGAGGAAGTACCCCCGGGACTCCATGAGGACGGGCAGGAAGGCCCGGCCGGTGACGGCGCCGCCGATGAGGTTCACCTCGATGACCCGCCGCCAGGCGCCGGGGTCGGACTCGACGAACGGACCGCCCGCCGCGACACCGGCGTTGGCGACGACGATGTCGACCTTCCCGAACCGCTCCTTCACCTCGGCGGCGACCTTCGCCATCGCCTCGTGGTCGGTCACGTCGGCGTGCCACCAGTCGGCCTCGGTGTGCAGCCGCCCGGCGACCTCCTTCAGCTGCTCCGGCTCCAGCCCCACGAGCGCGATCTTCGCGCCGCGCGCCGAGAGCTTGCGGGCGAGCAGCTCGCCGACGCCTCGCGCGCCTCCGGTGACGACCGCGACCTGTCCTTCCAGGCTCACCCTGCTCATGCCCCTGCCTCCTCGGTCTCCTTCACGCCCAGGTACGTGAGGGTCAGTTCGCGGATCTGCGTGGTGACGGCCTCGGGGGCCTCCACCGGTGTCATGTGGCCCGTGCCGGCCAGTTCGACGAGCGACGTGCAGTGCGGCAGGGCCTCCGCCATGCCGCGGGAGTGGACGGGCGGGGTGAGCCGGTCGGCGGTGCCGACGAGCACGGCCACCGGCATCCGCAGCTCCCGCAGCCCGGGTTCGAGGTCGAGGCCGGCCAGGACCTGCGACCAGCCGTGGCGGGCGCCGCGCGGGCAGGCGTGCACGATCCGGGCGCACGCCTCGACGCGTTCCGGCGCCGTCGCCGGTCCCATCGTGGCGTACTTCAGGATCCGCTTCGACATGGCGTTCACCGGGCCGAGCGGCGCCTTCGCGCCGAGGACGGCCGCGGTCAGCCGGCTGCGGAGGCCGCCGGGCCCCAGCGGGACGACGGTGGCCTCGGAGGTGAGCCGGGAGGGCCCGGTGGAGCAGAGCAGGACCGCGGCGGCGTGCTGCCGGAGACCGGGGCGCTCCGCGGCCGCCATGATCGTCATGCCGCCCATGGAGTGGCCGGCGAGGACGGCCCGCTCGCCGGGGCCGAGGGTGGCCGCGAGCACCGCCTCCAGGTCGTCGGCGAGCGCCGTCGTGGAGTAGCCGCCCGCGCCCGGCGCGGGGGACCTGCCGTGGCCGCGCTGGTCATAGGCGATGACCCGGTGGTCGGCGGCGAGGGCCCGTATCTGCTCGGCCCAGAAGGCGATCGAGCAGGTCCAGCCGTGGGCGAGGACGACGGCGGGCGCGTCGGCGGGGCCGTACACCTCGACGTGGATGCGGGCGCCGTCCGCGGAGACGGCGGTGAGGGTGCGGGAGTCGGGCAGCGGGGTCGGGCGGTTCACTGGGCGGCCTCCTTCTTGCGCGGGGTGCGGGTCTTGGCGGCGGGTGCGGTCCTGGGGGCGCGGATGACCTCGTACTCGGAGAGGTCGACCTGCCGGGTCTCGCGCCGGAACTCGCCCGTGGTGCCCGGCCACAGGGTGGTGTTGCGCCCGTTGGCGTCGAGGTACCAGCTCTCGCAGCCGCCGGCCTTCCAGACGGTCCGCTCCATCCGGGCCTGGACCTTGCGGTTCCAGGCGCCGACGGCGGAGGGCCGGACGGCGAGCGCGGCGCGGCCGCCGAGCACGTTCAGCTGGCGCAGGTAGTCGGCCATGTAGTTCAGCTGGGACTCGATCATGAGGATCATCGAGGAGTTCCCGAGGCCCGTGTTGGGGCCGATGACCGTCATGAAGTTGGGGAAGCCGGCGGCGGTGGCGCCGCGCAGCGCCTCCATGCCGCCCTTCCACGCCTCGGCGAGGGTCCGCCCGTCGGCGCCGACGACCCGGTCGGCGATCGGCATGTCGGTGACGTGGAAGCCGGTGCCGAAGACGATCGCGTCGACCTCGGTCTCGGTGCCGTCCGCGCCGACGAGGGTCGAGCCGCGGACCTCGCGCAGGCCGGAGGCGACGACGTCGACGTTGGGCTGCGCGACGGCCGGGTAGTACGTGTTGGAGAGCAGGATCCGCTTGCAGCCGATGCGGTACGAGGGCGTCAGCTTGGCCCGCAGGACCGGGTCCTTGACGGCCTTGGCGATGTTGGCCTTGGCGAGCTTCTCGACGATCCCGAGCTCGCCCGGGTGCTTGGTGAAGGCGCCGACCTGGAGTTCGCGGATGCCCCAGAGCAGGCCGCGGCGGAGGGTGCCGGTGACGGGCAGGGCGCGGTGGAGCCAGCGCTCGGGTCCGGTGATGGCGCGGTCCATGCGGCGCATGACCCACGGGGGCGTGCGCTGGAAGAGGGTCAGCCTGCCGACCTTCGGCTGGATCGCGGGCACGATCTGGATGGCGGAGGCGCCGGTGCCGATCATGGCGACGCGCTTGCCGGTGAGGTCGTAGTCGTGGTCCCAGCGGGCCGAGTGGAAGACCTTGCCGGGGAAGTCGGCGAGCCCCGGGACGTCGGGGACCTTGGGGTCGGAGAGCGGGCCGGTGGCGGAGACGACGACCTCGGCGCTGAAGGTGCCGCGGCTCGTCTCGATCTCCCAGCGCAGCGCCTCGGCGTCCCACTCCATGCGCAGGACCTCGTGGCCGAGGCGCAGGTGGGGGCGGACGCCGAAGGTGTCGGTGACGTGCTCCAGGTAGGCCCGGATGTGCCGCTGGCCGGAGAAGGTCCTGGGCCAGTCGGGGTTGGGCGCGAAGGAGAAGGAGTAGAGGTGGGACGGTACGTCGCAGGCGCAGCCGGGGTAGCTGTTGTCGCGCCACGTGCCGCCGACGGAGTCGGCCCGCTCCAGGACCACGAAGTCGGTGATTCCCTCGCGGCGCAGCCGGACGGCGGCGCCAAGGCCGCCGAACCCCGATCCGATCACCGCCACCCGTACGTGCTCGTGCTTCGCCATGCCGCCTCCCGCGCGCCCGGCCCATTACGCCAGCAATCACTGGCACAATCGGGACTGTAGAGCAGCGCCATACCGAGCGGTAGGGGTACGGCGAGGGAAAGTTACCGGCGGTACAACATAGGCTGGCGAACGTGGCAGAAGGATCAGCACCCGACACGGGCGAGCACGCGGACGGCGACGCGGCCGACGGCACGGGCACGGACCCCGGCGTGCGCGAGTACCGCATGGCGGAACTCGCGAGCGCCGCCGACATCACCGTGCGCACCCTGCGCTTCTACCGCGAACGCGGCCTGATCCCGCCGCCCCGCCGCGAGGGCCGCATCGCCTGGTACGACGACCAGCACCTCGCCCGGCTCCGCACCATCGCCGCCCTCCTGGAACGCGGCCACACCCTCAACGGCATCGCCGACCTCACCACCGCCTTCGAGAGCGGCCGCAACGTCCGCGAGGTCCTCGCCCTCGGCGCCCCCAGCGAGGAGGAGCCCGTCCGCCTCACCCCGGAGGAGCTCGCCGACCACTTCGCCGGCGAGGTCACCGCCGAGAACCTGGCCGCCGCCCTCGACCTCGGCTACCTCGTCACCGACGGCGAGGCCATCATCCACATCAGCCGCCGCCTCCTCGACGTCTCCGCCGCCCTCGTCCACGAGGGCGTCCCCCTCGCCGAGGTCCTCAAGGCCGGCGCCCGCGTCCGCGAGCACGCCGACGCCCTCGCCCAGCTCTTCACCGAACTCCTCCGCGCCCACGCCGGCGAGAGCGACGTCCAGCGCCTCCGCCCCCTCGCCAAGAGCGTCGTCGAGGCCGAACTCTCCATGGCCCTCGACCGCCACCTCCGCGAGACCCCCTGACGCCCGGCACGCGCCAGGGGCCCGCGGCGCCGCAGGACTACAGGTCGTAGACGGCGGTCACGGGTGCGTGGTCGCTCCAGCGCTCCTCGTGGGTCGCGGCGCGCTCGACGTACGCCTTGACGGCCTTGGCGGCGAGGCCGGGGGTGGCGATCTGGTAGTCGATGCGCCAGCCGCTGTCGTTGTCGAAGGCGCGGCCGCGGTAGGACCACCAGGAGTAGGGGCCCTCCCGGTCGGGGTGGAGGGCCCGGACGACGTCGACGTAACCGCCCTCGGCCTCCTCCAGGACCTGGCCCAGCCACTCGCGCTCCTCGGGCAGGAAGCCGGCGTTCTTCTTGTTGGACTTCCAGTTCTTGAGGTCGGCCTCGCGGTGGGCGATGTTCCAGTCGCCGCAGACGACGACCTCGCGCCCCTCGGCCGCGGCCCGCTCCCTGAGCTCCTTCAGGTAGGGCAGGAACTCGCCCATGAACCGGTACTTCTCGTCCTGGCGCTCGGTGCCGACCTCACCGGAGGGCAGGTAGAGGCTGGCGACGGTCACGCCGGGCAGGTCCGCCTCGACGTACCGGCCGCTGCCGTCGAACTCGCTCGACCCGAAGCCGACGCGCACCCGGTCGGGCTCGCGCCGCGTGTAGAGGGACACCCCGGCGCGCCCCTTGGCGGCGGCGGGCGCGTGCACGGTGAACCACCCCTCGGGCGCCCGCACCTCGGCGGGCAGCTGCGCCTCCTCGGCGCGCACCTCCTGCAGGCAGACGGCGTCGGCCGAGGTGCCGGCCAGCCACTCGACGAAGCCCTTCTTGGCGGCGGCACGGAGACCATTGACATTCACGGACGTGACAGTGAGCATCCCGGGAGAATACCGACACCCACCCAGTGCATACATGTACGATATTCCGCATGAACATCCAGCCCACGCCCTATGACCACCCGGACGCCGTCAAGCTCGAGGACGCCGTCCAGGCCGAGTACGCCGTCCGCTACGGCGACGAGGGCGATGCCACACCTCTGGACGCGACGATGTTCACCCCGCCCCACGGCCTCTACCTCCTCGCCTACGACGAGGACGGCACCCCCGTCGCCACCGGCGGCTGGCGCGCCCAGGACGCCAACCCCGAGGGCTACTCCGACGGCGACGCCGAACTCAAGCGCATGTACGTCGTCCCCGAAGCCCGCGGCCTCGGCCTCGCCCGCCGCATCCTCGCCGCCCTCGAATCCGACGCCCGCTCCGCCGGCCGCACCCGCATGGTCCTCGAAACCGGCACCGCCCAACCCGAGGCCATCGCCCTCTACCTCTCCAGCGGCTACGCCCCCGCCCCCAAGTTCGGCCACTACCGCGACTACCCCAACAGCCGCTGCTACGCGAAGCCGCTGACCTGAGACACCCCGGGAACGACGAACGGCGGAGTGCCCGACGGCAGAACTCCCGTCGTGACCGCGACCGCCAGAACGGTGGCGGAAGCACAGGTGCGGTGAATTCCCCACTCCCCACCTCTCGCGGGTGCGTGAATTTCACCGAACGCCACTCACGCCCGCCACCGCAAATCCGGGATCCGAGCTGGAACCGAGAAATTCAGAACAAGAAATCGCGATCCGACGTCCGGACGCCGGCGGAACGTCGAACACATAAAAAGGGACGATGCCCGGGAAGAATTCCCGGGCATCGTCGTCATTTCCTGGTGGTGGGCGTGCTCCTAGTAGTTGTAGGGGCGCAGGAAGGTGCTGTTCGCCCAGGTCCAGCCGGTCTCCGTGGTCCAGCCGGCCTTGTGGTAGTCGAAGCCGGTGGCGTTCGAGAGGTGGGTGAACGCCTTGACCGCACCGGTGGAGTAGCCGTAGAAGCTGCCGATGTCGTCGCGGCCGTCACCGTTGTAGTCGCCCGGCACGTACTGGGCGCCCTGGTAGTACCAGTTGCCGGCCGGGATGTCGAGGCCCCGGATGCTGGAGCTGGCGAACTTCCCGTCCCGCGCCGTGGAGGCGGGGAGCTTGAACAGGGAGTCCTTGCCGTCGGCGTAGTCGTACCAGAAGGAGACGTCGTCGAGGCCGTCGCCGTTGAAGTCGCCCGCGTGCAGGCCGGTGCGGGCCCAGCTGCCCCAGCTGGTGGCGGTGCCGCCCCAGGACACCAGGCTGTTCTGGCTGAAGCCACCGTCGGACAGGGCCAGGAAGGTGTGCATCTTCAGGTCGCCGTTCGGGTACCCGTAGAGGGCGGCGAGGTCGTCCCGGCCGTCACCGTTGAAGTCGCCGGTGGCGAACTTGCTGTCGTTGACGTCCCAGTGCCCTGCCGCTATCTGCGCGGAGGGGAAGGGCGAGTTGAAGCCGCCCTTCACGTTGGCGGTGAAGGTGAAGAGGGTGTCGTTGCCGGCGCCGTAGTTGTACCAGGCCATGATGTCGTCGCGGCCGTCACCGTTGAAGTCGCCCGACTGGAGGGTCATGGACGCGGAGTACCAGCCGCCCTTCTGCGACGTGTAGGACGCGAAGGGGGCGCTGAAGCCGCCGCCCGTCTTGCCGAGCGCGGTGAAGAGCTTGACCACGCCGTTGTCGTAGTCGTACAAGGCGGCCATGTCGCCCTTGCCGTCACCGTTGTAGTCGCCGGTGGCGAACTGCATCCGGTTGACGTTCCAGCTGCCGACCGCGGACTCGTAGGACTTGATCGGCGCGGCGAAGGTGCCGTCCGAGTTGGACTTGAAGGTGTGCAGCGCGGAGGTACCGCCGGGGATCGCGTACCAGGCCGCCATGTCGCTGCGGCCGTCACCGTCGTAGTCGTGCCGGACGACGGTGTTCGCCGCCCACGTCGACCGGCCCGCGGCGTCGTAGATGACCAGGTTGCCGCGGTCCTGCAGCATCGCGTAGCCGTTGGGGGCGGTCACGCCGAACGGCTTCAGCACGACCCCGGTCGCGTTCTTGATCACCAGCTTGCCGTCGGTCTGCAGGACGGCCGTGGCGCCGTTGTTGCCGGCCGTGCCCGAGCTCCACAGCACGTTGCCCGCGTTGGAGGTCACGACGAGGTTGCCGTCGGCCCGCATGGTGAGCTTGGCTGCGTTGGAGGTGTAGGACTGGCCGGACTCGATGACGGTGCCGGACGGGATGTAGGCGCCGCCCGTCATGCCGTCGATCGTGAACTTGGCCCCGAACATGATGTTGCTGGTCGCGCTGGTCGACTGGCCCTTCCAGGCCACCAGGGCGTTGTCCGAGGCCTGACGGGCCCAGAGCTCCGCGCGGAGGTTGTCGGCCGGGTCGCTCGTGATGTCGCCGGAGGAGCCCACGATCGGGTAGGCGGCCTTGGTGACGCCGCTGCCGATCTTCATCAGGTTCTCCGGGAGGCCCCAGGTCGCGGCGTCCAGGCCGCCGTCGGGCGCGTACTCGGCCCAGGCGAGCAGGATGTCACCGGTCACGTCGTCGCGGAGCCAGAGGTCCGGGAGTCCGTCCCAGCTGATGTCACCCGGGGTGATGATCGTGTACTTGTCCCAGTTCGTACCGCCGACCAGGACGGGCGCCCGCGTGCGGCCGAAGTCCAGGTCGTTGCCGGCACGGTTGCCGAAGTAGGCCCAGAGCAGCTTGCCCTCCTTGACCAGGAGGTCGGGCTGGCCGTCGTCGTTGATGTCTCCGGGGGCGGCGATCTGGTCGGCGGTGGCCCAGTGGTCGTCGCCGGTCCAGCTCTCCTCGCCTTCGCAGCCCTCGTCCGGGTTCTTGACCCGGCAGGTGACGCTCAGCTCGAGCCTCGAGTTCGGATCGATCTTGCCGAGGCCGTTGTTCTTGTACGTGTAGATCTTCTTGCGCTTGTCGACCTCGTCGTACTCCAGCGACACCAGGTCGTTGTAGCCGTCCTCGCCCCAGTCGCCGAAGGTGGTGATCTGCTTGCCGGCGAACGACCCGCCGCCGTTGGTGGCGTTGCTGAACTCGCCCGACCCCTGGCCCGCGTAGGTCAGCAGGGTGCCGTTGCCGTCCGCGGCCCAGATGTCGCGGACCGCGTCACCGTTCAGGTCGAAGGGGACGTCCCGCGTCTTCGTCGTGGCCGCGTAGTAGATGTACGTGGCCGTGTCCGAGCGGTTGCCCGCCTTGTCCACGCTGTACGCGTACACGAAGTGCGGACCGTAGCTCGGCGGGGTGATGGTCACCGTCGGCGCGCTCGCGCTGACGGGCGTGACGTCGGGGTCGGTGTCCGTCCAGTAGTAGTACTGGGCCACGTCGGGGACGGTGTTCGGGCCGAACGTGAACGCGCCGGGCGTCCGCGCCTTGCCGGTGTTGGTGGGCCACTTGGTCTCGCCGTTGGGGAAGACCGTCGAGGTGATGGTCGGCGGGCTGCTGGGACGCGTGCGGTCGACGCTGAACTTGCACGTCACCGAGGTCGGGCCCCAGGCCTGCTCCTTGTCCTTCGTGACGACGTTCCAGGTGTAGTTGCCCGTCGGCAGGTCCACGTCGGGCACCGCCCAGGTCGTGACCTTGTCCTTCAGGGCGGGCAGGTCCATCGTCCTGACCGGGTCGGCGACACCCGCCTTGTACAGGTTGAAGCGCGCCGTCAGGTTGCCGCCGTCACGGTCGGAGTGCGTGGCGTACAGGCTGACGCGGGTGTTGCCGATGACACCACCGGTCTTGCAGTCGGTCTTGGGGTACGTCCCCAGGCCGCTCGGCGGCTTCGGCAGGGTGTTGTACCCGATCTCGAGGGTGGCCGTCTTCGGGTCGAACTTCTTCCAGCCGAAGGTGTCCCCTTCGTTCTGGGCGTACAGACCCAGGGTGATGTTCGGCAGGCCCTGGTTCTTCGTCCCCTCCTTGGCCCGCGCCTTGACCTTGGAGGTGATGTCGAACTCGAGGTTCCCCGCCGCGCAGCCCGGGATCTTCGAGTCCCAGCCCTTGGAGTCGTTCACCGTCCTGAGCAGGGAGAGCTTGGTCGGCTGCCTGTTCCAGGTCGTCTTCGACGTGATGCCCGTGGTGTGCCAGACCTCCACGGGGCGGGATTCACAGGACCAGGACCAGGTGTTCTTGACGCGGAAGGTGGCCGACTTGACCTCGGTGCCCATGACGTCGCTCGTGTCCATCTGGATGAACGAGCGCGAGATGCGGTCCGAGCCACCCGACTGGGCCTCGTAGCCGACCCGGATCGGGTCGGTGGAGTTCCAGAACGAGTAGTTCGGGTAGTGCTTGTAGACGCGCGTCCAGTTCTGCCGCTCGCCCCACGCCCACTGCGGGTCGATGTAGACCGGGTACTGGGTCTCGGGAGCGGCCAGCATGGTCTGGTCCGGCTTGATCTCCAGGGTGTCCCCGGTGACCGTGGTGTCCATCGGCGCGTCCGTGGCACCCGGCGGCGGCTCGAAGGTGTCCTCCGGTGCCGTCGTCCCGTCGTCCGCCGTCCCTCCCACGGCGTCGGCGGAGAACGCCTGGGCACCACCGGCCGGCGCCGACTCGCTGCTGATCTTCGTGGAGTCCCACATCAGCGGCGTCGGGCTGGAGAAGACCGCGTGGCCCGAGGGGTCCACGGCGGTCAGGCTGCCGGTCTCACCGTCGACCGAGACGTCCAGGCCGACCGTCTCGAACTTGAACTTCAGGCTGTCCAGCTGCGGGTTCTGCGCGGCTTCGGGCGTCTTGACGACCAGGAGCTGGGAGAAGCCCTCGACCTCCGCCTTCAGCTGGAGGTCGACGCCGGGCAGGATCTCGGCGTACGTGGCCACGTTCTCGGCCAGCGTGGGCTGCGGCAGCGCCGTGGGCCAGTTCAGCGTGAGCGTGCGCCCGTCCTTCACTCCGGAGAGCAGGGGGGCGGTGCCGCCGCCGGAGAACGTCACGTCCACCAGCGACGCCTTCGGCCGCACGCCGTTCGCGGAGAGGACCAGCGTCGGGTCGGTCGGAATCCACTCCCCGTCACGAAGCAGGCGGACGGCGGCCGCGTGCCGGTTCACCGTCCACGTCCCGTCGGGCTGGGCCCACGTGTCGGTGGTCTCGGTGCGGGCGGATTCCAGCTCGTAGGGCTGCCCCGTGGTCGCCGCCTCTTCGAGCGCGTAGTCCTCCTCGCTCTGCTCTCCCGTATCGACCGGGGATACGAAAACGGCCGAGGCCGTCGGAGCGAGGCCGGGAAGGGCGACAAGAGCGGAAGCGGACAGCGCGCCCGTCAGCGCAATGGATATCAGTCGTCTTCTGCGGGATCCTGCCGCAGGTCTTGCGGCAGGCCGGCTTGCAACAGACACGTACACCTCTCACATTCGGTTCTCGACGAACATCGAAAGAATCATGACCCGCCAGCATGATCACAACCTAATTGAGAGAGACTTGAGCTGCGACAATGCGCAATTAAATCCGGACAACAGGCGGATACGGCCATCATTATCCGGTTCGCGAGATCTACAGGTAATCGCCGGAAGTGGTCACCACGAGGCCCCGACCGCCCGCCGGCCGGCCACCCTCCCCCAGCCGCCACGAGGTCCCGCCCGGCCTCCACCCGGCCCAGAGGGCGCACGACCCCGGAAACGAAGAAGATCCCGCCCGATCTTGCGATCGGACGGGATCCTCAGTGTCTGTGGGGTGTTCACGAGTACCGTTGACCAGGCATCACGGAAGCGAAGGGAGATCGCTCCCCAGTCCGACGGAGATCGTTTCCCACCCTGCCGGCGCAACCGGGGCGTCATCCCCCGCCGAGCCGGCGCCCCGGTCCAAGGGCACCATCACCGTTCGGCCACCTCGGGCGGCATGGCGAACGGATCTGTCAGAGCTGCAGCTTGAAGCCCACGTGCGAGCCCGTGAAACCCAAGCGCTCGTAGAAGCGGTGGGCGTCGATGCGGGCCGAGTCCGAGGTGAGCTGCACCAGTTGGCAGCCCTGGCGGCGGGACTCGTCGACGGCCCACTCGATGAGCTGGGCGCCGAGGCCGTGGCCGCGCTCGGACCTGTGAATCCGTACGCCCTCGATGATCGACCGGGTCGAGCCCCTGCGGGACAGTCCCGGAACAATCGTGAGCTGGAGGGTGCCGACGACCTCGCCGTCGCGATCGGCGACAACCAGCAGCCGGTTCGGATCGCTTTGCAGTCGCTCATATGCCGACCGGCAGGGAGCCAGATCGTCCGGTGACTCGCGGGTGGCACCCAGTGCGTCGTCCGCGAGCATGGCAACGATGGCCGAGAGGTCGTCCCGCGCGGCGGGACGGATACCGATAGTGGTCATACGCCGCATGCCAACCAGACGCCCCATGCAGCGACCGACCACTCGACCGGATGCGAATCACCCCCATTCAGACTTGGTTCACCTGGGAAAACGTCTGGTGCCGCAACAGGTTGGAAGCCTTTTGGTTCCGTGATTCATCTCACAACGCGGGACGTTGCACCCCCGCCCGCCCCTCCCGGAAGATCACCCGGAGCCCGCCGGGGGGGCTCGATCTCGACTGGATCGCCGGCACGCCACCCGGCCGCGAGACCAACTGAGGATGGGGGAATCCTGCATGTCTACGGCACTTGATGTTCACACTCGGGAACTTGCCGAGCAGGGGTACACGCTGCTCGAGGGGATCACCACGGACGAGGAGGCAGCCGCCGCGGTCGGCGTCTTCGGCGATCTGGTCCCGCAGTACGACGGCTCGCTGCGCTACCAGGTGAAGGCCGCCCCCGGATTCGAGGAGCGTCGATACTCCAAGAGCGTCAACACGATCCTGGTGCACACCGAGGCGCCGGGCTGGAACCCGCCGCCCACCTACCTGGCCCTGCACTGCCGGGTTCAGGCCACCTGCGGCAGCGGCCACACCGAACTTGCCGACATGCGGCAGTTCGTCGCCTCGCTGGCCGAGCGCGACCGGGCCGCGCTCTACGAGCAGACCATCGACTGGATCGGCCACAACACCGGAGGCGTCGGCACCGGAGGCGTACGCCGCCCGGTCGTCGAGGTCACCGACGGCGGCCAGGAGGTCCTGCGCTTCAGCTACAACCTGCTGACCACCGGCCAGTACGACCCGCCGGTCGACGCCTCCGTCGACCCCGGTCAGCTGCCGCTCGGCAACTTCGGCATCCACCTCGCGGAGCAGGCCGAGGCCTTCTTCCGGGAGAACCGCATCTCGGTGCTCATCCCCGAGAACCACGTCCTGGTCTGGGACAACCAGCGCATGGTGCATGCCCGTTCCGCCTACACGGACAAGCGGCGCCACCTCACCCGCTACTGGATCGCCGCCCAGCGCTGACCCGTACCGCCGCCGACCGCCCAGCGCTGACCCGCGCCAGCCGCCGGCCGACCGCGCGCCGTCGCACCCGCAACGAGCCGTTCAGGCCCTGCGGTCCGCGCCGCCACAGCAGCGCTGTCGCCAGTCCACCCACATTGACACCACGTGAGGCCCAGAACCATGGCTGACGACCGGAACGAACCGGTTCAGGACGAAGAGTTCCCCACCGGGCTGCCGGAGGAGCTCAGGGGACTGCCCGAGGGCGTGCCCCGCCACAACCCCGACGACCAGATCGAGAGCGCCGTCATCCGCCGCCTGGTCGGCAACTGGCAGCGCCGCGCCACCGTCAAGCGCGACGAGCCCAACCTCGATGAGCTCTTCGAGCTCGACCGGCCGGACTACCCCGAGCGGATCCTGCCCTTCCGCGACCACCCCACGTTCCAGGCGCTGGCCCCGGAGAAGAAGACCCAGCTGCTCAGCTGGGCCTGGATCGCCTACAACCGGCACACCATCATGGCCGAGCAGAAGGTGGCCAACCCGGCCTTCGCCCTGGTCATGGAGGGCGAGTACCCCGAGCTCCAGGACGAGGCGCTCAACATCTCGCTGGCCCAGGCCATGGTCGACGAGCAGTACCACACACTGATGCACCTCAACGCCAGCGCCGTCACCCGGCGCAAGCGCGGCTGGGCGATGCCCGATCACGAGCTGCCGATCTCCCACACGGCGCGTGAGCACCTGCGGCTGCGCGAGAGCGCGAGCGAGCGCTGGGAGGCCTCGCTGACCACCCTCGCCTTCGCGACGGTCTCCGAGATCTCCATCAACGCCTACCTGGACCTGCTCGCCGACGACCCGGACATCCAGCCGATCAACAGCAGCACGGCCAAGCTGCACAACCGGGACGAGTACTGCCACGCCTCGATCTCCGCCGTGCTGGCCGAGGTCGTCCACGACCGCCTCGACGAGAAGAAGCAGCGCTTCTTCCGCGACATGCTCTTCGAGGGCCTGGAAGCCTTCGTGGCCACCGACTACACGACGTGGCATCGGATCATGGACCTCGTCGGTGTCGAGGGCGGCCACGAGATGCTTCACGACTGCCAGGCGGAACGGAGCCGCAGCCGCCTCGTCCGCGACTACACCGGCCTGCACACCCTGATCGATCGCATGGGCGTCCAGGACCTCGTCGAGTTCGACTGGTCCAAGTCCCACGTCGCGCGCTGAGCGGGAATCGAGAAGCCTGGTGAAGCACTACGCGAACGAGCGCCTGGCGCAGCTCGCGCGGGACCGCGGCATGCCGGACGAGTACGTCCGCGACCTGCGCGTGGTCTCCAGCGTCCTGCCCTTCAAGGTCAACGAGTACGTGGCCGACGAGCTGATCGACTGGTCGGCGGTGCCGGACGACCCGATCTTCCGGCTCACCTTCCCGCACCGCGACATGCTGCCCGCGCCGGTCTTCGACCGGATGGCGGCGCTGCTGGACACCGGCGCGCCGCGCGCCGAGCTGCGCGAGGCCGCCGCAGCGGCCCAGCGGGACCTCAACCCGCACCCGGGCGGCCAGCTCGAGTCCAACGTTCCCACCCTCGACGGGCGCCGGCTCAACGGTCTCCAGCACAAGTACGCCGAGACGGTGCTGGTCTTCCCCTCCCAGGGGCAGACCTGCCACTCGTACTGCGGCTACTGCTTCCGCTGGGCGCAGTTCGTCAGCCAGGAGGAGCTGCGCCAGGCGCTGCGTGACCCGGTGGACCTCACGGGCTACCTGTCCCACCACCCCGAGGTCACCGACGTGCTCTTCACCGGCGGCGACCCGATGATCATGCGGACGGATGTGGTGCGCCGCTGGGTCGAGCCGCTGCTGGCGCAGACCCCGTCGGTGCGCACCCTGCGGTTCGGCACCAAGGCGTTGTCGTACTGGCCGCAGCGGTTCACCACCGGCCCGGACGCGGACGACCTGCTGCGGCTGCTCGAACAGTGCGTCGCACAGGGCCGGCACGTGGCCCTCATGGCGCACTTCTCGCACCCGCGTGAGCTGGAGACGGACGGGGTGCGCGAGGCGATCGCCCGGATCCGTGCCACCGGCGCCGAGGTGCGGGCGCAGGCCCCGCTGGTCAGGCACGTCAACGACGACCCGGCCGCCTGGTCGCGGATGTGGCAGCTCCAGGTCGAACTGGGCGTCATCCCCTACTACATGTTCGTGGAGCGCGACACCGGGGCGAGCGGCTACTTCGGCCTGCCCCTCACCCGCGCCCTCGACATCTACCGCGAGGCCGTCCGCGGCGTCTCCGGCCTGGCCCGGACCGCCCGCGGCCCGGTGATGTCGGCCGCGCCCGGCAAGGTCATGCTGCACGGCACCACGGAGGTGGCGGGCGAGAAGGCGTTCGTCCTCAGCTTCCTCCAGGCCCGTCGGCCCGACTGGGTCGGGCGGCCGTTCTTCGCGGCGTACGACGAGCACGCGCAGTGGTACGACGAGCTCAAGCCGGTCTCCTTCGGCACGACCCTGCCGGCGTACGCGGGGGAGCAGTGGTGAGGCTCCACATCCACGAGATCCGCCTCACGGACCACGACGTCTGGCGCAGCGCCCGCGAGGCGATCCCGGTACAGCCGGGCGTGCTCGTCGAGTTGACGGCAGGTGGCCGTTCCGGCTTCGGCGAGGCCTCGGCCTTCATGACCGACCGCTACAACTCCTCGCTCGACGCGCTGCACGCCTCGCTGCGCTCTGTCGTCGGCGTCCTTCGGGAGCTGGCGGCCGACGACCCCGAGGGCGCCTGGTCGGTGCTGGCCCCGCTGCTGGCGGACTCGCCGTTCGCGCTGGCCGCTCTGGACGTGGCCGCGCACGACCTGGCGGCCCGGCTGGCCGGCGTACCGCTGTGGCGGCGGCTGGGCGCCGACAAGCCCGGGGAGCTGCACTCCAGCTACAGCATCGGTCTCGACGAGCCCGATGTGATGGTGCGCAAGCTCCTTGATCGACCGGGCTGGCCCGCGTACAAGGTCAAGCTGGCCGCCCCCGGTGACCTGCACATCCTGAAGGCGCTGCGCGAACACACCGACGCGCCGTTCTTCGTCGACGGGAACTGCGGCTGGGAGCCCGCCGCGACGGCCGCCGCGCTCGGCGCGATGGCCGAGCTCGGCGTGACGCTGCTTGAGCAGCCCTTCCCCCGCGAGTCGTGGGCGGCGGCCAAGGCGCTCAAGGAGATCTCCCCGATCCCGGTCTACGCCGACGAGAGCATCACCGGGCCGCACGATCTCGACGCCTGCGCCGAGGCGTTCCACGGCGTGAACCTCAAGCTCATGAAGGCCGGCGGGATCACGCCGGCCCTGCGGATGTTGCGCGCGGCACGGGCCGCCGGCCTCGGCACCATGCTCGGCTGTATGCCGGAGTCCAGCGCGGGCGTCTCCGCGACGGCCCACCTGGGCCCGTTCGTCGATCACCTCGACGCCGACAGCATCGCGCTGCTGGCGGTGGACACCGGCACCGGCATCCTGCTGGACGACGCGGGCCGCATCACGCTGCCTTCGGCGCCCGGCACGGGCTTCGTGCCCGAGTATCGGGGACCGGCCTTCACCGTGCGTCCCGCGGCGGCCGGCCAGGCCGGCTGGGACGGCGGCGAGCTGTCCGTGCACCGCGACGGCACGGCGCTGGCCTCGGTACGGATCCGGCGTCGGCCACTGCCCGACCGGGCACCGGGGGACACGGTCCGGCAGCTCGACGTGCTGCCCGCGCCGTCCGCCGACCCGGCGACCGCCGAGGAAATGGCGGCGCTCGTCCGCGGAGCGGTGACGCGCGCGGTCGCCGACGGGGCGGACACCGTCTGGCTCCGGACCGGGCACGACGGCGCCCGGGAAGCCTGCCGCGCGACCGGCTTCCACGTCCTGCCGGATACCGCCGGAGATGACGACGGCAGCGATCTCGACGGCGACCGGCCCTGCGACGGCACCCTCCAGGACGGCCACAGCCCGTCCTCCCTCATGCTCTGGAAGGCGAACCGACCCGCATGACCCACGTGCACGACGTGCAGTACCCGACGACCGCCGGGGAATCCGCCGGCAGCTCGGCCCCGGCCGCGCCCCTGCTCCCGGCCGCCACAGCCGTGGCGCTGGCCGAGACGGCCCTGACCCGTGCCGGCCTGTCCGCCGAGGACGCCGGGGAGGTGGCGCAGGCCCTGACCGAGACGTCACTGCGTGGCATCGACACCCATGGCCTGCGGCTGCTGCCGCAGTACCTCGACGAGTTGGCCGACGCGATCGCCACCGCCCGCCCGGAGATCCGTACGGTCCGGGACAGCGGCGCGGCCGTGATGCTCGACGCCGACGGGGCGCTGGGCGTGGTGGCCGGCCTGGCCGCCGCCCGGATCGCAGCCGAGCGGGCCCGCAGCCACGGCGTGGCCGCGGTCGGCGTCCGCAACTCCAACCACTTCGGCGCAGCCTCCGTCTACAGCCGGTACCTGGCCCGGGAGGGCCTGGTCGGCATCGTCACCACCTCCGCCGCCTCGCGGGTCGCCCCCTTCTCCGGGACCGAACCGCTCTACGGCACCAACCCGCTGAGCTTCGCCGCCGCCGTCGAGGACGACGAGTTCGCCCTCGACATGGCGACGAGCCAGGTCTGCTTCGGCGAGATCAAGGAGCGCCGCAAGCAGGGCCGGGCGCTGGACCCCGGCTGGGCGACCGACGCCGAGGGCCGCCCGGCCACCGACCCTCAGCAGGCGTACGCGCTCTCGCCGCTGGGCGGCTACAAGGGGCAGGGCCTGGCCATGGTGGCCACCCTGCTCGGCGCGGTGCTGACCGGTTCGCCGGCCGACTGGGAGCTGGAGCACATCGGCGCGTCCACCCCCGGCCGCAGCCGCGGCATCGGCCACCTGATCGTCTGCCTGGACCCGGCCGCCTTCGTCGGCCGGCAGGACTTCGCGACGGGGCTCGCCGGCATGCTCCACACCACCCGCGGCACCCGGCCCGGCGCCGACGCCGAGCAGCCCGTCCAGGTGCCCGGCGACCCGCAGCGGCGGATCGCCGCCCAGCGCACGGAGCTGGGCATTCCGCTGGACCCGCACACCGCTTCGGCGTTCGCGGCGCTCGCCGCGGAGCAGGGCGTGGCCTGGCCGGAGGTGTCGGCGTGATCCTCGTCCTGCTCAGCCCGCGCAACGCGGGGCTGCCGTTCGCCGAGTGGCTGCGCGAGGAGTCGGGCCGTCTGCTGGCCGTCACTGCGGAGGGAGTGGACCCCGGGCCCGGCTTCGCCGAGGTCGAGCGGGTCCCGGACTACACCGACGACGACGCCGTCCTCGACGCCGCCCGGCGGATGGCCGGCCGGCACGCCGTCACGCGCGTACTGGCCCTGGCCGAGGTGGACGTGGAGCGGGCCGCAGCGCTGCGCGCCGGACTCGGTCTGCCCGGCCAGCTCCCCGACAGCGCCCGCGCGTACCGCGACAAGGTGCTGATGAAGGAGCTCGCGGCGGAGGGCGGATTGGCGGTGCCGCCGTTCGCGGCGGTCGCCTCCGCGGCCGACGTCGAGGCGTTCATGGCCGCCCACCCCGGCCCGGTCGTGGTCAAGCCGCGCGGCGGATCCGGTTCCACCGGCGTCGTGGTGCTGCACGACCCGGCGCGGGTCCCGGAGCTGGCCGACCGGTTGACCACCGGGGACCACGAGGTCGAGGGGTACGTCACCGGCCGCATGTGTCATGTGGACGCGCTGCACGTCGGCGGGGAGCCGGTGGTGTGCGTGCCGTCCGTCTACACCGACGGCGGCTGCCTGTCGCACTGGACCGACTCCGGCAACGGCAGCTGGACGCTGCCCGCCGACGACCCGCTGTACGAGCGGCTGGTCGCGGAGACCTGGAAGCTGGTCGGTGCGCTGCCCGCCGCCCCCGCGCTCTTCGTGCACGCCGAGTTCTTCGTGACGGACGCCGGCGGGATCGTGCTCTGCGAGATCGCCGGCCGGGTGGGCGGCACCCCGATCCCGGCCATGCTGGAGGCCCTGCTCGGCCTCGACCCGCGGCACCTGTGGGCCAGGCTCGAGTGCGGGCTGCCGGTGGACCTGGACGCCGTACGCGCGCACGCCGCCGCCGCGCCGCTGGTGGCCAACTTCGGCCTGCCGCCGCGCGACGGTCGCATCGTCCGGTTGCCCGCCGAAGCACCGGCCGGGACACGGGGGTTCACCGTCCTCGCCCGGCTCGGCGAGGACTGGAGCGGCGCCCGGTACGCGGGCCGCAAGTCCGGCGACTTCATCGCGACCTGGCTGGTCGAGGCGCAGGACGCCGGGGAACTGCTCGCGCTGCTCGACAAGACGGGCGCGGAGGCGGAAGCGGCGTTCGGCTGGGAACCGGCAGGCGCCGAGCCGGACATCCCGGCCGCGGAAGCCGGATACGGCCGGGAACCCGCAGGCACCGGGCCGGAGGAGGCCTCCCCGTGAGCGACCTGACCGCAGAGGTCCTGCACCCCGACCGGCGCCCCACCGCCGCCGAGTTCCCGGCCCTCGCCGCGCCCGCGGTGATCTGGGAGGACGACCGCTGGTGGCGCTTCACCGAGCGCACCGACCTGCACGAGGTCCGCTACCTCGCCGTGCGCGAGGCCGGTGAGCTGGTGGCCCTCGCCCCTCTGCTCGTCACCCGCGACGGCGGCGGGCTGCTCTTCTACGACACTCCGAAGATGACCGGCGAGCCGAATGCGTTCGGCGCCCCGGAGCTGCTGGCCCCGTCCGAGCGGGCGCGCTGGGACGAGCTGGGCGGCAGCCTGGACGAGGCCCGCCGCGCCCAGTACCCCTCCGTGGCACTGGGCATGTTCGGCTCACACCACGGCATCGTGCACGCCACCGGACGCGACGCGGCCGGCCGGACGCGGGTCCTCGCCGAGCTGCCGCGCCTCCTGGACGAGGCCGCGGCCGAGCTCGGCTGCCGCAGCAGCTCGCTGCTGTACGCCACCGACGAGCAGGCCGCCGTTCTCGGCCCGGCGGCGGAGGCCCGCGGCCACGTCCCGGCCGTGCTCGGCGCCGAGTCCGTCCTGCGGCTGGACGCGCCGGACTGGGACGCGTACCTGGCGGGCCTGGTCAGCCGCAAGCGCAAGCGTGCCAACCGGGAACTGCGCGAGTACGCGGATGCCGGCTTCCGCACCGTCGTCCGCGAGGGACCGGAGGCCCTCTCCGCCTCGATCGTCGACCTCCAGGTCGCCCTGCGCGCCAAGTACGGGCTGCCCGGCGGACGGCCCCGCGTCCAGCGGGACTTCGACGCCATCCGGGAGACGGTCGGCGACAGCTGCCTCGTCCTGAGCGCCGAACGCGACGGCGAGACCCTCGGCTTCGTCCTGTACCTGCGGGCCGGCCGGGCCCTGTACGGGCGGACGGCGGGCTTCGACGACGACCGGGCCAAGGGCGTCTACTTCGCCCTCACCTACCACGAGACGATCCGCTGGGCACTGGCCCACGACGTGCGCGAGATCTGGTACGGCCTCGCCGCCTACGACGCGAAGAAGCTGCGCGGCTGCGACCTCGAAGCGCGGCACGGCTGGTTCCGCTTCACCGGCGAGGGCCGCGCCGACCTCGACGAGACCGTACGCCTGCAAGGGGCGAGCGAGCACGACCGGCTGCTCGGCCTCGGGCAGGACGGCACCACCTCACAAGGAGACTGAGCAGACATGCCACTGACCCCGACCCCGTTCATCTGGATGGACGGCGAGCTGGTCCCCTGGGACGACGCGAAGGTGCATGTGCTCACGCCGAGCCTGCACTACGGATGGGGCGTCTACGAGGGCATCCGCGCCTACGCCACGGACTCGGGCCCGGCCGTGTTCCGGCTGCGCGAGCACATCGCGCGGCTGCGCGACTCGGCGCGCGTGTACCTGATGGAGCTGCCCTGGACCGACGAAGAGCTGGTCTCCGCGGTGCTTGAGCTGGTCCGGATCAACGGCCACGAATCCTGCTACATCCGCCCCATCGCCTACCTGGGTTACGGCGAGATGGGCGTCGCGCCGCAGCTGGACGCGGTGAAGATGTCGATCGCGGTGTGGCCCTGGGGCTCGTACCTCGGCGACAAGGCCGAGGCGGAGGGCTGCCGGCTGATCGTCAGCAACTGGCAGCGCAACTCCCACCAGACGGTGCCTCCGCTCGCCAAGGCCACCGGCGCGTACGTCAACAGCGCGCTCGCCAAGGTGGGCGCGCAGCGTGCCGGATACGACGACGCGCTGATGCTGACCGCGACCGGGCACATCGCGGAGGCCTCGGCCGCCAACCTGTTCCTGGTGCGCGACGGCGCCCTGGTCACGCCGCCGGTCAGCGACGGGGTCCTGCCCGGCATCACCCGTGACAGCGTCATCACCATGGCCCGCGACCTGGGCCTGCGGGTGACGGAGCGGAGCATCCCGCGCAGCGAGGTCTACATCGCGGACGAGGCGTTCCTGACCGGGACCGCCGCCGAGATCGTGCCGGTCGCCTCGGTGGACGAGCGCCCGCTGGGTGCGGGCGGCGTCGGCCCGGTGACCAAGCAGCTGCGCGACCTCTTCCGTGACGTGGTCGGCGGCCGGCACGACGGGTACGCGCGCTGGCTGGAGCGGGCGTGAGCACGGTGGAGGCGACCGGGGAAGCGGGTGCGGCCGCCGCGGCCGCCTCGCTGGAGAACGCCACGCGGCGGCTGCGGACGGTGCTGGACGCACGGGAGGCGGGCGAGGCCGGTCCGGCCGGTGCCTCTGCCTGGCGGGCCGCGCTGGACGAGGAGCTGTGCGACCGGCTGATCGACCTGACCGCCGCCAGGGCCTGGGCCGCGGATCAGGCGGCCGAGCGGGACCCGGCGGCCGACGTGCTGCGCGGGTGCGCGCTGTGGGCCGTGGAAACGGACACCGTGCGTGTCCTGGCCATGACCGGAACAGACCGGTCCGCGACGGACGCCGACGTGCCGGACGGCACCGCACGCGCCGCCGTGGCGGCGCACGGCCGGGTGGCGGCCCTGGTCACCGCGCTGGCCGCGGCCGAGGTGTACGACGGGGTGTGCGATCGGCTGCGTACCGCGCTGGGCCCGTGCCCGGCCGACCGGGCGGCCGCCGCCTGGGAGATCGCCGAGTCGGCGCTGTCGGGCCTGGGCGCCACGCGAGACGAGTGGGTCGGGGCCGACCCGGCGCACACCGCCGCCGGCGGCTGGGTGCTGGTGGACCGCATCGGCCGGCTCGCGCTGGCCGCGGCTCTGCTGTCGGCCGCCCCGGCGTACCCGGACGAACAGGCCGAGATCTGCGTCAACGCGGCCCGCCGGTACACCTGGAACCACCTGCGCCAGCCGCCCCCGGAGGCCGCCACGGCCGTCCACGTACGGCGTACCGCCGAACTGGTCGACTGGATCGCCGGATCCGCGTCCGCAGAACGGAGCGGCGGATGAGCGGGCAGCCGAGCGGCACGAAGGAGGAGGAACAGCGGCCGGCCGGCCGGATCTCCGGCCTGCTGCTGGCAATCCTGCCCAAGACACCCGCGGGACGCCGGCTGGCGGCCGGCGCCGCGGTCGACTCGGTCGGCTCGGGCATGTTCCTGGCCGCCTCCACCCTGTACTTCGTCACGGTCGTCGGCCTGCCCGCCGCCCAGGTCGGCCTGGTGCTGTCCGTCGCCGCGGTGGCCGGGCTGCTCAGCCCCGTGCCGCTCGGCCGGCTGGCCGACCGAGTGGGTCCGGTACGGGTCTACGTCGCCCTGCTGACGCTGCGCGGCCTCGGCTACGCCGGATTCGCGCTGATCGACGACTTCTGGCCGTACGCCGTGCTCACCTGCGTACTCACCGCCCTGGACCGGGGCTGCTCACCCCTCCAGCAGGTGGTTGTGGGCATCATCGAGGGCGGGCAGAACCAGACCCGGACGATGGCCTCCATCCGCTCGGTGCGCAACATCGGCCTGACCGCGGGCTTCCTGCTCGCGGGCGCGGTCCTCGCGATCCAGGAACGGGCGGCGTTCGTCGCGCTGTTCCTGGCGAACGCCGCGACCTTCTGGGTGATCGCCGCCGTGGTGGAGCAGCTGCGCCGCCGGACCGCGGCCGTGCCTCCGGCAGACCCCGCGCCACAGGCGGATGCCGCCGGGCCCGCCCCCGCCGAGCCGCAGCCCACGGCGGTCCGCAGCCCCTTCCGGGACCTGCGGTTCATGCTCTTCACCGTCTCCAACGGCGTGCTGTCGCTGCACGACTCGGTGCTTTTCGTCCTCCTGCCGCTGTGGTTGACCACAGCCACCGACGCACCGTCCTCGGCGGTCTCGGTGCTGCTCGCGGTCAACACCGTGCTGACCGTGCTGCTCCAGGTGTACGTGGCCCGGTTCGCCGAGAGCACCGCGGGCGCCCTGCGACTCGTACCCGTCGCCCTCGTCCCGCTGCTGGTCTCGTGCGCGGCGTTCGCCGGCGCCGAGCACGTCCCGGTGTGGCCCGCCGCGGCCTGCGCGGTACTCGCCGTGGTGCTGCTGACGGTGGGCGAGAACCTGCACTCGGTCGCCGTGTGGAACCTGTCGTACGAGCTGTCGCCCGTGCCGGCCCGGTCCCGCTACCTGGCCGCCTTCAGCCTGGGGATGACCGGCCAGCAGATCGTCGGCCCGGTCCTGATGACAGGCGTGCTGCTGCCGCTGGGCACGGCGGGCTGGGCCGTGCTCGCCGCGGTGTTCGCGCTGGCCGCCGTGGTGGTACGGGCAACCGGCGCACCCCGCGCGACACCCGCCCCGGCGCTCTCCTCCCCTTCCGGTTCTCCCAGCGAGGTGACCCCATGACAGAACACGTGCTGATCGTCGGCGGCGGCAGGGAAATCCCCGGCCTGATCCGCGACGCAGGCGGCCCGGACGTCGTCACGACCATCCTGTGCCGGATGGACTTCGTCCCCAAGATCCGCAAGCCCGGGCAGCACGACCGCGTGCTGGCCCTGCGCAGCGACGCCCCCGACGCGGAGTGGATCGCGCTGGCCGCCGCCGTCCACGAGCGGCAGCCCTTCACCCGCGTGGGCACCTTCGGCGAGCGCGACCAGGACCGGGCCGCGGCGGTCGCCGCCGCCCTCGGCCTGCCCTGCCACTCGCCGCAGACCATCGCCTATGTCCACGACAAGGACGCGATGCGCCGTCGGCTGGCGGAACTCGGCGTGGACGAGACCCCGGGCGGGCGAGTCGCCGACGTGGCCGAACTGCGGGCCTTCCTGGCGCAGCACGGCACTCCGTGCGTGGTCAAGCCGGTGCAGGGAGCGGGCAGCTTCGGCGTCTCCGTGGTCCGCAGCGTCGACGAGGCGGAGGCGGCCTTCGCCCGCGCCGCGGCGGACTTCGAGGTCATCCCGGACGCGGGCGTGCTGGTGGAGCGCTTTCACGAGGGGCCGCAGTTCAGCGTCGAGGCCTTCTCCGAGGACGGCGAGCACGAGATCCTCGCCGTGACGCGGAAGTTCTCCGACCCGGTGGGCTTCGTCGAGCTCGGCCACGTCGTGCCCGCCGAACTGTCCCCCGAGCAGACCGACGCGGTGCACGGATACGTGCGGCGGCTGCTCGACGCCCTCGACATCGCGTACGGCGTCACCCACACCGAGGTCGTGCTGACCGCGGCAGGACCCCGGGTCATCGAGACCCACGTCCGACTCGCCGGCGACGAGATCCCGTACCTGGTGCGGGACGTCACCGGCGTGGACCTGGTGGACTGCGTGGTGCGCCAGACGCTGGGACAGCCGGTGCTGGCGGACATCCGCAAGACGCTGGCCGACCCGTCGGTGGACCGCAGCCCGGAGGCGATCTGGTTCGCCGTCCCGCAGGCGCGCGGCACCCTCGCGCGGATCGGCGGCCTGGACGAAGCCGCCGCCCGGCCCGGCGTGGTGGCCGCCGAGGCCCTGCTCGGCGCCGGCGAGGTGCTGGGGGACCTGGACAGCTCGGAGTCCCGGGCGGCCTTCGTACGCGCCCGGGGTGCGGACGCGGCCGAAGCCGTGGAGCGCGCCCGGCAGGCCGTGGCGGCGCTGGAGTTCGAGGTCACGGTGTCCGGTGACGGCGCGGCCGGCGGCGCGGAGGACTGGGTCTGACATGGCGACGGCACAGGAACTCTCCGGCTCGGCGAGCGCCGGCATCCGCGCGTCGGGGGAGCTGGCCGAGCTGGCGCGCAAGGTCCTGCCGAGGGCCGCGTACGAGTTCTACGCCGCCGGGTCGGACGAGGAGATAAGCGTGGGCGAGGCGGCAGCCGCCTGGCGCGGCCGGCGGCTGCTGCCACGGGTGCTTCGCGACGTCTCGTCCGTCGAGACGGACGTCGACCTGCTGGGGACGAGGCTCGCGTCGCCGGTGCTCGCCGGCCCGACGGCCTTTCACCGCATGGCGCACGACGAGGGCGAGACGGCCACGGCGGCGGGCGTCGCCGCGGCCGGCTCGCTGCTCGTCCTCTCCTCCCGCGCGACCCGACATCCGGAGGACGTCGCCGCGGTGGCGGGGCCCTGGTGGTACCAGGTGTACTGGCTGCGGGACGCGGAGATCACCCGCCGCCAGGTCGATCGGGCCGTCGCCGCCGGCGCGCGGGCCCTGGTGCTGACGGTCGACGCCCCGTACGTGCCGCCCCGGGCGACTTCGGGACTGCCGCTGCCCCTGCCCGAGGACGACGAACTGTGCCGCTCGGTGGGCATCGGCACCCGGCTGCCCGGCTGGGAGCAGGACCCTTCGCTGGGCCTGGACGCCATCGGCCGGCTGCACCGGATGTCCGGGCTCCCCGTGCTGGTCAAGGGGGTGTTGCGGGCCGACGACGCCAGGGCGTGCGTGGCCGCGGGCGCGGCCGGGTTGATCGTCTCCAACCACGGCGGCCGGCAGCTGGACCGCGCGGTCTCCTCCGCGGACGCCCTCCCCGCCGTCGCGGCGGCGGTGGGCACCGAGGTCCCGGTCCTCGTCGACGGCGGCATCCGCACCGGCACCGACGTGCTGGTAGCCCTCGCCCTGGGCGCCCGGGCCGTCCTGCTGGGCCGCCCCGTCGTCTGGTCCCTGGCCCTCGGCGGCGCCATGGGCGTCGCCACCCTCCTGGACTCGTACCGCGCCCAACTCGCCACGTCCATGGCCCTCGCCGGCTGCGCCCGGCTCGCGGACATCGACGGGGAACTGCTGTACGGAGGGCCCTGACCCACTCCGCACGTGACCGTACCGATCGGCCGCGACGCAGCCTGCGCGGCCGGAGAGCGTGCCCACACCACTCGACACGGGGCGGCATCCGCCGGCCAGACTCTGATCGGGCAGCGTCGCAGCCGCACAGCACCATCACCGGCCCCGGGCGACCGGGGCCGGTTCGCATGCCTCGGCAGCGGCCGTGCGCTCGCCCGACAACCCGCCAGACCCGATACGCCGCCACCCACCACCCCGAACAGGCATCGACCGACCCCCGAAACGACGAAGATCCCGCCCGATCTTGCGATCGGACGGGATCTCGTCAACGTCCTTGAGAGCTACTCAAGAACAGTCGTCTGTGGACCTGTGGGGATTTGAACCCCAGACCCCCTCGATGCGAACGAGGTGCGCTACCAGACTGCGCCACAGGCCCTTGCGACGTGTGAAACATTAGCATCCCGACCGGCTGACGCAAAAATCCGTTGGCCTGCAGGTCAGCCGGGGGCCGGTGAGGACACCCGGAGGGGTCATTCGTTGGCGGCGCGGGGGCGGTCGTCGTCGGCGTACTGGTCGAAGAGGGGCGTGCGGCCGTGGTCGCGGGTGCGGCGCGGCGGGGTGGTGCGCTGGCGGGGTGCCGGGGAGGGGACGGGGGTGGGGTCGGCGGCCGTGGAGGAGCGGGCGGCGCTCCAGGTCTCCGGGTCCGTGATGTCGATGCCGCTGCTGGCGCGCGGGGCGACCGGGGCGGTGACGTAGGTGGGGAGCGGGACCGGGACGGGGTCCCAGCTGTCGCCGCGGGCGGGGCCGCGCTCGCGCTGCTGGTCGACCCACTCCGCATGGTCGGTCTGCTCGACGAGGGCGCGGCGGTCGGCCTCCTGCGGGGAGGGCGTCGGGTCGGCGGCGGGCTCGGGCGTCGGGGTCGGGCGGCGGCTCTCACGGAGCCGGGCGGCCGCGTCCTCGGCGCGGCGGCGGTCCATGACGTACACGAAGCGCCGTCGCTCCTGGATCCGCAGGTGCACGATGTACGCGCTGAGGAGCAGCGCGGGGACGGCGGGCGCCCAGAGGAAGGTGACGCCGCCGACGGCCGCGACGACGGCGCCGAGGGTGAAGCCGCCGAAGAGGAGCGTGGTGGTGCGCCGGCGCCGGGCGAGGACCTTGCCGCGCCGGGCGCGCTCGGCGGCGGTGCCCGTGGCGCCCGCGGCGGGGCGGGCGGGGGCGGCGGACGCCGGGGCCGGTTCCGGTTCGGGCTCCGGGAGTTCGAGGCGCGCCTCGGTTCTGGCCGCGGGCGCGGAGAAGGCCCGGACGTCGACCGAGCTCAGATGCTCGGTCGCCGCGTCCGGGTCCACGTCGGGCGTCGGTCCCTCCGCCGCAAGGTCCCGCTGCTTGAGCTCCTTGGCGTACCGGCGCTCCATGCCCGCCCGTCCGGAAAGCAGCCGGATGGCGGTGCTGAAGCGTTCCGTCGGACGGGCTTCGTTCAGCTCGTCCTGCCTGCGGAGCCACATCGGCACCAAGTAGGCGGCCCAGGCCCCGACGATGACTGCGTAGATGAGGCCGCTGCTGCTCACGCTTCACACGGTAGAGGGGTTCGCGTGGGGGCATCGGCCAATTGGCCCGGTGTGTCGCACGATCTGGCTGATATCACTGAACTTTTTTGTGATTGTTCAGATCGTTTGTGTGCCAACTACCGATTAAAATCGAACACTTATTTTATTCTCGCCTGGTGCCAGCGCCTCAGCAGCCCCTCCGGCACCTCCTCCGCCGTCAGCGCGAAGACCAGATGATCGCGCCAGGCGCCGTCGATGTGGAGATAGCGGGGCCGCAGCCCCTCCTCGCGGAACCCGAGCTTCTCGACCACCCGGCGCGACGGCCCGTTCTCCGGACGGATGCACACCTCCATGCGGTGCAGCCCGACCGCGCGGAAGCAGTGGTCGACGGCGAGCGCGACCGCCGTCGGCATCACCCCGCGCCCGGCGACCTCGCTGTCCACCCAGTACCCCACGTGCCCCGAGCACATCGAGCCCCAGGTGATCCCGGCGACCGTCAACTGGCCGACCAGCCGCCCCTGGTACTCGATGACGAAGGGCAGCATCCGGCCCGCGTTCGCCTCCGACCTCAGGTGCCGCACCATCTGACGGTACGTCGGCCGCTGGCCGACGGGACCGCCCGGGGGCGGCGGCGGAACCGTCGCCTCCCAGGGCCGCAGCCACTCCCGGTTGCGCCGGTTCACCTCGCGCCAGTCCCGCTGGTCGCGCATCCTTATCGGCCGGAGCACGACGTCCCCGTCCACGAGGATCACCGGCCAGGTCGGGATCACGAGGCTCTCGGGTGGTCGCCGCCGCGGATCTGGTCGACGGCATGCCGCAGCAGCGGCTCCAGGACGGCCAGGCCGTCCCGCACACCGCCCGGGGACCCCGGGAGGTTCACGACGAGCGTGCCGCCCGCGACGCCGGCGAGACCGCGCGAGAGCGCCGCCGTCGGCACCTTCTCCCGCCCGTACGCGCGGATCGCCTCCGGGATGCCCGGGATCTCGCGGTCGAGGACCCTGCGGGTGGCCTCGGGGGTCTCGTCGGTGGGCGAGATGCCCGTACCGCCGGTGGTGACGACGACGTCGTACCCGGCGGCCACCGCCGCCCGCAGGGCCGCCTCGACCGGCGCCCCGTCCGGGACGACCTGGGGGCCGTCGACGGCGAAGCCCATGGCGGTGAGGCCCTCGGCGATCAGCGGACCGCCCTTGTCCTCGTAGACCCCGGCGGACGCCCGGTTGGAGGCGGTGACGACGAGGGCGGCGTACGGGCCGGCCAGGGCCCCGCCGAGGCCGGAACCGAGCGCCGCGGGCGCCTCCCCGGCGCCGGCCGGCTCCCGGTGCCCGTGGACGTGCGACCCCGCCGCCCGGCCACCGCCCGTCACGACGCGCTCCGCGTCCAGTGGCCCGACTTCCCGCCCGTCTTCTCCTCCACCCGCACGTCGGAGATGACCGCGCCCTTGTCGACCGCCTTGACCATGTCGACGACCGTCAGAGCGGCCACCGACACCGCGGTCAGGGCCTCCATCTCGACGCCCGTGCGATCGGTGGTCTTCACCGTCGCGAGGATCTCGACGGCCTCGTCGGTGACCGCGAGGTCCAGCGTCACGCCGGAGACGGCGAGCGGATGGCACAGCGGGATGAGGTCGGGGGTCTTCTTCGCGCCCATGATCCCGGCGATGCGGGCGGTGGCGAGGGCATCGCCCTTCGGGACGCCCTCGCCCCGCAGCAGCTCGATCACGCGCGGCGAGACGAGGACCCGCCCGCTGGCCCGCGCGGTACGGGACGTGACGTCCTTCGCGGAGACGTCGACCATGCGGGCCGCACCCGCCTCGTCGATGTGGGTGAGACCTTGCTGCGTGCTCATGGCCGTGACACTCCCGGTCGCTGTTGGGGACGACACCGTACCGCCACCCTCGCCCCCTCAGCCGAGGAGGACCACTTCCAGGGTGGTGCCCGGTTCGACGGTCTCGGCCTCTTCCGGGACGACGAGCAGGCAGTCCGCGTGCGCGAGGGCCGCGATCAGGTGGGATCCCGCGCCGCCCACGGGGGTGACGGTGCCGGCCTCCGGGTCGTGGGTGCCGCGCAGGAACTGGCGGCGGCCGGGGGGCGAGGAGAGGGCCTTGTCGGCGGCGAGGACGGCCCGGACGCGGGGCCGGTGGAGGTCGTCGACACCCATCAGGGCGCGGATCGCGGGGCGGACGAACAGCTCGAAGGAGACGTACGAGGAGACCGGGTTGCCCGGGAGCGCGAGCAGCGGGATCTGCTCGGTGCCGATCGCGCCGAAGCCCTGCGGCTTGCCGGGCTGCATCGCCAGCTTGCGGAAGTCGACCTGGCCGTCGGCGGTCAGCGCCTCCTTCACCACGTCGTACGCGCCGACGCTCACGCCGCCGGTGGTCACGATGAGGTCGGCGCGGATGAGCTGGTCCTCGATGGTGGCGCGCAGCGACTCGGCGTCGTCGGCGACGGCGCCGACCCGGTAGGCGAGCGCGCCGGCGTCCCGGGCGGCCGCGGCGAGCGCGAAGCTGTTGGAGTCGTGGATCTGGCCCTCGCCCAGCGGCTCGCCGGGCTGGACCAGCTCGCTGCCGGTGGAGATGACGACGACCCGGGGGCGGGGGCGAACCTTCACGGTGCCCCGGCCGATCGCGGCGAGCAGGCCGATCTGCGGCGGTCCGAGGACCGTGCCCGCCGCGAGGGCGAGCTCTCCCGCCGTCACGTCGCTGCCCGCCCTGCGGACGTGGGCGCCGGACTCGGCGGACCGGTGGACCCGGACCTCGCCGGCGGCGCCCTCGGGGGCGGTGCTCGCGGCGCGCATGCCGGTGGCGGCGCCGCCGCCGGTGCCGCCGTCGGTCCATTCGACGGGGACGACGGCCTCGGCGCCGGGCGGCAGCGGGGCGCCCGTCATGATCCGGGCGGCCTCGCCGGGGCCGACGGTGGGCAGTCCGCCGTCGCCGGCCGCGACGTCGCCGACGACGGTGAGGACGGCGGGGAACTCCTCGGTGGCGCCGGAGACGTCGGCGACCCGGACCGCGTACCCGTCCATGGAGCTGTTGTCGAAGGGGGGCAGCGCGACCGGCACCGTCACGTCCTCGACCAGGACGCAGCCCTGGGCGTCGAGGAGTTGCAGCTCGATGGGTTCGAGCGGGCCGACGGTCGCGAGGATGTCGGCCAGGTGCTCGTCCACCGACCACAGGTCGCGGGCCGGGCCCGCGCAGGGGTCCGCGGGGCCCGCCCCGTGGTCGTGGCCGCTGTCGTCGGGGGACGGCGACGGTGCCGTGCTGCTGCTCAAGGTGCTACATCTCCTCGCTGACGTATCTCCGGAGCCAGGTCCGGAAGTCCGGTCCCAGATCTTCACGCTCGCACGCGAGTCTGACAATGGCACGCAGATAGTCCCCGCGGTCGCCGGTGTCATAGCGGCGCCCCTTGAACACGACGCCGTGGACGGGGCCGCCGATCTTCTCGTCGGCGGCGAGCTTCTGCAGGGCGTCGGTCAGCTGGATCTCGCCGCCGCGGCCGGGCTCGGTGTCCCGCAGCGTCTCGAAGACGGCCGGATCCAGCACGTAGCGGCCGATGACCGCGTAGTTGCTCGGAGCTTCCGCCGGTTCCGGCTTCTCGACGAGATCGGTCACTCGCACGACGTCGGAGTCGACGGTGGCCTCGACGGCGGCGCAGCCGTACAGGTGGATCTGCTCGGGGTCGACCTCCATGAGGGCGATCACGCTGCCGCCCTCGCGCTCCTGGACCTCGACCATGCGGGCGAGCAGCGGGTCGCGCGGGTCGATCAGGTCGTCGCCGAGGAGGACGGCGAAGGGCTGGTCGCCGACGTGCGGGGCGGCGCACAGCACGGCGTGGCCGAGGCCGCGCGGGGCGCCCTGGCGCACGTAGTGCATGGTGGCGAGGTCACTGGGCTCCTGGACCTTGGAGAGGCGTTCGGCGTCGCCCTTCCGGCTCAGGACTTCCTCCAGCTCGTAGTTCCGGTCGAAGTGGTCCTCCAGGGGGCGCTTGTTCCGGCCGGTGATCATCAGAACGTCCGAGAGCCCGGCCGCGACGGCCTCCTCGACGACGTACTGGATGGCCGGCTTGTCGACGACCGGCAGCATCTCCTTGGGCGTCGCCTTGGTCGCAGGAAGGAAGCGGGTGCCGAGGCCCGCGGCCGGGATGACAGCCTTGCTGATCCGGCCGAGCCTGGGGAGCGACTGATTCATGCGTGCACTTTAGTCGTTCGGAATGAGAGGAAGATGTGGCTTCGGTTAACTTCCTTCACATAAAGACAGTTACGAGACATTCATGCATTCACATGAGGCCGTCATGACACCTGAGACGTCAGAAAAGACCCTGCTGCGCAGCCGACTTCTGGCCGCGCGCGCCGCCCTGAGCGCTGATTCCCTCGCGGACACGGCCGAATCCCTCGCGCGACGTGGTGTGGAACTCACCGAACTCGCGGAGGCCTCCACCGTCGCCGCCTATGTGTCGGTGGGCCGGGAACCGGGCACGCGCGCGCTGCTCGACGCGCTCCACGCGCGCGGGGTGCGGGTCCTGCTGCCCGTACTGCTCCCGGACAACGACCTGGACTGGGCCGCGTACGAGGGGCGGGAGGCGCTGGCCAGGGCCGGCCGCGGCCTTCTGGAGCCGACCGGGCCGCGGCTCGGCCCCGAGGCCGTCTGCGCCGCCGACGCCGTCCTGCTGCCCGGCCTCGCGGTCGACGGGCGCGGGATGCGGCTCGGGCGGGGCGGTGGCTCGTACGACCGGGTCCTCGCCCGGCTGGCGCGGGCGGGCAAGGACCCGGCCCTGGTGGTACTCCTCTACGCGGACGAGGTGGTCGCGCGGGTCCCGGAGGAACCGCACGACCACCCCGTGCACGCGGTGGTGACCCCGGCAGGGATCACCCGTTTCACGCCCTGATCAGGGCTTGAGGACCAGCCTGTCCTTCGTCGCCGCGTCGACGGCCGCGGCGCCGTAGGCCCAGTCGAGGAGGTCGCCCCTGGCCCAGGCGTCCGTCTGGTCGGTGTAGTTCGTGTGGAAGGCGTGGCCGGAGGCACCGGTGAGGTTGATCCACCGGGACTTGTCCCAGTCGCCGACGTTGACCACCATCCGCATCGACGGCACCCAGATGACCTCGTAGCCGCCGGCCGCGTTCCAGCCGGTCGCGTCGACCGCCGCCTCGCCGCCGCCCAGGTTCCACGGGCCGCGGTTGAGGAGCTGCTGGACGACGCCGGGTCCGGCGGTGCCCAGGGTCTGGTTCTTCAGGGTCAGCTGGTGCAGCCGGCCCCAGCTCCAGGTGGAGACGTCCTTGCCGAGCTTGGCGGTCAGCTCCCAGCGGGCGTCCTTCATGGCCTGGGCGAGCAGCTGGTCACGGGTCTCGGTGGGCTGGTCGGTGCGGCCGCCCGGGGTCGTCCACCACTCGCTCTTCTCCTGCTTGAGGAGCGGGCGGACCACCTCGTACCAGCGGTCGCCGCCGTCCGGCTGCGCCGAGTCGGGGTCGCGCTCGCCGCACTCGCGGACGAGCTTGTTCTGCTCGTCGACGGGGCCGGTGGCGTCGACCGGGCGGACGTTGACGCAGTCGCCCTCGGCGCGGAGCTCCTTGGGCAGCTTGTTCCCGAAGGCGAGCTTGAGGACGTTGCGCCAGACCGCGTTGAAGTAGGCGGCGGCGGCCGAGTCGGGCTCCTGGGTGTAGTCCCAGCCTTCGAGGAGCTTCTGCGCCTCGCGGACGTGCGGGTCGGAGATGTCGATCTTCAGCAGGAGCGGGTTGAGCAGGGTCGCGATCTCGCTGCGGTTGTCCGTCTGCATGGTCCGCATGTCGTCCGGCGAGATCTTGCCGCCGTCCTTGGTCTTCGACTCGATGAGGTCGTTGATCCGCTGGCTGCGCGAGCCGTAGCCCCAGTCCTTGGTGAGCAGGTCGGGGTAGGTCTTCTGGTCGATCACGGCCTGGTTGGCGGTGACGATGTAGCCGCGCTCCGGGTTGTACTCGTACGGCAGCTGCTCGAAGGGGATGTAGCCCTTCCACTTGTACGAGGAGTCCCAGCCGGGCGCCGGGACGGTGCCGTCGCCCTTGCCGCGCCGCGGGATCTTGCCCGGGGACTGGTAGCCGATGTTGCCCGCGGTGTCGGCGTAGATCAGGTTCTGGGACGGGACCTCGAAGTTCTTCGCGGCCTCCCGGAAGGTGGCGAAGTCCTTGGCGCGGTCGATCGCGAAGATCGCCTCCATGGACTTGCCGGGCTGGAGGGCGGTCCACTGGAGGGAGACGCCGTAGCCGGTGCCGCGGTCGGGGGCGGAGTTGCCGACGGGGGCCGTCTGGCCGACCGTCTCCAGTTCGGAGGAGCGGTCGGAGACGAGCGGGCCGTGATCGGTGGAGCGGACGGTGATCTTGCGGTCGTCGCCGCCCGCGACCTTGATGACCTCTTCGCGGCTGGTGAAGGGCTTGACCTTGCCGTCGACGAGGTAGCCGTCGGGTCCGATCTTCTCCAGGTAGAGGTCGGTGACGTCGGCGCCGAGGTTGGTGAGGCCCCAGGCGATCTTGTCGTTGTGGCCGATGATCACGCCGGGCATGCCGGAGAAGGTGTAGCCGGCGACGTCGTAGCGGCAGGTCGCGGAGACCGAGCGGCAGTGCAGGCCCATCTGGTACCAGAGGGACGGCAGCTGGGGCGCGAGGTGCGGGTCGTTGGCGAGCAGCGGCTTGCCGGAGGTCGTGTACTTGCCGGCGACGACCCAGGAGTTCGAGCCGATGCCGTTGCCGTTGGGGCCGAGCAGGGCCGGGACGGTGTCGAGGACCTCGGAGAGCGCCCCGAGCTGGGACTGCGTGCCGGAGGCGCCGGGGCCGGTGCCCGGGGTTTCGCCGGTGGTCGCGCCGTCGGCCTCGCCGGCCACGGCCTTCGGGTCGAACTTCCCGGTGGACTCGTCGACGGCCCCCTGGTCCACGATCGGCTGGTGGAGCGCGTACGGGTAGTCCGGGTACAGCTGCTTGATCTGGCTCGCGTTCAGCCGGCTCGTCAGCAGGGAGCGGTCGATCTCGTCCTGCATGTTGCCGCGCAGGTCCCAGGCCATCGCCTTGAGCCAGGCCACCGAGTCGACCGGGGTCCAGGGCTCGATCACGTAGTCGTTGGTCAGGTTCAGGGCCGCGTACTCGACCGAGATCTCGGCGGGCTTCTCGTGGTCCTTCAGGTAGGCGTTGACGCCCTCCGCGTAGGCCTGGAGGTACTTCTTCGTCTCCGGCGACAGGACCTCGTCGTACTCCTGCTGCGCGACCCGGCGCCAGCCCAGCGTGCGCAGGAAGGCGTCGGTGTCGACCTGGCTCTCGCCGAACATCTCGGAGAGCCGGCCGGCGGTCACGTGGCGGCGGACGTCCATCTCGTAGAACCGGTCCTGCGCCTGGACGTAGCCCTGGGCGCGGAAGAGGTCCGTCTCGTTGTCGGCGTAGATCTGCGGGACGCCGTTGGCGTCGCGCTTGACCTCCACCTCGCCGGAGAGCTTGTCGAGCCGGATCTCGCCGGTGGTCTGCGGGAACGAGGCCCGGACGGTGCTGACACCCCAGTAGCCGCCGAACCCGATGCCCGCGACCAGGGCGAGGACCAGGACGAGGAGGAGCAGGCGGGCACGCCGCCCTTTCTTCTTGGCGGGGGGCGCGGTCGTGTTGGAGGGCATCGCTGTCCTTCGAGGGGCAGGGTGGTCCTGGAGTACGGGAGCAACCTTAGGCGCAGCGTCCGGGCGGCCTGGACGCGGTGTCAGGAAGAGAACCGTACAGATGAACGAGGAGGTGCAAAGAGGGCGTCAAGAAAACGTTAAAGATTAGGTAAGGTAACGAAGTGTCGTCCGCTGGAGGAACGATCCAGCTGCACGCGAGGGGAAGGAACGGCCACTGACTGTCCACCAGCTCAACGAACTCCTGCTCATCTGCTCGCTCGTGTTGCTGATCGCGGTCGCGGCCGTGCGGATCTCGTCCCGCAGCGGCCTCCCCAGCCTCCTGCTCTACCTCGGCATCGGCGTCGCCATGGGCCAGGACGGCATCGGCAACGTCGCCTTCGACAACGCCGAGCTGACCCAGGTCATCGGCTACGCGGCCCTCGTCGTGATCCTCGCCGAGGGCGGCCTCGGCACGAAGTGGAAGGAGATCAAGCCGGCCCTGCCCGCCGCGGTCGTCCTCTCCACCGTCGGCGTCGCCGTCAGCGTCGGCATCACCGCCGCCGCCGCCCACTACCTCGTCGGCCTCGACTGGCGGCAGGCCCTGATCATCGGCGCCGTCGTCTCCTCCACCGACGCCGCGGCCGTCTTCTCCGTGCTGCGCAAGGTGCCCCTGCCCTCACGGGTCACCGGTGTCCTGGAGGCCGAGTCCGGCTTCAACGACGCCCCCGTCGTCATCCTCGTCGTCGCCTTCTCCACCGCCGGACCGGTCGACGACTGGTACGTCCTCGTCGGCACGATCGCCCTCGAACTCGCCATCGGCGTCGCCGTCGGCCTGACCGTCGGCCTCGTCGGCTCCTACGGGCTCCGCCACATCGCCCTGCCCGCCTCCGGCCTCTACCCGATCGCCGTCATGGCCATCGCCGTCGTCGCGTACGCCGCCGGCGCCATGGCCCACGGCTCCGGGTTCCTCGCCGTCTACCTGGCCTCGATGGTCCTCGGCAACGCCAAGCTGCCGCACGCGCCCGCGAACCGCGGCTTCGCCGAGGGACTCGGCTGGATCGCCCAGATCGGCATGTTCGTCCTGCTCGGCCTGCTCGTCACCCCGCACGAGCTCGTCCACGACTTCTGGCCCGCCGTCGTCATCGGCCTGGTCCTCACCGTGGTCGCGCGGCCCATGGAGGTCCTGGTCAGCCTGCTGCCGTTCCGCATCCCCTGGCAGGAGCAGGCCCTCATGTCCTGGGCCGGCCTGCGCGGCGCCGTCCCCATCATCCTCGCCACCATCCCGATGGTGGCGCAGATCGAGGGCAGCGAGCGGATCTTCAACATCGTCTTCGTCCTCGTCGTCGTCTACACCCTCGTCCAGGGCCCGACGCTGCCCTGGCTCGCCCGGGCCCTGAAGCTCGGCGACTCCTCGGAGGCCGCCGACCTCGGCGTCGAGTCCGCGCCCCTGGAGCGGCTCCGCGGCCACCTGCTCTCCGTCGCCATCCCGGAGCACTCCCGGATGCACGGCGTCGAGGTCGCCGAGCTGCGCCTGCCGGCCGGAGCGGCCGTCACCCTCGTCGTACGGGACGGGGCGAGCTTCGTCCCCGGACCCGCGACCGTCCTGCGGCACCAGGACGAGCTCCTCGTCGTCACCACCGACCCGGTGCGGGACGCCACCGAGCGGCGGCTGCGCGCGGTCGGCCAGGGCGGCAAGCTCGCCGGCTGGCTCGGCACCGGCGGAGCGACGGCGGTCTCCGCTCCGGAGGGCACGACGACGCGCTTCCACCGATCCCCGAAGAAATCCGGCGGTACCGCCGGTTAATCCCAGGCATTAATTCAGGTGCGGGAGCGTTTTCCCAGGCGGGAAGACGCTCTTCCCTGTAGCATGAAGGCACACCTGATCGAACCAACTCTGCCTGACGCAGAGCTGGCGCGACCGTATGGCGGCCGTGGCGCCCCTCCGCAGTGGGGCCGGCCCGGTATCTACCGCAGTAACGCGCATGAGGACAGCTCTCGGCGACACCCGCACCACCGTGCCGGGGCGCGCTACCAGGCGGCAGAAAGGCCAGGACCGTGGCGTCCACGGTCGTCTCGGACAAGCGGCCCGGCTACGGGCAGCTGCTGCGCACCCCCGGTGCGCTGTCCTTCCTGCTCCCCGGCTTCGCCGCCCGGCAGCCCTTCGCGATGCTGACCATCGGCATCGTCCTGCTCGTCCAGCACACCACCGGCTCCTTCGGCAGCGCCGGCGCGGTCGCCGCCGTGACCGGCGTCTCCATGGCGCTCTTCGCGCCGCAGAGCGGCAGGCTCGCCGACCGCTTCGGCCAGCGCGCCGTCCTGGTCCCCGGCGTCCTCGTGCACACCGCGTCCGTCTCCCTGCTCGTGGCCCTCGCCCTGACCGGCGCCCCGCTCTGGGCGCTGTTCCTGGCCGCCGTGCCCGCCGGCGCCTCGGTGCCCCAGGTCGGCCCGATGGTCCGGGCCCGCTGGGCCGCCAAGCTCGACGGCACCCCGCTGATGCCGACCGCCGCGGCCTTCGAGTCCGTCACCGACGAGTTCACCTTCGTCGTCGGCCCGGTCCTCGCCACCGCCCTGTGCACCGGCATCCACCCGGCCGCCGGCCTGATCGCCGAAGCCGCCCTCACCCTCGTCGGCGGCCTGTTCTTCGCCGCCCAGCGCGCCACCCAGCCCGCGTACGGCGTCGCCGCGGCCACCACCGCCGAGCCGCACCGCTCCGCCCTCTCCGTCCCGGGCGTCCGGGTCCTGATCGTCGCCTTCCTCGGCATCGGTTCCGTCTTCGGCGGCATGCAGGTCTCCCTCACCGCCTTCACCGAGGAGATCGGCAACCCCGGCGCCAACGGCCTGCTGTACGGGATCTTCGCCGCCGGCAACATGCTCGCGGGCATCGCCATGGGCGCCGTCGCCTGGAAGACCGGCCCCCGCCGCCGCCTGATCCTCGGCTACGCCGGCCTCACCGTCGCCGCGTCCCTGCTGTGGACCGCGCACTCGGTGCTGCTCCTCGGCGCCCTGGGCCTGGTCGTGGGCCTGTGCATCGCCCCCGCCCTCATCACCGGCTACACCATCGTCGAGACCCTGATCCCGGCCTCGGCCCGCACCGAGGCCTTCACCTGGCTCACCGGCGCCGTCGCGCTCGGCCAGGCCGCGGCCGTCACGGTCGCCGGCCGCCTCGCCGACACACAGGGCGCGAGCAGCGGTTTCCTGGTGCCGATGGCGGGCACGGCGCTCGCCCTGGCCACGCTCCTCGCCCTCCGGTCGCGGCTGAGGCCGCGCGAGTCGAGCCGGGTCGCCGCGCGTGGCATCGGTCACCGCGTGCCGGTGGCGGTGGACTGAACCCACGGAATACGTCACTATGGATCGTCGTTAGCACTCGATGAGTGTGAGTGCCAGGAGGAAGTCAAGTGCCGACCTACCAGTACCAGTGCACCGAGTGCGGCGAAGGCCTCGAGGCGGTGCAGAAGTTCACCGATGACGCGCTGACCGAGTGCCCCAGCTGCAAGGGACGCCTGAAGAAGGTGTTCTCGGCCGTCGGCATCGTCTTCAAGGGCTCCGGCTTCTACCGGAACGACAGCCGCGGCTCGTCGTCCAGCAGCTCGCCGGCCCCGTCGAAGTCCTCGACCCCGTCGTCCTCGTCCACGTCGTCCTCGACGTCGGACGCGAAGCCGGCCGCGTCGACCTCGTCGTCGTCCTCTTCCACCTCCTCGGCGTCCGCGTCGAGCACCGGAAGCTCGGCTGCCTGATCGTTTCCCCGAGGGGCCCCGTCGCACACCGCGACGGGGCCCCTCGGCACATCCGGGAACCGGACCCCATCCCTCAGGACCGCCCCTAGGCTGACGCCATGGCGAACCATGACGTGTACGCGGACATCGGCGTGATCGGCGGCTCGGGCTTCTACTCCTTCCTGGAGGACGTCACCGAGGTGTCCGTCGACACCCCCTACGGCAGCCCCAGCGACTCCCTCTTCCTCGGCGAGATCGCCGGCCGGAGCGTCGCCTTCCTCCCCCGGCACGGCCGCGGCCACACCGTCCCGCCGCACCGGATCAACTACCGCGCCAACCTCTGGGCGCTCCGCTCCGTCGGCGTCCGGCAGGTCCTCGGACCCTGCGCCGTCGGCGGACTGCGCGAGGAGCACGGGCCCGGCACCCTCGTCGTACCGGACCAGCTCGTCGACCGTACGAAGAACCGCGCGCAGACCTACTTCGACGGGGAGCGACGGGCCGACGGGGCCGTGCCGCGCGTCGTCCACGTCACCTTCGCCGACCCGTACTGCCCCGACGGCCGGCGGGTCGCGGTCAAGGCCGCCCGGGGGCGGGGCTGGGAACCTGTCGACGGCGGCACGATGGTCGTGGTCGAGGGCCCCCGCTTCTCCACCCGCGCCGAGTCGCGCTGGCACGCCGCCGCCGGCTGGTCCGTCGTCGGCATGACCGGACACCCCGAGGCGGTCCTCGCCCGCGAGCTCGGCCTCTGCTACACCTCCCTCGCGCTCGTCACCGACCTCGACGCGGGCGCCGAGACCGGCGAGGGCGTCTCCCACACCGAGGTGCTGCGGGTGTTCGGCGAGAACGTCGGACGGCTCCGGGACGTCCTCTTCGACGCGGTGGGCGCGCTGCCCGCGACGGCGGACCGGGACTGCCTGTGCACCCACGCGCACGATGGCTGGAACCTGGGGATCGAACTGCCGTGAACCCCTCGCGGGCGGCCGCAGACCCCTCGCGGGGGTGAGGGAGTTGTCCACAGGTACGGGGTGATCCCCAGGCCGGAGCGGGACGGCGACGGGGCGGGGAGAGTGGGGCGCGTACTCCACGTGAGCACCCACGTACGCGCCGCGTACGGGCCCACGTGCGCGCCCGTGTACGCACCCGCGTACGGGGCACCCGTGTACGCACCCCTCGTGCGCACCCGACCAGGACGGCGGTACCCCGCGTGACGACCACCTCTTCCCTCCCCGGCCCCTGCCCGGTGCCCCCCTTCGAACCGCTACGGGTCCGGGGCACCCGGCACCGGCTGCGGCGGGCGCTGCGCCGGGGCCGACTCGCTCCGGTGCTGCTCCTGGCGCTGACCGCGGTCGCGCTGGCCGTCACCAGCGGATCCGTCCCGCGCGGGAGCGGCGGCGCGGACTCCGCCCGGCCCGCGCAGACCGCCCGCGCCCGACCGCCCGCCGCCGCGCCCCTGGTGTCCGCCCCCGTGCGGATCGCCGACGCCGCGACCGTTCGACTGCTGCGGCCCGGCGACCGGGTCGACGTCATCGCCGCGCCCGATTCCGGCCTCGGCGGCGGTGAGGCCCGCGTGGTCGCGACGGGCGCCCGCGTGGCCGAGGTCCCGCGGCCGGGCGAGACCCGATCGGACGGCGGGGCGCTCGTCGTCCTGTCCGTGCCGCGATCGACGGCGACGGCGCTGGCGGGTGCCGGCGTCACGTCCCAACTGGCGGTGACGCTGTGCTGATTCGCACTGACTACCTGTCAAGTCACCGTCCCGTGTGTACGGATTGGACGCGTCTGCGCCGTTCGCGGCCTAATGGCTCCGCACACCGCGGTACACGCGACATCACGAGCGACGAAAGGCACCTTGGTGGCCGAGAAGAAGGAAAGTTTGCTGGGAGGCTTCAAGGCCTTCCTGATGCGTGGCAACGTGATCGACCTGGCGGTCGCGGTCGTCATCGGTGCCGCGTTCACGAACATCGTGAACTCGGTGGTCAAGGGCATCATCAACCCGATCGTCGGCGCCTTCGGCACGAAGGACCTGGAGAGCTACGCGTCCTGCCTCAAGGCACCCTGCCGCGTGGTCGACGGGGAGATGCAGGGCATCCAGCTCCAGTGGGGCCTGGTCCTCAGCGCGGTGCTGAGCTTCCTGATCACCGCCGCCGTCGTCTACTTCCTGATGGTCCTGCCGATGGCCAAGATCCTCGCCAAGCGCGCCGCGCACGAGAAGGCGAAGGAGGGCGTCGCGGAGACCATGGAGATCAGCGAGCTCGAGGTCCTCAAGGAGATCCGCGACCACCTCGTCGCCCAGCGCGGCCCGTACACGACCAACAACACCCCGGGCTCCGGGGTCGTCGATGGCACGGGGACGCACTCCACCTCCTGACCGGCGTCGTACGCCGGGTTCAGAGGTGGTGCGGCGGCTTCTCGTCGAGGAAGCGCGCGAGGTCGGCGGCGCTGTCGCCGCCGGCGGGAGGCCGCTCGCCCCACCCGCGGTCCGTGTCGTCCGCGGACTGCTGGTCCAGTGGATCGTCGAAGACGAGCACCGGCTTCGGAGTGTTCTCGGGGCTGGATGCGCTGCCGGGTCGCTTCGCGTCTCGCGGGCCGTGGGCGGGGGCGGAACTCATACTCTCAGGGTACGCCCGCCGCCCCGCCCCGTACCCGCCTGATCTGCGAAATCCCGCACCGGGGCACCGGCCCGCCACCACCGCGCCGGACGGGCCCCGCCGGCCGGACGGGCCCCGCCGGTCGGGCGGCGCCCCGGCTCAGGGGTCTTCGGATCAGCGGTCCTTCGGGTCGATCGCCCAGAGGCCGAGCACCACGAGGAACGACAGGACGAGGAAGCCCGCGCCCCACCAGGCGGTGCCGGTGTCACCGGTCATCCACTCGTCCACCACGATCGTCAGCCCCCAGAGCTGGCCGATGACGACCGTGAGCGCCAGCGCCAGCCGGGCGGACAGCTTCGAGGACCGCTCCGGCTCCTGCTCCGTACCGGCCCCCGGCCCCGGCCCGGTGCGCCGGATCCGAGGGTCGCCGTAGCCGCTCGTCGGACGGATCTGCGGGTAGCGCTCGTGCACCGGCCGGTTCAGCCGCGGCTGCGCGCTGCCGGGGGTGTACGCGGGCGGGCGCGGCGGCTCGGGGTCCCCGCCGCCGGGGGACGGCGCCGGGGAGCGCGGGGCCTCCGGATCCCGGGGGAACGTGCTGTCGCTCATGTCCGCTCACTCCTCTCCGCCGCCCTGCCTCCGGGGCCGCCGGCGCCGAAGCCGGGGCAGCCCGGACGGTCGTCGCCGTGCTGGCGGCAGAAGCCCTCCAGGGCGCTCTCGCCCGAGCGGGCCGTGCCGACCGCCCACACACTGCCGTCGGCCTGCTCGATCAGGATCACCTTCGGCAGACCCCGCGGCGGCGGTCCGGCGGTGACCTCTCCCGTACGGGCGTCGAAGATCCCCTCGTGGCAGGGGCAGTACAGCTCGCCCTCGCTCCCCCGCTCCTTGCGCCACAGCACGGCGCAGGCGAGGTGGGTGCAGACGGCGGAGTAGCCGGCGAGGGTGCCGTCCTCCATGCGGACGGCGATCGCCCGGTCCTCGTCGCCGGGGTAGCGGAAGGCGAGCGACTCACCCGGTTCGATCCGGTCGGCGATCTTCCTGACCTCGGGGGTCCCCGCACTGTCGCCGTGCCGGTGCAGGATGCCGGACGCGACGGCGACCCCGCCGACGGCCAGGCCGCCGGAGACGGTGGCGACGATCCGCAGGTAGTCGCGGCGGGTGGTGAGCGAGTCGGCGGCGATCCGGTCGTGGAGCGCTTCCCGCGCCGCGTCGCCGGGGGCCTCCGCCGAGGGCGGCTGGGGATCGGTGACGCTCAACGGACGTCCCTTCCATTGATCTCGACGACGGGGAGGCCGCCGGGCACCGGCCACTGGACCTTGTCGGCGGGGACGACCATCGCCACGCCCGTGCTGACGGTGGTGGTGCCGAAGGTGAACGTGTCGGCGACCTGGACGCCGGGGCGTTCGGCCCTGAGCTCGTCGAGGGTCCCGTAGAAGAGGGCGCCGGTGGGGCAGACGGTGGCGCACATGGGGGCGAGGCCGTAGGCGGTGCGGTCGTAGCAGAGGTTGCACTTCATCTGGAGCTTCGCCTGGAGGTCGATCTTGGGCACGCCGAAGGGGCAGGCGTTGACGCAGTTGGCGCAGCCGATGCAGCGGGTGGTGTCGGCCTGCTGCACGACGCCGTCGGCGGTCACGAGGATCGCGTCGGCGGGGCAGACCTCGGCGCAGGGGGCGACGGGGTCCTCGCAGTGCATGCAGACGGTGGGGAGGGAGGCGACGGAGTGGCCCTCGTCGGGGTAGTCGAGGTGGATCATCGACTTGCCGCGGTGGGAGTCGCATTCGCGGCAGGCCGAGACGCAGGCCTGGCAGCCGATGCAGCGGCCCGGGTCGATGAAGATCGTGCGGCCCATCATGTGCGGGTCAGCTCCTCTCCGCGGTGCCGCGGCCCTGGGAAGACGTCGGGGGCAGCGGGTCGGTGCGGGAGACCTGGGTCTCCGGGTAGGCCTGGTGTCCGGGGGCGGTGGGGGGCGCGGGGACCTCGTCGACGCGTTCGGCGGCCTCGATGCGGGCGGCGCAGACCTTGTACTCCGGGATCTTGGAGCGGGGGTCGAGGGCGTCGATGGTGAGCGCGTTCGCCGCGGTGGGGACGGGCCAGTGGTAGGGGACGAAGACGGTGTCGGGGCGGATCGCCTCGGTGACCAGGGCGGGGAAGACCTCGCTGCCGCGGCGCGTGACGACGCGGACGGGTTCGCCGTTGCGGAAGCCGTGGGAGGGGTGGACCTCGACCCAGGGGCGCGGGGTCTGTTCGACGAGGGCGCCGAGCCGGCGGGTCTGGTTGCCGGAGAGGAAGTGGGCGACGGTGCGGCCCGTGGTGAGCGAGAGGGGGTACTCCTCGCTGTACGGGTCCATCGGCGGGTGCCATTCGACGACCTGCAGGTGGATCGTGCCGTCGGGGTGGTAGGTGCGGCCGTTCTCGAAGAGGCGGGGGGTGCCGGGGTGCTCGGTGCTCGGGCAGGGCCAGGCGATGCCGCCGGTCTCCTCCAGGCGTTCGTAGGTGATGCCGTAGTAGTCGTTGACGGTGCCGGCGGAGGCGATCCGGAGCTCTTCGAAGACGGAGCGGGAGTCGGGGAACTCGAACTTGTCCCCGGCGCCGAGGCGGCGGGCGAGTTCGCACATGACCCAGGTGTCGGTGCGGACGCCGGCGGGGGGCTCCTGGGCCTTGTTGTGCTTGACGACCCGGGCCTCGGCGTTGGCCATGACGCCCTCGTCCTCGGCCCAGACGGTGACGGGGAAGACCACGTGGGCGTTGGCGGCGGTCTCGGAGAGGAAGAAGTCGAACTGGGCGTGGAACTCGAGGGTGTCGTAGCCGTCCTTGACGGTGGCGTAGTTCGGCAGGGAGACGAAGGGGTTGTTGCAGATGCCGACGAGGCCGCGGATCTCCTTGCGCTGCATCTGCCAGACCATCTCCATCATGGAGGTGCCGGCGAGCGGGAGTTCGGCTTCGTCGATGCCCCAGATCTCGCAGATCTGCCGGCGGTGCTCGGGGTTCGTGATCGAGCGGCCGCCGGGCAGCAGGTCGGACTTCTGGCCGTGCTCGCGGCCGCCCTGGCCGTTGCCCTGGCCGGTGATGGTGCCGTACCCGGCGCCGGGCTTGCCGATGTTCCCGGTGGCGACGCAGAGGTTGATGATGGTCAGGCAGTTCTCGACGCCCTGGGAGTGGTGCTCGACACCGCGGGCGTGCCAGGCCATGGCCCTGCCCGCGCCGGCGAACATCCGGGCGACCTGGACGATCTGCTCCTCGGGCACGCCGCAGATCTCGGCGGAGCGGCTGGGCGGGTAGGCGGCGACCGTGCTCTTCACCTCGTCCCAGCCGGTGGCGTGGGCGGCGAGGTAGGCCTCGTCGGCGAGGCCCTCGGCGACGACGACGTGCAGCACGGCGTTGAAGAAGGCCGAGTCGGTCCCGGGCTTGAGGGCGACGTGGACGTCCGCGGTGCGGGCGATGGCCGTCTCGCGCGGGTCGACGACGATGAGCGTGGCGCCCCGGTCGCGCGCGCCCCACAGGTACTGGGTCATGACGGGGAAGCACTCGCCGACGTTGGAGCCCGCGATGAGGAGGCAGTCGGTGAGGAGGATGTCGGAGAACGGGTTCCCGGCGCGGTCGATCCCGAAGGCGAGCTTGTTCGCTCCGGCGGCGGAGACCATGCAGAGGCGGCCGTTGTAGTCGACGTGCCGGGTCTTGAGGGCGACGCGGGCGAACTTGCCGACGAGGTAGGTCTTCTCCGAGTAGAGGCTCGCGCCGCCGAGCAGCCCGAAGGCGTCGTTGCCGTACTCGCCCTGGATGCGGCGGATCTCCGCGACGGTGTGGTCCAGCGCCTCGTCCCAGCCGACCTCGCGGAACTCCTCGTCGCGGTTGCGCCGCATGAGCGGCGCGGTGAGCCGGTCGGGGTGGTTGACCTGCTGGTAGGCGTTGATGCCCTTGGGGCACAGCCGCATCCGGTTGATGTCGTGGTTGCGGGGTTCGACGCCGAAGACCTTGCCGCCGCGGTCGACGCGCAGGTACATCCCGCACTGCACCCCGCAGAAGCAGCAGTGCGTGGGGACGAGCGTCTCGCCGTTCTGGTCGGCGTGCCAGCGGTCCGCGGGGATCCCGCCGGCGTCGCGGAACTGGCGGGTGCCGGGCGGGGCGAGGGAGGGGTCGAGCGGCAGCGGCCGGCCGGGGGTGGTCGCGGGGTCGGTCGCGGTCACTTGAAGCCCTTCTTCACGTGGTCGAGGTAGGCGTTGCCGCGGAGGACGCGCTTGCAGCGGGGGCAGTACTCGGCCCAGGCGTCGAAGCCGAGGTCGAGGTCGCGCATGGTGCCCTGGAGGTTCTCGACGTAGGGGGCGGTGTCGATGGGCTCGTGGCAGCGGCGGCAGGCGAGCACCGCCTCGTCCTTGCGGCGGGAGGTGTACTTGAAGAGCTGCATGCCGACGGCGGCGGGCCGCTGGACGATGTGGAAGAACTTCCCGAACGGGATGTAGATGAGGGTGAAGACGACGGAGACCATGTGCAGGACGGCGAGGAACTCGTAGCCGCCGCCGTGCAGGAAGATCGACGAGAAGGTCAGCAGGAGCCCGGTCACCGAGATGACGACGAGGCAGATGAGCGGGACCAGGTCGTAGGCGAAGCGCTGGCCGGTGATGGCTCCGCGGTCCTTCATGCGGCGCCAGAGGAAGTAGGAGGCGCCGGCGATGACGAGGACGGCGGCGATGTCGAGGCCGTGGAACATGAGCCAGCCGAGGACGCTGAGGGAGTCGAATCCGATGACCTTGAAGCCCCAGATCCGCATCTCGTAGCCGGGTCCCGAGCCGGTCGACGAGGTGAAGGTGAACCAGCCCCAGGTGAGGGGGAAGGTGATGGCGGCGGCGAGCAGGCAGCCCCAGAAGACGAGTTGGTGGGCGGCCCAGCGGGCGTGCGAGCGGGCGCCGAGGAACTTCTGGAAGCCGAGGTAGGTGGCGATCATCTTCGGCAGGGCGGTGGGTGCCCGGCGGAAGTTCGCGGCGGAGAAGAAGGACCGCCAGCCCTGCCGGAAGAGGCGGCGGGCGGCGGGGGCGGAGACCCAGACGGTGTAGCGGTGGGCGACGCCGAAGGCGAGGAAGACGGTCGCGACGGCGTAGGGCAGGAGGGCCGAGTCGAAGTCGCGGAGCAGTCGGCTGCCGAAGACGATCGCGATGATCAGGAGCACGGACACGGCGGTCCCCGCGAGGGTCGCGCGGCGGTGCACGGCGGCGGGGGTCTGCGGCGGGGTTCCGGCGGCCGCGGGTTCTCCGGTGGCGGCGGTGGTGGGGGTCGGATCGCCCGGCCCGGGGGTCGGATCGACTGTCTGGGGTGGCTCGGTCACGCCGCCACGGTAAGGCCGTACGGGCTGTTTTTCCTGTTTTGGGTGGTTACTGGGTGAGGGCGTCGCTCAGACGGCGTTCAGGCCGTGGGCCTGGAAGACCTCGCGGGCCGCGGCGATCTGACCGGGCGTCGGGGACGGGGTGTCGTGCAGGGTGAACGGCATGGCGAGTGCCTGCCATTTCGGTTCGCCGAGCTTGTGGAAGGGGAGAATGTCCACGCGGGAGACGTTGCCGAGACCGGCGGCGAAGGCGGCGACTCCCTCGACGTCGGCGGGGTCGTCGGTGAGTCCGGGGACGAGCACGAAGCGGACGTGGACCTCCTGGCCGAGGTCGGCGAGGCGCCGGGCGAAGTCCAGAGTCGGCCGCAGGGGCCGGCCGGTGACCTTCTCGTACGTGTCCGGGCCCCAGGACTTGATGTCGAGCAGGACCAGGTCGGTGTCGCGGAGCAGGGCGTCGGTGGCGCGGACGCCCAGGAGGCCCGAGGTGTCGAGGGCCGTGTGGAGGCCGAGCTCGTGCTTCATCCGGTGCAGCAGCTCGCCGGTGAAGACGGGCTGGAGGAGCGGTTCGCCGCCGGAGACGGTGGCGCCGCCGCCGGACGCGGAGATGAAGCGGAGGTACTTGGCGGCCTCGGCGATCACGTCGTCGGCGGAGGTGCGCGTGCCGTCGCGCATCCGCCAGGTGTCGGGGTTGTGGCAGTACAGACAGGTGAGGGGGCAGCCGGAGAGGAAGGTGACGAAGCGGGTGCCGGGGCCGTCGACCCCGGTGGACAGGTCCCAGGAGTGGACCGAGCCCTCCGAGGGCCGCCGGGTCGCCGCGGCGGCCGGGGTGGCGGGACCGGTGGCGGGACCGGTGGCGAGGCTGGTCATGGCAGGGCCTCCTTCGGAGGTGTCGGGCGTGCCCCGGGACCGGCGGTGAGGGCCGCCGGCCCCGGGCGCGGGGACACGGCTACAGCGAGCCGTGGAAGGTGCGGTTCAGGACGTCGAGCTGCTGTTCGCGGGTGAGGCGGACGAAGTTCACCGCGTATCCGGAGACCCGGATGGTCAGCTGCGGGTGGTTCTCCGGGTGCTCCATGGCGTCCGTGAGGACGTCGCGGTCGAGGACGTTGACGTTCATGTGGAAGCCGTCGCTCGCCATGTAGCCGTCGAGGACGCCCGCGAGGTTCCTGATCCGCTCCTCGGGGGTGCGGCCCAGGCCGTCGGGGGTGACGGTGCTGGTCAGCGAGATGCCGTCCTCGGCGTCCTCGTAGGGGAGCTTGGCGACCGAGAGGGCCGAGGCGACGTAGCCGTGGGTGTCGCGGCCGTTCATCGGGTTGGCGCCGGGTGAGAAGGGCTCGCCGGCACGGCGCCCGTCGGGGGTGCTGCCGGTCTTCCTGCCGTAGACGACGTTGGAGGTGATGGTCAGGACGGACTGGGTGTGCTCGGCGTTCCGGTAGGTGGGGTGCTTGCGGACCTTCCGCATGAACTCCTCGACCAGCCCGACCGCGATCCCGTCGACGCGCTCGTCGTTGTTGCCGTACGCCGGGTGGTGGCCCTCGACGACGTAGTCGGTGGCGAGGCCGGTCGCGTCCCTGACCGGGGTGACCTTCGCGTACTTGACGGCGGCGAGGGAGTCGGCGGCGACGGCGAGGCCGGCGATGCCGCAGGCCATGGTGCGGCGCACGTCTCGGTCGTGGAGCGCCATCTCGATGCGCTCGTAGGCGTACTTGTCGTGCATGTAGTGGATGACGTTCAGGGCGTGGACGTAGACGTCCGCGAGCCACTCCATCTGCTCGTCGAACTTGGCCATGACCTCGTCGTAGTCGAGGACGTCCGAGGTGAGGGCTCCGGTGGAGGGGCCGACCTGGGCGCCGGACTTCTCGTCGCGGCCGCCGTTGATCGCGTACAGGAGGGTCTTGGCGAGGTTCACGCGGGCGCCGAAGAACTGCATCTGCTTGCCGACGGGCATCGCGGAGACGCAGCAGGCGATGGCGGTGTCGTCGCCGAAGCGGGGGCGCATCAGCTCGTCCGACTCGTACTGCACGGAGGAGGTGTCGATGGAGACGCGGGCGCAGAACTCCTTGAAGCCCCGGGGGAGCCGCGGCGACCAGAAGACGGTCATGTTCGGCTCGGGGGCCGGACCGAGGTTGTAGAGGGTCTGGAGGTAGCGGAAGGAGGTCCTCGTGACCAGCGGGCGGCCGTCCTCGCCCATGCCGCCGATGGACTCGGTGACCCAGGTGGGGTCACCGGAGAACAGTTCGTCGTACTCGGGGGTGCGCAGGAAGCGGACGATGCGGAGCTTGATGATGAAGTCGTCGACGAGTTCCTGGGCCTGCTCCTCGGTGAGGAGACCGGCCTCGATGTCGCGCTGGAGGTAGACGTCGAGGAAGGTGGAGGTCCGGCCGAGGGACATCGCGGCGCCGTTCTGCTCCTTCACGGCGGCGAGGTAGGCGAAGTACAGCCACTGGACGGCCTCGCGGCCGGTGGTGGCGGGGCCGGAGACGTCGTGCCCGTAGGAGGCGGCCATCGTCTTGAGTTCGCCGAGGGCCCTGATCTGCTCGGACAGTTCCTCGCGGAGCCGGATGGTCTCCTCCAGGGTGCGGTTCCCGGCGGGGAGGGCGTCGAGCTCCGCCTTCTCCTCCTCCTTCACCTCGACGAGGCGGTCGACTCCGTAGAGGGCGACGCGGCGGTAGTCGCCGATGATGCGGCCGCGGCCGTAGGCGTCGGGGAGTCCGGTGACGATGCCGGCCTTGCGGGCGGCGCGGATCTCGGGGGTGTAGGCGTCGAAGACGCCGGCGTTGTGGGTCTTGCGGTACTCGGTGAAGACCTTCTCCAGGTCCGCGGAGACCGGGTAGCCGTAGGTCTCCAGGGCACCGGCGACCATCCTCCATCCGCCGTACGGCATGATCGCGCGCTTCAGCGGGGCGTCCGTCTGGAGGCCGACGATCAGTTCCTTGTCGCGGTCGACGTACCCGGGGGCGTGGGCGGTGATGGTGGCGGGGACGTCGTACGCGACGTCGTGGACGCCCTTGGCGCGCTCCTCGGGGAACTCGTCCGTGATCGTCTTCCAGACGGCGGTGGTCCGCTCGGTGGGCCCCGCGAGGAAGGAGTCGTCGCCCTCGTACGGTGTGTAGTTCTGCTGGATGAAGTCGCGGACGTCGACGGCGTCCCGCCAGAGTCCGCCCTTGAAGCCCTTCCAGGCCTGCCCGTTCACCGTCGCTTCCGTCGCTTCCGTCGCTTCAGCAGGGGTCGCAGTCACTGCCCGCACCGCCTTCTTCGATTCGTTCGATCGCGTCGTTGCCTGCTTCCATCCCACTCCTCCCGATCGATCGTTCCGGTCGGCGTTGGTCACCTGTCGACGGACCGAAGTCCCGTACCCGGCGTGCGGAAAGGCCCCGCCGCGGCGGGGCCTTTCCTCGGAGGTGTCGGTTCAGCTGGGCGCCTCGGCGTTCTTGCGGGCGTAGAACCACCAGGTCACGACCGTGCAGCTCAGGTAGAAGGCGACGAATCCCCACATCGCGCTGGTCACGGCCACCGAGCCGAAGAGCGCCGGGATGAAGAAGAAGCCGTAGGCCGCGACGGCCGAGGTGAAGCCGGTGACGGCGCCGGACTCCATCTCCGCCTGCTTCAGCGCCCTGGCGTGCGCCGGAGTGCCTTCGTCGAGCCCCTTGAGGTGGGTGCCGCGGAAGATGACGGGGATCTGGCGGAAGGTCGAGCCGTTGCCGATGCCGGAGAAGAAGAACGCGGCGAGGAAGCAGAGGAAGAAGCCGCGGAAGGAGCCGCCGTCACCGCCCGAGGGCAGGAAGGCGATCACTCCGACGATCGACGCGGCCATGCCGACGAAGGACAGGATCGTGACCCGGGCGCCGCCCCACTTGTCGGCGATCCAGCCGCCGCCCCAGCGGGCCAGGGCGCCCACGGCGGGGCCCATCCAGGCGTAGGTGGCGACCGAGTGGTCCGGGAACGTGGTCTTGATCAGCATCGGCAGGGCGGCGGCGAAGCCGATGAAGGAGCCGAAGGTGCCGACGTACAGCCAGGTCATCAGCCAGTTGTGCTTGCGCCTGAAGATGATCTTCTGCCGGCGGAACGGGGTGGCGGCGACCTTCAGGTCGTTCTGGCCGAACCAGGCGACCGCGGCGAGGACGAGCACCACCGGGACCCAGAGGAAGGCGGCGTTCTGCAGGTGGACGGGGGTGCCGTCGGCCTTGTGCTGGGCCGAGCCGATCGCGATGGTCGACCAGGTGATGACGATCGGGGTGAGCAGCTGGACGACGGAGACGCCGAGGTTGCCGAGACCGCCGTTGATGCCGGTCGCGCTGCCCTTCTTCGCCTTGGGGAAGAAGAAGCCGATGTTGGCGAGGGAGGAGGCGAAGTTCGCGCCGCCGATGCCGCAGAGGGCCGCGATGGCGACCATCACCGCGTACGGGGTCGTCGGGTCCTGGATCGCGATGCCGAGCCAGATCAGCGGCACGATCAGCACCACGGTCGACAGGGCGGTGAAGCGGCGCTGGCCGACCATCGGGCCGAGGAAGGTGTAGAAGATCCGGGCCGTGCCTCCGGTCAGGCCGGGAACGGCCGTCAGCCAGAACAGCTGGGACGTCGAGTAGCCGAAGCCGACGTCCTTCAGGTTGGTCGCCGTGACCGACCACACCTGCCAGACGACGAAGGCCACGAGCAGCGCCGGTACCGCGATCCACAGGTTCCGGGTGGCGACCTTCCTGCCGATCGACTTCCAGAAGAGCTCGTTCTCGGGCTCCCAGTCGGTGATCGGCCTGCCGGGGCGGTACTGCTCCGTGTCGTACGAGGGGGCCGGGTCGTACGAGGGGACGGGGTCGCACGAGGAGGCCGTGTCGTACGAGGGGGCAGGCCCACCCGCCCTTGTGCCGTCCTGGGCTCGGACTACGGAACTCATGGCGCTTCCCTGCCTCTTCGCGGGCTTTCCTTGCCCTTCCAGGCTGCGCCGGGGCGCCAGGGGCAGGTGAGTGCCGATGGTCGCCGGACGGGCGGGCGTTGGTCGTCCCGTCCGGCGGGGCGTACGTCCCGTCAGCGGCGGGCCGGAGGGACAGGGACCTCCGGCCCTCCCCCTCGGGCCTTCCGGCACCGTCCCGCCCCGCTTCCCTCCCCCTAGCGTGAGCCCGTGGGGCCGCGCCGGCGAACGACACCGCCGCCGTGACCTCGTGGGGCCGCGCCGGCGAACGACACCGCCGCGCGCGGCCCCCACCCCCGCACGGCGCCGCCCTCGTCGTGTCCGCGTGGCATGCGGGTGGCCCGCTCTGATGTGCTGGGGCCATGACGCAACCGCTTCTTCCTCTCACCGCGCGCTCCCGCGAGGAGTCCCACCGGGCCGCCACGCCCTTGGAGCTGTTCTTCGACCTGTGTTTCGTCGTGGCCGTCGCGCAGGCGGGCGCGGAGCTCGTGCACGCGGTCGCCGAGGGGCACGCGGGGGAGGGCATCGCGAACTACGCGATGGTGTTCTTCGCGATCTGGTGGGCGTGGATGAACTTCACCTGGTTCGCGTCGGCGTACGACAACGACGACGTGCTGTACCGGGTCGTCACGCTCGTCCAGATCGCCGGCGTGCTCATCCTCGCCGCCGGTGTCTCGCGCGCCGCCCAGGAGCACGACTTCCTCGTCGTCTACCTCGGCTACCTCGTCATGCGGGTCGCGCTCGCCTCGCAGTGGCTGCGGGCCGCGCACCACGCGACCGATCCCGCCGAGCGGACGATGTGCCGGCGGTACGCGGTCGGGGTCCTCGCCTGCCAGGTCGGCTGGCTGGCGCTGGTCCTCGCCCCGGAGCCCGCCCGCCCCTGGGTCTTCCTCGTGATGGCGCTCGTCGAGATGGCCGTGCCCGTGTACGCGGAGAAGGACGGCCCGAGCACCTGGCACCCGCACCACATCGCCGAGCGGTACGGCCTGTTCACCATCATCGTGCTCGGCGAGACCGTCGCCGCCGCGACCGTCGCCGTGAAGTCCGGCATCGTCGAGCACGACGCGCTCGGCGAGCTGCTGCCGATCGCCGCCGGAGGCCTGCTGCTGGTCTTCGCCGCCTGGTGGATCTACTTCGTCGTCCCCGCCCACGCCCGGCTGACCTCCAGCCGCCAGGGCTTCCTGTGGGGCTACGGCCACTACGTCATCTTCACCTCGGCCGCCGCCGTCGGCGCGGGCCTGGAGATCGCCGTCGAGCAGTCCGTCGGCAAGGCCCACATCTCCACCCTCGCCGCCTCCGCCTCGGTGACGATCCCGTCGGCGGTCTTCCTGCTGTCCGTGTGGCTGCTCCACGCCCGCTACTTCAAGGTCGGCATCGCCCAGCAACTCGTCCTCCCGGGCGCGGCGTTCGCCATCCTCATGTGCTCCTTCGCCGGCCGCTGGGCGGTCCTCTCCGCCGGCCTGGTCGCGGCCGCCGCCGTCGCGATCGGCGTGACCCTGACCGCACACAACCCGGCGACCCGGCCGACGGCCACGGCCTGAGGGGCGACGGACCGCGCACACCGGGGAGGCGTGCTCGACGGCCCGGTGGACGACGCCGCCGCGACGGGCCCGGGCCGCATCCGCCCGGGCGCGGAGCGCCGGCCCGGGCGCGGGGAGCCAAGCCCCGTGGTAGGCAGGGGACATGACACTTCCCGAGGAGACGGCCGGCCGGGACGCGATCACCGACGTGAGCGGGCTGCGCGTGGGGCACGCGCGCGTGGCCGGGCCCGGGGCGCTGAGCGGGACGACGGTGGTCCTGGCCCCGGAGGGCGGGGCGGTCGCGGCCGTGGACGTGCGCGGCGGGGGGCCCGGCACGCGGGAGACCGACGCCCTGGACCCGCGGAACGTGGTCCAGCGGATCGACGCGGTGGTCCTGACCGGCGGGAGCGCGTACGGCCTGGACGCGGCCGCCGGGGTGATGGCCTGGCTGGAGGAGCGGCACCGGGGCGTGCGGGTGGGCCCCGACCCGTCCCACGTGGTGCCGGTGGTGCCGGCGGCGTGCGTCTTCGACCTGGGGCGCGGCGGCGACTTCGCGGCCCGGCCGGACGCGGCGACGGGACGGGCGGCGGTGGAGGCGGCCGCTGCGAGCGGGGACCACGCGCGCGTGGAGACGGGTGCGGTGGGCGCGGGCACGGGTGCCGTGGCCGGCGGGCTGCGGGGCGGGGTGGGGACGGCGAGCACCGTCCTGGAGTCGGGGATCACGGTCGGCGCGCTCGTGGTCGTCAACGCGGCGGGCTCGGTCGTCGACCCGTCGAACGGCGTCCCGTACGGCTGCTACTTCACGGACGGCCGGCTCGTCCTCCCGGAGCCGGAGGTCCACGAGGCGGCCGGGCGGCGGCTCGCCGAGGCGCGGCGGACAGCCGCGCCGCCGCCGCTGAACACCACGCTCGCCGTCGTCGCGACGGACGCGGCGCTGACCCGCTCCCAGGCGCGGAAGGTCGCGGGCACGGCCCACGACGGCATCGCGCGCGCGGTGCGCCCCGTCCACCTGATGAACGACGGGGACACGGTCTTCGCGCTCGCCACCGGGGCGCGGGAGCTGCCGGCGGAGCAGGGGCCGCTCGCCCTGAACGAGATCCTGGCGGCGGGCGCGGACCTGGTGACCCGGGCGATCGTCCGGGCCGTCCTCGCGGCCCCGGGCGGCCGGCGCGGTCCGGGCGGCGACTTCCCCTCGTACCGCGAGCTGTACGGACCGGCGGCGGACGCGTACTTCCGGTAAGTCCACGGGAGTTGGCGCCGAACCTGCGGGAACTTCCGGTGCGCGCCCTTCGTTTTTCCGAACCCCGGACACGATGTCAGACCCAGGGACTACGTTAAGCAAGCACCAAGTGACATGCGGCGACGGCCTGGAGACCCTCTTGAACGATCCGCAGGATCCTCACGATCCCTTCGAGACGACCGAGACGCACCTTGAGCGCCTCCTCGGCCGGGCGCTCAACTCCTTCGACCTGCCCGACTCGACCGTCGAGCGCCTCGGTTCGGCGCTCGCGCACTCCAGCACGCTGCACTCCTCGCACCACAGCGCGTCGCTGCACCGCACCACCCACCGCCACACGTACCTGCTCGCCGACGGGAGTGCGCTCAGCCTCTGGGAGCTCGTGCACAACACCGGCCGGGACGGCGCCCGGCAGCACGAGCTGTACGCGGAGGAGTCGGAGGCCCGGCTCGCCGCGTCCCGGCTGCCGACCGGGCCGCTGCCGGGCTGGACGGCCGAGCGCTCCGACGGCCGCGTCCTCGACGAGGACGACGACCTGGAGCTGCTGAGCGCCCTGCTCGCCCGCCCCATACCCGCCCAGCCCCGGATGTACGTGCCGGACAACTCCGCCGACCACGCGCGCCGCGTCCTGCGGCGCGCGGAGAACGCGGACCGGCCGGGCGAGCGCACGGTCCGCCGCCTCCGGCTGGCCTTCGCGCACCACATCACGCAGGCCTTCGGACGCCACTGCCCGGTCGAAGGCGGCCGGGACGCCGGCTTCACCCTCTACGAGCACCAGTTCCTGCTGCTCGACGGCAGCGAGGTCAGCCTGTGGGAGGTCGAGCACACCTCGACCCCCGACGGCCGGCACATGTGCGAGGTGTACGAGTCCGAGGACGCGGCCCGCGACGCGATGGAGTCCCGCTCCCGGGTCCGCTGACGCCCGTACCGCCGACCGGCCGCGCCCGAGTTCCTCAGAGGAGCGCGGGGGTGCGGCGAAGGGCCCTGCCCGGGGCGGTGTCCCCGGGCAGGGCCCTTCGGCGAGCGGTGCTCCCCGTCAGTGGGCGAGCGCCGGCTCCTTCTCCACGGACTCGGGGGCGTCCTCGTCCCCGTCGCCGCCCTCCAGGTGCTGCTTCGGCTCTGCGGGCAGCGCGAACATCACCAGGAAGATCGCGGCGAGCACGCCGGCCGCCCAGCCGAGGGAGTTCTGGAAGGCGTCGGTGAAGGCCGCGCCCACCTCGGCCGGCGCCTGGGCGAGGTGCTTGTCGTCGATGACGCCGAAGAAGACGACCGAGACGAGGCCGAGGCCGAGCGCGTTGCCCATCTGGCCGGTCGTGTTGATCAGACCCGAGGCGGAACCGGCGTGCTCGCGCGGCACCTCGGAGAGCACGGCGTCCGTCAGCGGGGCCACGATCAGGCCCATGCCGAGGCCCATGACCACCAGCGGCGCGATCATCTGCCAGGGGTGGATCCCGGTGCCGTAGCGGCCCGCCACGAAGAAGTAGAGCAGGACGCCCGCGATCATCGTGAGCGCGCCGGCCTGGAGGACCTTGCGGCCGAAGCGCGGCACCAGCTTCTGCACCGAGAGACCGGCGGCCACCGAGACGGCGATGGAGAACGGGACTCCGGTGAGCCCCGCCTTCAGCGGGCTCCAGCCGAGCCCGATCTGCATGTAGAGCGTCCAGACCAGGAAGAAGATGCCGAGCACGACACCGAAGGTCAGCTGCACCGCGATGCCGGCGGCGAAGCTCTTCACCTTGAACAGCGACAGCTCGACGAGCGGCGAACCGTCCTTCTTCGTCTTGTACTTCTCGTACGCGACGAGGGCGCCGAACACGACCAGGCTGCCGGCCATCATCAGGTGGCCCCACAGCGGCCAGTCCAGCTCGCGGCCGCGGGTCAGCGGGTAGATCAGCATGAGCAGCGCGGCCGTCACCAGGAGCATGCCGACGATGTCCAGACGGAGCGCCTTCGGCGCCTTGGACTCGGTGATGAACTTCCGGCCGAGGAGCAGGCCGGCGATGCCGACCGGCAGGTTGATCAGGAAGATCGGCCGCCACTCCAGGCCCGCGATGTTCCACTGGGTGAGCAGCGCGCCGAGCAGCGGGCCGGAGACCGCGCCGAGGCCGATGATCGCGCCGAACATGCCGAACACCTTGCCGCGCTCGTGCGCGGGGAAGGTGACGTGGATGATCGACAGGACCTGCGGCACCATCATCGCGGCGGCCGCGCCCTGGAGGAGGCGGGAGCCGACCAGCATCTCCTGGTTGGCCGCGAAGCCGCAGAGCGCCGAGGCGAGGGTGAAGCCGGCCGTGCCGAGGAGGAACAGGCGCTTGCGGCCGTAGATGTCGCCGAGCCGTCCGCCGGTGATCAGACCGGCCGCGAAGGCGAGCGCGTAACCGGCGGTGATCCACTGGATGGCCCCGAAGGAGGCGCCGAGGTCCCGCTCGATGCTGGGGATCGCGATGTTGACGATCGTGGCGTCGACCAGATCCATGAAGGCGGCCGTCATGACGATGGCGAGGGCGATCCAGCGTCGCCTGTCCGCCGTGTCCGTGGGGGCCGCCTCCGTGACGGCGTCGTGTGAACTCATAAGAAGACGATAGAACCGATCTAGGTCAAATGATGTCCTAGATAGGCCGCATCCTGGGAGACATGACGGACACCCCGGTACGACTCCTGAACCTGCTCTCGCTCCTCCAGACCCCGCGCGAGTGGCCCGGAAGCGAACTCGCCGAACGGCTCTCGGTCTCCCCGCGCACCATCCGCCGGGACATCGACCGCCTCCGCGAACTCGGCTACCCCGTCGAAGCGACCCTCGGCTCGGTCGGCGGCTACCGCCTCGTCGCCGGTACGGCCATGCCGCCGCTCCTCCTCGACGACGAGGAGGCCGTCGCCATCGCCGTCGGCCTGCGGGCCGGGGCGGGACACGCCATCGAGGGCATCGAAGAGGCCTCCGTACGGGCCCTCGCGAAGCTGGAGCAAGTACTGCCCACCCGGCTCCGACACCGGGTCTCCACCCTCCAGAACGCGACGATCCCCCTCACCCGCGGCGACGGCGCCACCGTCACGCCCGCCACCCTCACCACCCTCGCCGGCGCGGTCACCGGCCACGAACGGCTGCGGTTCGGCTACCGCGCCGGCGACGGCACCGAGACCAAGCGGCTCGTGGAACCGCACCGGCTCGTCTCCACCGAACGCCGCTGGTACCTCGTCGCGTACGACCTCGGGCGCGAGGACTGGCGCACCTTCCGCGTCGACCGCGTCAGCGAACCCCTCGCCACGGGCGCCCGCTTCACGCCGCGCGAGCTCCCCTCCGGCGACGCCGCCACCTACACGGCCCGCTCCATGGCCCGGGCCCAGGGCGAACTCGACCTCGACGTCGAGTTCGCCGCGCCCGTCGAGTTCGTCGTCGCCCGCCTCCCCGCCCACCTCGTCCCCACGCCCGTCGGACCCGACCGGTGCCGCCTCCGCGCCCGCGTCGCCGACTCCGTCGAATGGCTCGCCCTCCGCCTCGCCATGATGGACGTCGACTTCACCGTGCACGGGCCCCTCCCCCTCATCACCCACATCCGCACCCTCACCACCCGCCTCTCCACCTCAACCCCCTGACCCCCGGCCACCCACCTTGTTGCGGGCGCAACGGACGTCTCGGCCGGCCCGGCCCACGGCGGGCGGGCCGGAGGCCGGCGCGCGGGCGCTGGCCCACACGGCATGGGCCGGGGCATGGGCGAGGGGCCCGGGAAGGGCGAGGGGCACGGGGAAGGGCATGGGCGAGGGGCCCGGGAAGGGCGAGGGGCCCGGGGAAGGGCATGGGCGAGGGGCCCGGGGAGGTTTCCTCGGGCCCCTGGGGGTGTGGGGGTTAGGCGACGGCGTCGAAGCCTGTGTCGTGGGCCATCCTCTTGAGTTCGAGGAGGGCGTGCTTCTCGATCTGGCGGATGCGCTCCCGCGTGAGCCCGTGCTGCTTGCCGACCTCGGTGAGGGTGCGCTCGCGGCCGTCCTCGATGCCGTAGCGCATGCGGATGATGGAGGCGGTGCGGTGGTCGAGCTTGTCGATGAGGTCGTCGAGCTCTTCGCTGCGGAGCAGGGTGAGCACGGACTGCTCGGGGGAGATCGCGGAGGTGTCCTCCAGGAGGTCCCCGAACTGGGTCTCGCCCTGGTCGTCGACCGACATGTTGAGGGAGACGGGGTCGCGGGCCCAGTCGAGGACGTCGGTGACGCGCTCGGGCGTCGATCCGAGCTCGGTGGCGACCTCGGCGGGCTCGGGCTCGCGCCCGTTCTCGCGGTTGAACTCGCGCTGGACGCGCCGGATGCGGCCCAGTTCCTCCACGAGGTGGACGGGGAGGCGGATGGTCCGGGACTGGTCGGCTATGGACCGGGTGATGGCCTGGCGGATCCACCACGTGGCGTACGTGGAGAACTTGAAGCCCTTGGCGTAGTCGAACTTCTCGACGGCACGCACCAGGCCCGCGTTCCCTTCCTGGATCAGGTCGAGCAGCGGCAGCCCGCTGCGCGGGTAGCGCCGCGCCACGGCCACCACGAGCCGCAGGTTGGACTTGATGAAGAGGTCCTTGGCACGCTCGCCCTCGGCGACCAGCGCTTCGAGCTCCTCGCGGGTCGCGCCGCCGGCCTCGCTCTCCACTTCCCGGTCGAGGATCTGCTGGGCGTAGACGCCCGCCTCGATCGTCTGGGAGAGCTCGACTTCCTTGGCGGCGTCGAGCAGGGGCGTGCGCGCGATCTCGTCGAGGTACATGCCGACCAGGTCGCGGTCGGCGATCTCCCCGCCCACGGCGCGAACGCTGCTTGCCCGTGCGGCTCCGCTCGAGGCGGAGGTCTGACGACGGGCGACGGCACGGGTTGCCATGCGTGCTCCCTTGCTGAGTAGGTCGCGACACCCTTGCGGGTGCCCTGCATCCGACGGAAACAACGACTGGAATCAGGACAGAATTCCCACCCGGCGCATGGATTTTCGCGATCATGCAGTATCCTGCGCGGCCGCCGCCCGCGCGGGCATGCCGCCGGCACCCACGGAGGTGCAGGTCAGACCGGGCACGGAGGGTGATTCGACGCCCCTCGCGGGGGTTCACGACCACACCGTCGGTGAGACCGCGATCACATGCGGCGCCACCCCTTCAGACGCCCCGGCCCGGTACACGGTTGCCTCGCCCCCCTCGCACTCCCCAGGGGGTGTCTTGCCCCCTCGGTCCTGCGGACCAGGTCCCCGGCCGGTTACGGCGGCACGGGGCGCCGCCCTACCGTCGCCTCCATGACCGACACCACGGGCACCCTCGACGAGGCTCTCGAACGGCTCCACACCTCGGGGCCCGAACGCGACGGCCGGCTCTCCAATCACGCCCCCATGGCCGTCGAGGCCCTCGTCCGCCACGGCCGGGCGCCGGCCGTTCACCGCTGGCTCGACCGTTACGCGCCGAAGCTGGAGGACGCGCCGCCCGCGGTCCTCGCGGTCACGGCCGAGACCTGGCGGGAGGCCCTCGGCGATCCGTCGCGGATCACGGACTGGACCCGGTTCTTCGCCCGGGAGGCGGCGGACCGCCCGTGGCGCGAGGTCCTCGCCGAGTGGTGGCCGCGGCTGCTCCCGGGCATCGCGGCCGGCGCGACGCATCCGGTGATCCGTACCGGGCACGCCGTACGCACCCTCCTGACGCCCGGCGCGCAGGAGACGGCCCCGCGACGGGCCGAGCTGGCGCACGCCCTGGGTTACTGGGCCGCCCGCCACCAGCCGCTCCCGCCGCTCGCCCCGCCGGCCGCGGCGCCCTCGGCGGCGGCCGCGCTGGACGCCGTACCGCCGGTTCCGCGGCAGGACGGCGGGATCCGGGCCCGACTGGCCCAGCTCACCGCGTTCCCGCGGTGGGGCGCGGCACCCGACCCCGACACGGCGAAGGCGCTGCTCACCGAGCTGGTGGCGGCGGCGACGCACCGGTACGCGACCCACGGCCACGGCGAGCCGATCATGCTGGTGCACGCGGCGACCGCGCCCAACGCGGTCCTGCGCACCCTGCCCGCGCTCCCCCGCGACCTGTGGGTGCCGAGCCTGGCGGCGGCCTGGTCGGCGGCGGCCGCGGTCACCGCCGCGTACGCGCCGCGGGAGGCCGCCCCGTACGCGGCGACCCCGCTGATCCCCGAGGAGGTCTTCGAGCGGGCGGCGGCGCACGGCGACGACCACACGATCAAGTTCGCCGACACGGCGCTCGACGTGGGCGATCCCCTCGCCCTGGCCGCCGCCGCCCGCGCGGTGGAACTGAACCCGCCCGCCTTCTGACGCGCCCGGCCCAGCCGTACCGCCGCCCTGCCCGCCCCAGCCGCACCGCACCGACCCCTCACGAGGCCCGCCCGGACCGACCGGCGTCCCGCCCCGGCTCAGCCGAACTGCACGGACCGCTTCGCGAGGCCCATCCAGAAGCCGTCGATGACCGACCGCTCGGCGTCGAGGTCGCCCGCCTCGTCGGCGGCGCCCATCGTGACGAACAGCGGGGCGAAGTGCTCCGTGCGCGGGTGGGCGAGGCGGCCGGCGGGCGACTTGTGCTCGAAGTCGAGGAGGGCGTCGACGTCCTGCGCGGCGAGGGCCTCGTGCCCCCAGGCGTCGAACTCGGCGGACCAGCCCGGCACGCCGCCCCCGGTGTGCCGGAGCGCGGCGAGGTTGTGGGTGAAGAAGCCGCTGCCGACGATCAGGACGCCCTCGTCGCGGAGCGGGGCGAGCCTGCGCCCGATGTCCATGAGGCGGCGCGGGTCGAGGGTGGGCATGGAGATCTGGAGTACGGGGATGTCGGCGCCGGGGAACATCTCGACGAGCGGCACGTAGGCGCCGTGGTCGAGGCCCCGGTCGGGGATGTCCTGCACGGGGGTGCCGGGGGCGCGGAGCAGCTTGCGGACGGCGTCGGCGAGCTGCGGGGCGCCGGGGGCCGCGTACCGGACGCGGTAGTAGTGCTCCGGGAAGCCCCAGAAGTCGTAGACCAGCGGCACCGTCTCGGTGGCGCCGAGGGCGAGCGGCGCCTCCTCCCAGTGGGCGGAGACCATGAGGATCGCCTCGGGGCGGGGCAGGTTCGCGGACCACGCGGCGAGTTCGCCGGGCCAGACCGGGTCGTCGGCGAGCGGCGGGGCGCCGTGGGACAGGTACAGGGCGGGCATCCGTTCCGACGTGATGCCCGTGGCGTCCATGGCATCCATGGCGACGACCTCCGACTCCTAGGTTATTGAAACTTCAAGCTCGCTACTCACACACCGTAACCCGACATAGTTCAACTTTCAAGAATGAGTCGTACGATGGGCACCATGGGAGACATGACCGAACCCCGCTGGCTCAGCGACGAGGAGCAGCACGTCTGGCGCGCGTACCTGCACGCCACCACGCTCCTCGAGGACCACCTCGACCGCCAGTTGCAGCGCGACGCCGGGATGCCGCACATCTACTACGGCCTCCTCGTCCAACTCTCCCAGGCCCCGCGCCGCCGGCTGCGGATGACCGAGCTGGCCAAGAGCGCCAAGATCACCCGCTCCCGCCTCTCCCACGCCGTCGCCCGCCTGGAGGGCAACGGCTGGGTCCTGCGCGAGAACTGCCCCTCCGACAAGCGCGGCCAGTTCGCCCGCCTGACCGACGAGGGCATGGAGGTCCTCCGGCGCAACGCCCCCGGCCACGTGGCGGCGGTACGCCAGGCCCTCTTCGACCGCCTGTCCCCCGAACAGGTGGAACAGCTCGGCGCGATCATGCGCGTGATGGCCGAAGGCCTCGAACCGACGGACCCGAACGCGGACCTGCCCTGGCTCCGCTGAGCGGCACGACGGACAACGGCCGGCCGACGGCCGGCAAGCGCCTACCGGCGGCAGAACGGGCCCGCCCCGGCACCGCTGCGGAAGCGGTGCCGGGGCAGGCCCGTACAGGAACGCGGAAGAGGAGGCCCGGGGCCGTCAGTGGGCGACGACCGGGATCCGCACCTCGTCGTCCGCGTCCGCACCGGACCCGGCGACGGCTCCGCCGCCCGGCTTGCCGGTGTTGATGAGCACGGCGGCGATGGCGGCCGAGACGACCAGGATGCCGACCGCCCACCAGATGGCCGCGGAGTAGCCCTCGACCATGCCCTGGAGCTGGACCAGCTTCTGCGCGTCCGGGGTGGTCGCGCCGGCCGCGTGGTCGGCCAGGTAGGCGGTGGTCGCCGAGGCGGCGATCGTGTTCAGCAGGGCCGTACCGATGGCGCCGCCGACCTGCTGCGAGGTGTTGACCATCGCGGAGGCCACACCGGCGTCCCGCGGGTCCACGCCGAGCGTCGCGAGCGACATGGCCGGCATGAACGCCGTACCCATGCCCAGACCCAGCAGCAGCTGCGCGGGCAGGATCAGACCGGCGTACGAGGTGCCGACCTCCAGCTGGGTGAGCAGCAGCATGCCGACGCCGGCGGTCAGGAAACCGGGGGCCATCAGCAGGCGCGGCGGGACCCGGGTCATCAGCCGCGTACCGATCTGCGTCGAGCCGACGATCATGCCCACGATCATGGGCAGGAACGCGAAGCCCGTCTTGACCGGCGAGTACCCCTTCACGACCTGGAGGTAGTACGTCAGGAACAGGAACAGGCCGAACATCGCGATGACGGCGAGACCCAGCGACAGGTAGACACCGCCGCGGTTGCGGTCCGTCACGACGCGCAGCGGCAGCAGCGGGTTCTTGACCAGGTACTCGGTGAGGACGAACAGGATCAGCAGCACGCCGGAGCCGACGAACAGGCCGATCGTGCCCGCGTCGCTCCAGCCGGCGGACTCGGCGCGCGTGAAGCCGTAGACGAGCGCGACCAGGCCGAGGGTGGACAGGATCACGCCGGGGATGTCGAGCGGCGAGCGGTTGCGGCCGCCGGCCGGCTCACGGACGACGAGGTACGCGCCGACGGCGGCGACGATCGCGAACGGGATGTTGACGAAGAAGGTCCAGCGCCAGTTCAGGTACTCGGTGAGGAAGCCGCCGAGGATCAGGCCCACGGCGCCGCCGCCACCGGCGATCGCGCCGTAGATGCCGAAGGCCTTCGCGCGCTCCTTGGCGTCGGTGAAGGTCACGGCGAGCAGCGAGAGCGCGGCCGGCGCGAGGAGCGCTCCGAAGGCGCCCTGGAGCGCGCGGGCGCCGAGCATCATGGCCTCGCCGGTCGCGGCACCGCCGAGGGCGGAGGCGGCCGCGAAGCCGATCAGGCCGGTGATGAAGGTGCGCTTGCGGCCCCACAGGTCGGCGATGCGTCCGCCGAAGAGGAGCAGACCGCCGAAGGCGAGGGCGTAGGCCGTGATGACCCACTGCCTGTTGCCGTCCGAGATCCCCAGGTCCTGCTGGGCGGAGGGCAGGGCGATGTTCACGATCGTCGCGTCGAGCACGACCATCAGCTGGGCGAGGGCGATGAAGATCAGGGCTTTCCAGCGGCCGGGGTCGGCCTGGATCGCGGTGGTCTCGGGGATTTTCGGCATGGGTGTAGCCACCTCTTGGCGCGTACTGGTGAAAACGGTCTGAAAAGTGCGGGCGACGTCGGGCGCCGACGTGAGTCGTCAGGCCCGGTCGGGTCGAGTCAGGTCCCGGGGTCGGTCACGGTGGTCACGACGATCGCGGCGGTCACTGTGACCACTGCGGTCACTGCGCCGGCGGCGCGCAGGAGTCGCGTCTCAGGTCCTCCAGGGTCGCGGCCTTGCCCGGCAGCTCGGAGCGGGCGGGCGCCTCCAGGCCGTCGAGGAACAGCTGCAGATGACGGTGGACGAACTGGTCGAAGGAGCCGCAGCCCGATCCGGGCAGCGGGCGGGTCAGCTGGGAGAGCGCCACCATGAGGTCGCCGACGCCCACGTCGGTGCGGAGCCGGCCGGCCCGCTGCGCCCGCTCGACGAGGCCCTGCACGGCCTCCTCCAGGCGGTCGCGCTCGGCGATGAGGTCGGGGTGGTCCTTGTCGAAGGCGCCGTCGAGCATCGGGCACAGGGCCCCCACGCGCTCGTCGGCGGCGCCGCGGCTGAAGCGGCGGAGGGCGGCGAAGGTGTCGTCCTCCTCCTCGGCGGCCTTCTCGGCGATCTCGGTGACGCGGGCCATGAGCGAGAGGACGACCTCGTGGACGAGGTCGGCGCGCTCCGGGAAGTTCCGGTAGAGCGTGGCGTTCCCGACGCCGGCCCGGCGCGCGACCTCGTCGTACGGCACCTGGGAGCCGAACTCGACGAACATCTCGCGGGCGGCCGTCACGATCCGCTCGCGGTTGCGCAGGGCGTCGGCACGCGGCCGGGGTACGCGGCGGGCGGGCGCGGTGTCGGCTGTGCTGGTCACGCCTCGGCCTCCTCACACTCATTCGAACCATCCGGGGAAGGATTCCCCACTTCGCTGAACACACGGTTAAACGGGGACCACGTCCCCGGTTATTTCCCCGCTCCGATGTGACCTGCACCACAGACGCCCGCCGTCGCGGAATACCCACGATCGGATCACCCGGCGCGCGCCCCGCCTCCACCCGCCACAGGCTGATCGCACGACGCGGACCCGACGAGGGGCCCGCGCCGCAGACCTGCCCCCACCGGAGAGGCGCCCGTATGCAGCACCCCCGCCGACGGATACGCAGACCCGTCGCCCTGGCGGCGATCACGGCCCTCTCCCTCACGCTGCTCGCCTCCGCGAGCACCACCCTCCCCGGCCCCGCCCCGGCGACGGCCGGCCCGATCGCCGCCGCACCCGGCGGCGCCCAGCTGGGACCGTGCCGCATCGCCACCACGATGGGCGTGCAGATGTCGGAAGGGCTGCCCACCGCCCCCGGATACGTCCGCTCCACGGGCCAGGTCAGGGCCCTCAACCTGATGATCGACTTCCCCGACGCGCCCGGGGACGGCACCGCGACCAGCCGCTTCGACGAGTTCTTCCCGCAGACCGCCGACTGGTTCCGCACCAGCTCGTACGGCCGCCTCCACTACCTGGCCGAGATCCCCATACCCGACTGGCTCCGCATGCCCAAGGCGTTCTCCGCGTACGGGATCGAGCGCGGCTCACCGTACGAGCCCGGCTACCGCTCCCTCGTCGAGGACATCGTCAAGGCCGCCGACGCCCGGGTCGACTTCAGCGCCTACGACCTGGTCAACGTCCTGGTCACGCCCAACGCCGGCCCCTCCGCCCTCGACACCGTCCTGTCCGTCACCTTCTCCGGCAACGACGACGCCCCCTACGCCGACGGCGTCCCGCTCGCCAACACGTCCTTCGTCTACAGCCGCCAGGACGACGGCTCCGGCAGCTTCGCCGAGACCGGCTACCGCGTCCTCCCCCACGAGAACGGCCACGTCTTCGGCCTGCCCGACCTCTACACCTCGGACGGCGGCGGCACCGTCGGACACTGGGACATCATGTCCGAGGACTGGGGCGCCAACAACGACCTCCTCGGCTGGCACAAATGGAAGCTCGGCTGGCTCGACAACGACCAGGTCAGCTGCGCCTCGGACGCCGGCACCGGCGACTACACCCTCACCCCCCTCGCCGTCCCCGGCGGCCCCAAGCTCGCCTTCGTCCCCCTCTCCGGCACCTCCGGCTACGCCGTCGAGGTCCGCAGCAAGGACGGCAACGACGAGGCCGTCTGCGAACAGGGCGTCCTCGTCTACCGCGTCGAATCCGACGTCGACACCGGCCACGGCCCCGTCACCGTCTCCGACAGCGACCACGCCAGCGGCGGCTGCACCCGCCGCGCCAACGTCCACGCCGAACTCTCCGACGCCCCCTACCGCCCCGGCGAAACCTTCACCGACCGCGCCAACGGCATCCGCATCACCGTCCTCGACGAAGACCCCACCGGCGCCTACCGCGTCCGCATCACCCGCCACTGACGGGCGGCGCGCGGGACGGGACGGGCCCGTGACCACCTGGGGCCATGAGGGACGGCCCGGGAGCAGGCACCCCGACGCGTCCCTCCCGACCTTCCGGGGTCACTCGCCCCCGACGTCCGCCCTCAGCTCCCGCTTGAGGATCTTCCCGGTCGGGTTCCGCGGCAGCTCCCCCTCCCGTACGTAGACGCGGGCGGGCACCTTGAACACGGCGAGGCGCGACCCGACATGGGCGCGGAGCCGCTCCACGTCACGGTCCGCGCCGGCGCGCAGCCGCACGACGGCCACGACCTCCTCCCCGAGCAGCGGGTGCGGGACGCCGAGCACGGCGGCGTCGACGACGTCGGGGTGGTCGTGCAGCACGGCCTCGACCTCGACGCAGTACACGTTCTCCCCGCCGCGGATCACCATGTCGGTGATCCGGTCGACGATGCTCACCCGCCCGTCCTCGTCCACGCGCGCGAGGTCCCCGGTCCTGAACCAGCCGTCCTCGGCGAACGCGGCGCGGGTGGCCTCCTCGTTCCCCCAGTACCCGCGGATCAGGCACTGGCCCCGCAGCCACAGCTCCCCCACGCCGGTCCCGTCCGGCCGGTGGATCCGCACCTCGGTCACCGGCGAGGGCCGCCCGACGCTCCCCGGATGGGCCCGGTACTCGGCCCCGACGTTGGACAGCACCCCGCCGCACGTCTCGGTGAGCCCGTACCCGTTCCGCGGTTCGATCCGCTGCCCGTACCCCTCCGTGAGCCCGGCGACGATGCCGGGCGGGGCGGCGGCGCCACCGGTGCTGAGCAGGGTGAGGGTCTCCAGGGCGTCGCCCGTCCCACGGGCGAGCGCGAGCAGCTGGAGCGCGGTGGTCGGCACGCCCGCGTAATGCGTGACACCTTCCTTCCGGATCAGCTCCAGGGCGACGGCGGCGTCCCACTTCCGCATCGTCACCAACGTCCCGCCGGCCGCCATCACCGCGTAGAACGACGTGAAGGCGGCCACGTGGAAGAACGGGAACGTCGTCAGCGACACCGGCGCGGGCCCGGTGCCCGGCAGGTCCCCGCGGGCGAGGGCCGCGGCGGCGGCGAAGTACCGAGGATTCGTCGCGGCCCCGATGTGTGCGAGATGCGTGGCCACGGCCCCCTTGGGCCGCCCGGTCGTCCCGGAGGTGTAGATGATCGTCGCGTCCTGCTCGGGCAGCACGTCCACCATCGGCGGGCCCAGGTACGGATCGTCGTCGGCGACGTACGCGACGAACCCTTCCTCCGCCTCCCCCCGGAAGACGATCCCGGGCACCCCGTGCCCGCCGGCCCAGGCCCGCACCCGCCCGACCCGCTCCCCGTCGACCAGCAGGATCCCCGGCGCGCAGTCGTCGAGCGCGTACGCGAACTCCTCCTCGGTCCACCAGGCGTTCAGCGGTACGGCGACCAGTCCGGCGAGCTGCGCGGCCCAGAAGGCCACCTGCCACTCGGGCAGATTGCGCATGGCGATGACGGCCCGGTCCCCCGGCCGCAACCCGTACTCCCCGACGAACCTGCGCGCCAGCCCGCAGGCCGCGTCGAAGAACTCCCGATAGGTGACCCGCTCGCCCTCGCCCACGAGGAACACCCGGTCCCCGTACCCCCACACCACCTCCACGAACTCCCGCAACGTCCGCGGCCCGTTCGCGTACACCCCGTCCACCACCTCGAACGGCGCCCCCTCCGCCGTCAGCCTCTCCACCACCACGCCACCCTCCTAAGCGCCCGCTCACCCACCCCCGCGACGCTATGCACCCCCTCCCACCCGGTCAACCCCACTCCCCCCACCACGCCACCCGCTACACTGACCCCGGCGACCAGACCCACTCGCCGACCGCCTTCGTAGCTCAGGGGATAGAGCACCGCTCTCCTAAAGCGGGTGTCGCAGGTTCGAATCCTGCCGGGGGCACGAGGCAAAAGGCACTTCCGGATTCTCCGGAGGTGCCTTTTGGCGTGTACGGCCGACATCGATGGCAGCGACCAGAGGATCACATCGGGACAAAGGGGTGGGGGTGGATTAGATTCCGGGGTGGGGTGGGGTGGTTCGTGTGCGGGTCGGCGGGGGGGCTTGAGCGCGAGGCACGAGGTGATGCATGGCCGACGTGGACCGTGGGGTCGAGGTGGGGGCGGGTGGGGCGCCGCCGGCGGCGAAGCTGACGTTGTTGACGCTGACCGCGATGGTGGTCGGGTCGATGGTGGGGGCGGGGGTGTTCTCGCTGCCGCGGAGGTTCGCGCAGGAGACGGGCGTGGCGGGGGCGCTGATCGCCTGGGCGGTCGCGGGGGTGGGCATGCTGATGCTCGCGTTCGTGTTCCAGACGCTGGCGGTGCGGAGGCCGGACCTGGACGCGGGTGTCTACGCGTACGCAAAGGCGGGGTTCGGGGAGTACCTGGGCTTCTTCTCGGCCTTCGGGTACTGGGCGAGCGCCTGCGTGGGGAACGTGACGTACTGGGTGCTGATCATGTCGACGGTCGGGGCGATCGCCCCGGCGCTGGGCGACGGAGACACGGCGCTCGCGATCGTGCTGTCGTCGGTGGGGCTGTGGGGGTTCTTCCTGCTGATCCGGCGGGGGGTCAAGGAGGCCGCGGCGATCAACCGGATCGTGACGGTCGCCAAGCTCGTCCCCATCCTGGTCTTCATCGTCCTGACGCTCTTCTACTTCGACGCGTCGGTGTTCGCGGACAACTTCGGCGGCGCCGACTACGCGGGCTCTCTCTTCAACCAGGTGCGCGGCACGATGCTGGCCACCGTGTTCGTCTTCCTGGGGGTGGAGGGCGCGAGCGTCTACTCGCGGCACGCGAAGCGGCGGGAGGACGTCGGGCGGGCGACGGTGCTGGGCTTCCTGAGCGTCTTCGCGATCTTCGCGTCGGTGACGATCGTGTCGTACGGGATCCTGCCGATGAGCGAGATCGCCGAGCTCCGGCAGCCGTCGATGGCGGGGGTCCTGGAGGCGGCCGTGGGCACCTGGGGCAAGGTGTTCGTGAGCGTCGGCCTGATCATTTCCGTCCTGGGCGCCTATCTCGCCTGGACGCTGATGGCGGCCGAGGTGCTGTTCGTCGCCGCCAAGGACAAGGACATGCCCCGGTTCCTGGGGCGGTCCAGCGGTGACGACGTGCCCGCCCCGGCGCTGCTGCTGACGACCTCGCTCAGCCAGGTCGTCCTGGTCGTCACGGCCTTCTCCGACGACGCGTTCAACTTCGCGCTCGACCTGACGAGCGCGCTGAGCCTCATCCCGTTCCTGCTGGCGGCCGGCTTCGCGGTGAAGATCGCGCTGAGGCCGCGGGCGGAGGGCACGGTGGGGGTGAGCACCCGGCGCGAGCTGGTCGTCGCCGCGGTCGCCACCCTCTACACCGCGTTCCTGCTCTTCGCGGCCGGGCTGAAGTTCGTCCTCGTCTCCTTCATCCTCTACGCCCCCGCCACCTTCCTGTTCGTCAAGGCCCGGCGGGAGCAGAACCGGCGGCTGTTCTCACCCGGCGAGGCCGTCCTCTGTGCGGTCTCGGTCGCCGGGGCGGCGGTCGGCGTCACCGCGCTCGCGCTGGGCTGGATCGAGCTGTGAGAGCTGTGAGAGCCGCGGGGAGCCGCGAGAGCCGCCGCTACCGCGCGCCCCGCCCGTCCGTCCGTTGTCCGCCCGCCCGCCGAACCGTTTCCCCTACGGCCGTCCCCCTTCAGGAAAGGCAGCAGCACGATGACTTCTGACACCTCGACGGGCACGCCCGTGCTCGGCGTCCACTCCGAGGTCGGGCGCCTGCGGAAGGTCCTGGTGTGCGCTCCGGGGCTCGCGCACCGGCGGTTGACCCCGACCAACTCCGACGACCTGCTGTTCGACGACGTGATGTGGGTGGAGAACGCGCAGAAGGACCACGCGGACTTCGTCGCCGAGCTGACGCGGCGCGGGGTGGAGGTGGTCGAGCTGCACCGGCTGCTCGCTGACACGATGGCGATCCCGGAGGCCCGGACGTGGCTCCTGGACCGGAAGATCGTCCCGAACGAGGTCGGTCTCGGGCTCGTCGACGACACCCGGGCGTTCCTGGAGTCGCTGCCGCCGCGCGAGTTGGCGGAGTTCCTCGTCGGCGGGCTGTCCACGGCGGACCTGCCGGACGAGTTCCGCTCCGGGTACGTGGCGCTGGCCCGGGAGGGCGTGGGTGCGCGCGAGTACCTGATGCCGCCGCTGCCGAACACGCTGTACACCCGCGACACGACCTGCTGGCTGTACGGGGGCGTGACCCTGAACCCGCTGTACTGGCCGGCCCGGCACGGCGAGACCCTCCTCATGAAGGCCGTCTACACCTTCCACCCCGAGTTCAAGGACGCGACGGTCTGGTGGGGCGACCCCGAACAGGACTGGGGGCAGGCGACGTTCGAGGGCGGCGACATCATGCCCGTCGGGAACGGCGTCGTGCTGATGGGGATGAGCGAGCGCACGTCGCGCCAGGCCATCACGCAGGTCGCCGCCGCGCTGTTCCGGAACGGCGCCGCCCGGCACGTGATCGTCGCCGGGATGCCGAAGCTGCGCTCGGCCATGCACCTCGACACCGTGTTCACCTTCGCCGACCGCGACATCGTCACGCTCTACCCGACGATCATGGACGCCGTCCACACCTTCTCGCTGCGGCCGACCGACAAGGCGCCGGGGGTGGAGATCACCGACGAGGGCAGTACGCCGTTCGTCGACGTCGTGGCCAAGGGGCTCGGGCTGCCCGGACTTCGGGTGATCGAGACCGGCGGGGACGTCTACGCCTCCGAGCGCCAGCAGTGGGACAGCGGCAACAACGCCGTCGCCGTCGAGCCCGGCGTGGTCTTCACGTACGACCGCAACACCCAGACCAACGCCCTGCTGCGCAAGGCGGGGGTGGAGGTCGTCACCATCGTCGGCGCCGAGCTGGGCCGGGGGCGCGGCGGCGGGCACTGCATGACGTGTCCGCTGAGCCGGGACGCGGTCGACTTCTGAGACCCGGGGGGGGTGGGACCGGGGGTGGGCCCGGGGTGGGACCGGGGGCCGGGACGTCGGGCGGGCCGCCGTCCTCTCCGTGGTCGCGGAGGGGCGGCGGCCTTCGTCGGTGTTCCGGGGCGTACGGCTCCGGTGTCAGGCGGCCGCCTCGGGGCCCGCGAGCTGTTCGGCGAGTTCGCGCTCGCCGTCCTCCGGGAGGGAGGTCTTGAGGACGGTGCCGCCGAAGGGCTCCATGGCCGCGGCGAACCTCGACTCGGTGAGCTTGGAGGCCATGATCACGACGGCGGCCGAGCCGGGCTCCAGGAGGTCGCTGACCTTCTTGCGGAAGTCCTTGTCGACGCCCATCTGGTTGAGCTTGCCGATGAGGCCGCCGATGGCCGCGCCCACCACGCCCATGACCGGGGTGAGGATGACCATCCCGAAGACCAGGCCCCAGAGGGCGCCGGCCGTGGCCGAGAGGGCGATCTCCTCGCTCTTCGCGGGGGTGTCCACATGGGTCTCGCCGTCCTCGTCGACCTTGACGACGGCGAGGCCGGTGAGGGTGACGACGTGGTCGTCGCGGAGCTTCTGGACCGTCTTGAAGGCCTTGGTCGCGACGGCGTGGTCGTCGTAGCCGATGACGATGAGTTCGGACATGCGGGTGATCCCCTCTCGGTTCTCGGTACCTCTGGGCTCGGTACCTCTGGGCTCGGCACCTCTGGGCTCAGTACCTCTGGGCTCAGTACCTCTGGGCTTTGGTGAGCCTCGGCGTCAGCACCGGTTGGGCCGGCTCGCGGCTGATGACCAGGGGCTGGGCGCGGCCGCCGGGCGGGAGGTCCTCCGCTCCGGTGAACTGGGTCTCGACGACCTTGCCGGAGGGGTCGAGGAAGTCGACCTGGACGGCGTAGGAGGCCTGCGCGTTCGTCTTGTTGGTGATGGTGACGACGACGGCGAGCAGGCCGCCGGTGTCGGCCCGGGGCTTGCCGGTCATCGCGACCTCGTTCAGGGCGTTGCCCCTGCCCTCGACGCCCTTCAGGACGTTCTCGGCGGCCTGCCGGGAGCGTTCGACCTCCGCGCCGATCGACGCCTTGCGCTCGGCCTCCCGCGCGGAGGCCGAAGCGGCGGCGGACGCCGCGGACGCCTGGGCGGAGGCGATGCGCGACTCCGCCGCCGAGGCGACGTTGGAAGGCGGCGCGCCGGAGAACGAAGCGGTGTCCGGCGGCGAGGGGCGGTCGCTGAACGTCGGGGTGGAGCTGCTGTCGTCTCCGCCGCCGTCGCAGGCCGCGAGGGTGGCCGCGCCGAGCGTGGTGAGGACGACGGCCAGGGCGGCGCCCGCCGCCCTGGCCCGGGCGGTCCCGCCCCGGGTCGTCCTGGTCCTGATCGGTCGTCGTCGCCCGTGGGGTTCCGAGCCGTGCACGTCGGTGTCCTCCGGTGCCTCGTGGGGATCGGGATCGGTCATGGTCGGCGGCGCGGTCAGTAGCGCAGTACGGCGGCGATGCGGGCCGAGTCCGTGAGGGCGTCGTCGGGTACGAACCGCACCTCGGCGCCCGTCTCCAGGGCCTGTTCGACGATCTCGTCCACGATGTCGTCGCGGGAGTCGAGGTCGGAGCTCTTCGCGGGTTCGAGGTGGTCGCCGTAGTCGCGCACGGTGGTGCGGAAGTGCTCCTCGACGGCGAGCAGCCGGATCCGCCCGTCCTGCACGGCCCGGTGGACCTCGTCGAGGCCGCCGGCGTACTCGTGCCGGCCGCGTGCCGCGTCCAGCTCGGCCAGGACGGTGGTGGTCAGGGCCTCCCGCTGCGCGGCGAGGAGCGGGGCGAGCGCCGTGCGCACGGCCTCCCCCGGTCCGGCGGCGAGGCCGCCGTGGGGGACGGAGGTCGTGCCCTGCGGCAGGGGGCCGGTCTCCTCCAGGAGGGCGACCGCGGGCGCCTCGCCGATCACGTACAGCAGGCGGGGCGCGGCGGCGAGGACGGTCCGCAGTGCCTCGTGCGCCTCGCGGAAGAAGGACCGCGCGTCCTCGTCGCGGAAGGTGCTCGGCAGGTCGCCGACGCGTTCCTTGCGCTCCGCGTCCGGGTCGGCGAGGCTCCGCGTCAGCGGGAAGCCGTCCTCCGTGTGCTCCTCGGCCCGCTCCGGCCCGCCGCTCCACAGCGAGATCCGGTCCGCGGCCAGGGCCAGCGCCCAGTACGGCCGTTCGGCGGCCTCGGCGGCGACGAGGTTGCGGGTCAGGAAGGTGTCGGCGAGGACGACGCGTTCGGGGACGCTCCGGGCCAGCGACCACACGTGGTGCTCGCCGGGGGCCACATGGATGACGAGGCCCTCCTCGGCGTGGGCGAGGTCCACGTCGGCGGCGGCCCGCTCCAGCTCGCTCAGCACGTCCGCGCGCCGCTCCCGGGTGACGGCGGGGTCCTCCTGGAGGGCCTTCTCCGCCCGGGCCAGCAGGTTGCGCAGCCGTACGGGGTCCTGGGTGTTGTCCGGCTCGCGGCGGTGGGTCGGCATCACGAGCGACAGGGCGGGGTAGGGCCGGGGACGCCGGAGGTCGGCGAGCACGTCGGTGCTGAGCGCGGGGTGCATGGGGGACCTTTCGCGTGAGGGGCGGCGGGGGCCGGTGGTTGCCGGCCGGTGCCGTGGGGCCGTAGGGGCGTGGGGGCTGGCGGGGCTGTGGGTGCCGGGGGCTGGAGGCCGGGGCTACTGGGATCCCGGACCGGGACCAGAGCCGGGACCAGGGCCGGGATCGGAGCCGGGACCAGGGCCGGGCCCGGTGAGTTGCTCGCCCAGTTCCTTCTCGTCCTGGTCGCTGAGCGAGGTCTTCAGGAGCGTGCCGCCGTGCTGCTGCATGGCCGCGGTGAACTTGTCCTCGGTGAGCTTCGACGCCATGAGGACCACGGCCGCGGAGCCCGGCTTGAGCAGGTCGCCGACCTGCTCGCGGAACTGTTCGTCGACTCCGGACTTGCTGAGCCTGCCGACCAGGCCGCCGAGGGCGGCGCCGGTGAGGAGCCCGACGGCGGGCAGCAGGAAGAGGATTCCGAAGATCGCTCCCCACAGGGCTCCGGTGGCGGCGGTGACGCCGACGACGCGGCTGGACGTGTCGACGTGGGTGCGGCCCTCGGTGTCGACGGAGACGACCGCGAGTCCGTTCAGGCGCACGATCTGGTCGCGCTGGAGCTCCTGCACCGTGCCGAAGGCCTGCTCGGCCCGGTCGAGGTCGTCGTAACCGATGACGATGAGCTCGGACATCCCTGTCCACCTCCCGGGGGCGCCGCGGGGGCACCAAGGTCCACGATTCGCCATCCTCGTCCGGAATGTCCGCGTTCGCGACTCGGTGGGCCCTGCCGGGGCCGGCACGCCACCCCCTGACAGGGCACCCACCCCCTAGCATCGGAGCGTGATCACGTACGGCCGGGGGGGAACGGCGATGACGACAGGCGCGGCGGTCCCGCTGCCGTTCGTGGACGAGCACACCGTGACGGTGGACGCCGGGGCGGAGGAGCTGTGGCACCGGCTCCTCACCCGCCTGGACCGCTCGCTGTCCGGTGCGGGCGGGGCGCGTTACGTCCGGCTGGTGGGCGGTGATCCGCGGGAGGCGGCCGGGCCGCGACCGCTCACGGAGGGATCGGCGTACCCCGGCTTCCGGGTGGTCGCGGCCGTGCCGGGGCGGGAGCTGGCGCTCGCGGGCTCGCACCGGTTCTCCACGTACAGCCTGGTCTTCCGGCTGGAGCCCCTGGAGGACGGCCGCACGCGGCTGGCCGCCGAGACCCGGGCCGCGTTCCCCGGGGTGGCGGGGCGGATCTACCGGCTCCTCGTCATCGGCAGCGGCGGCCACGCCCTCGGCATGCGACGGATGCTCGCCGGCTACCGCGAGCCGTGACCTGCCCGCACGGACAGGGCGTTGTTCCCCGCCCGTACGGGAGGTACCCGCGCGGCGCGGTGGATCGGCGGAGCTCCTCGGCTCAGCGGAGCTCCTCCGGGCAGGCCGTGCCGCGGGAGAGCTTGTAGGGGGCGGCGAGGCGGTAGACGCCCGCCTTGGGGGCGACGAGGGTGGTCCATTCGTCGCCCTCGACGTCCGCCTCGGTCTTGAAGAGGCAGCCCTGCTCGTTGGCGAACACCTTCGGGAGCTCGGTCTCGGACTCCTCGCGGGCCAGCTTGGAGGCCTCGGTCTCCTGGGGCGCCTCGATCTTGCCGCCCTTGTCGTCGACGAGGGCGAGCCAGGGCGAGTACGGGACGCGGATGAGGACGCGGCCGGGACTGCCGACCCGGATGACGACCTCGTTCTCCGCCGCGCTGACGACCTGCGCGGGCGGCTCCGCGAGCGGCGTCGGGCCCTCGACCTCGTAGAGGCGCCAGTTCTCGTCCGACCAGACCTGCTTCAGGTACGGCAGGCCGCCCTCGACCAGCTCCGCCTCGCGCTCGGCGCCCGAGTCGGGGGCGCCGGTGGGCAGGACGACGTAGTGGACGGCCCACCGGTCGAGCCAGTCCTGGTAGTTCACGGCGTTGAGGGTGTCGTCGTAGAAGAGCGGGTTGCGCTCCATGTCGGCCTGCCGGTTCCAGCCCCGCGCGAGGTTGATGTACGGGCTGAGGGCGGAGGACTCGCGGTGGCTGGAGGCCGGCACGACCTCGACCCGCGCCTTGCGGGCGTCCCGCACCTGGAGCTGGTTGACCAGCGGGGCGAGCTCGCGCGCCCAGGAGGCGTCCGGGGCGGTGCGGATGACGTCGTCGACGCCCTTGAAGCCGATCCAGAAGTTCAGCCCGGCGAAGGCGAGCAGCAGGGCGTACCAGCGGCGCGAGCGCGGCGCGGTGTACGGCAGGGCGGCGAGCAGCACGACGCCGGCGAAGAGCATCGGAAGCCGCGAGATGTTCGAGCCGATCTGCGAGTCGATCAGCCAGGTGAGCAGCGTGCCGACCGTGTACACGGCGGCGGCCGTGCGGACCGTGCGCCAGTCCGCCGGGACGAGGAGGAAGACGAGCACCCCGAAGAGCAGGGGCAGCGCGGTCGAGCCGAAGGCCATCGGCTGCGTACCGGAGAAGGGGAAGAGCCAGGAGGACAGGGCGACGACGGCCACCGGGGCCAGGCCGAGGGCGTACGCGCCGGGGCGCCGCTTGTTGAGGAACAGCGCCGCCGCCGCGATCCCGAGGAACAGTCCGGCGACCGGGCTGCACGCGGTCGCGAGGCCTGCGAGCGGCGCGGCGACCGCGGCCTTCGCCCAGCGTTTGCGGCGCCAGCGGTGCGGCCAGCAGAAGACGGCGGCGACCGCGCCGAGCGCGAACATCATACCGAGGCCGAAGGTGACCCGCCCCGACAGGGCGTTGCAGAGGAAGGCGAACACGGCCGCGACCGAGCAGGCCAGCGGATTGCGGACCGCCGGGACCCGGACCAGGATCAGCGCCGTCAGCGCGGCCGACAGCGTGCCGGCCGCCATCATCGTGCTGCGGACGCCGAGCAGCGACATCAGGTACGGCGAGACGACGCTGTACGAGACGGGGTGCATCCCGCCGTACCAGGCCAGGTTGTACGCGGAGTCCGGGTGCCGTCCGACGAACTCGGCCCACGCGTCCTGCGCGGCCAGGTCCCCTCCGCTGTTCGCGAAGAAGAAGAACCACAGGATGTGGGTGACGGCGGCGAGCCCGGCGGCCGCCATGACCGTGTAGCGCCGCTTGCGCCGCGGGGCGGCGACGAGCTGCGGCGTCGAGGAGGGCGCGGGGGCCGGGCGCTGAGTCGGAAGCACTATTCGCGAAAGCGAAGAGCGTCCGGTATCGGTACCGGATTCGCCGTCAGCTTCGCCGGTGTCGCGGGCTTCGCGTGGGTCACGCGTCTCACCGTAGACGTCGGGGGCGGAGTCCGCGCGGTCGGCGCGTGTCGGCTCGGCGGTGGTCACTGCGGCCCTTTCCCGTGCTTCCCGTGCTTCCCGTGTTTCCCGTACTTCCCGTCTCGCTGCCCGCTGCTCGCTTGCCGCTTGTCTCTGCTCGCTTCTCACTCGCCGCTTGCCGCTTGCCGCTTGCCGCACGGATCGCTCGCGCTGCTTCTCGTCCCCCGAGACGCTAACAGCAGGGCGCCCCGGGAATCCGGGGCGCCCGCCGATCGCGCGATCCTCAGCCGGGCCGGTCAGCCCAGGCGCGTGAGCTTCTTGTCGAAGCCCGGCTCCAGGAGGTCGGCCTGGAGGGCGACCGGGGAGCTGACCTTGCCGGCGCCGGTGCCGATGGACACCGTGCCGATGACGTCGCCCGCCTTGCCGGAGTGCGGGACGGCCTTGCCGCCGTCGGTGAGCTCCAGCTTCACCTCGAGGCCCGGCCAGCCGATGGCCTTGAGCTCCTTGGTGGCCACGACCGGGGTCCGGCCGCCGAGGCCGTCGTCGATGTAGCCGAGGACCTGGCCCTTCTCGACCACGGCGGCGGAGGTGACGAGCTTCTGCGCCCGCTTGATCACCTTGAGGCTGTTGTCGATGGCGAGCTGGAGCTTGTCGTTGAGGACCTTGGCGTCCTTCGCCCCCATGACGATGCCGAGGATGCGGCGGTTCTGGCCGTCGACCACGGTGTTCGCCGACCAGAGCAGGTTGCCGCCGGCCGGGGTGGAGGAGCCGGTCTTGATGCCGTTCACACCGTCTTCGAGCAGGATGTTGTTGTTGTTCTCGATCCGGCCGGGGATGCCGTCGACCGTCATGTTCGGCATGTTCACGATCTCGCGGAACACGTCGTACTGCATGACCGCCTTCGCCAGCCGCAGCTGGTCCTGCGGGGTCGACATGGTGGTGTCGAGCAGACCGGACGGGTCCGTGTAGACGGACTGGTTCATGCCCAGGTCCTTGGCCGCCGCGTTCATCTTCTCGACGAACGCGGACTCCGAACCGGCGTCCCAGCGGGCGAGCAGCCGCGCCACGTTGTTCGCGGAGGGGACCATCAGGAGCTCGAGCAACTCCTTCTGCGTGTAGGTCTGCCCCTCCTTGACCGCCGCCGTCGACTCGTGCTCCGCACCGGCCTGCTCGGCGGCCTTCCTGTCGATCGTGATCCTCGGCCCGGTCTCCGCGCCCTTGATCGGGTGGTCGCGGAGGATCACGTACGCCGTCATCGTCTTCGTGACGCTCGCGATCGGGGCCGGCGTCTGCGGCCCGTACATGCCCATGTAGCCGACGCCCTCGACCTCGACGGCACCCTGGCCCTCGTTCGGCCACGCCATGTCCAGCGCGCCGCCCTCGAACGTGAACGTCGGCGCCGCCGTCAGGGTCAGCACCGGCGCCGGCAGCGGTCGCACCATCTGCACGATCGCAAAGACGATCAGCAGGAGCAGGACCAGTGGCGTCCAGATCCTGACCCGCCGCAGCGTCGTCCGCACGGCCGTCGGCGCCGGCGGCGGCGTGTTCGTCAGCTCCGCGAGCAGGTCCAGCGGCGGCAGCGGCGGCAACGGCTGCTGCCGCGTCCGCTCCGGCTCCGCGAGCGCGGCGGGCGGCACGGCCGCGGCCCGCTGCGCGGGTTCGGTGGCCTTGGCGGGTTTGGCGGGCGCCGGGGCCGGTGCGGCACCCTTGGCGGGCGCGGAAGCCGGGGTCGACGCGGCACTCTTGGCGGGCACCGGCGCCGGCTCGGCCTTGGCGCCCTTGGCGGCGGAGGCCGCCGCGGTCTCCCGCGCCTCCTCGGCCTTCCGCTCGGCGGGGATGTCCGCGCGCAGCGGCAGGAACGTGCTGGTGCGCTCGCTGTCGGGATCGCCCGCCAGGCCCGCCGGAAGCTTCAGCGCCGTCGTCGGCTGGTCGACGGCGGGTCCGGCCGGCGGCCGGACCATCTTGAACATGGTCGTCGGCTGGTCGACGGGCTTGTCGTCGGCGTCCGACTCGTCGTCGACGCCCGGCCCGTCCGCCGCACCGTCCCCGGCGGCCCTCTCAGCCGCCGGCTTCGCGTCCGCCGGCGACTTCGCGTCCGCCGGCGACTTCCCGTCCGCCGCCGGCTTCTCGGCCGCCTCCGCGGGCGCTGCCGTCTTCCGGGCGGCGAACCACGACGCGGCGGGAGCCTTGTCCTCGGCGGGAGCCTTGTCCTCGGCGGGAGCCTTGTCCTCGGCGGGAGCCTTGTCCTCGGCGGGAGTCTTCTCCGCGACCGGCACCTCGTCGCCCTCGTCGTCCACCTCGGGCTCGGGCTCGTCCTCTGCCTCGGGCTCGCCGTCCCGCTCGTCGCCCTCGGAGCCGTCACCCTCGCCCTCAGGCGCGTCCACAGAGCCCTCAGAGCCCTCAGGGGCCTCGGAGGCCTCAGATGCCCCAGCGGCCTCGGAGTCGGCCTCAGCCCCGCCGTCAGCGTCGCCTCGGGCCCCGACTCCGGTCCCAGCCCCGCTCCCGGTCTCGCCGTCGGGCTTCTCCGCCGTGGCCATCCACGCCGACACAGCGGCCTTCAGGCGCGCGCTCTCCGGCTCGGCCGCGTCGCCGGCGGCCTCCACGGCCCCCGACGCGGCGTCAGCGTCCTCGGGTGCGTCGGCCAGGGCCTCGCCCGCGTCACCCGACTCGTCGGTCACGGCCACGGCCTCGCCCGCGTCGCCCGGCGCGTCCGTCGCCGGCTTCGGCGCGTCGTCCTCCGGGGTGCGCGGGGCGAGGGTCTTGAAGACGGCGGTCGGCTGGTCGACCTGGACCCGTGAGGCGGCCGCGGACGACGAGGGCTCTGAGTCGCGGAGTACGGCGAGCCGGGGATCCCTGCCGCCGCCGCTTGAGGCCGCCGTCTCCTGAGACGACCCCTGCTGCTCCGCCTTGTCGGGGGACTCGCCCGCCACCGTGCCTCCTCCATGCGTCATGCGTACGTCCGAACCGTGTACCAGTGTCCTGTGTGAACCCCTTGGCTCCCGTGCTAGACGAGAACGACATACCTACTGGTTCCCGGATTAACCACCCAGGCACTCTCGACAGATGAATGTGAGAGGGGTCACCCTGTCATTCATCCACGCGGGGAGGCATGGATGGGCAGGAGCCGCAGAACCATTCCGGAGGAGCTTCTGCTGCTCGCTCTGGACCCGACCACGGGTACCACAGCGCAGCCGCAGTCGCTCGACCTCGGTCTGGCCGGTGCACAGCTAGTGGAGCTGGCACTGGCAGGCCGGATAGCCCCTGACGGGGATCGTATCGCCGTGGTGATGCCACGGCCGACCGGAGATCCGACCTTGGACTCCGCACTGGAGCTGTTGCGCAGGCGCGGCAGCCCGGTTCGGGCCGTCCACTGGATCGGCGGACCCCGACTGGGGCTCCGTCAGACGTATCTCTCGCATCTGGAGCGATGCGGCATGGTGCATGCCGTGGAGGGCCAGATGTGCGGGGTGTTGCCGACGACTCGCTACCAGGCGACGGACACGGCGATCAGTCGGGAGATCCGCTCCCGGCTGGACAGTGCGATCCGCACCGGCGTACCGCCGGACCCGCGGACCGCGGCGCTTGCCGCGCTGGCCCACGCGGTCGGTCTCGGGAAGCACCTCTACCCCGGCAACGAAGGACGGTCGTCGCGGTCCCGGCTGCGCGACCTGATCCGGCACGACCCGATGGGCGGTCTCGTCGCGCACGCCGTGATGGACGTCCAGAACGGTGCCGCGGCGCAACCGCGCCGCGCGCCGGCCGCGGGTGTTCCGGCGCAACCGCGCGGCGGCATGGCCCGCGCGGCGGTGCACTGAACCACCACGTGACGGGGCTCTGAGCACCACGTACCCACACGGGAGCCGCACAGCTGTGCGGGGCGGTCTGGACGACCGCCCCGCACATGTGCGTTGTCGTCGTTTCCCAGCGCACATGTGCTCATTGGTGGCAGTCTGCCAAGCGATAGGTACTCACAGCTACGCAGCAGACCAGCCGGAGGTGCAGTTTCCGTGGCGTCCAGTGTCAACCCCACCGTCAGGCGACGCCGATTGGGCCAGGAGCTGCGCAAGCTCCGCGAGGCGAAGAACATGACGGCCGAACAGGTCGCCGAGCGCCTCCTCGTCTCCCAGTCCAAGATCAGCCGACTGGAGAACGGCCGCCGCTCCATCAGCCAGCGCGACGTCCGCGACCTGTGCGGGGTCTACGAGGTCGAGGACGAGCGCATGGTCGACTCCCTCATGCAGATGGCCAAGGACTCCCGCCAGCAGGGCTGGTGGCACGCCTTCGGCGACATCCCGTACAGCGTCTACATCGGCCTGGAGACGGACGCCGAGAGCCTGCGGATGTACGAGTCGCAGATCATCCCCGGACTGCTGCAGACGCCCGCGTACGCGGAGGCCGTGATCTCCGGCGCGATGCCGGAGTCGACGCCGGCGGACATCGAGAAGCGGGTCACGGTCCGCACCCGCCGCCAGGAGCGGATCCGGGACGAGGAGCGTCCGCTGCGGCTGTGGGCGGTGATCGACGAGGGCGCGCTGCACCGGATCGTCGGGAGCCGGCAGCTGATGGTGCAGCAGCTGGAGCACCTGATCGAGCAGTCGCACCTGCCGCACGTCACGGTGCAGGTGATCCCGTTCGAGATGGGCGCGCATCCGGGGATCAGCGGGCAGTACTCGATCCTGGAGTTCCCCGACACCTCCGACTCCAGCGTCGTGTACATCGAGGGTGTGACGAGCGACCTGTACCTGGAGAAGGCGCAGGACGTCAGCAAGTACAGCGTCATGTACGAGCACCTCAGGGCACAGGCGCTGAACGTGGACCAGACCCGCGAATTCATCGCGAAGATGGCCAAGAAGCACACCCAGGGCTGACCCGGCCCGGCCAGGGCGGGCACCGTACACCGCGTGATCGCTCCCACGGAAGTCCAGTTGGAATATGCCACCCGGTCGTGTGAACGCCGGTCCCGTCGGACGGGACCGGCGAGTAGCGTCGATCACGCCGGCAAGAACGCTGGCGCGACACACTCACTGGAAGAAACCGGAGTTGAGCACAATGGCGATCATTCAGGGTGCGACCGACACGTGGACCAAGTCCTCCTACTCGGGTGGTAACGGAGCCTGCGTCGAAGTGAAGTCCCCGGTCGTGGCATCGATCGCGGTGCGCGACTCGAAGGCCCCCGAGGGCCCGTCCATCAACTTCGGCCCGGGATCGTGGAACGCCTTCGTCGGCGAGGTGAGCGCCGGGGCGCTCTGAGCCCCCGGTGCACGCACGCCGTCACCCGCAGTACGTGAAGAGCCCTCTCGTCCGGTCCGCCGTCCTGGCCGAGGGGGCTCGGTCTTTGCCCGGAAGCGCCACCGAGCCCTGACTCCGGTAGGCCACCGGGCCCTGACTCCGGTGGGCCACCGGGCCCTGACTCCGGTGGGCCACCGGGCCCCGCCTCCGGTAGGCCACCGGCCCCGGGAGCGCGTCAGCGCAGTTCGTCCACGTAGCGGTCCGTGCCGGGGATCGTCGGGATGAAGGGGGCGAGGAGTTCGGTGCGGGCGAGGGGGGTGGCGAGGGTGTCGAGGTCGGCGAAGTGGTCGGCCCAGGAGGTTCTCGGGTCGGTTTCGAGGAACCAGAGGAGGGTGAGGCGGGTGTCGACGCCTTCGACCTGTTTGACGTAGGTCATGCGGTCGCCGGGGAGGGGGGTGGGGCGGAAGACGGTGACCATGGCGGCGGGGGAGCCGACGAGGCGGCGGGGGAGGTCGCGGGTGCGGAGGCGGTCGAGGAGGTCGGAGCGCGCTTCGGGGCCGTCGGTGTCGAGGACCTGGAGGACGAGGCCGGCGTAGGGGTGGTCGAGGGCGTGGAAGTCGCGGGGGCCGGCGGCGCCGTCGCGGTAGACGGTGGCGGCGTGGTCCTGGAAGGCCGTGAAGACGTGGGTGCGGCCCTGGTGGACGCGGCCGTCGTGGTTGAGGCGCTTGTTGATGGCGACGGTCCACTTCATGTGCTCGTCGTAGCGGCCGGCGGTGATCCAGTAGGTGGAGAGGTAGCAGCCGGCGGTCACGGGCTGGGCGACGGCGGACTTCTCCGGGCGGCGCAGTTCCTGGAGGTCGCGGGTGGCGACCCAGCGGCGGCCGGCGTACATCCAGGGCATGGCCATGGCGCCGGCGTAGTAGTGGTCGTCCTCGTACCAGCGGTTGTACGCGTACTCCTGGCCCGGATGCGGTTCGACCATGGTGATGAGCGCGTGGCCGGGCCGCACGCCGTACGGCCCGACGGCCGCCAGTTCCGCGTACGTCTCGCTGCGGGTCTCCTCGCTCACTCTCGTACCCCTTCCCAAGTCGCTGACGGAGACCTACTCTGACGGACCGTCAGATACTTGGCCAGGGTCGAGGAGGGTCCGGATGCTGCTCCAGGGGAAGACGGTCGTCGTGTCGGGGGTCGGCGCGGGGCTCGGCCACCGGATCGCCGAGACCGTGGTGCGGGACGGGGGGAACGCGGTGCTCGGCGCCCGGACCGAGGCCAACCTGGCGAAGTCCGCCGCCGACATCGACCCGGAGGGCCGCCGCACGGCGTACCGGGCCACGGACATCACCGACGAGGAGCAGTGCGGGGCGCTGGCCGCGCTGGCCGTCGAGCGGTTCGGGGGGATCGACGCGGTCGTGCACGTCGCCGCCTGGGACTCCTACTTCGGCGGCCTGGAGGACGCCGACTTCGCGACCTGGCAGGGGGTCATCGACGTCAACCTGCTCGGCACGCTGCGCATGACCCGGGCCTGCCTGCCGGCACTGAAGGCGGGCGGGGGTGCGGTCGTCCTGATCGGGACGCAGTCGGCGGTGGCGGCACCCACCCAGGTGCGCCAGGCGGCCTACGCGGCCTCGAAGGGGGCGCTGACCTCGGCGATGTACTCGCTGGCGCACGAGCTGGGGCCGCACCGCATCCGGGTCAACACCGTACTGCCGGGCTGGATGTGGGGCCCGCCGGTGCAGGCGTACGTCCGGTTCGCCGCGCACACCGAGGGCGTACCGGAGTCCGACGTCCTGGCCCGGCTCACCGAGCGGACGGCACTGCCGGAGCTCGCGACGGACGGCGACGTGGCCGAGGCCGCGGCGTTCCTCGCCTCGGACCGGGCGCGGGCGATCACGGGCCAGTCGCTGCTGGTCAACGCGGGCGAGCTGATGCGCTGACGCCTTCCCCGATCGCCCGCATGATCGTGATGCGCTCGATGAATTGTTCAAGTACATGAACAAGGGTCAGCAAACAGAACGATTTTACCGTCCCTTGACTCTCCGTTGCATTGTCGCGCCCTCACAACTCCCCACACGATGAACCGCGTTCAGAAGTCTGACCGGATCTCATGGAGGGGCGCAATGAACAGTCTCGACTGGGTCGTGCTCATCGGGTACTTCGGCGTGATGGTCGCCATCGGGATCTGGTCCCACAAGCGCGTGGACACGGTCTCCGACTTCTTCACCGCCGGCGGCCGGATGCCCTGGTGGCTCTCCGGCATCTCGCACCACATGTCGGGCTACAGCGCCGTGATGTTCACCGGATACGCGGGCATCGCCTACACCTACGGCGTCACCTCCTACGTGACCTGGTCCTTCCCCATCGCCATCGGCATCGCGATCGGCGCCCACCTCTTCGCGCCCCGCCTCAACCGGCTGCGCTCCCGCCTCCGCGTCGCCTCCCCCCTCGAATACCTCAAGGACCGCTACAACCTCCCCACCCAGCAGGCCCTCGCCTGGTCCGGCGTCCTCCTGAAGATCGTCGACGTCGGCGCCAAATGGGCCGCCATCGCCACCCTGCTCTCCGTCTTCACCGGCATCTCCCTCAACCAGGGCATCCTCATCACCGGCGTCGTCACCGGCGTCTACTGCACCGTCGGCGGACTCTGGGCCGACGCCCTCACCGAACTCGGCCAGTTCGTCATCCAGTTCCTCGCCGGCATCGCGATGCTCGTCGCCGTCCTCGGCGAACTCGGCGGGTTCAGCGCCCTGTGGACCGTGTGGGACCGGCCCGAACTCCAGGGCCACACCGCGCCGACGGCCGGCCCCTACACGCTGACCTTCCTCCTCGCCTACCTCTTCATCAAGACCTTCGAGTACAGCGGCGGCATGTGGAACCAGGCCCAGCGCTACATGGCCACCCCGTCCGCCCGCGAAGCCACCCGCTCCGGCCGGCTCTCCGCCGTCCTCTGGTTCGTCTGGCCGCTCGTCCTCTTCTTCCCCATGTGGTGCGCGCCACTGCTCGTCGACCCGAAGAAGCCCGACGGCTCCGACGCGTACGCCCTCATGACCGAACAGCTCCTGCCCCACGGCCTCCTCGGCCTCGTCGTCGTCGGCTTCTTCTCCCACACCATGGCCATGTGCTCCTCCGACGCCAACGCCATCGCGGCCGTCTTCACCCGCGACATCGCCCCCGTCCTCAGCAAGGCCGCGCGGAGCTGGACCCAGCGGGCCGGACTGCTCGCCGCGCGCTGGTCGACGATCGCCTTCCTCGGCCTGTCGATGGCCGTCGCCACCCAGGTCAACTCCCCCACCTTCAAGGACATCATCACCGTCGTCATCAAGTGGGTGGCAGGCCTCATGGGCCCCATCGCCATCCCCTTCATGCTCGGCCTCCTCCGCACCTTCCGGAAGTCCGGCCCCACCGCCGCCCTCGTCTCCTGGGCCGCCGGCCTCTTCGTCTTCTGGCTCACCAACTACGGCCTCGACGGCGTCGAACTCCAGATCCAGATCGTCTCCCCCCTCGCCACCTCCCTCGTCCTCTACGTCCTCATCGGCTACGCGAAGCCGGAGGACACCCCCGAGCGGGACGCACTCCTCGACCGGATCGGCTCGGACGGCGGCGGCGGCGCGGCCAGCGCCATCGCGGTCGGCGTCCCCGAGGCCGGCGTCCCCGCGCAGGGACGCGACGAGCGGACGGACCGGCCGCGGACCGACGAGCCGATGGGTTAGCGGAAGACCTCCGGGGAGTGGGGCGGGACCGCGTCGCGACGGCTTGATCAGGCCCTCGGATAGTGGGCCGGTACCGCACCGCGGCGGCTTCGTCAGGCCCTCGGATAGCGGGACAGCCAGCCCGGGGAGGACTCCTTGGGGCCGTGCAGGGCGGCGCCCTGCGTCATCTCCATCGAGAAGTCGTCCGCGAGGGCGAGGACGGTCGCACGGCCCTCCAGTTCGGCCAGCCAGGCCGGCGGGAGGGCCGTCTCGCCGTGCAGGGCACCCAGCAGCGCGCCCGTGAGCGCGCCTGTCACCGCCGACGGACCGTCGTGGTCCACCGCGAGCCGCAGTCCGTGCCGTACGTCCTCGCCGACCAGCGCGCAGTAGACGGCCGCCGCCAACTGCCCCTCGGCCCCGTCCCCACCGGCCCCGAGCGCCGCCACCCGCCCCGCGTCCGGCACCCCCTCCCGTACGGCTCCGACCGCACGGCCCAACGCCTCGGTCACCGGCTCGTGCCCCGGGCGCACCGCCACCAGCTCCACGGCCCTGGCCACCGCAGCCTCCAACGAAGCACCCCGCGCCAACCCGTGGACCGTGACGGCGAACGCGCCCGCCGCCAGCATCGCCGCCGGAGCGCCGTGCGTCTGCGCCGCACACTCCACGGCCAACTGGCACACCAACTGCGGCTCCCACCCCACCAACAGCCCGAACGGCGCCGAACGCACCAACGCGCCCGCATCGGCGGCGTCCGGGTTCTTCGGCCTGTCCACCGTCCCCAGGCGCTCGTCACCGAGGCCCGTGAGGCAGGCGCGGGGCGGGTTCCTCCGCGCGTACAACCACTCCTCCCGGGCCAGCCACCCGTTGTCCTTGCGACGTTCGTCCGGCCCCCAGTCGCGCTGCGTCGCCGCCCAGCGCAGATGCGCCCGGTGCACGTCCGTCGGCGGATGCCAGGCACCCGTGTCCCTGCGCACCTGCGCCCGGATCAGGCCGTCCACCGTGAAGAGGGTCATCTGGGTCGCGGCGGTGACGGTGCCGCGGGGGGTGGAGGTGGGGGTGGAGGTGGTTGTCGGGGGGAGCATCGGGGCGGTGGCCGGCGTGGTGGTCGGTGCGGCTGTTTGTTCGGCCGACGGCTTCGCGAGTCCGTCAGGTCCGGGGGTCTTCGCGGTGCCCGCGCCCAGTGCGTCGCCCACCGCCCCGCCCAGCAGACAGCCCCGCACCCGGGAACGGAAGTCCTGCTGTTCTGCACGGCCCCACACGGCTGCGGCTGTCGTCGCCACGTGTGCCCTCCCCCGGTCGGCGGTTCGCTGGCCAAGTTCCTTTGCCGCACTGTAATCGACCGGGTACGCGCGATTCCGGGCCGGAACCTTATGTGATCGGACGCCCTTCGGACCCCTTTTGACCGCCTTGCCGCTGGCGCGGGGGCGGGGGGTGCGGGCCCACGCCTGCCTCATGCAGGTGCGGGCCCGCCGTGTGGGCCCGCACCCCCGTGGGGCCCGCGGGCCGGCCCGGGCCCGCCGCCGTGTGGGCCCGCGCCCGCCGCCCCCGGCCCGCCTCCGTGTGGGCCCGCGCGCCGGCCGCCGGTTCACCTTCGTGTGGGCGATCGTCCCGCTGGGGCGTGGGGGTCCCCCCGGACGGAGTCCGGGGGAGGGTGGGCACACGGGACGGCGCCCTCGGCAGCGCCCCCGCCCCTGTGCCCTGGACCCGCACCGGTAGTGAGCCGTGCACCGGGTGCGGGTTCGGGCGCGAAAGCCTAGGCCCGGCAACGGGCACCGTCCGTTGTGCCCACCCTCCCCCGGACTCCGTCCGGGGGGACCCCCACACCCCTGGCGGACGATTGCCCACGACACGGGTGGACCGGAGCGCGCCGTCCGATGTGCCGCAACGGGGTGGGCCAGGCCCAGCCGGGCCGGACAGGGGTGGGCGGGGGGGACGGCCCCGGGTCAGGGCTGGGTCAGGGGGAGGAGGGTGGGGAGGTGGCCGTCGGAGGCGCGGGCGGTGTGTTGGCGTTCGGCGGGGACGGGACCGTAGAGGGTGGTGCGGGGCTTGGCGGGACGCCCGGCGGCCGCGGCGATGGCCTCGAGGTCGCGGATGGAGCGGTAGGAGCCGTAACTGGAGCCGGCCATGCGGGAGATGGTCTCTTCCATGAGGGTGCCGCCGAGGTCGTTGGCGCCGGAGCGGAGCATCTCGGCGGCACCGTCGGTGCCGAGCTTGACCCAGCTGGTCTGGATGTTGGGGATGTGGGGGTGGAGGAGGAGGCGGGCCATGGCGATGACGGCGCGGTTGTCGCGGGTGGTGGGGCCGGGGCGGGCGATGCCGGCGAGGTAGACGGGGGCGTTCGTGTGGATGAAGGGGAGCGTCACGAACTCGGTGAAGCCCCCGGTCTCCTGCTGGATGCGGGAGAGGGTGCGGAAGTGGCCGAGCCAGTGGCGGGGCTGGTCGACGTGGCCGTACATCATGGTGGAGGAGGAGCGGATGCCCAGTTCGTGGGCGGTGGTGATGACCTCGATCCAGGTGGCGGTGGGGAGCTTGCCCTTGGTGAGGACCCAGCGGACCTCGTCGTCGAGGATCTCGGCGGCGGTGCCGGGGATGGAGTCGAGTCCGGCCTCCTTCGCCGCCGTGAGCCATTCGCGGATGGACAGGCCGGTGCGGGTGGCGCCGTTGACGACCTCCATCGGGGAGAAGGCGTGGATGTGCATGCCGGGGACGCGCTTCTTCACCGCGCGCGCGATGTCGAAGTAGGCGGTGCCGGGGAGGTCGGGGTGGATGCCGCCCTGCATGCAGACTTCGACGGCGCCGACGTCCCAGGCCTGTTCGGCGCGGTCGGCGACCTGGTCGAGGGAGAGGGTGTAGGCGTCGGCGTCGGTGCGCCGCTGGGCGAAGGCGCAGAAGCGGCAGCCGGTGTAGCAGACGTTGGTGAAGTTGATGTTCCGGGTGACGATGTACGTCACGTCGTCGCCGGAGACCGACTTCCGTACGTCGTCGGCGACCGCGCAGAGCGCGTCGAGGGCGGGCCCGTCGGCGTGGAGCAGGGCGAGAGCCTGGGCGTCGGTGAGCTTCGTCGGGTCGTCGGCGGCGACGGCGAGGGCCTCGCGGACGTCGGCGTCGACCCGTTCGGGGACCATGCCGGGTGCGGCGGCCTCGCGCAGCGACTCCCAGTCGCCGTAGACCTCGTCGAAGTCGTCGCGGCGGTCGTGGGTGCGGCCGGTGGTGTCGATGGTGCGGTGCAGGTCGGTGCGGCCGGCGGCGGTGAACGCCTCGTCGGGCTCCTGCCAGGGCAGGCCGCGCACGGGCGCGTCGGGGTTCGCGAGGCCGGTGTCGGGGTCGGCGAGGGCCCGTACGTGCGGGAGGAGCCGGGGGTCGAGCCAGGGTTCGCCCCGGGTGACGAACTCGGGGTAGACGCAGAGCCGTTCGCGCAGCGTGAAGCCGGCGCCGGCGGACCGGGCGGCGAGCTCCTCGATCCTGGGCCAGGGGCGCTCGGGGTTGACGTGGTCGATGGTGAGCGGCGAGACGCCGCCCCAGTCGTCGATGCCGGCGGCGATGAGCCGCTCGTACTCGGAGTCGACGAGGTTCGGCGGGGCCTGGAGGCAGGCGGAGGGTCCCATGATGAGCCGGGCGACGGCGACGGTGGCGACCAGGTCGTCGAGTTCGGCGTCGGGCATGCCGCGCATCGCCGTGTCGGGCTTGGCGCGGAAGTTCTGGATGATCAGTTCCTGGATCGAGTGGTACGCGCGGGCCACGCGCCGCAGCGCGAACAGCGACTCGGCCCGCTCCTCCAGGGTCTCCCCGATGCCGAGCAGCAGCCCCGAGGTGAAGGGGACGGAGGACCGGCCTGCGTCCTCCAGGACCCGAAGCCGCACCGCCGGCTCCTTGTCGGGGGACCCGTGGTGGGGGCCGCCGGGTTCCGACCACAGCCGGGTCGCGGTCGTCTCCAGCATCATGCCCATGGACGGCGCGACCGGCTTGAGGCGCTGGAAGTCGGTCCAGGACAGCACGCCGGGGTTGAGGTGGGGCAGCAGCCCCGTCTCCTCCAGGATCCGGATCGCCATGGCGCGCACGTACGCGATGGTGTCGTCGTACCCGTGCGCGTCGAGCCACTCGCGGGCCTCGGGCCAGCGGTCCTCGGGCTTGTCGCCGAGGGTGATCAGGGCTTCCTTGCAGCCGAGTTCCGCCCCGCGCCGGGCGATGTCGAGGACCTCGTCCGGCGACATGAACATCCCGTGGCCGTCCCGGCGGAGCTTCCCGGGGACGGTCACGAAGGTGCAGTAGTGGCACTTGTCCCGGCAGAGCCGGGTGAGGGGTATGAACACGCTCTTCGAGTACGTGATGACTCCGGGCCGCCCGGCCGCCTCCAGGCCGGCGTCGCGCACCCGTCCCGCGGAGGCCACCAGGTCCGTCAGGTCGTCGCCGCGTGCCCGCAGCAGCACGGCGGCCTCGGTCACGTCGAGCGCGACCCCGTCCCTGGCCCGCTTGAGGGCGCGTCGCATGGCGTTCTCGGTCGGGCGGGCCGCCTGGTGATCAGTCATGAACCGAGCATACGAGCGGGTGGGGCGGTGGATGTTCGAGTCTCCCCAGGAAGCGGTCCGCTCCCCCGGCCCGCCGGCCGCCCCACCCCGCCCCACCCCGCCCCATCAGACGTACCGGGCGTACGCGTCGAGGGTGCGCAGGACCTCGGGCTCGTCCCCCGGCGGCAGTTGGAGGACGACCTCCTCGCAGCCGAGTTCGGCGTAGTGGTCGAGTTTGCCCGGGTTGGGGAGGACGGCGTACGGGACGAGCTGGAGGGACTTCGGGTCGCGGCCGGCCTCCTCCCAGGCCGCGCGCAGCACCGGGAGGGACTCCGTCAGGCCCCGGCCGCCGATCGGCATCCAGCCGTCCGCGCCCTCGGCGATCCGGGCGAAGAGCTTGGGGCCCGCCGCGCCGCCCAGGAGGATGCGGGGTGCGCCGCCGGCCGGCTTGGGCCAGACCTCCGACGCGCGTACGGAGTCGCCGGACGGGGCCTCGTACGCCGTGGGAACCGGTGCCCACAGGGCCCGCATGAGGTCCAGCCGGTCGTGGGTGAGGCCCCGGCGGGTGGACCAGTCGACGCCGTGGTCGGCCGCCTCCTCCCGGTTCCAGCCGTAGCCGAGGCCGAGGGTGAAGCGGCCGCCGGAGAGGTGGTCGAGGGTGGCGATCTGCTTGGCGAGGGCGATCGGGTCGTGCTCGGCGAGCAGCGTGACGCCGGTGCCGAGACCGAGCCGTTCGGTGACGGCGGCGGCCTGGCCGAGCGCCACGTACGGGTCGAGCAGGCGGGCGTACTCCCGAGGCAGTTCGCCGCCCGCCGGGTAGGGCGTGGCCCGTTCGACCGGGATGTGGGTGTGCTCGGGCAGGTAGAGCCCGGCGAACCCGCGCTCTTCGAGCTCGCGCGCCAGCCGTACCGGGGTGATGGTCTCGTCGGTCAGGAAGATCGTGGTCGAGATCCGCATAGCGGCACGGTAGGGGGTGCGGCCGCGAATTCCGAGGGCCGTGACGTGCTGTCGTTCCGGGGGCCACGACGTGCCGGGTGCCGGACGTCACGAGGACCGCGGCGCGGCGGGTACGCGGCGTCACGAGGGTCGCGGCGCCCTTGGCGTCACGGACGGACCGGGCGCCGCCCCGGCACCACCCGGGCGTCACGAGGACCACGGCGCGGCGGGTACCCGGGCGTCACGAGGACCACGAAACGCTTGGCGTCACGGACGGACCGGGCGCCGCCCCGGCACCACCCGGGCGTCACGGACGGACCCGAGCACCGCCCCGGTGTCACGGGCGGGCCGGGTCCACGGCACGCCGGTGGGCCGCGAGGTCGCCGTACCCGCCGTGTTCCCAGACCTTCTCGCGGAAGCGCTGGAGGGTGAGCGGGGTGCGGTCCTCGCCGGGGACGCCCTCGAAGTGGACGGTGCCGCAGCGGTGGCAGTACCAGCCGCGCGACCAGAGTTCCTCGGCGTGGTGGCGGCGGCGGGTGATCCGGGCGAACGCGGACCGGCGCCGTGCCATCGCGGTGAAGACGAGGACGGCGGCGACCAGGGCGAGCGCCGAGATCCAGCCGAGGAAGGCGAACGACGGCGGGGGTTCGGCGGACACGCCCGGCGGCGGCACCAGCTGCCAGTCGGGAAGTCCCGAGGGCTCGGTCGCGGGCTCGTCCGCGAACCACTTGCCGGCGAGGGCGCCGCCCACGAAGGTGCCGACGGAGACGACCGCGGCGAGGAGGCCGAGGCAGCCGATCGCGTACGTCGGCGGCTCGGGCACCGGTGCGAGGGCGTCGGAGAGGCCGGTGCTCACCGTCCGGGTCACGGTCCGCATGTCGCCGTCGCTGTCGCGTTCCCGGCTGGTGACGGCGTTCCGGCCCGCGAGGTACACGGCGGGCACGGCCTGCACCAGGTCCTCGCGGTCGCAGCCCGGGCAGGTGTGCGTCGTACGGCTCACGGTTCCCCCTCTTCCCTTCTTTCCCCTGCTCTTCGTGACGGGCTCATGCCATCGCTCGGTTCCCGCCGGTCCACCCGAAATCCGCCTGCGCGTTCCGCTCCCGCCCCCTACCGTGACCGGGTGCTGAAGCGAATCGAGGCGTACTACGACGCCGTCACCCGCCCCTCCTCCCGCGCCGAGGACTTCGGGCCGCTCACCCTCTTCGTCCAGTCGGGCGACGGGTGGCCCTACTACGCGCGCCCCACGCTCGGGCACGAGGGCGAGGTGGCCGTCGAGGCGGTGGAGGCCGTACGGGCGCGGCAGCGGGAGCTGGGGGTGCCCGAGGCGTTCGAGTGGGTGGCGGAGACGACGCCGGGGCTGCGGGCCGCCGTCGAGGCGACCGGGCTGACGGTGCACGAGCACCCGCTGATGGTCCTGGAGGGCGACGGGCTCGCCGTGCCGGCGCCCGAGGGCGTGACCGTACGGATGGTCGGCGCGGACGACACCGCCCTGGAGACGGCCGTCGCCGCCCCGTTCGCGGCCTTCGGCATGTCGCCGATGCCCGGCGCCGCCGACCGGGTCGCCGACCGGATCGCGGCCGGGCTGACCCGGCTCGCCGCGGCCCTCGACCCCTCGGGCCGCGCCCTCTCGGCCGGCCAGCACCAGCCCGTCGGCCCGGTCTCCGAGGTCGTCGGCGTCGGCACCGTGCCGGCGGCGCGGCGACGCGGCCTCGGCCTCGCGGTCACGGCCGCCCTGGTCGCGGACGCCCGCGCCCACGGCACGGACCTCGTGTTCCTGTCGGCCTCGGACGCGGACGTGGCCCGGATCTACGGCCGGCTGGGCTTCCGCACCATCGCCACCGCCCTCATCGCGGAGGCGGAGGAGGAGCAGGAGCAGGAGGCGGAGGGAGAGCCGGGGACGACTCCGGCTTCGACTTCGTCGACGTAAGTGCAGGTCAGAGCCTTGTGACCGGCTCGGGAAAAATTTCTTCGGAAAAAGTTCTCCCGAGCTGTCACATCCTCCTCGCGCGCTCCGTCAGTGCAGTGAAAGCGACGAACGAGAGACGCTGAGGAGCGATCACCATGGCGCTGCACGAGCCCAAGGCCCGCATGACGAACCCCGCCTACGTCCTGGCCGACGCCGCTCCGGCGATCATGAACTTGGTGAAGGCCTCCCGGCAGGGCGGGGTCGACGAGTCCCTCCTCGAACTCGTGCACCTGCGGGCCAGCCAGATCAACAACTGCGGCTTCTGCGTCGACTTCGGTGCCAAGAGCGCCAAGAAGGCCGGCGTCAGCGACGAGAAGCTGTTCGCCGTCGCCGCCTGGCGCGAGGCGCCGTTCTTCTCCGACGAGGAGCGCGCGGCGCTCGCGCTCGCCGAGGCCGCGACCCGACTCGCCGACGTCTCGGACGCCGTGCCGGACGAGGTCTGGGACGAGGCCGCCGACCACTTCGACGAGAAGCAGCTCGCCTCGATCGTGCTGACCGTCGGCGTCACCAACCTCTTCAACCGGCTCAACGTCACCGTCCGGCAGCCGGGCGGCGTGGCCCCCGCGGCCCCGTGACCGACCGGCGCCACTTCCCCGCACTCCGCACCTCGTAGCCGTACCCCCCACGCGTTCCCGCGCATTCCCGCTTCCCGCGCATCTCCACTTCCCACGTATTTCCACGCATTCCAAGGAGCTCACCATGGCCGCTCGTATGCCGAACCCCGCCGTCGTCCTGTCCGACGTCGGCCCCGCGATCTTCCAGCTGATCAAGGCCGTCCAGTCGGGCAGCGACGTCCCGGCCAGCACGCTGGACCTGATCCACCTGCGGGCCAGCCAGATCAACAACTGCGGGTTCTGCGTGGTCGGCGGAGCGCAGAAGGCGCAGAAGGACGGCGAGACCGACGAGCGGCTGCACGCCGTGGCGGCGTGGCGGGAGACCCCGTACTTCACCGACGCGGAGCGGGCGGCCCTGGCCCTCGCCGAGCACGCGACGCGGCTCGCGGACCGTCCGGACGCCGTGCCGGACGCGGTGTGGGAGGAGGCCGCGCGCCACTACAACGAGCAGCAGCTCGCCCAGATCGTGGCGTGGCTCGGGGTCACGAACCTCTTCAACCGGCTCAACGCGACGACCAGGCAGCCGGCCGGCCAGTCCTGGTAGGTCGCGCCGCGACAGTAACCGGATCCAGGGCGTCCGCGTTGGTGCGGTCATGAAGAGGATCCTCACCGCAGCCGCCCTGTCCTGTCTCGCCGCGGCGGGCGCCGTCTCCGCCGCCGGTACCGCCGCCGCCGACACCGGCGGGGTGAACCTGCCGTCCGTCGTCCCGCTCAGCGGCGTCCTGACCCCCAAGGCGAAGCCGGCCGGCACCCCCGACCTGCCGCCCGCCAACGCGGCGGTGGAACGGCTGCTTCCCGGTCACCACTGAGGGACGGCCACAGCCGCGGCGACAGCGGCGGCAGCACTACGCGAGTACGTACGAACGAAGGCGACGGGACCCCCCACGGGCCCGCCGCCTTCGCGTTTTCGGGTGACTCGGAAGCCGGTTCGGGTGACTCGGAAGCCGGCCGGTGCCGCGCCGTCAGTCGGCGACGACGAGCGACGGGGTCTCCTTCGTCAGGACCTCGCCGCGGAAGAAGGCCGGGCTCCTGCGCTGCATGACCAGCATGATCACGACGCCGAGGAGCAGCAGGCCGACGGCGATCACGAAGACCGAGCCGACGCCGAGGACGGAGGAGCCGGAGCCGTAGGCCGGGTCCCACATGTCGTACAGCGTCTTGCCGAAGACGGCGGTGAGCATGAGGCCGCCGAGCGCCGGCAGGAGGCCCTTGAAGGCGAGGTCGCGGGCCGAGCGGAAGAGCTCGCCGCGGAAGTACCAGACGCAGGCGAAGGCCGTCAGGGCGTAGTAGAAGCAGATCATCAGGCCGAGCGCGTAGATGGTGTCGACCAGGACGTGCTCGCTGACCAGGGTCATCACGGTGTAGAAGGCACCGGTGGCGACGCCGGCGACGACGGTGGCCTTGCCGGGGGTCTTGAAGACCGGGTGGACCTTGGTGAAGGACTTCGGCAGCGCCTCGTACGTGGACATCGCGAGCACCGTGCGGGCGACCGGGATGAAGGTCGTCTGGAGGCTCGCGGCCGCCGAGGCGAGGACGGCGACGAAGAGCAGGACGCCGAGCGTGGGGCCCATGACGGGGCCCGCGAGGGCGGCGAAGACGTTGTCGGAGGTCTCCGGGTTGGCGAGGCCGAGTCCCTGGTCGCCGGAGCCCACGACCATCTGGGCGGCGATGCCGGTGGCGAGGTACGAGCCGACCAGGACGACCATCGCGATGAGCGCGGCGCGGCCGGGGGTCTTGGCGCTGCCGGTGGTCTCCTCGTTGGACGCCATGCAGGCGTCCCAGCCCCAGTACATGAAGATCGACAGCGAGAGTCCGGCGGTGAAGGCCGCGAAGGACTGCACCGCGAAGGGGTTCATCCAGGACCAGGAGAAGTCGACCGAGGTCTCGAAGGAGCCGGCCTTCGACAGGGCCATCACCACGAACAGCGCGAGGACGACGAGCTGGAGGCCGACGAGGGCGTACTGGAGGCCCTTGGTGGCGGTCATGCCGCGGTAGCTGATCGCGGTGGCGACGGCGATGAGCGCGAGGCAGGTGAGGATGTGGACGGCCTTGTTGTCGTCCAGGGCGGCGACGGAGTCGCTGCCGGTGACCTCGCCCGCGAGGAGCCAGAAGTAGGAGGTCGCGACGCCGGCCAGGTTGGACAGCACGATGATCGTCGCGATGACGAGGCCCCAGCCGCACATCCAGCCGATCTTGGGCCCGAAGGCCTTCACGGTCCAGGTGAACGAGGTGCCGCAGTCGGGCATGACCTTGTTGAGCTCCCGGTACGCGAAGGCGACGAGGAGCATCGGGAGGAAGCCCGCGAGGAAGATGGCGGGCATCTGCAGGCCGACCTCGCCGGCCGTGGAGCCGAGGGTGGAGGTCAGGCAGTAGACGGGGGCGACGGTCGAGATGCCGATGACGGCGCTGCCGAGGAGGCCGACGGAGTTTCCGCCGAGGCCCTTGGTGCGCACAGCGGGGGTGCCGCCCGGGACGTCGACGCCCCTTACCGTGTCCCCGGCCTGGGGCCGGTCATCCACCTGAGTCATGAACTCGACGTTAAATGCTGCGGTTTCCATATCCGGAGGACCGGAGTCCGCTCATTTGATCGATCATCGCCTTGCATTGGGCGGGTCGAAGCGGATCGTCGCCAATGATTGAAAGATCGACCACTGCGACGGACCGACCAACTGGTAGGTCCGTCGCCGCGTGTCCGATATACGGGAACCGCAGCCATGCCCCGAATGTCGGGTTTGAAATTTTCCCGTGGAACTTTCGAGAGGCTCCTCACCCCGGCGGGACGGCCGGTCGCCACCCGGCCGCCGGCCGGTCGTAGGCCGGTCGTCAGCCGGTCGTCAGCCCGGCCAGACGACCGCCTGCAGCTCGCTGTACGCGTGCAGGGCGTACGAGCCCACGTCCCGCCCGACACCGCTCTTCTTGAACCCCCCGAACGGTGCCTCCATGTTCCGTCCGATCGTGTTCACGCCCACCCCGCCGGCCCGCAGCCGGGCCGCGATGCGGAAAGCGCGGGCGACGTCGCCGGACCACACGTAGTCGATCAGTCCGTAGTCGCTGTCGTTGGCCAGCGCGATCCCCTCCTCCTCGTCGTCGAAGGGGACGACCACGACGACCGGGCCGAAGATCTCCTCCCGCACCACCCGCATCCCGTTCGTACAGTCCGCGAGGAGCGTCGGGGCCACGTAGAAGCCCCGGGCGAAGTCGGGGCGCTCGCCGCCGGCGACGACCCGGGCCCCCTCCTTCCGCCCCAGCTCGACGTACGACTCCACCCGGTCGCGGTGGGCCGCCGAGATCACCGGGCCGACGACCGTGCCCTGCGCCGCCGGGTCCCCCACCTTCATGAAGGCCAGGTAGCCGGTCAGCTTCTCGATCAGCCGCTCGTAGATCCCGCGCTGCGCGAGCACCCGTGTCGGGGCGGTGCAGATCTGCCCGCTGTAGAAGGCGAACGTCGTCCCGATGCCCATCACCGCCGCGTCCAGGTCGGCGTCGTCGAAGACGAGCGCGGCGCCCTTCCCGCCCAGCTCCATCAGCTGCCGCTTGAGCGAGCGGCCGCACACCTCGCCGATCGCCTGCCCGACGGCCGTGGAGCCGGTGAACGACACCATGTCGACGTCCGGGGAGTCGACGGCCGCCTCGCCCACCGCCCGCGCCGAACCGGTGACGACGTTCACGACCCCCGCCGGGACCCCGGCCTCCGCCAGGGCGCGGGTCATCGCGTACACGGAGAGCGGGTCCTGCGGGGCCGGCTTCACGAGGACCGTGTTGCCCATCGCGAGCGCCGGGGCGATCTTGCCGGCCGGATTGGCCCAGGGGTTGTTGTACGAGGTGATGCAGGTGACCACGCCGACCGGACGCCGCACCGCCACCGCCCCGAACACCCCGGCCCTCCCCATCGGCCCGGCCTCGTTGATCTGCGGCGGCAGCGCCTGCTCGACCGGCTCCATCGCGCCCCGCGCGTACCGCCGGAAGCGCGACGCGCCCACCGCGACCTGCATCCCGCGGGCCGTGCCGGTGGTGGCACCGGTCTCGGCGCGCGCCAGGAGCGTGTTCGCCTCGGCGTCCCTCGCCATCAGGTCCGCGGCCCGGTCCAGGATCGCCGCCCGCTCCTCCGGCTTCGTCCGGGACCAGGACGCGAAGGCCTCGCGGGCCGCGGCGGCCGCCTCGTACACCTGCCTGCGGCTCGCCTCCGGCGCCAGGCCGACGACCTCCTCCGACGCCGGGTCGATCACCTCGTAGTGCCCGCCGTCCGGCTCGACCCACTCACCGCCGATGAAGAGCCGCTCCGTCCGCACCTCTCCGGGCCGGGCGCTCCCCGGTCCCGTGCTCGCGCTCCCCGTCGTCACGTCCGCCGCCCCGCCTTCCCGGCCCCCGCCGCCTCGGTCCCCACCGTCCGGGGCCCCGCCTTCCCGGTCCCCACCGTCCCCGTCGTCACTTGGTGCTCACCGTCCTCGTGTCACGGCCCGAGCGCAGCACGCGCCCGGGGATCGCGCCGGTCACCTCGTCGTCCCGTACGGTCTCCACGCCGTTGACCCGCACCGACACGATGCCGACCGCGCGCGAGTCGAGCCGCGGGCTGTCCCCCGGCAGGTCGTGCACGAGCGTCGCCGGGCCCGCGTCGATCCGCTCCGGATCGAAGAGGACCAGGTCGGCGTGGAAGCCCTCCGCTACACGGCCCCGCTCCCGCAGGCCGAACAGGCGGGCCGGATCGTCGCTGAGCATCTTCACCGCCCGCTCCAACGGCACCAGCTTCCGGCCGCGCAGGCAGTCCCCGAGGAAACGGGTCGTGTACGGCGCCCCGCACATCCGGTCCAGGTGCGCGCCGGCGTCCGAACCGCCGAGCATCACGTCCTCGTGCTCCCACGTCTCCCGGCGCAGCGCCCACGACGCCGGGTCGTTGTCGCTGGGCATCGGCCACAGCACGGTCCTCAGGTCGTCGTTGGCGCAGATCTCGACCAGGCACTGGAACGCGTCCTGCCCGCGCTCGGCGGCGACGTCCCGCACCACCCGGCCGGTCAGCCCCTCGTTCTCCCTGCTGTACGTGTCCCCGATGACGTACCGGTCGAAGTGCGCCAGCCGCCGGAAGACGCCCGCCTCCCTCGAGTCCGCGCGCCGCAGCATCCCCGCCCGCACCTCCGGGTCGCGGAGCTTCGCGATCCGCTCGGGGACGGGGAGGCCGAGGACCTCGCCCCAGCCCGGGATCAGGTTGAGCGCGCAGAACGTGCCGAGCGACATGTTCATGGGCGTGAGGATCGGCATCGTCAGCGCCACGATCCGGCCGCCGGACTTGCGGGCCCGCTCCGAGGCCGTCAGCTGGCGCGGGACCCGCTCGGGCACGGCCGCGTCGATCGTCAGCACGTTCCAGTTGAGCGGCCGCCCCGCGGCGGCCGTCATCTCGACGAACAGCTCGATCTCCTCGTCCGAGAACTGGTCGAGGCACCCCGCGAGGATCGCCTCCAGCTGCGTGCCCTCGTGCTCGCCCACCGCCCGCGACAGCGCGATCAGCTCCGCGGGCGTGGCATGACGGGACGCGACGGGCGCGCCGGCGCCGTCGGAGTGCGTCGAGGACTGCGTGGTGGACAACCCCCACGCCCCCGCCTCCATGGCCTCCTTGAGGAGGGCCACCATCTGCCCCAACTGCTCGGCGGTCGGCTGCCCGCCGACGGCGTCCGCACCCATCACGTACCGGCGCAGCGCGCAGTGCCCCACCATGAAGCCCGCGTTGACGGCGATCCGCCCGTCCAGCGCGTCCAGGTACTCGGCGAACGACGACCAACTCCAGTCGACGCCGTCCTCCAGGGCCTTGAGGGCCATCCCCTCGACCTTCGACATCATCCTGCGGGTGTAGTCGGCGTCCTCCGGCCGGTCCGGGTGCAGCGGCGCCAGCGTGAACCCGCAGTTCCCGCCCGCCACCGTCGTCACCCCGTGGTTCATCGACGGCGTCGCGTACGGGTCCCAGAACAGCTGGGCGTCGTAGTGCGTGTGCGGGTCGACGAAGCCCGGCGCGAGCACGAGGCCCGTGGCGTCCTCGCTCGTCCGGGCCTCCGCGCCCGCGCCCGCCTCCGCGAACGTGATGCGCCCGTCCTTTATCCCCACGTCGGCGACGAAGGCCGGGCCGCCCGTGCCGTCGACGACGGTGGCGCCCTTGATCAAGTGGTCCAGCATGACGGTCCCTCTCCTCGCGTCGGACGCGGACGTACGTGCGCCCCGGACCGGAGGCCGCCGCGGGGGACCTCCGGCCGGGGCCTCTGCGGTGGCGGCGGTCCGGGAAGACACCGCCCCGCGCTCCTCCCCCACCCACCGACCCGCGCCGGCCCGTCGGGCCACCCCCCGCACCACGCCCACCCCGGCCTGCGCCCACCCCGTTGTGGGCAATCGTCCGCCAGGGGCGTGGGGGGCCAGGACGGGCGGGCGCGGCCCCGACGGCTGCGGGCCCGGTGGCTGCGGGCCCAGGCGGGCGCGGCCCCGGCAGGTGCGGCACCGGTGGGTGCGGCACCGGTGGGTGCGGGGCACGGCGCAGGGTGCGGGCCCGGGGGTGCGGGCCCAAAACCCGGGGGGTCAGGTGGTGGATTGGCGGAAGCGGGTGGTGCGGTGGACGGGGTCGGTGTCGATCTTGGGGATGACGTGTTCGCCGATGAGGCGGATGGAGTTCATCGTGTCCTCGTAGGAGATGCCGATGGGGAGCCCGAAGGAGAGCTGGTCGGCCCCGGCCTGCTCCCAGCGCTTGCACTGGGCGAGGACTTCGGAGGGGTCGCCGCAGATCATGAGCTCTTCCTGGATGAGGAGTTCGATGATCTCGGCGGAGTACTCGGGGAGGAGTTCGGGCCACTCGGGGACGCCTTCGGGCCGGGGGAAGGTGTCGTGGTAGCGGAAGAGGAGGGACTGGAGGTAGTTGAGTCCGCCGCCGACGGCGATCTCGACGGCCTTGTCGTGGGTCTCGGCGCAGATGGCCGTGGAGGTCACCATGACGTTGTCGTTGACGAAGTCGCCGATGGCCTTGGCCTCCTTGATGGCCGTCTTGTAGGACTCGACGACCCATTCCATGTCGGAGACCTTCTGGACGCTGAAGCCGAGGACGCCGAGGCCCTTCTTGGCGGCCATGGCGTACGAGGAGGGGGATCCGGCGGCGTACCACATGGCGGGGTGGGACTTGCCGTACGGCTTGGGGAGGACCTTGCGGGGCGGGAGTGACCAGTGTTTGCCCTGGAAGCCGGCGTACTCGTCCTGGAGCCACATCTTGGGGAACTCGGCGATGGTCTCTTCCCAGAGTTCCTTGGTGTGGTTCATGTCGGTGATGCCCGGCATGAATCCGAGGATCTCGTGGGAGCCCGCGCCGCGCCCGGAGCCGAACTCGAAGCGGCCGGCGGAGAGGTGGTCGAGCATGGCGACCTTCTCGGCGACCTTGACCGGGTGGTTGACCGGGGCGAGGGGGTTGAAGATGCCGGAGCCGAGGTGGATGCGCTCGGTGGCGTGGGCGAGGTAGCCGAGGTAGACGTCGTTGGCGGAGAGGTGGGAGTACTCCTCCAGGAAGTGGTGCTCGGAGGCCCAGGCGTACTTGAATCCGGACTTGTCCGCCTGGATGACGTACTCGGTCTCCTCCATGAGGGCCTTGTGCTCGGCTTCGGGATCGGTCTCGGCGCGCTTGCCGACGTATCCCTGTACGAAGATCCCGAATTCCAAGGGGGTTCACCGTCCTCTTGTTTCTGACGATCCGTCAGATCTGTGATGTGCCCGACTGTCGCACCGCGGGCGGGCGCGGTCAATACCCGGCGGGGCAATACCTGACGGTAAGTCAGAGAAGGCTCACGCCCGCCAGCCAGCCGCCGTCGATCACGAACGGCTGCCCGGTGATGTATGCCGAGTCGTCCCCGGTCAGGAAGAGCGCCAGGGCCGCCACCTCGTCCGGGCGGCCGATCCGCCCGAGCGGGACGAGCTTGCGGTAGAGCTCGGCCGTGGCCGCCGGGTCCACGCCCTCCGGGTTGCTCATCGGGGTGTCGACGGCGCCCGGGCAGACCGCGTTCACCCGGATCCCCTGCGCGGCCAGTTCCAGGGCCGCGACCCGGGTGAGCCCGAGGACGGCGTGCTTGGAGGCCGCGTAGGCCCCGACCCCGGCCATGCCGGTGAGACCGGTGTACGAGGCCGTGTTCACGATGGTGCCGCCGCCGGCCGCCGCGATCTCGGGCGCGACCGTGCGGATGCCGAGGAAGCAGCCGGTCTGGTTGACCGACACGACCGCCTGGAACTCCTCCAGGGGGGTGGAGAGCAGTGGGTTGAAGCGGAGGATGCCGGCGTTGTTCACGAGCCCGTCGATCTTCCCGAAGCGGCCCTTGGCGACGGCCACCGCGGCCGCCCATTCCTCCTCCCGGGTCACGTCGAGGTGGACGAAGACCGCCCGCTCCTCGCCCAGTTCCTTGGCCAGCGCCTCGCCGGCGTCGTCGAGGACGTCCGCGAGGACGACCTTCGCCCCCTCGGCGGCGAAGAGGCGCGCCTCCTGCTCGCCCTGCCCGCGTGCCGCTCCGGTGACGAGGACGACCCGCCCGTCGAGCTTGCCCATGCCTGCCACGCTCCTCAGTTCAGGTGGGGGGCGACCTCCGCGCCGAAGGCCGCCATCTGGTCGGCGAGTTCGGTGCGGCTCCGGGACCGGAACCGCACCTGGATCTGGTGGACGCCCATCTCCCCGTACGCCCGCAGGGAGGCGGCGAGCTCCTCGGGCCGGCCGCTCAGGGTCCGGCGGCCGACCTCCCAGCCGGGCGTGCCGACGTACAGCGCCTCGGTGATCGCGCCGACCGTGATCGGCTCCTCGATGCCGGCCTCGGCGCGGATCGCGCGCAGCCGTGCGATCTGCGCGGCAAGCTTGTCCCGCGGGTCGCCCTGCGGCAGCCAGCCGTCCCCCTTGAGCGCGGCGCGGCGCACGGCGGCCGGCGAGGAGCCGCCCACCCAGAGCGGGACCCGCTCCTGTGCGGGCCGGGGCAGCTGGCCGAGGTCCTTGAACGCGAAGCGCTCGCCCAGGTGCTCGGGGTACTCCTCCGGCCCCAGGGCGGCCCTCAACGCGTCGAGGGTCTCGTCGAGCACGGCTCCCCGGCGCGCGAAGTCCACTCCGAGCGCCTCGAACTCCTCCTGCACATGCCCGGCGCCGACCCCGAGGACCAGCCGCCCGCCGGAGAGGTGGTCGACCGTCGCGTACGCCTTGGCGGTGACGAGCGGATGCCGCAGTCCGACGACGGCCACGTGGGCGAGGAGCCGGACCCGTTCGGTGGCGGCCGCCAGGAAGGACAGCGTGGCCACCGGGTCGTACCAGACCGTGCTCATCGCCGCGGCCAGCCGCCGGGGGATGGCCACGTGGTCGCAGCTCGCGAGGTAGTCGAAGCCGTGGGCCTCGGCGGCGCGGGCCACGGCGAGGAGGTCCGCCGGGCCGGCGTCCGCCTCCCACGGTTCGGCGTAGAGGCCGGACTGCGACTGGACGGGCAGCTGCATCCCGTAGACGACCATGGGAACCCCCTTGATCTGACGTACCGTCAGGTATGAGCGGACGAGGGTCATGCTCGTACCTGACGGCTCATCAGACAAGGGTTACGGTCGCCAGAGCCCCTCCGGCGTCAGTCCGAGCAGGTCGATCGCGTTGCCGCGCACGATCCGCTCGACGACGTCGGGGGCCAGGTGCCCCATCTGGGCCTCGCCGACCTCGCGGGACTTGGGCCAGGTGGAGTCGGAGTGCGGGTAGTCGGTCTCGTACAGGACGTTGCCCGCGCCGATGGCGTCGAGGTTGCGGAGCCCGAAGGCGTCGTCGAAGAAGCAGCCGAAGACGTGGCCCGCGAAGAGCTCGGACGGCGGGCGCAGCACCTTCTCGGCGACCCCGCCCCAACCGCGGTTCTCCTCCCAGACGACGTCGGCGCGCTCCAGGATGTACGGGATCCACCCGATCTGCCCCTCCGCGTACATGATCCGGAGGTTCGGGAAGCGCTCGAACTTGCCGCTCATCAGCCAGTCGACCATGGAGAAGCAGCAGTTCGCGAAGGTGATCGTGGAGCCGACGGCCGGCGGCGCGTCCGCCGAGGTGGACGGCATCCGGCTCGACGAGCCGATGTGCATCGCGATGACCGTGCCGGTCTCGTCGCACGCCCGGAAGAACGGGTCCCAGTGGTCCGTGTGGACCGAGGGGAGGCCGAGGTGCGGCGGGATCTCGGAGAACGCCACCGCCCGCACCCCGCGCGCCGCGTTGCGCCGCACCTCGGCGGCGGCGAGCTCGGGGTCCCAGAGCGGGATGAGCGTGAGCGGGATCAGCCGGCCGTGCGCCTCCGGCCCGCACCACTCCTCGACCATCCAGTCGTTGTACGCCCGGACGCAGAGCAGCCCGAGCTCCCGGTCGCCCGCCTCGGTGAACGTCTGCCCGCAGAAGCGGGGGAAGGTCGGGAAGCACAGCGCGGACTGGACGTGGTTGACGTCCATGTCGGCCAGCCGCTCGGGCACGGAGTACGAGCCGGGCCGCATCTGCTCGTACGTGATGACTTCGAGCCGTATCTCGTCGCGGTCGTAGCCGACGGCGGTGTCGAGCCGGGTGAGCGGCCGGTGCAGGTCCTCGTACACCCACCAGTCGCCGATCGGCCCCTCGTCGCCCTTCGCCCCCATGACCGGGGCGAACTTCCCGCCGAGGAAGGTCATTTCCCTCAGCGGCGCGCGGACGATCCTCGGTCCGGTGTCGTGGTACCGCGACGGGAGCCGGTCCCGCCAGACGTGCGGGGGCTCCACGGTGTGGTCGTCCACCGAGATGATCTTCGGGAAGGTCTCCATGCGCTTCACGGTAGCGCTGATCTGACGACCCGTCAGCCAGCGGGACGCAGAACGCCCCTCCACAACGCCCACACGACAACGGCACGGCAGCCTTACGGCGCGCGCACGGCCGCCGTACGGCGGCCGCATCACGCCCGCACTACGGCCGTACTACGGTCCACCCGATGCTGACGGGGCCGCTCCGGACAAGGCAGACTGTCCTGGGCGAAACCAGCGGTAGGGGCAGGGGGAGCGATGGACCGTGAGAACGGGCCGCGAGTTCCGGCGCAGCGGGCTCCGAGCACCGGCGCGACCGGCGCCGCGGGCACGGCCGACGTCGCGGGCACGGACACCGCCGCGGGACGAACGGACGCCGTGACGGGCAACGACACCGTGACGGACCCGGGCGCCGGGACGGGAACGGGCGCGGTGACGGGCGCGAGGCCCGAGACCGGTGCGGGTCCGGAAGTGGGCACGGTCGCGGGATCCGGCGCGGGCGCGGAGACCGGCGCGGGAGCGGGCTCAGGTGCAGGCCCGGAAGCGGGCACGATCACTGGTTCCGGCACGGATTCCGGCACGGATTCCGGCACGGGCGGCTCCGACGCCCCCGGGCTCCTCCGCTTCGGGGTGCTCGGGCCCGTGCGGGCGTGGCGGGACGGCGAGCCCGTACCCACCGGATCGCCGCAGCAGCGCGCACTGCTCGCGGCCCTCCTGCTGAGGGGCGGCCGGACGGCCACCGCCCACGAACTGATCGACGCCCTGTGGGGCGAGGAACCGCCGTCACAGGCGCTCGCCGCGGTGCGGACGTACGCCTCCCGCCTGCGCAAGGCGCTCGACCCGAAGGTCCTGGTCAGCGAGTCCGGCGGGTACGCGCTCCGCACCACTGCCGCCGCGCTCGACGTCTCGACCGCCCAGGAACTGGCCGCCGAGGCCGAGAAGCTACGGGCGGGCGGGGACCGGGCGGGCGCCCGCGAACGGCTGGCCGCGGCCCTCGACCTGTGGGACGGCGAAGTGCTGGCCTCCGTGCCGGGGCCGTACGCCGAGACGCAGCGGGCCCGCCTGGAGGAGTGGCGGCTCACGCTCCTGGAGACCCGCCTGGACATCGACCTGGAGGTCGGCGCGCACGCGGAGGCCGTCTCCGAACTGACCGCGCTGACCGCCGCGCACCCGCTGCGCGAGCGGCTCCGCGAACTGCTCATGCTCGCCCTCTACCGCAGCGGACGGCAGGCCGAGGCGCTCGCCGTGTACGCGGACACCCGCCGGCTCCTCGCCGACGAACTCGGCGTCGACCCCACGCCCGAACTCTCCCGGCTCCAGCAGCGCATCCTCCAGGCCGACGCCGAACTCGCCCGCCCGGTCGAGGAGCCCGCCCCGGCCGCCGCACCCGTCGCCCGCCCCGCCCAACTGCCCGCGACGGTCCCGGACTTCACCGGCCGCGCCTCCTTCGTACGGGAACTCGGCGCCCGGCTCGCCACCGCCGAGGGCCACGTCATGGCGGTCTCCGCGCTCGCGGGCATCGGCGGCGTCGGCAAGACCACGCTCGCCGTGCACGTCGCCCACGAGGCCCGCCCGCACTTCCCCGACGGCCAGCTGTACGTCGACCTCCAGGGCGCCGGCAACCGCGCCGCCGCGCCCGAGACGGTCCTCGGCTCGTTCCTCCGCGCCCTCGGCACCGCCGACTCCGCCATCCCCGACTCCCTCGACGACCGGGCCGCGCTCTACCGCTCGACGCTCGACGGCCGGCGCGTCCTGGTCCTCCTCGACAACGCACGTGACGCGGCCCAGATCCGCCCGCTGCTTCCCGGCACGGCGGGCTGCGCGGCGCTCGTCACCAGCCGGATCCGCATGGTCGACCTGGCGGGCGCGCACCTGGTGGACCTGGACGTGATGTCCCCGGAGGAGGCGCTCCAGCTGTTCACGAGGATCGTGGGCGAGGAGCGGGTCAAGGCCGAGCGCGAAGCGGCCCTCGACGTCGTCGCGGCCTGCGGTTTCCTCCCGCTCGCCATCCGCATCGCCGCGTCCCGCCTGGCGGCCCGCCGCACCTGGACCGTCTCCGTCCTCGCCGCCAAGCTCGCCGACGAGCGCCGCCGCCTCGACGAGCTCCAGGCCGGCGACCTCGCCGTCAAGGCCACCTTCGAACTCGGCTACGGCCAGCTCGAACCCGCCCAGGCCCGCGCCTTCCGGCTCCTCGGCCTCGCCGACGGACCCGACATCTCCCTCGCGGCGGCCGCGGCGGTCCTCGACCTCCCGGCCTGGGACACCGAGGACCTCCTCGAAGCCCTCGTCGACACGTCCCTCCTCGAATCGGCCGCGCCCGGCCGCTACCGCTACCACGACCTCGTCCGCCTCTACGCGCGTGCGTGCGCCGACCGCGACGAGCAGCCCCCCTCCGAGAAGGAGGCCGCCCTCTCCCGCCTCCTCGACTTCCACCTCTCGACCGCCGCCCGTGTGTACGCCATCGAGCGCCCCGGCGACCGCCTCGTCGACCACCTGGAGCCGACGGCGTACGACGGCCTCACCTTCACCGACCGCCACGCCGCCCAGGACTGGCTCTACGCCGAGGCCAACTCCCTCCTGGCCACCGTCCGCCAATCCGCCTCCTCCCCCGCGACCCTGCGCCGCGGCGTGGACCTGCTCTGGGCGTCCCTCGACCTCGCGGAGTCGGGCGCGAACTCGAAGGAGTACGAAGCCGTCGCGACGGTGCTGCGGGAGGCGGCGCGGGTGGCGGGCGACGTACGGGCCGAGGCCCGTGCCGCCAACACCCTGGCGTACGTCCACCACTACCAGGGCCGGTTCGAGCAGGCGGACAGGGAAGCCGACGTCGTCATCCGCATGGCACGTTCCGTGGAAGACCCGCTTCCCATCTGCTGGGCCCTGAATGCCAGGGGAGCCATCGCCCACTACCAGGCCCGTTACGAGGACGCGGCCACCCATCTCACCCTGGCCATCGCCGGGTTCCGGACCGCCGAGGACCGGGCGGGCGAAGCCGCCGCGCTCTGCAACCTGTCCCGCATCCACCTGGCGGCGGGCCGCCGGGCCGACGCCGTCCGCATGGCCCGGCAAGGGGCCGACATGTACGACGAGATGGGCCACGCGCTGAAGGGCGCCAACGGGCGCTACGCCCTCGGGCTCGCCCTCACCGAGAGCGGCGAGCTGGCCGCCGCCGGGGAACAGCTCCGCGGGGCACTGAGCGTGTTCGTCGACAGCCGCCAGCGACTGTGGGAGGGCATGACGCTGTTCCGCATCGCAGAGGTCGACATGGCCGCCCAGCGGTACGGCGGCGCCGCCGCCCACGCGGAGAAGGCCCTCACCGTCCTGCGGGGCATCGGGGGCGACTGGCGGCGGGGCAACGTGCTCACCGTCCTCGGCCGCGCCCTGAACGGCATCGGCCAGTCAGGGCGTGCGCAGGTCTGCTGGCAGGAGGCCCTGGATATCTACGAGGAGTTGTCGGCCCCGGAGGCGTCCGAGGTCAGAGCGCTGCTGGCGCCGGCGGCCACGGCCTGACGGCGCCTCCCCCGAAGGGCGTTCATCATTCGTTTATCGCCCCCGGGCAGAGTTGTCCTCAACGATCCGTCGCGTCGGGGGGCAGACGGGTCGCCGGTGAGGTCATCACCCGCACGCACTAGGGTGAGCGGCCCCGAGGAGCCCGTCCGACCGTCCAACGGGGGAACAGCCGGACGGGCTCCACCCACCAGCACCCGCAGCACCCATCAGGAGGGGCACGCCATGGGCGACATCAACGCCACCAACCCGGTCACCGGGCCGGACAACCTGCACATCACGGGTACCGAGACCGACCAGATCGGCACGAAGAACCTGCACATCACCTCCGAGCCGGCCGACGCCATCGCCGACAAGGTCCTCGGAGACGGCGCGTCCACCGACAACCTGCACATCACGTCGGAGCCGGCCAAGTAGACCATTCCCGACGGGGAGAACGGCCGCGGCGGCGCCATCGGGGGAGCTGCCGGGGCCGACCAGGGAGGTCCGGTCGACGGGGGAGCACACGGGCTCGGGGGACGCCCGACGGAACCAGGGGGGATCCGTCCGGGCAGGGCCCGTGCGCAACGCGATCGGACCACCGCGAAGAGGGGCCGGGCAGACGCCCGGCCCCTCTTCGGCGTACCCGCATCCCCTACGCCGGGTCCACCCCGAACTCGTACGCCACTTCCCAGCGCACATCGGCTACGACGATGTCCGCCGTCTCCACCGGGCGCCCCTCCTCGTCGTAGTACGTACGCTCGATCAGCAGCACCAAGTCGCCGAGGCTGATGCCGAGGAGGTTCGCCTGCTCCTGCGTGGCGCGAGAGGGGCGCGGGACCTCGACGGCGGTCTCGATGTGCACGCCGATGGAACGCATCCGCTCCACCACACCCGCACCGGCCAGCGGGCCCATTTCCGGGAGGACGACCGGGGTTTCGCCGGTGATCGCCATCGGCTCCCAGGACTGCGAGAGCTGGACCGGCCGGCCGTCCGCCAGGAACTCGTACCGCGTGACGACGCAGAGGTCACCGGCCTCGATGGCCAGCCGCTCGGCGATGTGCACGGGCGCCGGTGTCCGGGCCTCACTGCGCGCCTCCCACGTGCCCGTACGACCCTGCTCCCGCATGTCGGCCCGGAAGGGGGATCCGCCTCGGCGCCCTCGGTGACGCGAGCGCACCATCCGAAGGCGCTCCCGGGGGCTGCGGACGTACGTACCCGAACCGGCCCGGCCCTCCAGCAGGCCCTCGACGATCAGCCGGTCCATGGCCCGCTGCGTGACATTGCGCCCGACGCCGTACTCCTCGGCGAGTTGGGCCCTGGACGGCAGTCGTTCGCCGACGGGCCACTCGCCCGCGACGATCCGCGCGCGCAGCGCGTCCGCGATCTGAAGGTAAGGCGCCTCACGCGGCATGGTCGGCTCTCCGTTCACCCGGCTCGGGATTGGCAAGTTACTGCATCAGGTGAAATCTACTGGAGTGGCAATTCGCTCTGTAGGCATCTCACCACAGGGGGTCCTGTGCGCCTGCCCAAAGCGCGCGCCGTGGCGATCGCGGCACGACTGAAGGCCATCACCGGCCACGAGGCTCGGCTCTCCGAGGCGACCGGCGGCATCCGCGTCGTGGCATCACTGCCGGAAGAACTCACCACGCAATCGCGGGGCTTGATCCTCCTCGTCCTGGCCGACGCCGACCGGTTCGGCCACGAGGTCACCACCGACGGCTCATCCGTATGGGTCGAGATCGGCACCACCTCCCTCGACTCGGCGGAGGTGCCTCCCGAATGACCTCCCTCCTCACCCGCCTCGCCACCCGCGCCCGCGCCCTCCTCGCCCCCACCGGCCGCCACCGCGCCCGACCGCCCGGACCACCGCCCCCGGCTCCACCGACTCCCCCTCGCTTCCGGCCCGCGCCGACCGTGCGGAGCTGGTACGGGCCTCTCGACGGGACGGCGACCGCGCTCGTACGGCCCTATCTCAGGGCCCACGAGCAGGGGCAGGCCGTGCGGCTGCGGCGGCAGGTCGTGCTGCTGGCCGCCACGTACGGCATCGACCTCGACGACCGTGTGATTCACCCTCTGGAGGCAGCATGAAGACGCCGCGCCTGCTCCCCTGGGCCGGGCCCGACGGGAAGCCCTGTCACCTGATCGGCGACGGGACGGGGCGGCTGGCCCGGCTGGCCGATCAGGTGGAGACCGTGCAACTGGGGCTCGCCCGGCAGACCCTGGAGCGCGCCCGCGCCGCGCTCGATGGGCCGCCGCCCGGGACCGGGGAGCTGCGGCTCCTGGCCGGGCAGCTCAGTGACGCCTTGCGGGACGCCCTGCTGATCGCCGAGTGCCGGGCGCCGTCCGCGCCCACGGGCGAGTGAGCTGCTCCTGTGGGCGCCACCGGCTCTGCCGTGGTGACCGGCACTCACGCACCCTCGGCGCATGCCTTGTTCGGTGGGGCGGTGGCGCCGCGGGACACGTAGGCCCTCCAGCGGTCGAGGGAGGAGTCCGGTTCCTGCTTGGCGTAGCGGGTGTAGCCGTCGCCGTAGGCGGGGTCGGGGGTGTAGCCGACGATGTAGGTGCGGCCGGGATGGAGGACGGGGTAGAGGGGGTCGTGGCTGGTGTAGCGGCCGTGGGGGTCGCGGCCGACGCCCTGGCCGAGGGTGAGGGTGGTGGGGACGCTGCCCTTGAGGGGGTGGAGGACGCGGAGGCGGACGCGTTGGATGCCGCCGGGGCCGCCGTCGGTGTCGGGGTCGTAGCCGACGGACTCCTCGACGGTGGCGTAGGCGAGGTGGCTCATGGCGGCCGGGACGTACGCGTCGTGGGAGAGGTCGGGGAGGCAGAGGGCGTGGACGGGGGCCCGATCGGTGGTGAAGGCGTCCGTGGCGGCCCAGCCGGTGGCGCCGAGGACGAGGGCCCCGGCGAGGGCCAGGCCGGCGGTGCGCATCGGCTTCGTGGTCATTTCCACAGCTTCCGGTAGTTCGCCTCGTCGCGGTGCGTGGGCTCGGTCGGCGGGTTGTCGGGGACCTTCGTCCACATCACGGAGGCCCAGGTGTCGGGCTTGTGGCACAGGCCGAGGGCGTGGCCGAGCTCGTGGACGGCGACGTGGCGGCGGGAGTCGCGGTCCTTGTAGCGGCCGTCCAGGTAGTAGGAGTTCAGGTAGATGTAGTCGACGCCCGGTTTGCCCTGCCAATAGCCTCCGTGGCCGTCGGCCTTGGAGTAGTCGCGCCATTCGAGGTCGTTGACGTTGCCGGCGCCGTCGGCGGCGATGTTCACCAGGCCGAGGGACCAGACCTGGTTGGCCCAGGTCAGCGGGTCGTTGTACTTGCTGTCGTCCTCCCAGCGGAGCTCCTTGCCGTCCACGCTGGAGTCTCCGCGGGTCTCGGACTCGCCGGCGACGCACGGCGCGGGGTCGACGGCCGCCGTGCGGGCGCCGTGCGGGCTGAGCAGAAGGCCGGAAGCCAGGGTCACGGCCGCCGCCAGGGAAGCCGCTGCCTTCATGACGTGCTCCTCGCGCGATCTCCGGACCGGATCTCGGAGCGTATCCGCAGGTCCGGGGCCGGGTGGGCGCGATACGCCCGGCGTCACCCGGCCGGGCGAGCGCGGCCGGGAGCGCGTTCCGGGCGTCGGCGGGCGTCGGCGGGCGTCGGCGGGCGTACGAGCCCAGGCCGACGGGCCTCTGGAGGCGGCGGCGGCGAGTTCGCCGCCGGCCCGCCCCCTCCCCCGCCGGTCAGCCGGACTGCCGGGCCCGCAGCTCCCCCTTGACCACCTTGCCGCTCGCGTTGCGCGGGAGTTCGGCGACGAACTCGACCCGGCGGGGGACCTTGTAGTTGGCCATCTCGCGGCGGGACCAGGCGATGAGGTCGTCGGCGGTGACGCGGGAGCCGGGGCGGCGGACGGCGAAGGCCTTGCCGACCTCGCCGAGGCGGGGGTCGGGGACGCCGATGACGGCGACGTCGGCGATGTCGGGGTGGAGGCCGAGGAGTTGCTCGATCTCGGCGGGGTAGGCGTTGAAGCCGCCGACGATGAACATGTCCTTGAGGCGGTCGGTGATGCGCAGGTTGCCGGCGTCGTCGAGGACGCCGACGTCGCCGGTGCGGAGCCAGCCGTCGGCGTCGACGGCGGCGGCCGTCGCCTCCGGGTCCTCGAAGTAGCCGCGCATGACGTGGTGGCCGCGGACGAGGACCTCGCCGGTCGGGGAGAGCCGGACCTCGGTGTCGGGGATGGGGCGGCCGGAGGTGGTGGCGACGGTGGCGTCCGGGTCGTCGCGGCGGCACATGGTGACGATGCCGCTCGCCTCGGAGAGGCCGTACGCGGTGAGGACCGTGCCGATGCCCAGCTCCGTGCGGAGGCGTTCGACGAGCCGGAGGGGGACCACGGCCGCGCCCGTCACGACGAGGCGGAGGGAGGAGAGGTCGTGGGCGGCGCGGGCCGGGTGGTCGAGGAGGGACTGGTGGAGGGTGGGCGGGCCGGGGAGGACGGTGATGCGTTCGGCGGCGATGTTGGCGAGGACGGTGTCGACGGTGAAGACGGACTGGGGGACGATCACCGCGCCGCGCATGAGGCAGGCGAGGATGCCGGCCTTGTAGCCGAAGGTGTGGAAGAAGGGGTTGACGACGAGGTAGCGGTCGCCCTCCCGGAGGCCGGCGAGCTCGGACCAGACGGCGTAGCAGCGCAGGGACTGGGCGTGGCCGATGACGGCGCCCTTGGGGCGGCCGGTGGTGCCCGAGGTGTAGATGATGTCGGAGGGGTCCTCGGGGTCGATGGTGTCGGCGCGGGCGCGGACGCGGGCGGCGGGTATCCGGTCGCCTTCGGCGAGGAAGGCCTTCCAGGTGGTCCAGCCGGGTTCGTCGGGGGCGGTGTCGCCGAGGACCACGGCCTTCTCCAGGTGCGGGAGTTCGACGCCGGAGCGGCGCAGGGAGGCCACGTACGAGGTGCCGAGGAAGGTGCCGGTGACGAAGAGCAGGCGGGCCCGGGAGCGCTGGAGGACGTAGGCCGCCTCGGCGCCCTTGAAGCGGGTGTTCAGGGGGACGAGGACGGCGCCGGCGGTGACGGCGCCGAGGGCGGAGACGATCCAGTCGAGGGTGTTGGGGGCCCAGATCGCGACGCGGTCGCCGGCCCGTGTCCCGTTGGCGAGGCAGGCGGCGGCGGCCCGTTCGACGCGTTCGCCGAGTTCGGCGTAGGTGACGCGGACGCGTCCGTCGACGACGGCCTCGCGTGCCCCGTACCGTTCGGCCGCCGCCCGGACGAGACCGGGGATCGTGGCCCACTCCAGGTCACCGCGCATGTCCATACCCAACCTCCCTGTAGCTGACTATCCGTCAGATTAGAGGTAGCCTGACGCGCTGTCAGCAGTACTGCCCCATGAGGAGGTTCGGTGCTCAAGGACGCCACGGCGATCGTCGGAATCGGTCAGACCGCCTTCGCCAAACACCTGCCCGAGACCGAGAAGGCCCTCGCCTGCCGGGCGATCCTCGCCGCCCTGGACGACGCCGGCATCGACCCCTCCGAGGTCGACGGCTTCGCCTCGTACACGATGGAGGAGACCGACGAGGTCGAGGTCGCCAAGGCGATCGGCGCCGGCGACGTCACCTTCTTCTCCAAGGTGGGGTACGGCGGCGGCGGCTCGTGCGCGACCGTCGGCCACCTCGCCGCCGCCGTCGCCACCGGCCAGGCGAGCGTCGGCGTCGCCTGGCGGTCCAGGAAACGCGGCTCGGGCCCCCGCCCCTGGAAGAACACCGCCGTCCAGCTGCCCACCCCCGGCCAGTGGACCCGCCCCTACGGGCTGCTCCGCCCCGCCGACGAGATCGGCATGCTCGCCCGCCGCTACATGCACGAGTACGGCGCCACCCGCGACCACCTCTTCAACGTCGCCCTCGCCTGCCGCAACCGCGCCAACCAGAACCCCGCCGCGATCATGTACGAGCGGCCCCTGACCCGCGAGATGTACATGACGTCCCGCTGGATCAGCGAACCCCTCTGCCTCTTCGACAACTGCCTGGAGACCGACGGGGCCCTCGCCTGCGTGATCGTCTCCGCCGAACGGGCCCGCGACTGCCGGCAGAAGCCCGTGTACGTCCACTCCGCCGCCCAGGGCCTGCCCGCCCAGCACCACGGCATGGTCAACTACTGGAACGACGACCCGCTCTCCGGACCCGCCTGGACCGCCGCCCGGCACCTGTGGAAGCAGGCCGACTTCGGCCCCCAGGACGTCGACGTCGCCCAGATCTACGACGCCTTCACCCCCCTCGTCCCGCTCTCCCTGGAGGGCTACGGCTTCTGCGGCCGCGGAGAGGGCGCCGCGTTCACCGAGGGCGGCGCCCTGGAGATCGGCGGCCGGCTGCCCCTCAACACCGGCGGCGGCGGGCTGAGCGAGGCGTACGTCCACGGCTTCAACCTCATCAACGAGGGCGTGAAGCAGCTCCGCGGCACGTCCACCGCCCAGGTCCCCGACGCCGCCACCTGCCTGGTCACGGCGGGCGAGGGCGTCCCCACATCCGCCGTCCTGCTTCGCGCGTGAGGAGATGATCCCGCCATGCTGACCCCCGTCACCGACGAGGACGGTGCCCCCTTCTGGGAGTACACCGCCCGGGGCGAGCTCCGCGTCCAGGCCTGCGCGGCCCCCGACTGCGGCGAGCTGCGCTTCCCGCCCCGCCCCTGCTGCCCGCACTGCCACTCCTTCGACAGCGAGTGGCGGCTGATGTCCGGCCGGGGCCGGATCTGGTCGTACGTGCTGCCCCACCCGCCCCTGCTGCCCGAGTACGCCGCCCAGGCCCCGTACAACGCGGTGCTCGTCGAACTCGCCGACGCCCCGCGCATCCGCCTCGTCGGCAACGTCGTCGCCGCCCCCGACGCACCCCTGAACTCCGTCGACCCGGCCCGGCTCCGCATCGGCGCCCCGGTGCGGGTCGCCTTCACCGAGATCGACGGCGTCACCGTCCCCCGCTGGCTCCTGGAGCGCGGATGAGCGTCCGGGTCGAGCGCGACAAGGAGACCGGCGTCGCCGTCGTCACCCTCGACCGGCCCGCGAAGCACAACGCGATCACCCTGGACATGGCCCGCGGGCTCGGCACCGTCTGGCGCGGCTTCCGGTACGAGGACGAGGTCCGCGCGATCGTCGTCACCGGCGCCGGCGGACGGGCCTTCTGCACCGGCATCGACCGCGAGGCCGCCGGGAACGTGCCGCAGCCCTCGTCCCCGTACACGATCGACGACCCGCTCCTCGCGATCGGGCCCAAGGCGAACGACCTGTGGAAACCGGTGATCGCCGCCGTCGAGGGCATGGCCTGCGGCGGGGCCTTCTACCTGCTCGGCGAGGCCGAGTTCCTCGTCGCCGGCGAGGACGCCACCTTCTTCGACCCGCACACCACCTACGGCATGGTCAGCGCCTTCGAGACCATCCACATGGCCCAGCGGATGCCCCACGGGGAGGTCGCCCGGATGGCCCTGATGGGCTCCGCCGAGCGGATCTCCGCCCGCCGGGCCTACGAGACCGGCCTCGTCAGCGAGGTCACGGAGACCGGCGGCGCGCTGACCGCCGCCCTGGCCGCCGCCGCCGTCATCGCCTCCTGCCCCACCGAGGCCGTCCAGGGCACGGTCCGGGCGCTCTGGTCCACCAGGGAGGCGGCCCGCGCCCAGGCCCTCGCCCACGCCCCGCACCTGGTGACGCTCGGGAACCTGCCGGCGGACCGCCAGGCGGAGCTGTTCACCCGGCGGGGGCCGGCGTTCAGGACGAGGTAGGCGACGGGGTGCCGGGGGTGCCCGTGGGGGTGGCCCCCGTCACCTCGCCCAGCACGCTGGCGAAGCACTTCCTCACCTGTCCGACGGTCCCCGGGCGGGTCATCGGCACCTCGAAGGTCTTCGTGCGACCGGTCGTGACCGTCGTCTCCGTCCGGTCCACCTCCTTGCGGTCCGCACTCTCGAAGTACACGACGACGCGGAAGGTCTTCTCCGTCCACGAGTCCGAGGTGATCTTCACCGTCGCCGTGGTGTCCGCCTTGCGGGCCGGCTTGCCCTTGCGCTTCTTCTGCGCGGGATCCACGCAGTCGACGACCTCGACGGTCGCGCCCGCCGTCGGAGAGGCGGACGGCGCGGGGTCATAGGTGTACTCGCCCGAGCCGGACGAGCTCCCCGAGCCGCTGTAGTCGTCGTTGCTCTTCTCGTCGCTGGAGCAGCCGCCGCCCGAGTCGTCGTCGGAGTGGCTGCGGCTCTTGCCGCTCTTGCCGCCGCCGCTGCTGCTGCCGTGGCCGCCCTTCCCGGTGTGGAAACCGGTCAGCGCGAGCACCACCACCGCCAGAGTCGCCGCGAGCTTCAGACGCGTCCGTATCATCGCCGCCCCCGTCCTGTTCGTCGTGTCCGCGCCACCCTAGGCGATGCCCCGGTGCCGCGTGGCGGGCCCCCCGCACCCGGCGTAGCGTCGGGAACGAGAGCAGGACCGCCAAGGAGGCCGCATCGATGATCCGCAACGTCGTCGGCTCGGTCCTGGCTCTCGCCGGAGCGACGGCCGCCGTCTGGAGCCCCTTCCGTGCCTGGTACGACGGCCGTCACGGCCGCGACTACGCAATCGACGAACTCTTCACCGGCATCACCGACACCCGGTCCGACGTGCTCGCCTCGATCCTGCTCCCGTTCGCCTTCGCGGCCCTGCTCGCCCTCGTCGGCGTCGTCCTCCGCTCCCGCCTCCTCGTCGCCCTCGCCGGGGTCGTCGTCCTCGGCTTCACGGTCTTCTGGATGGTGCGGGTCGGCCAGGCCGAGGGCAGCCTCGTGATCTCCGGCGACGGCAGGGGCCTCGGCGACGGCGTCGCGAACGCCTTCGGCGGCGGTGTCCTGCTGCTCCTCGGCGCCCTCGTCATGTCGGGCCGGTCCAGTCACGGGAGCCACGGGAGCCACGCCCACCGGCTCGACCCGGAGTACCGCCCCACCCATCCCACGCTCGACGGCCCGCCCGTGACCGGCCCCGGCGGCGAACCCGGCACCCCCGAGGCGCCGACCCGCCACCCGCAGGCCTCGACCCCGTACGCGGCGACCCGCACCTGGGACGTGCCGACCCCGGACCCCGAACGCGAGAACCCGCCGCCGCAGGGCTAGCGTCCTGCGGCAGCGGGTCCCCGGACCGGCCTGGGGGGACGTCCGCCCCAGGCCCTGTCCGATCTAACGCCCGCCGGACCCCCGGCCCGTCGCCGTGCCCTTGACCGCGTCGAGCGCGTACACGCAGCGGTCCTTGCTGCACGCGTACACGACGCCGCCCCGCACCACCGGCGAACCGGTGATCTCGCCGCCCGTGGCGAGCTTCCAGCGGAGCTGACCGCCGGTCGCGTCCAGGGTGTAGAGCACGTGGTCGGCCGAGCCGAAGTGCACCCGGCCGTCGGCGACGACCGGCGAACCGACCAGCTCGCCACCCGCCGCGAACCGCCACCGGGGAGTACCCGTGACCGCGTCGAGCGTGTACAGCGCGCTGCCGCTGCCGACGTGCACGCTGCCGCCGGCGACCAGCACCGGTTCGGCCGACTGGCGCGGCTCGGTCGCGATCCGCCAGCGGTCCTGGCCGGTGGTCGCGTCGAGTGCGTACACCGTGCCGAGGTGGTCGGAGAGGTACACCCCGCCGCCCGTGACCGCCGGTCCGGGCGCGAACGCCGGCGGCGACAGGAACACGGCCGGCGCCTCGAAGTGCCAGCGGACGTGCCCGCCGGCGATGTCGATCGACAGCACCCGGGTGCCGGCGGAGACGTACACGCAGCCGTCCTCCGCCGGGGCCACCCGCACCGGCACGTTGGCACAGGAGGCGGCGTCGCCGATCGGGTACGACCAGCGCTCCACCCCCGTACGGGCGTCGAGGGCCTGCAGCCGCGCGTCCCGCCACACGTACACGGTGTCGCCGTGCACGGCGGGCCCCGCCTCCGGGGTCTCGAAGTCCGTCTGGGCGCCGGTGATCTCCCACAGCTTCGCGCCGTTGGAAGCCTCCCAGCCCTGCACCCCGCCGCCGCGCGTCCCGGTGACGACCGTGCCCCGGTCGACCTGGAGCGAGTACACCCAGGCGTCCGTGTGCAGCCGCCAGCGCTCACCGCCGTCGTTGGCGTCCAGCGCGTACAGCGTCGGGCCGTCCGAGGCGTGGATGCGGCCCGAGGAGACCGCCATCGACCAGGCCACGTCCCGCGTCTTGAACTGGCGCCGGCCGCTCCCCGTGTCCAGGGCGTGCACCTCGAACGAGGTCACGTACAGCAGGTCGCCGTCGACGACCGGCGTCCCCCACACGTCGTTCGACATGCGGAAGCGCCACGGACGCCAGTGACCCGGCTCCGGCGGCGGCTGCGGGGCCGCCGTCTGGTCGGTGCCCTGCGCCGGGACGTTCAGCGGACGCGAACCGGGCGCCGGGCCCGGCTCCGCGCCGTGCGGACCGCCGCCGGGCGGACGGATCCAGCCCGTCGCCGGCCCCCCGTCGGCGCTCAGGCCGACCGCGAGCGCCGCCCGGGTGTCGGCGACCCGGGGACCCGGGCCGATCGGCACCGTCGCTCCCCCGAGCCGCACGGGACCGCCCGCGCTCTCCGCCGGGCCCGCGTGCCGGCCCCCGGGACCGCCCACGGGCTCCGGGTGCCGCGCGCCACCGGGCGCGGGACGCCGGCCGCCGGGCGCCCGGTCCGGGAACCGCGGATCCGCGAACCCCTCCGGCGGGTCCGCCGGAACCGGCGGCACCGGCGTACGGCCGCCGCCCCGGCGCCGCTCGATCATGGCGGTGGCGCTGTGCGGCAGCCACGCCGACGCCGTGCCGCTGTCGTCGCTGCCCGGCCCGAAGAGGTGCGGGGCCAACTGCGCCTGGAGGTCCGCCGGGGACGGCCGCCGGGTCACGTCCATCTGCATGCACGAGTCGATCAGCGGCCGCAGCTCGTCGGGCAGGCCCGCGAGGTCGGGGCCCTCCCGGAGCAGCATGAACACGGTCTCGACCGGGTTGGCACCGTGGTACGGCGCGTGACCGGTGGCCGCGAAGACCAGCATCGAGCCCAGCGAGAAGATGTCGCTCGCGCCGGTGACGCTGCGCGAGTCGCGGGCCTGCTCGGGCGACATGTAGGCGGGGGTCCCGACGGCGACGTTGGTCATCGTCAGCCGCGTGTTGGACACCCCCGACGCGATGCCGAAGTCGATCACCCGCGGGCCGTCCTCCACGACGAGGACGTTCGACGGCTTCAGGTCGCGGTGCACGAGCCCCGCGCCGTGGATCGACTGCAGGGCCTCCGCGACACCGGCCGCCAGCCACCGCACCGCCTGGGCCGGCAGCGGCCCGCACTCGTTCACTATCTCCTCGAGCGAGGGCGCCGGCACGTAGGCCGTGGCCAGCCACGGCACGGCCGCCCGCGGGTCCGCGTCGACGACGGCGGCCGTGTAGAAGCCGGAGACCGCCCGCGCCGCCTCCACCTCCCGGGTGAAGCGGACCCGGAACAGCTGGTCCTCCGCGAGCTCCGTGCGCACGGTCTTGATCGCCACGCGCCGCCCCGAGGCCGACCGCGCCAGATAGACCAGGCCCATGCCACCCGCGCCGAGCCGGCCCAGCACCTCGAAGGGCCCGATACGTCTCGGGTCGTGCTGCGTCAGCTGTTCCACTTGCCTGCCACCTCCCCGTACGGGCCATGAGGGTACGGCCCCGTGGCCCTGATTCTTCCTGTCCGAGGGCCCGGTTGCGAACCCGGGGGCGGATCGGGGTGTCACAGGTCATATCGGCGGCGAGCGGTCAGGGTGCGGTGGGGGGTGCTTGCGGGGGTTTCGGCTCGGAGAGGACGGCGAAGCGGGCGCCTTGGTTGTCGTGGAGGACGGCGATGCGGCCGTGGGGGGTGTCGAAGGGAGGGGTGGCGACGCGGCCGCCGAGGCGTTCGGTGGTGGCGCAGGCGTCGTCGCAGTCGTGGACGGCGAAGTAGACGAGGACGTGGCCGGGCATCTCGGCGGGGAAGTCGTCGGTGATGACGGCGCGGCCGCCGAAGGCGGTGTCGTCGCCGGGGTGGGAGCCGGGGGGCGACCAGACGCGGTAGTCGAAGGAGGCGTCGCGGCCCTCCTCGGCGGCGTCGGCCTGGCGGCCGAGGTAGCCGAAGACGGTGGCGTAGAAGGTGTCGACGGCGTCGGGACGGCGGGTGTACACCTCCATCCAGCAGAAGGCGCCCGGTTCGTTGGTGACGGCGAAGCCGTCGTCGTCGCCGGCCTGGCGGAGGCCGAAGACGGCGCCGCCGGGGTCGGCGGCGAGGGCGAGGACGCCGAAGGGGCCGACGGGGTAGGGCTCCATGACCATCTGGCCGCCGGCGGCCTTGATGCGGGTGGCGAGGGTGCCGGCGTCCTGGGTGGCGAGGTAGAGGGTCCAGGTGGTGGGCATGCGGCCGTCGCGTTTGGGGACGAGTCCGGCGACGCGGCGCCCGTCGAGGAGGGCCTCGTCGCGGTCCGCGTCGAAGGTCCAGCCGAAGAGCTCGCCGTAGAAGCGCTTGCCCGCTTCCAGGTCGGGAAGCTGTGCGTCCACCCAGCTGGGGGTGCCCTCAATGCGTACGGCCATGGCTCCACGCTAGGACGGCGGGGGCGGCGCCGCACGGCCCGCGCTGCCCGGTACGGGCGGGAAGGGGTGTTCGCGGGGCCTTTGCGGGCCTGCGACCCTTGGGGTGACTGGGTTGTCCACCGAAGTTGTCCACAGCCTGTTCATAAGCCTATTCGGGTGCAGGGCTCCCCGGCCCGCTCGGGAACGCCCGCAACCTGGCTTGAACCCGCCCCCGCGCCGGAGCCCGCGCACCCGCACCCACCTCGCAGAACGCCCCCGGAGCGGGGTCGCACCCCATTTGCACTCGGCCGAATCGCGCGCCGATCGCCCCTCGGTAAGCTGACGGCATGACAGGACAAGTACGCACCGTCGACGGCCGCGTGGCCGGACGACGCGGCCAGGCGACGCGGCAGAAGCTGCTCGACTGCCTCGGTGAGATGCTCAGCTCCTCGCCCTACCGGGACGTCAAGGTCATCGATGTGGCCCGGAAGGCGGGTACTTCACCCGCGACGTTCTATCAGTACTTCCCGGACGTCGAGGGAGCGGTCCTCGAGATCGCGGAGGAAATGGCCAAGGAGGGCGCCGGGTTGACCGAGCTGGTCTCCGGCCGCTCGTGGGTCGGCAAGGCCGGCTGGCAGACCTCCGAGGAACTCGTCGAAGGCTTCCTGGACTTCTGGCGGAAGCACGACGCGATCCTGCGGGTCGTGGACCTCGGTGCGGCCGAGGGGGACAAGCGGTTCTACAAGATCCGCATGAAGATCCTGAACTCGGTCACCAACTCCCTCACGGACGCGGTGAAGGAGCTCCAGGCCAAGGGCAAGGTCGACAAGGACGTCAACCCCGCCGCCATGGCCGGCTCCCTGGTGGCGATGCTGGCCTCGGTCGCCGGCCACCAGAAGGGCTTCCAGACCTGGGGCGTGAAGCAGGCCGAACTCAAGCCCAATCTCGCTCTGTTGGTGCATCTTGGCATCACCGGCAAGAAGCCGACCCGATAGCCCCGTCCGTCCCTTCACCCGTCCTGTCGTCGACGCCGGCGGCGGCCCGCTCCCCCGGAAGGCGGAGCGGGACCGCCGTCGGCGTCGCCGTGTCCGGGGCCGGTCCGGGGACCGGTCCGGGGCGCGGTCGCCTGCGGGTCGCGCGGGTGGCGTCCGGGTGGCGTCCGGGTCACCTCCGGGTCAGCCGGAAGAGGCGGATCTCGCGTTCCACCCGGGCCTGGTAGGCGGCGTACGGGGGCCAGAACTCCAGGGCGGACCGCCAGGCGGCGGCGCGCGCCTCGCCCGCGAGCAGTTCGGCGCGTACGGGGATGTCCTCGCCGCGCCAGTTCACGTCCGCGTCGGGGTGGGCGAGGAGGTTCGCCGTCCAGGCCGGGTGGCCGGGGCGGCCGAAGTTGGAGCCGATGAGGAGCCAGCCGCCGTCGGGCTCGGGCATGCAGGCGAGGGGGGTGGTGCGGGGCTGCCCGGTCCTGGCGCCCCGGGCGGTGAGGATCACGCCGGGGAGCATGCGCGCGCTGAGCAGCACCCTGCCGCGGGTCAGCCGGTGCACGGTCCGGTCCATGGCCGGGATGACGTGCGGGGCGATCCTGGCGAAGGTCCGGGTCGAGGACACCTTCTGTACGAGTCTCACGCCGACGGGCATCTACGCCGCCACCTCTCCGAAGGGTCCGGTCCGTTCCGCGGCCCGGGAGCGCAGGCTCCGGGCCGGTCCGAAGAGCAGTTCGTCGGAGGCGGCCCGCTCGAAGTAGCGGTGTGCCTCGTGTTCCCGGCCGGCGCCGGTGCCGCCGTGCAGGTGGACGCTCTCGCCGGCGGTGGCGCGGAGGGCCTCCAGGGCGTGGGCGAGGGCGAGGGGTCCGCTCTCGGGCCCGGGGCCTGGTTCGCGGGCGGCGCAGTGGGTCAGGGAGCGGGCCGCCTCGACCTGGACGTGGAGGTCGCCCAGCCGGTGCCGGGCCGCCGGGAAGGGGGCGGCGGGCCGGCCGGGCCGGGCGGGGGTGCCGAGGTGGGCGACCGCGCGGTCGAGGGCCTCGCGTGCCGCGCCGACGGCTTCGGCGGCCAGCAGGACGGCGGCGGTCCGGCCGGCGGTGGCGAGGGCGCCGAGGACGTCGGCGGGTTCCTCGCCGAGGAGTTCGGCCGCGGTGTCGCGGAACTGGACGGTGGCCTGGGGGCGGGTGGGGTCCAGGGCGGGCTGTCGGGTGCGGACGAGGCCGGGCACCCCGGTGGGGTCGGCCCGGACGAGGAAGAGGAGGGTGCGGCTGCGGGCGAAGCCTCCGGCGTGGGCGGCGACGACGATCAGTCCGGCGCTGTGACCGTCGAGGACGCGGGTGGCCTCGCCGTACAGCCGCCAGCCGCCGTCGGTCGTGCGGGCCGCCTGGATGCCGCCGGCCCGGCCGCCGCCCGCCCAGTCGTGCGCCGCGTTGTCGCCGGTGAGGCCGAGGGCGAGGGCGAGGGGTCCGGGAACGGCGAGGGCGCAGGTGAGGCTGCCGTCGGCGAGGCGCGGGAGGAGTTCGGCGCGCTGGGCGGGGGTGCCGAGGGCCGTGAGGAGCGGGGCGGTGAGGACGGTGGTGGCGAGGAGCGGGGAGGGGGTGAGGGCGCGGCCGGTCTCCTCGCAGGCGAGGGCGAGGTCGGCGAGTCCGCGGCCGGTGCCTCCGCGTTCCTCGGGGAGGGCGAGTGCGGTGAGGCCGAGGGTGCCGGACATGCGGGTCCAGAGTGCGGTGTCGTATCCCTCGGGGGTGCGGGTGGCCGTGCGGTTCCCGTCGGGTCCGGCCCGTTCGGCGAGCAGTTCCCGCAGGGTGCGGCGGAGCTCGTGCCGTTCTTCGGCTGGCGGGGCGGCGAGCGGGTCCCGTCGCTCCTCGGCGGGCGGGGCGGCGGGCGGGTCCGCCGGCGAGGCGGTGAGCGCGGCGTGATCGGCGGCGTCCATGGGGCTCCCTCCGTATCTGACGGTGCGTCATGCTAGGGCGGTGCGGGGTCGGTTGCCCAGAGAACGGCCGGTCCCGATTCAAGAAATCTGATGTACCGTCAGATTCATGACCGTCACGCGCAACGCCCGCCGTGTCGCCGTCGTCGGGGTCTCCCTCTCCGACTGCGGCCGTGTCGACGAGGCCACCCCCTACGCCCTGCACGCCCAGGCCGCCCGCCGCGCCCTCGCGGACAGCGGCCTCGACCGCTCGCTGATCGACGGCCTGGCCTCGGCGGGGCTCGGCACGCTCGCCCCGGTGGAGGTCGCCGAGTACCTGGGCCTGCGCCCCCGCTGGGTGGACTCGACCGCCGTCGGCGGCGCCACCTGGGAGGTCATGGTCGGTCACGCGGCGGACGCCATCGCCGCGGGGCACGCGAACGCGGTGCTGCTGGTGTACGGCTCCACCGCCCGGGCGGACATCCGGGCACGGCGGCGCACCGCGAACCTGTCGTTCGGGTCGCGTGGCCCGCTCCAGTTCGAGGTCCCGTACGGGCACACCCTGATCGCCAAGTACGCGATGGCCGCGCGCCGCCACATGCACCAGTACGGGACCACCCTGGAGCAGCTCGCCGAGGTGGCCGTGCAGGCGCGGGCGAACGCGGCACTGAATCCGGAGGCGATGTTCCGGGACCCGATCACGGTGGACGAGGTGCTCGGCGGGCCGATGATCGCGGACCCGTTCACCAAGCTGCACTGCTGCCTGCGCAGCGACGGCGGGTGCGCGGTGCTGCTGGTGGCGGAGGAGTACGTGCGGGACTGCCGTACGGCGCCGGTGTGGGTGCTGGGCACGGGCGAGCACGTCTCGCACACCACGATGTCGGAGTGGGAGGACTTCACGGTGTCGCCGGCGGCGGTGAGCGGCCGGCTGGCGTTCGAGCGGGCGGGGGTGTCGCCGGCGGACGTCGACCTGGCCGAGGTCTACGACGCCTTCACCTACATGACCCTGGTGACCCTGGAGGACCTGGGGTTCTGTGCGAAGGGCGAGGGCGGCGCGTTCTTCGCGGAGAAGGACCGGTTGCCGGTGAACACGGACGGCGGCGGGCTCTCGGCCTGCCACCCGGGGATGCGGGGGCTGTTCCTGCTGGTGGAGGCGGTGCGGCAACTGCGCGGGGAGGCTCCGGGCCTGCAGGTGCGGCGGGCGGACGGCTCGCTGCCGGAGCTGGCGGTGGCGTCGGGGACGGGGGGCTGGTTCTGCTCCTCGGGGACAGTGGTGCTCGGCCGGGGGTAGGGCCCGCCCGGCGGATCACGGCCGGGGCGCCGGTGACCGCCGAGAGAATCTACACAAGCGTCATAGACAGCCGTGTAGGACATCCGTATAGTCATGTCTGCGGGCAGGGGAACGGCCCGCAGACACCCGACGAGGAGTCCTGCCGTGAACAGCACCACGACCAGCACCACGACCGCCGCCAAGACCGTCCTGATCTCCGGCGCCTCGATCGCCGGCCCCGCCCTCGCCCTCTGGCTGCACCGCTACGGCTTCACCGCCACCGTCGTCGAGCGCGCCCCCGAACTCCGCACCGGCGGCTACAAGGTGGACATCCGCGGCACCGCGATCGAGGTCTGCCGCCGGATGGGCGTCCTCGACGAGATCCGGGCCAAGTCCACGGACATGCGCGGCGGTTCGTACGTCGACGACGCCGGCCGCACCATCGGCGAACTGCCCGCGGACATCTTCGGCGGACGCGTCGAGGAGGACGACGAGATCATGCGCGGCGAGCTCGCCCGGATCCTCCACGACCGGACCCGCGACGACGTCGAGTACGTCTTCGGCGACTCGATCGCCGCCCTCGCCGAGGACGCGGACGGCGTCACGGTCACCTTCGAGAGCGGCACCGTCCGCCGCTTCGACCTGGTCGTCGGCGCCGACGGACTCCACTCGAACACCCGGAGGCTCGCCTTCGGCCCCGAGGAGCGGTTCAAGCGCCACCTGGGCGCGTACATCTCCATCTTCACCGCCCCCAACCACCTGGGCCTGGACCGCTGGGAGACGTACCACGCGCTCCCCGGGAAGCTGGTCTGCGTCTACAGCTCGGCCGGCGAGGCCGACGCGAAGAACCTCTTCATCTTCTCCTCGCCCCGGGAACTCCCCCACGACCCCCGGGACGTGACCGCCCAGAAGCGCGCCCTCGCCGACCGGTTCACGGGCGACGGCTGGGAGATCCCGCGGCTCCTCGGGCACGCGGCGGACGCCGACGACTTCTACCTCGACTCCATGTCCCTGGTCGAGATGGACCGCTGGTCGAAGGGGCGCGTCGTCCTCCTCGGCGACGCCGCCCACTGCTCCTCCCCCGCCTCGGGACAGGGCACCGGCCTCGCCCTCACCGGCGCGTACGTCCTCGCCGGCGAGCTGGCCAGGGCCCACGGCGACCACACGGTGGCCTTCGCCCGCTACGAGGAGCGGATGCGGCCGGGCGTGGAGCAGAACCAGCGGATGGCCGAGGGCTTCGTCAAGGAGATGACCGTCGGCTCGAAGTGGAAGATCGCCCTGCGCATGCTCATGGTGCGGACGCTGCCGAAGACCCCCTGGAAGAACCTCATCGCGAAGAAGATCCGCGACGGCATCCAGGCGGCGGCGAACGCGGTCCCGATCGAGGACTACGCCGCGCCGACCGCCGGAGCCGCCGACCCGCGCCCTACCGTGGCCGCATGACCGACTTCCACCACGCCCTGCGCTCGCTCCGGGTCTGGGACACCGCGCTCCCGTCCTTCGACCCGGCAGGCGCCCCGCCCGAGCCCCTCGCCCTCTTCCACGACTGGTTCACCGAGGCCGTCACGGCCGGCCAGACCGAGCCGCACACCCTCTCCCTGGCCACCGTGGACGAGGACGGCAGGCCCGACGTCCGCACGGTGATGCTGCACGACGCCGACGCGCGCGGCTGGCACTTCGCCTCCCACGCCACCAGCGCCAAGGGCCGCCAGCTCGCCGCCCGGCCCGAGGCCGCGCTCGGCTTCTACTGGCCGGCCCGGGGCCGCCAGGTCCGGGTCCGCGGCCACGTCACCACCGGCACCCCCGAGGAGGCGTACGAGGACCTCCACGCCCGCACCACCGGCGCCCTCGCCGCCGCCCTGGTCGGCCGGCAGAGCGAGGTCCTCGACTCCCCCGGGACCCTCGCCGAGGCGAGCGCCGCGGCCTGGCGGCGGGCCGAGGCGGAGCCGGACGCCCCCTCCCCGACCTGGACGCTGTACGTGGTCGAACCGGCCGAGGTCGAGTTCTTCCAGGGCGACGAGCGGCGTCGCCACCTCCGCCTCCGCTACCGCCGCGAGGCCGGCGGCTGGACCCGCGAACTCCTCTGGCCGTAGGCCCCGTCGGGCCTTGGCAGACCTTGTGAGACCCCGACCGGCCGCCGGGCCGACCCGCCCGAGGTACCGCTCGACCCACCGCTGGACCGCCCCGCCCGAGCGCCTATTCGGCCCCGGGCCCGTACATCTCCTCAATCTCCCGGGCGAAGTCCCTTAGGACCGCTCGCCGTTTGAGCTTGAGGGAGGGGGTGAGGTGGCCGGAGGTCTCGGAGAACTCGGTGGTCAGGACCCGGAAGGCGCGGATGGACTCGGCGCGCGAGACGAGGCGGTTGGCGTCGTCGACGGCCCGCTGCACCGCGGCGAGCAGCTCCGGGTCCCGGGTCAGCTCCCAGAGCGCCAGGTGGTCCTTGTGCCGCATCCGCCGCCAGTGCGTGAGGCCCTCGTGGTCCAGCGTGATGAGGGCGGAGACGTAGGGCCGGTCGTCGCCGAGGACGAGGCACTGGGCGACCAGCGGGTGGGCACGCAGCCGGTCCTCCAGCGGGGCGGGGGCCACGTTCTTCCCGGCCGAGGTGATGATGATGTCCTTCTTGCGGCCGGTGATCCGCAGGTAGCCGTCGTCGTCGAGCGAGCCGAGGTCCCCGGTGGGGAACCAGCCGTCGTCGGTGTACGGCAGGGCCACCCCGCGCTGGGCGTCCCAGTAGCCGGCGAAGACGTGGCCGCCCTTCAGCCACACCTCGCCGTCGTCGGCGATCCGGACGGACGTGCCCGGGAGCGGCCAGCCGACGGTCCCGGTGCGCGGCCGCTGCGGCGGGGTGACGGTGGAGGCGGCGGTGGTCTCCGTCAGGCCGTACCCCTCGAAGACCTCGACGCCGGCGCCGGCGAAGAACTCGGCGAGCGGGGCGCCGAGCGGGGAGCCGCCGCAGATCACGTACTTCACCCGGCCGCCGAGCGCGCTCCGGATCCGCCGGTAGACCAGCGGGTCGTACAGCGCCCGGGCGGCCCGCAGGGCGAGCGAGGGCGCGGGCCGTCCCCCGTACCGGCGGGCGATGCGGGCGGCCCGGTCGAAGGCAGCGGCCTTCCCGCCGCGTTCGGCGGTGGCGCGGGCGGTGTTGAAGACCTTCTCCAGGACGTACGGGATGGCGAGGAGGAACGTCGGCCGGAAGGCCGCGAGGTCGGTGAGGAGTTCGTCGCCCTCGACGGAGGGGGCGTGGCCGACGCGGACCCGGGCGCGGACGCAGCCGACGGACACCATCCGCCCGAAGACGTGGGAGAGCGGCAGGAAGAGCAGGGTGGCGGCGGGTTCCTTGCTCTCGGAGACGAAGACGGGGTGGAGGAGCCGGACGGCGTTGTCGACCTCGGCGAAGAAGTTGGCGTGGGTGAGGGCGCAGCCCTTGGGCCGGCCGGTGGTGCCCGAGGTGTAGATGAGGGTGGCGAGGGTCTCCGGGGTGAGGAGTCCGCGGCGGGCGGTGACGGCCTCGTCGGAGACGCGGGAGCCGGCTCTGCGGAGCTGGTCGACGGCGCCGGCGTCCAGGACCCAGAGGTGGGCGAGGCCGGGGAGTTGGCGGCGTTCGGCGGAGACGAGCCGGGCCTGTTCGGGGTCCTCGACGACGCAGCCGGCGGCGCCGGAGTCCTGGAGGATCCAGCGGGTCTGGAAGGCGGAGGAGGTGGGGTAGACGGGGACGGTGACGAGTCCGGCGGCCCAGGCGGCGAAGTCGAGCAGGGTCCACTCGTAGGTGGTCCTGGCCATCAGTGCGAGCCGGTCGCCGGGCCGCAGGCCGTGGGCGATGAGGCCCTTGGCGACGGCGTGCACGTCGGCGGCGAAGCGGGCGGCGGTGACGTCGTACCACTTCCCCTCGGCGTCCTTGCGGGAGAAGAGCGGGGTCTCGGGTTCCTGGCGGGCGTTGTCGTAGGGCAGGTCGGCGAGGGAGCCGCGCCGCACCACGGGGACGAGCGGGGGGAGGGTGACCTCCCGTACCCGCCCGTCGACCAGTGTCTTGTGCGGCTCGACCGGTTCGGTGCCGGATGCGGCGGTGACGACGGACACGTGCGGCTCCTCGGTTATCGCGATGAACTGAGGTCGTGCGTCGGTACGTTGCGCCCTGGCGAAGCTTTAACTAGCCGGTAACCTTACTGTGCGGTAAGCCTCGTCGGGGAGACCACCGTTCGCTTTTCATGAGGTTTCCGAGTCCGGCCCAGGCGAAGTTCATGAGCGTCGCCGCGGCCTCCCGCGCGCTCACCCCCGGCGTCTCGTTCGCCCAGCTCGCCAGCGACTCGGCGGAGCCGACCAGCGCCTGTGCCAGCGCCGCCACGTCCCGCCCGGTGATCCCGTCGCCGCCCCGCGCGTCCCGCACCGCCTCCTCGATCAGCCCGGCCGTGAAGTCCGCGATCTCGTCCCGCATCCGCGCCGCCTCCGTCGCGAACGGCTCCCCCTGCGTCCGCGCCTGCCGGCTCAGCACCACCCACGCGTCCGGGTGCTCCGCCGCGTACGTGAAGAAGGCGAGCAGCCCCGCCCACAAGCGCTCGTCGGGCGGCAGGCTCCGGTCCTCGACCCCGGCGGCCACCGCCGCGAGCAGTGCCCCTGCCTCGCGCCGGATGCACGCGGTGAAGAGCTCCTCCTTGGAGTTCAGGTACAGGTACACCAGCGGCTTCGACACCCCCGCCAGCTCCGCGATCTCGTCCATGGACGTCGTCTGGTACCCGTGCCGCGCGAAGCACCGCACCGCCGCGTCCAGCATCTGCCGCTCCCGCACGGCCCGCGGCAACCGCCGCGCCTTCGTCCCGCCGGCCATGGCGACCACCCCTGCTTCCAAGATCCGCTGGATGCCCCGCGAAAGCGTACGTGCCCCCCGCCCGGACGGGGGCGGGGGGCACGTGGACCTTCGGGGCCGTACGCGTCAGGCGGCGGTCGTGACCGCGACCTTCTCGTCGGTCCCGCCGATCTCGACGAGGTCGTCGATCGGGGAGGACGAGGCGTTCTCGTACGCCGTGTGGTCGAGGATCTTCTCGCGGGCGGAGACGATCACCGGGACGAGCGCCTGGCCGGCGACGTTGGTGGCGGTCCGCATCATGTCGAGGATCGGGTCGATCGCCATGAGCAGGCCGACGCCCTCCAGGGGCAGGCCGAGGGTGGAGAGGGTCAGCGTCAGCATGACCGTGGCGCCGGTGAGCCCGGCGGTGGCGGCGGAGCCGATGACGGAGACGAAGGCGATCAGGAGGTAGTCGCCGATGCCGAGCTGCACGTCGAAGATCTGCGCGATGAAGATCGCGGCGAGCGCCGGGTAGATCGCGGCGCAGCCGTCCATCTTGGTGGTGGCGCCGAACGGGACGGCGAAGGAGGCGTACTCCTTCGGGACGCCGAGGCGCTCGGTGACCTTCTGGGTGACCGGCATGGTGCCGACCGAGGAGCGGGAGACGAAGGCCAGCTGGATGGCCGGCCAGGCGCCCTTGTAGAAGTGGAGCGGGTTGACCTTGGCGACCGTGGCGAGCAGCAGCGGGTAGACGCCGAAGAGGACCAGGGCGCAGCCGACGTAGATGTCGGCGGTGAAGGTCGCGTACTTGCCGATCAGGTCCCAGCCGTAGTCGGCGATGGCGAAGCCGATGAGGCCGACGGTGCCGAGCGGGGCGAGGCGGATGACCCACCACAGGGCCTTCTGGAGCAGCTCCAGGATCGACTCGGAGAGGGTGAGGATCGGCTTGGCGCGGTCGCCGAGCTGGAGGGCGGCGATGCCGGCGACGGCGGCCATGAAGACGATCTGGAGGACGTTCAGCTCGGTGAAGGGCGTGATGACGTCCGTCGGGACGATGCCGGTGAGGAAGTCGATCCAGGAGCCCTCGCGCTTCGGCAGCTTGCCGTCCTGCGGGGTGAGGCCGGTGCCGGAGCCCGGGTTGGTGATCAGGCCGATCGCGAGGCCGATGCCGACCGCGATCAGCGAGGTGATCATGAACCAGAGCAGGGTGCGGGTGGCGAGCCGGGCGGCGTTGTTCACCTTCCGCAGGTTGGTGATCGACACCAGGATCGCGAAGAAGACGAGCGGGGCGACGGCCAGCTTGAGCAGCTGGACGAAGATGTCGCCGACCTGACCGAGGGTCTCCTTCAGCCAGGAGACGTCCTGGCTGCGGGCGATCCAGCCGAGCAGGGCGCCGAGGACCAGACCGGCGATGATCTGGGCCCAGAAGGGGACCTTCGGTATGCGGGACGAGGACTTGGCCTCGGGCGCGTTCGCGGGCGCGGACAACGGACACACTCCACAGGTGCGTATGGGGACGTACGAGGACGGGGTGCGGCACGCACGCGCTCGGGCGCGGGCCGCTGCATGATGCCGGGGAGGTCAGGACTCGCGGCGACAGACCGCGGACATACAGCGGCACAGGTCGACGTGCAGGCGCGCCACGAGCGGGATGCTCGCGGCATGAGAGGGGCGCACTGCTGTCGTCATGCCGAACACGTTAACACTTGAACTTTGAGAACCTCAAAGCCATTCTTTGGGATGCGAGAGCCCCGTCACGCCTCCGAAACGCAGAACACCCCTGGCTGGAGCCTTGGAAGGCCCTGCCAGGGGTGTGCGTCTGTGAGGAAGCTTACGCAGTCTTCACGTCTCCGCGCGCGCCTCCGTACGGCACTAGAGCGCGTCCTCCCGCGACCGGTTCTCGGCCAGCCGGCCCTTCGCGCGGTCGACCTTCGCCACGACCTCGGCGCTCGCCTCGTCCCGCACCTTGCGCAGGAGGACGAAGCTCAGCGGGGCGGAGACGACGATGGAGAGGACGAGGACCCAGAGCAGGTTCGAGTCGCCGAGGCCGCGCGGCAGCACTCCGGCATAGACGAGACCCCACAGGGCGAGGAAGCATCCGGCGAAGATGCCGAGACGCATCAGCGTGTAGCGGAGCATGTCAGCCCACTCTTCCGTTCCGACGTTTCCGAAAAGTACCCAAGATCCCATACGGGACAAGCGCACCTCCAGTGAAGCACGGGACGGGAGACCGTCCGGGAGCGGGGGCCACCCGGCCGGGGAAGGGCCGGGCGAGGGCCGCGCGAGGGCCGGGCGAGGGCCGCGCGTCCACGGGTCGGAATCCCTTGAGCCCCCTGGCTCGTAATATCTACACTCGCGACATGACCCTTACCTTCGAGGTGGACCCGGTCGTCGACCCCGCCCTGCGCGACGGCGTCCTCGCCCTCTGGGCCGACGTCACCGACGCGGGCGGCGCGGTCGGCTTCGTGGCCCCCGCCACCCCCGACGTCATCCGCCCCGCGCTGCTCCGGCACGTCGTCGCGATGGCCGAGGGCCGCACCCGCCTCCTCGTCGGACGCGACGAGGCCGGCGAGATCGCCGCCACGGCCTTCTTCACCTTCAACACCCACCCGCTGATGGGCCACTGGGTGTGGCTCTACACGGTGATGGTCCACCCCCGCCACCAGGGCAGGGGATACGGCCTCGACCTCATGGCGGCGGTCGAGCGGACCGCCCGCACGGCCGACGGCTTCGAGGCGGTCGAGGCGATCCGCCTCACCTGCCGGGGCGGCCTCGGCCTCGAAGGCTTCTACGCCCGCGCGGGCTACAAGGAGGTCGGCCGCGTCCCCGGGGCGATCCGGGTGGCCCCGGGCGACGACCGCGACGACATCGTCATGCTGCTGCCCCTGCGCTGACCGGCGGTCGGCCGGGGGGGCGGGTCCACGTCGACCTGCGCCGGCCCCGGGACGGGTCCGCGTCGACCTGCGCCGCCCCCGGGGCGGGTCCGCATCGACCGGCGCCGGCCCCGGGCCCGCGCTGCCCGGCGCCCGGCCCGGCGCCGGGCACGCGAAAGGGCCGACGGGGGTGTCCCGCCGGCCCTTTCGCGTGGTGCGACGCGGTGGCGCGCCTCAGAAACGCATCGCCTGCGGGGTCTCGCGGCGGTCGGCGTCCGGGCCGGGGTACTCGCGGATGATCTCGTACCGGGTGTTCCGCTCGACCGGGCGGAAGCCGGCGTCGCGGATCAGTTCGAGCAGGTCCTCGCGGCCCAGCTTGTTCGGGGTGCCGTAGTTGTCGGCGTCGTGCGTGATCTTGTACTCGACGACCGAGCCGTCCATGTCGTCGGCGCCGTGCTGGAGCGCGAGCTGCGCGGTCTGGACGCCGTGCATGACCCAGAAGACCTTGACGTGCGGCACGTTGTCGAAGAGCAGCCGGGAGACCGCGAAGGTCTTCAGGGCCTCGGCGCCGGTCGCCATCGTGGTGCGCGCCTGGAGCTTGTTGCGGACCTTGCCGTCCTGCATGTCGACGAAGTCGTGCTGGTAGCGCAGCGGGATGAAGACCTGGAAGCCGCCGGTCTCGTCCTGGAGCTCGCGCAGCCGCAGCACGTGGTCCACGCGGTGGCGCGGCTCCTCGATGTGCCCGTAGAGCATGGTCGAGGGGGTCTTGAGCCCCTTCTCGTGGGCGAGCCGGTGGATCCGGGACCAGTCCTCCCAGTGGGTGCGGTGGTCCACGATGTGCTGCCGGACCTCCCAGTCGAAGATCTCGGCGCCGCCGCCGGTCAGGGACTCCAGACCGGCCTCGATGAGCTCGTCGAGGATGTCGGAGGCCGACATCCCGGAGATCGTCTCGAAGTGGTGGATCTCGGTGGCCGTGAACGCCTTGAGGGAGACGTTCGGCAGGGCCTTCTTGAGTTCGGAGAGCGAGCGCGGGTAGTAGCGCCAGGGCAGGTTGGGGTGCAGCCCGTTGACGATGTGGAGCTCGGTGAGGTTCTCGTTCTCCATCGCCTTCGCGAGGCGCACGGCCTCCTCGATGCGCATGGTGTACGCGTCCTTCTCACCCGGCTTGCGCTGGAAGGAGCAGTAGGCGCAGGAGGCGGTGCAGACGTTGGTCATGTTCAGATGCCGGTTGACATTGAAGTGGACCACGTCGCCGTTCTTGCGGGTCCGGACCTCGTGGGCCAGACCGCCGAGCCAGGCGAGGTCGTCGGACTCGTACAGGGCGATGCCGTCCTCACGGCTCAGCCGCTCACCGTCCCGGACCTTCTGCTCCAGCTCACGCTTGAGCCCCGCGTCCATATACGGCCCGCCTCCCTTTATCTCCGAAACCAAGGCTTACCCACCGTACTCTCAGCCCTCTTCGGGCAGCTCCCCGACCCGGTTCTCCCACTTCGTGGAGAGCACGATGGTCGTACGGGTGCGGGAGACGCCCTTGGTGCCGGAGAGCCGGCGGATCGTCTTCTCCAGGCCGTCGACGTCGTTGGCGCGGACCTTGAGCATGAACGAGTCGTCGCCGGCGATGAACCAGCAGTCCTCGATCTCGGCGAGGTCCTTGAGCCGGCGGGCCACGTCCTCGTGGTCGGCGGCGTCGGAGAGCGAGATGCCGATCAGGGCGGTCACGCCGAGGCCGAGCGAGGCGGCGTCGACGGTGGCGCGGTAGCCGGTGATGACTCCCGCCGCCTCAAGACGGTTGATGCGGTCGGTGACGGAGGGGCCGGAGAGCCCCACGAGGCGGCCGAGCTCGGCGTACGAGGCGCGTCCGTTCTCACGCAGGGCCTGGATGAGCTGCCTGTCCACGGCGTCCATAGGGAGGAACCTTCCATTGTCCAGCGATACCGCGAGTTTAGGTGTAGAATCTAAGGTACACAGGGGCGACACCCTGTGAATCTTTCAGCAGATCAAAGACGATCTTTCAGGAGTGGTGTTCACCGTGTACACGATCGAGATGGCCTACGCACGCATGCGCGAGCTGCAGGACCTGGCCAACCGCTCGCGTGCCCACCAGCCGTCCGCCGCCTCGAAGCGCGCCGCGAAGAAGCGCGCCAAGAAGCGCTAATCAGTGGGGAGTGCTCCACCGAGCTCTCCCTCCCAACGGCGGTACAGCCCGTGCGGCACCCCTGCCGCGTCGAGCACCCGCCCGGCGACGAAGTCCACCAGATCCTGGATGTGCGTCGCCCCCGCGTAGAACGCCGGAGAGGCGGGCAGCACCACGGCGCCCGCCTCGTCCAGCGCCACCATGTGCTTGAGCGTCTGTCCGTTCAGCGGGGTCTCCCGCACGGCGACCACCAGCGGACGCCGCTCCTTCAGCGTCACGCTCGCGACCCGCTGCAGCAGGTCCTTCGAGAGCCCGAGCGCCACTCCCGCCACCGCGGCGGTCGAGGCCGGCACCACGAGCATCCCCTTCGCCGGGTACGAACCCGAGGACGGCCCCGCGGCCAGGTCACCGGCCGCCCAGTACCGCACGTCGTCCAGACGGTCCGCGACGTCGAAGGCGTCCGGCTTCCCGTCCGCGCCCCGCGCCAGCCAGGCCGCCAGGTCCTCGCGCCAGTGGGCGTCCCGGAAGGAGATGCCCGTCTCGTCGAGCAGCGTGAGCCGCGAGGCCCGCGACACGACGAGGTCGACGCTCTCCCCCGCGGCCAGCAGTCCCCTCAGTACGGCGGCGGCGTACGGCGTACCCGACGCCCCGGAAACCCCCACCACCCAGGGCCGACGACTCTTCTTCTCCTGCGACTCCACGACGCTGAGCCTATCCGGCCGCGAAAAACCAGGCCGTGGCAAGGCGGCCGACCGGGAACTCCGGAGCCGGCTGCAGGCCGGACGGCCGGGGATCACGGACCGGTCCGCACCGTCAGGCCCGGCCGGCCGTCGCCTTCGCGCGCACGTCGCGGCCGAGGCGGCGGGCGACCGTGCCGAGGAAGCGGACCGCCTCGGCCAGGGCCGGCAGCGGGTCCTCGACGCTGAGCCAGGCGCGCTCGGTCTCCGCCACCGGCAGCAGGCCGTGCGGCAGCCGGTGCTCCTCCCGCAGCCACGCCGCCACCGACGGCAGGTCGAGGTGGCCGGCCACGAACACCCGCCCGTCGGCCTGCGGAGCCGACGGCACGTCACGGCCCGTCAGGTCGAGGTGCAGGGCCCGTACGACGTCCACGCCCTCGACGTTCTCGAAGAGGCGGAACTGGGCGCCGGTCCGCGGGTTGAAGTCCACCAGCTTGTACCGCCCGTCGCGGCCGTCGTAGCGCCAGTCGAGGTCCGCAACCCCGCTGTAGCCGATCCGGCGGCACAGGTCCGCCGCCAGCTCCCCGAGGACGGGGTTGCCCAGGGCCACCGCCCGGGTCGTCACCCCGGCGTGCGGCGGCCAGGACCGCAGCTTCAGGCCGGTGAACACCACCCGGGGCGCACCGCCGGCCCCGCAGTACAGGTGGGTGATCCAGTCCTCGGCCCCCTCCCTCGGGATGTACTCCTGCACCAGGACCGGGGGCAGCGCGCCCGGCGGGAAGCGGTCGAGGAGGTCGCGCTCGTCGCGCACCGCGGTGGTGCTGCCGACCGCCGGGGTGCGCAGCCGGGTCCACGCGTCACGGTTCTTGAGGACGACGGGGAAGCCCAACTCACGCCCCGCGTCCACGAGTTCGTCGCGGTCGGTGGGCGCCCTGCTGCGGGGCGAGCCGACGCCCAGCTCCTCGCAGATCGCGTGCAGGCTCGCCTTGCCGGCCAGCAGCCGCGGCAGCTCCGGCGGGACCGGCGGCAGCAGGAAGTGCTCGGCGAGGGCGTCGGCGTGTTCGGCCATCAGGATCGCGGCCTCGTCGTCGGTCGGCACCGGGACGCAGGGCGTGCCGACGGAGCGGCCGAGGGCGAGGAAGGCGGCGAGCAGCTCCTCCGGGCCCTCCAGGCCGGTCGTCGGCCGGACGAACGCGCGGCCCACGTGCCGGGACAGCGCGACCGGGGTCAGCCGGTCCTCGACGACGGCGTGCACGGTGACGCCCGCCCGGCCGAGGGTGCGCACCACGCCGAGCCCGCCGTGGTGCTGCGGGTACCTGCCGACCTTGGCGAGCAGTGCGGGCACCGCCGGGTCGAGAGGCGGTCCGTCCGACGCGCGCCTCACGGTTCTCCCTTCGCCCGCGTCCCGTAGGGAGGTGCGGGCCGACGCCCCAGGCGCCCTCCTCATTGTCCCATAGAGCAGGAAAACATGGGGTGTTCTAGAGTTGGTAGCGATATGTCCGCCTTGGGGAACGCACTCCCGCTCAGTACGCCACGGCCCCTGGGAGCACTGGCCGACCGGACCGCGGCGCACGGCATGGTGCGTCGGGCGGGACCCTGCGAAGTGACCGTGATGCCGCGGCGCACCGTCTCCCACACGAACCTGCTGGTCTTCGCGGTGGATTGGGCGGGCACCGGAGTCGTGGTCAAGTACCCCAGGGCCGAAGGGGCTTCCGAGGCCCTCGCCCTGGAGTGGGACCACCTGCGCGACCTCGCGGCCGACCGGCGCCTCGCCCCGTGGCGGCCGCTCCTGCCCGCCACCGTCGGCAGCCGACCGGACGCCGGGCCGCCCCGCCGGCCCCTCGTGCAGACCCGGCTCCCCGGCGTCCCCGCCGGGCCGCTCCTCCCCGAGCGGCCCCGTGACCTGCGCCGTACCGTGACCGCCGCCCTCCGCCTGCTCGCCGCCCTGCGGGACGCGACGGGCCGCCGGGAGACCGCCGCGGACCACGCCGCCGACTGGGCGCACGAGCAGCTGGCCGTCCTGGCCGCCGAGATCGGCCGGGGCCTGCCGGGCGCCGGTCCCACGGCCCTCGACCCGCTGCGGCGGCGGCTCGACGGGGCCCTCGCCACCGCCACCCTGACGCGGGGCTGGACGCACGGCGACTTCCACATCGGCAACCTCCTGCTCGACGAGGACCGCACCCGGATCACCGGCGTCTTCGACTGGGGCAACGCCCGCCCCGACGGCCCGGCCGAGATCGACGCGTGCACCTTCGTCCTCGCGACCCGCGAGGCCCTCGGCGGCCCCCCGATGGGACGGCAGGTCGCCGAGGCCCTGCGCCGCGGCCGGCTCCCCGAGGCCGACCGCGCGCTGCTGTCCGCCCACGGCGTCGACCCGGACGGCGGCGGCGACCCGGCGACGCTGCCGCTGCTGACCTGGCTCTGGCACGTGTCGGGGAACCTCCGCAAGACCCGGCACTTCGGCCGCAGCCGCCGCTGGCTGGGCGTCTCGGTCGCCCCGGTCCTGCGGGAGGCCGCGCGCAGCGCGGAAACACCATGACGGGCGCGCGGGAAGGCCCCGCGGACCCCGCCGCCACCCGCGTGGGGTCCCGCACGGCCGGGCGGGACCGGGCGTCCTCCGCGGCACCCCCCGCCCCCGCGCCCGCCCGCGGCGCCACCGTGCGCCACTGGTCCGTCCGCGCGGCGCTCCCCCTCTCGCTCGTCCTCTGGCTGCTCTCGCTGCGCGCGGTCCCCCTCGACCGCATGGGCGACCTCGGACTCCTCCAGGTCCTGCCCCCGCTGTTCTGGATCGCCGCCGCCCTGCTCACCCTCGGCTTCTGCCTCGCCCTGAGCGACCGCCGCACCCACAGTGCCTGGCTGACCGGCTACGTGTTCGGGCTGATCGCCCTGCTGCACGCCACGCCCACGCTGCTGTACCCGACCCTGCGCTACTCCTGGGCGTGGAAGCACCTGGCGGTCATCGACGCGATGCTGCGGCACGGCGGCGAGGTGCCGAACGCCGACAAGTTCTCCATCTACAACGACTGGCCGGGGTTCTTCCAGCTCAACGCCCTGTTCCTGCGGGCCACCGGGCTGGACTCCGCCGTCGGCTACGCCGCCTGGGCACCGGCGTTCGCCAATGCCCTGCTGCTCGCCCCGCTCCTGCTGCTGTACCGGTCGGTGACCCGCGACCGGCGGCTCGCCTGGGGCGCGGTCTGGACGTTCTACGTCTGCTCCTGGGTCGGACAGGACTACTTCGCGCCGCAGACCTTCGCCTTCCTGCTCTTCATGACCGTGATCGCCGTGCTGTTCCGGCAGCTGCCGACGTCGGCGCTGCCCCGCCCCGATCCGCGCCGGCGGAAGGGCTGGCCGCCCGCGCTCCTCGCGGGCGTCGTGGTGCTGGTGGCCGCGATCGTGGTCTCCCACCCGCTCACCCCGCTGATGCTGATCAGCGCGCTCGTCGCGCTGTCGCTGCCGCGCCGCAACCGGCGGGCCGCCCTGCCGGTCCTCGCCGCCGCGGTCGTCCTCACCGCCCTCTGGGACACCACCGTGGCCCGGTCGTACATCTCCGTCCACATCACGAACCTCGTGCGGTCGCTCGTCCAGCCGGACGAGAACCTCGCCTCGGGACTCGCCTCGACGGGCAACGCGGCTCCGGGGCAGATCCTGTTGTCCTGGGTCGACCGCGGGCTGTCCGCCGCGGTCATCGTGCTGGCCGTGGCGGCGTTCGTCGTCCGCCCCTGGACCCGGCGCACCGGACTGCCCCTGCTCGCCGTGGCGCCGATCCCGCTGCTCGCCGCGAACGCCTACGGCGGCGAGATGCTCTTCCGGGCCTACCTCTTCGCCCTGCCCGCCGTCGCGTTCCTGGTGGCAGCCCTGCTGCTGCCGTCCGGGGCCCGGCAGCACGCCTGGCGCCCGCTCTTCGTGTACCCCGTGTTCCTGGCCCTGCTCGGCGGCCTGGTCTTCGGCTACTACGGCAAGGAGGCGGTGAACCGGTTCACGGCCGACGAGGTCGCCGCCGCGCGCTACGTGACCGACCACGCCCCACCGGGCGCGACGATCGTCACGCTCACCTCGGACGTCCCCGGCCTCGACCTGAACTACGAGGAGCACCGCAGGATCCAACTGGCCCACCAGAGCACGAAGGACACCGAACGCCTCGTGCGGCACCCGCTGGCCGGGGTGACCGCGTTCCTGTACGGCTCCACCGAGCAGCGGCCGGCGTACATCGTGCTCAGCCGGGCCCAGGACATGAACAACTACCTCTCCGGGACGCTGCCCGCCGACATCTCCGCGCGGATGCAGGCCGCGATGGCGAACGCGCCGGGCTTCACCCGCGTCTACGCCGACGAGCACGCCGTGGTCTACCGCTACGTGACCCCGCCACCCGACGGAGGCACCCCGTGACCGCGGTCCCGGCGCTCCCCCGCCTGGGACTCGCCGCCTCGGGATGGCTCGCACTGCTCGCCACCCTGCTGCCGGAGGCGGCGCCGCTGCGGGTGGCGACCGTGACCGTGTTCCTGCTGGTCTGCCCCGGCCTCGCGGCCGTCCTCGCGCTGCGGCCGGCCACCGCGCGCGGCATGCCCCGGTTGGCGGTCCTGGAGGCCGCCCTGCTCAGCCTGGCGCTCGGCCTCGCGATGGCCACGCTCGTGGCCGTGGTGCTCTTCCTCGGCGGCGTCTTCACCGCCACCCGGGGCCTGCTCGTGCTCGCCGTGCTGACATCCGTCCTCGCGCTCCTGCCCCGCCGCCACGGCGCGCGGGAACCGGACGACGAGGTGCAATCTGGTGGAGGGGGAAGCGGGGGGAGAGGAGGTGCGTGATGGCCCCGGAGCCTGGCAGTACCGGCCGCGGTCGGCTTCCCGTAGTGGTCGTCGGAGCGGGTCCGTACGGGCTCTCCACCGCCACCTGGCTGCGAGCCGCCGGCGTGACGGCCCGCGTCTTCGGCGAACCGATGGAGAGCTGGCGGACGCACATGCCCGACGGCATGTTCCTCAAGTCCGTCCCGACGGCCTCGTCGATCTCCACCCCCGACGGTGGCCACCGGTTCGCGGACTTCCGCACCGCCCGCGGCAGACGGCCGGTGGGCGACACCTACCCGATCCCGGTCGACGAGTTCATCGCGTACGGCGACTGGTTCCAGGAGCACCGGGTGCCGGAGGTCGAGCAGACGGCCGTGCGCGACGTGCGGGCCGCGGACGGCGGGTTCGGCGTCACCCTGGACTCCGGCGAGGAGATCACCGCGGGCTCCGTGGTGATCGCCAGCGGCCTCGTGCCGTACGCGTACCGGCCGCCCGGCCTCGCCCCGCTCTTCCCGGCGGGCCTCGCGTCCCACCCCTGCGACCACGCCGACCTCTCCCCCTTCGCCGGCCGCCGGGTCGCGGTCGTCGGCGCGGGCCAGTCCGCGCTGGAGAGCGCCGCGCTGCTGCACGAGGCGGGCGCCCATCCCACGGTCATCGCCCGCACCGGGTCCCTCCTGTTCGGCGTGCCCCCGGAGGCGGACCGGCCCTCGTCCCGCTCCCGGGCGACCCGGCTGCTCAAACCGGCCTCCCCGCTGGGCCCCGGCTGGTCCCACGCCGCCGTCAGCCGCGGTGCGGGCGCCTACCGCAGGCTGCCGCTCCCGGTGCGCAACCACTTCCTGCGGACCGTGCTCGGCCCGTCGGGCGCCTGGTGGCTGCGGGACCGGGTGGACGGCCGATTCCCCGTGATGTGCGGGCACCGGGTGGCCTCGGCACGGCAGGAGAACGGCGACGGAACGATCCGGCTGGAGGTCGCCGACACGGCCGGCGGGACGGAGCTCGTGGACACCGACCACATCCTCACGGCCACCGGCTACCGGGTGGACGTGGACCGGCTCTCCCTCCTGGAGCCGACCCTGCGGCAGGCGGTCCGGACCCTGCCCGGCGGCGCGCCGGAGCTGTCGCCGGGCCTCGAGTCGTCCGTACCCGGCCTGTACTTCACCAGCCTGGCCGCGGCCCCCACGTTCGGCCCCGTCCTGCGCTTCGTCTGCGGTACGGACTTCGCCGCCCGCCGGGTCGCGGGATCGGTCGCGGGCGGGCCGCGGTGACCCGAGGCGGCGCGCCCCGGTTCCGCGGGCGGTCGGCGGCGCTGGCGCCGGCCGCCGCGCTCCTCGCGCTCGCCGCCTGCGGCGGCCCGGCCGGCGGCGACGAACCGCCGCCGCCGGCGCCCGCCGCCGCCGTCTCCGGCCCCGCGACCCCCGGACCGTGGCGGCTCGTCCTCGACGACGAGTTCGACGGTTCGCGTCTGGACACGGACCTCTGGGCCACCTGCTACGACTGGAACAAGGACGGCTGCACCATCAGCAGCAACAACGAGTCCCAGTGGTACCTGCCGAGCCAGGTCTCCGTCGACGACGGCGAGCTCACCCTCACCGCCCGCCGCCGCGACACGCGCGGCAGCGACGACGAGACCTATCCGTGGCGGTCCGGCATGATCTCCACCGGACGCGACGACTGGTACGGCGAACCCCGCCGGACCTTCACCTACGGGTACTTCGAGGCCTCGATCCGCATCCCGGCCGAAGCGGGCATGTTCCCCGCGTTCTGGATGATGCCCGCCTCCCGCTACACCCCGCCGGAGATCGACATCATGGAGTTCCTCGACTCCACGACCCGGGTCAGCATGTACGTCCACTGGCGCGAGCCCGGCGGCGAGCGGGCCCGCCAGCGCGGCACGTACGGCCCCTCCGACTTCTCCGGACGCTTCCACGTGTTCGGCCTCCTCTGGGAGCCCGACGCCCTCGTCTGGTACGTCGACGGCGTCGAGCGCTTCCGCGTGACCGGGACCGAGCGGATCCCGGACGTCCCCATGGAAGTGATGATCAACCTGGCCGTCGGCGTACCGAAGGAACCGCCCGACGACGTCGACCGGGCCCGCATGCGCGTGGACTGGGTGCGGGTCTGGCAGAAGTGAGGGTGCGTCAGGAGGCTTCCGGATGCCGCACGTCCGACGTCAGGGTGGCCGAGGCGCGTCCGGCATCAGGGCAGCGCCCTGTACGGCACGTGCAGCCGCTCCCTCGTCCGGCGGTACGCCCGCCAGCCCCGGGTCCTGACCCCCTCGGGGAACGGCGCGACCTGCGCCCCGGCACCCCGCATCCACTCCCGGAAGCGCTCCCGGCCCGTGTCGGCCCGCACCATCAGGCGGGCGATGCGCCACGGATCGTCACCCGCCGAACTGAACGCGTCGCGCACCGCCGCCGACGACGTCCACCCGGCCGCGCGCACCTGCGCGCGCACCGCGCGACTGGAGTACCCGTGCGGGTACGCGAAGGCCGTCACCCGGTGCCCCAGGACGTCCTCCAACTCCCGCCCGCAACCCGCCACTTCCTCGCGCATCCGGCCGGCCCTCAGGACGTCGAGCTGCGGGTGCGTCCGGGTGTGCCCGCCGATCTCCACCCCGGCCTCGTCGAGTTCCGCGAGCTGGGCCCGGCTCAGCATCCGCGACCCCGGCGGGAACGGCCCGCCCGCACCACCACCGGCCAGACCACCGGTGGTGACGTACAGCGTCGCCGGCATCCCCCACCGGGCGAGCAGCGGCAGCACGGTCGCCCGGAAGTCCGCGAACCCGTCGTCGAACGTCAGCACCGCCGCCCGCTCGGGCAGCGGCGCGCCACCCCGCTGCGCGGCCACCAGCGCCCGCAGCGGCACGACCCGCAGACCGCTGTCGGCGATCAGGGCCAGATGCTCCGCGAACGTCCGCGGGCTCACCGTGAACGGCGCGATCCACGGCGGCGGATCGACCGCCACCGAGTGGTACAGGAACACCGGCACGGCTGCCAGGGACCCGTCCAGCCCGGCGGGCCCCGCGGCCACCACCCCCTTCCGAAGCCGCGGCACGGCGGCCACGGGCCCCTCCCGGCCGCCCGGCACGGCGGCCGCCCGTCCCCCCGGGCCGCCCGACACGGCGGTCGGACGACCCTCCCCGTCACTCCTCGTCCGGCCCCCCGGCGCCGTGTTCACGGCCGCCCCCGGCCCGCCGCGGCCGGCCGGGGCACCGCGGTGCGCGCCGTCGGTGCCCCGGCCGGCCGGGGGGCGGGAGCGGGGCGGCGGGCGCGGCCCACCGCGTAGCCGGCGACGGTGGCACCGACGCCGCCGACGAGAGCGCCGGCCGTGCGCAGCCCGGCCGGACGGCCGGGCCGCAGGGCGCGGCCGAAGGCCCGCGGGACGGTCGAGCGGAGGTAGGCGCGTTCGCTGGCGAGGGCGGCCCGGGTGCCGCCGAGCCGGGCGACCTGCGCCTTGGAGAGTCCTTCCGCGTAGCAGCGGGAGACGAAGTACGCCCAGGTGGCGCGGGCGGCGGGCACCCGGTGGCGGACGGCCGCGGCGGGCTCGTGGAGCAGGACGGAGCCGGGGCGGCGGGCCGCGATGCGCAGGCAGAGCTCGGTCTCCTCGCAGCCCAGCGGCCGGGTGCCGACGCGGCCCAGGTCGGCGCGGAAGCCTCCGGCGGCGACGACCTCGGCGCGCCGGAAGGACATGTTGGCGCCGATGAAGTTCCGTACGGGCGCGAGGCGCCGGGGCAGGCCCCGGTACGAGCAGCCGACCACCCAGTCGAACTCGGGCGGGAACCACTCCGGCCGCCGGGTGGCCCACCACGGCCGGACCAGGCCGCCGACGCCCGCGACGTCGGGGTCGGCGTACCGGGCGAGGAGCCCCTCGGACCAGTCCGGTGCGGCGGCCGCGTCGTCGTCGAGGAAGGCGACGACCTCGCAACGGGCGGCCTCGACACCGGTGTTGCGGCCGTCCGACAGGCCCTGGCGGCCGGTGTTCGCGAGGACCCGCACCCCGGTGAAGGCGGCGGACGCCCGCTCGTACAGCTCGGGGCAGTGGTCGACGACGAGGACGATCTCGTCCACGGGGTGCCGCTGGGCGAGCAGCGACCCGATCGCCGCCGTCAGGTCGTCCCACCGGTCGAGGGTGTAGGCGCAGACCACGACGGTCACGCTCGGCAGGGTGTTCACGAGGACCTCCCGGGGGCTGCCGTGAGCCAGTGGGAACGCCGGATCAGCAGCGGTGCGGCGAGCAGGGACGTGGTCACCAGCCAGGCGACACCGGCCCCGGTGATCCCCATGACCGGCAGCAGCAGCTTGGTCAGCCCGAGCACGAGGACGCACATGGCGATCTGCAGGCCCACCGCCCGGCGCAGCCGCCGGCGGGCCCGCGACAGGTCGATGGCGATGCTGACGACGATGTTCGGCAGCGCCGACAGGGCGAGCAGCCGCAGCAGCATGGTCCCGTGCTCGGCGTACTCCTCCCCGAAGACGGAGAGGATCTGCGGGGCGAGCGCCACGACGAGGACGACCGCGGACCCGAGCAGCAGCGCCGTGTGCCGCAGCACCTTCACCCCGTGCTCGACCAGCTGCCCTGGGCTCCGCACGGCCTCCACGACCAGCGAGCTGCCCAGGTTGCGGGTCACCAGGTACAGCACGTACCCGACGATCCACGCCAGCGAGAAGTACGCGCTCTGCTCCGCCCCCAGCGCGTTCAGGACCATCAGCGGGACCAGCGTGTACGCGGCCATCCGGAACAGCGAGCCGAGGTAGTCGGCCGACGCGTACCGCAGCGCCCCGGCCGGGCGCTCCGCGACCGTCGACGACCGCACGTGCTGCGGCACGGCCCTGCGCAGCAGCACGAAGTTGGTGAGGAGGAGCGACACCGCGAGCGCTCCCGCCCAGGACAGCAGGATGCCGGACTGCAGTGCCAGTGCCGCGCCCAGGCCGAGCAGGCCGATCTTCACGCAGGCGAAGACCACGTTCTCGGCGACCACCCATCCGGGCCGACGCACCGCCGTCAGCGCGCCGTCCTGCATCACGAACACCGCGTACGCGGCGGTGGTCGCGACGAAGCCGGCGGCGGTCACCGGCGTCAGCAGGAAGTCCAGTTCGGGGGCGACCACCGGCACCAGCAGCAGGAACCCCAGCGCGGCGAGCGCGCTGACGCTCGTGCTCACCGCGTAGCAGGTGAGGATCATCCGACGGGTGTGGTGCCCGGCCGAGGGCACGAACCGGACCAGGAAGTCGGACAGGTTGAGCTGCCCGATTCCCGCGAGCAGCAGCGTCACGGACAGCGCCGAATAACTGACGCCCACCACCTCGTCGTCGTACCAGCGCGCTGCGATGACCCAGAAGAAGGACCCCAGCCCGGCACTCACCAGCGAACTCACCGCGAGCAGATGCCCGTTGCGCAGGAGCGGATCCCGGGAAAGCACCGCCCGAGCCCCGGCCCGCACCACCGACCCGAACGAACGTCGGCCTTCGGGGGCGGGCGCGGCAGGGGCCTGGCCGCCGGGGGCGGGTACGTCGGGGGCGGACGGGCGGGAGGACGCCGCGCTGGAGGCGGGCGCGTCAGGGACGGATGCTCCGGGGACAGGCTCGCCGGAGGCCGGCGCGCCAGGGGCCGGCGCGCGGCCTCCGACCGCCTGCGACGTCCGCGCGTGGCGCGGGGCTTGTGCGGTGCGGGTGATGCGGAACGCGGACACCACGGGTCCCTGTCGTGACGGCTGCCCGGTCATCGTGCTCCGCCCCGCCTCCGTGATTCGGGGTGGGCACGGACACCGTCGGCCCGCCCCACGCGGGCGCGACCGTCGGAGCCGACGGGCCAGGGGGCGGCCCGGGCGCTCCGGCCCTGTCCGGCCCCTCGGCGCAGCCGCCGCTCCTCGCGCCGGCTGCGCAGGTAGCCGAACGGCCCGTACAGCAGGCCGCGCAGCTCCAGCCGGGCGATCCGGGACGAGGCGACCTCCGTCGCCGTACCAGCCCCGGCGACCGCACCGGCTCCCGCAGCCGATCCGGCCCCGGATCCGGCCCCCGCGTCCGCACCGGCGGCAGGTCCCGCACCCGCCCCGGTGCCACGCCCGGTGCCGGGCTCGGCACCACGTCCGGTGCCGTGCCCGGCACCCGGCCCGGTGTCGAGGCCGGTGTCGAGACCGACGCCACGCCCGGTGTCGAGCCCGGCCGCCCGTTCGCGGCTCCTGGCCAGCGCGTACCGCACGCCGCCGGGCAGCCGTCGCAGGAGCGCGGGCAGCATGCGCGGTTCGTGGACGAGCGCTCCGGCGAGGTAGGCGCCGAAGCCCGCGCCGTAGCCGAACGCCTGTGCTTCGAGCGCCTCGGGGGTGCGGCGGTGGCGGTGCCAGACGATCGCGGCGGGCTCGTAGGCGAGGGAGTGGCCCCGGGCGAGCACCCGGAAGAACGAGAGCAGGTCGTCGCCGCCGTGCGCGGGGGTGCCGGCGCCGGTGGCGGGGTCGAAACCGCCGAGCCCGCGCAGCAGGTCCGTGCGGAAGGCCATGTTCGCGCCGGACCCGAACCGGCCGGCCGTGAACGGGAACAGCGGGTCCGTGGGCGGGGCGCACAGCGACCAGGTCCGCGGGGCGTACCCCTTCGCGAACGCGCCGTGCCTCTCCAGCGCGACCTGCGCCTCGGTGTCCAGCTCGGCGGGGACGATGAGGCCGGTGACGCAGCCGGTCCGGGCGTCGGCCAGGAACGGTGCGGCGAGCGCGGTCAGCCACCCGGGGTCGACGAGCGTGTCGTCGTCCGTGAAGGCGGCGATGGGGCCCCGGGCGGCGGCCAGTCCCCGGTTGTGCGCGCGGGCGAGGCCGGGCACCGGCTCGCGCAGGTAGCGGACGACGGGCCGCCGCTTCCGTCCGGCCCCGGTCCTGGCCACGGCCCGGTCTCCGTCGCCGGCCACGGCCCAGTCTCCGGCCCCGACCCCGTCACGGTCGCGGTCGCGGTCGCGGTCGCGGTCGCGGAGCGGACCGTACTCCCGCCGGATCAGCTCCTCGGTGGATCCGTCCGCCGGGGCGTTGTCCACCACGATGACCTCGAACCGCGGGTACGCGAGCGCGAGCAGCGAGTCCAGGCAGTCCCTGAGCATCGCGGCGCGGTTCCGCGTCGCGATGATCACGCTGATCTCCGGGGGCGGGGCGACGGCGGAACGGGAGCGCGGGCCCGGTGCCGTGACGGCGGCGGAAGGACCTCCGGCGCCCTGGCCCGAAGCGGCCGCGGAAAGACCTCCGGCGCCCGGGGCCTCCGGCGCGGCGGGCGCGGCGGGGAAGTCCCGCAGGGCCGCGTCCGCGAGCGCCTGCCACAGTTCCCCGGGGCCGTGTCCGGACGCCTCGGCCATCCCGAGCGGGCGGCCGTGCAGGCGTACGAGGCCCAGTGCGCGGCCCGAGGGTCCGATCCGTACCCGGCCTCCGGGGCGCCGGAAGGCACCCGGTGCGGCGAGGTCGATGTCCACGACGGGCATCGGGACGGACAGCCCGGGCGGGGCGGGGGTCACGGCGTGCTCCGCTCCTGCGGGGCGGGCGGCGCCATCGCGCCGGGTCGCTCGGACAGGAGGGTGCGGAGCACTCGCCGCCCGTCGGAGATCGCGTGCAGGTTGGAGCGTCCGTTGCGCCGGGGGAGTTCGAGGCTCGGGACCTCGGCGATCCGGAGTCCGGAGCGCAGGGCGTGCACGATCATCTCGGTCTCGATCTCGAAGCCGGTGGCGTGGAGGTCGAGCTGGTCGAGGAAGGTGCGGCGGAAGGCGCAGAAGCCGTAGCAGAGGTCGGTGAGCGTGGCGTCGTAGAGCCGGTTCACGAGGGCGAGCAGGGCGTGGTTGCCGAGCCGGCGGAAGCGGGTGATGTCGAGGGAGCCGCCGCCTTCGACGAAGCGGGAGCCCTTGACGAAGTCGTACCCGTTCTCCAGGAAGTGCACGAAGTGCGGGATCTCGGCGGGGGACATGCTGCCGTCGGCGTCCATCATCACGATGTACTCGCCGCGCGCCGCGAGGAAGCCGGTGCGCAGGGCGTTGCCCTTGCCCTTGCCGCTCTGCGGGATGCTGCGGACCGTGGGCAGGATCTGGGTCGCGACGCGGACGGTGGCGTCGTGGGAGTCGCCGTCGATGAGGAGGACCTCGCCGACGCAGTCCGGGATCTGTTCGAACACCCAGGGGATGTTGCGCGCCTCGTTGAGCGCGGGGACGACCAGGCTCACCGCGAGCCGGGTGGGCGCCCGGTCCTCGGCGCGCCGCATCGGGTGCGGGGGCGGGTCGGTGGAGCGGCGGATGGGGTGGTCGTCGGGCTGTGAGCCGGTGCTCTGCGGCAGGGTCGGGTACGTGGTCATGATGGGGCTCCGGATCGAATCGGTGCACGGTCGTGCCGTGCTGCGGAGGCCGTCCGCCGGACGTGGTGCCCGGCGGGTTTCACCTTGCCGACAGCACCGTACGTTTACGACGTATATGTACACTTTATCCCTGGATGTTCAGCGGTCAAGGCGAGGCGGTCGCCCGGCGGGGGCGGGCACGCCTCCCACCGGGACGGCACGGCGGAGGCGGGCACATGCCGATCGAGAAGGACCCCGCGCGGGGGCGCCGGGCACCGGCCCGCCGCGCCGGCGACCACGGCCGCTACGGCCGGCTGAGCCGGGAGCGCGTGCTCGCCACCGCCCTGGAGCTGGTCGACCGGGAGGGGCTGTCCGCCCTGAGCATGCGCCGGACCGGCGCCGAGCTCGGTGTGGAGGCCATGGCGCTGTACCGGTACGCGGCGGGCAAGGACGCCCTGCTCGACGGCCTGGTCGAGGCCCTCTACACGGAACTGGAGGAACGGCTCGCAGCCTCGCCCGAGGCACCCGGATGGCGGGACGAGCTCCACCGGATCGCCGCCGAGACCTACGGGGTCGTCTTCGCCCACCCCCACGTGGCCCCGCTCCTGGCCACCCGCATGCTGGCGGTCCCGCTCGCCCGCCGCCCGCTCCCCGTGCTCCGGGGCCACGAGCGCATCCTGACCCTGCTCGGCCGGGCGGGCCTCGACGAGGAAGCCACCGTCACGGCCTTCCGGGCCGTCACCGGCTGGGTCCTCGGCTACGTCCTGGGCGACCTGCGCGCGATGGTCGACAACCCCGACGAGCCCGACCCGGCGTTCCGCCTCGGCCTGCACCGCATGCCGGCGCGCGAGCTCCCCCGCCTCCGCGACGCCGCCCCGGTCCTGGCCCGCCACGGCGGCCCGGCCGGCCTGGCCGCCGGCCTCGACGCCCTCCTGGACGGATTCGCCCCCGGCGCCTGAGGGGCGGCCGGGGGCGAAAGGGGTCCGTCGTCGTCAGAGCGAGAGGCCCCGCACGAGCAGGTCGAGCAGCGCGCACACGAACAGGCTGATCCCGATGAAGCCGTTCGTCGTGAAGAACGCCCGGTTGAGCCGCGACAGGTCGTGCGGCTTCACGATCGAGTGCTCGTACCCGAAGGCCGCCACCACGATCACGAGGCCGATCCAGAAGAACGTTCCGGCGTCGGTGGCCAGCGCGTACCAGACGAGCAGGCCCGTCGTCACGACCGCCGACGCACGGGCGCCCCACAGCGCCGCCGGCACGCCGAACCGCGCCGGCACGGACATCACGCCGTGCGCCCGGTCCGCCTGCACGTCCTGGCAGGCGAAGATCAGGTCGAACCCGCCGATCCACACGCCCACCGCGAGCCCCAGGATCACCGCGTCCCAGGACCACTCACCGGTCACCGCCAGCCACGCCCCGATCGGCCCGATCGCCTGCGCGAGGCCGAGGATCGCGTGCGGGAAGTTCGTGAACCGCTTGCCGTACGGGTAGACGACCATCGGGATCACCGCGAGCGGCGCCAGCGCCAGGCACAGCGGATTGAGGAGCGCGGCCGCCCCCAGGAACACCACGACGGCGATCCCGGCCCCGACCCACGCCGACCGCACGGACACCGCGCCCGTCACCAGCTCGCGGTTGGCCGTCCGCGGGTTCCGCGCGTCGATCTCCCGGTCGATGATCCGGTTGCAGGCCATCGCGAACGTCCGCAGCCCCACCATGCACACCGTCACCAGGAACAGCGTCCACCAGTGGATGTTCCGGTCGAGCTGGAACATCGCGGTGAGCGAGGCGATGTACGCGAAGGGCAGCGCGAACACCGAGTGCTCGATCATCACGAGCCGCAGGAACGCCTTGGTGCGCCCCGGCTGCGCACCCGGTACGGCAGCCGTGGTCACAGCCCGTACTCCTTCCAGCGGCGGTCCACCAGGGCCGCCGTCGCCGGGTCGGACTCGACCATGTCGGGCCAGCCGCCGTCGCGGGTGTAGCCCTCCTCGGGGAGCTTCTTGGTGGCGTCGATGCCGGCCTTGCCGCCCCAGAACTGCTGGTAGGAGGCGTGGTCGAGGTGGTCGACGGGCCCTTCGACGACGGTGAGGTCGCGGGCGTAGTCGGTGTTGCCGAGGGCCCGCCAGGAGACCTCGTGGAGGTCGTGGACGTCGCAGTCCTTGTCGACGACGATGATCAGCTTGGTCAGCGACATCATGTGGGCGCCCCAGATGGCGTGCATGACCTTCTGGGCGTGCTTCGGGTACTTCTTGTCGATCGAGACGATCGCGCAGTTGTGGAAGCCGCCCGACTCCGGCAGGTGGTAGTCGACGATGTCCGGCACGATGATCTTGAGCAGGGGCAGGAAGAACCGCTCCGTGGCCCGCCCCAGCGGCCCGTCCTCGGTCGGCGGCCGGCCGACGACGATCGACTGGAGCAGCGGGCGCTTCCGCATCGTGATGCAGTCGATCTTCAGCGCGGGGAACGGCTCCTGCGGCGTGTAGAAGCCGGTGTGGTCGCCGAAGGGGCCCTCCGGCAGCATCTCGCCGGGCTCCAGCCAGCCCTCGACGACGACCTCGGCGTGGGCCGGGACCTGGAGCGGGACGGTCTTGCAGTCGACCATCTCGATCCGCTTGCCCTGCACGAAGCCGGCGAACAGGTACTCGTCGATGTCGCCCGGCAGCGGGGCCGTCGAGGCGTACGTGACGGCCGGCGGGCAGCCGAAGGCGATGGCGACCGGCAGCCGCTCGCCCTTCGCCGCGGCCACCGCGTAGTGGTTCCGGCTGTCCTTGTGGATCTGCCAGTGCATGCCGATGGTGCGCTTGTCGTGCCGCTGGAGCCGGTAGAGCCCCAGGTTCCGCACGCCGGTCTCGGGGTGCTTGGTGTGGGTGAGGCCCAGGTTGAAGAAGGATCCGCCGTCCTTCGGCCAGGTGAAGAGGGCCGGCAGCTTGTCGAGGTCGACGTCGTCGCCGGTGAGCACGACCTCCTGCACGGGGGCCGCCTCGGACTTCACCTTCTTCGGCGGCACGTGGACCATCGAGCCGAGCTTCCCGAAGGCCTCGCGGACGCCGACGAAACCGTGCGGGAGCTCGGGCTTGAGCAGCCCGCCGATCTTCTCGCTGATCTCGCCGTACGACTTGAGGCCGAGCGCCTTGAGCAGCCGCCGGTCCGTCCCGAAGACGTTCATCGCGAGCGGCATGGCGGAGCCCTTGACGTTCTCGAAGAGGAGCGCCGGGCCTCCCGCCTTGTTCACGCGGTCCACGATCTCCCCGACCTCCAGGTACGGGTCGACTTCGGCCTTGATGCGCTTGAGGTCGCCTTCGCGCTCCAGGGCCCTGAGCAGCGAGCGGAGATCGTCGTAAGCCATAGGGGCCAGTATCCGCCACGGGCTAGGCTTGACTCGTCACCGGGGCCGCCGCAACGCGCCCCGCCACTGCTTCCAGGGGGCTGTCCCACATGCTCAGGGCACTGATGTACATCCTGCCGCTGGCACTGACGATCTACGCCTTCATCGACTGCCTCAACACCCCCGAGGACGAGGCCAAGCACCTGCCGAAGGTCGTCTGGGTCATCATCATCCTGCTCTTCTGGATCGTCGGGCCCATCGTCTGGTTCGCCGCCGGCAAGATGCGCCGCGCCCCCGCCGGCGGCCGTACGCCCTCCGAGTGGCACCGCAACCACCGCCAGGAGTGGGTCGCCCCCGACGACAACCCCGACTTCCTGAAGTCCCTCCGCGAGGAGAACAAGAAGGACGAGTCCGTCCTCAAGGACTGGGAGGCCGACCTCCGCCGCCGCGAGGAGGAGCTGAAGAAGCGCGAGCGCGGCGAGGACGCGGACGGCTGATGGCACCCCGGCACCACGGACGGACCGAGAGGACGGCGCGCTGATGGAGCTGCGGCTCCTGGCCACCTTCGAGAAGGTCGCCGACGTCCTCTCCTTCACGCGGGCCGCCGCCGACCTGGGCTACGCCCAGTCCAGCGTCACCGGCCAGATCCGCTCCCTGGAGTCGTCCCTCGGCGTGGAGCTCTTCGAGCGGCTCGGCAGCCGCATCCGCCTCACCGAGGCCGGTGAGCGGCTCCTCCCGTACGCCCGCCGCATGGCGGACCTCGCGGAGGAGGCCCGTACCGCCGTCGCGGCCACCGGTGAACCCTCCGGGCCGATCGCCGTCGGCACCATGGAATCCCTCACCTCCTACCGGCTGCCGCCGCTCCTGGAGTACTTCCACCACCGCTACCCCGGGGTCCGGCTGACCCTCCGCCCCACCCTCGGCGACGAGACCCGTCAGGCCCTCCGCCAGGGCACCTACGACGTCGGCTTCCTCATGGAGCCCGACACCGAGCACGAGGGCCTGGAGTCCGAGGTCCTCGCCCCCGAGCCCCTCGTCCTCGTCGCGGGCCCGGGCCACCCCCTGGTCGGCCGTACGGCCCTGACGAGCGAGGACCTCGCCGGCGCCCAGCTCGTCGGCACCGAGCCCGGCTGCCCCTACCGCGACCTCTTCGAGCGGGAGCTCCGGGAGTGGGCGCCGCCCTTCATGGAGTTCGGCACCATCGAGGCGACCAAGCGCGGCGTCGCCGCCGGCCTCGGCATCGCCCTCCTCCCCCGGGTGACCGTCGCCGGGGAGATCGCCTCCGGCGCCCTGGTCCCGCTGGCCTGGCAGGCCCCCTTCACCCTCTTCACGCAGCTCGCGTGGCGACGGGGGAAGCGGCTTCCCCCGCACGTCCGCCTGTTCGTCGAGCAGGCGCGCCGCCTCGTGTCCGAGCAGACCCCGCCAGCGTGACCCTCAGGCTCGCCAGCACGATCAGCGGGACCCCGAGCGCCTGCACCAGCCCGATGTGGTGCCCGTACACCGCCCAGTCGACCCCCATCGCGACCGCCGGGTAGGTGAAGGCGAGCACCGCGATCTTCGCGGTCGGCAGCTTGGCGTAGGCCGCGTACATCAGCACGTACATCAGACCCGTGTGGATGAGCCCCAGGCCCACCAGCCACGCCCACCCGGCCCCGAGCCCCGCCACCGCGCCGAAGTCCGTGAACGGCAGCAGCAGCGGCATCCCCACGAGCACCTGCACCAGCGCGATCAGATGCGGCCGCACCCCGGTGATCCGCTTCGTCACGAACGTCGACAGCGCGTACAGCACCGCCGCCGCGAGCGCGAACCCGATCCCCTTGAGCGACGCCGTGTCCCCCGGCCGCACCCCGGACACCAGCACCAGCCCCACGAAGGCGACGACCAGCCACCCCAGCTTCCCGGCCGGGATCCGCTCCCTCATGAACACCGCCCCCAGCACCACCAGGAAGAACGGCTGCGTGTGGTAGACGACGGTCGCGAGCGAGATCGAGCTGGCCTCGTACGCCTCGAACAGGAACACCCAGTTGAAGACGATGAACACCCCGCCGAGCGCCGCCATGCCCAGCTTCCGCGCCGTGAACCCGTGCCCGGTGAAGAACCCCCGCGCCAGGCTGTACGCGCCCAGCGCCAGCGCCCCGAAGAGGCACCGGAAGAACACCACCTCGAAGGGCGACGCCCCCGACTCGACGACGAAGACGCCGAGGGTGCCCGACAGCACCATGGCGAGGGTCAGTTCGACGGTTCCCCTGGTCTCGTTTCTCATGCCACCGACGCTACGAGCGGGCCCCGCACCCGGTCCACGAGCCACTGGGGAGTCCTCCCGATGGGCCCGATCGGCAGAACCGATGGGAGCCGTCGGGTACCCGATCGCCAGAGCCGATGGGAGCCACCGGGTACCCGATCGGCGCGGCCGACGGGCCCCGGAATACCCCCGGGAAGGCGGGAGTTGGCACCGGGTACCCGACGACACCGGAGCATCAGACATGACGCAGGACACCCCGCACCGCCCGGGCCATCAGGACCGCCCGGACCGCTCGTTCCTCTTCGTCCTCGGCAGCTCCCGCGCCGACGGCAACTCCGAGCTCCTCGCCCGCGCCGCCGCCGCCCACCTCCCCCCGGACGTCCCGCAGCGCTGGGTGGACCTGAACGAACTGGCCCTGCCCGACTTCCAGGACGGCCGCCACGATGCCCCCGGCCGGCAGCCCCACGAGACCGAGGAACTGCTCCGTCAGGCCACCCTCGACGCCACCGACGTCGTCATCGTCTCCCCCCTCTACTGGTACAGCCTCTCCGCCCAGACCAAGCGCTACCTCGACCACTGGTCCGGCTGGCTCAACGTCCCCGGCTCCGACTTCAAGGCCCGCATGGCCGGCCGCACCCTCTGGGGCGTCACCGCCATGGCCCACGACGAACACGAGGTCGCCGACGGCCTCGTCACCTCCCTCAGCCACTCCGCCGCCTACCTCCGCATGCACTTCGGCGGCGTCCTCAAGGGCACCGCCTCCCGCCCCGGCGACATCCACTCCGACGAACAGGCCCTCATCCGCGCCAAGACCTTCTTCCAGGGCCCCACCCCCCTCGCCCTCTTCCCCTACGAGGAGGCCGACGCGGCCGCCTGAAGGCCGTGGCACGGACACCCGCACACCAGGTAGCGGACCCCCGGTACTCCGCTGTCGCGCGGCGCGTGGTCGCGGCAGCGGTCGTGGCGGCCGACGACGCAGCGCGGGGATCGGAACTCCGGCTCGGGCGGGTCCGTGAGGGCGCGGGCCAGCAGGGAGACGGTCACCGCGTCCGCGATCTCGGGCGTCACCCACCAACCGTCGCCCGCGCGGTCGCGGTGCGGGCCGTCGTGCGACACGGCGAGCACGCAGACCGAGCCGCCCCACACCGGGCGTACGACCTCGGCCACGTCGAGCACGGACCGGCGCGCCCCGCAGCGGCTCATCGGGCGCTCCCCGCGTGGATGTCGCGGTGGTCGACGTCGAGGCCGACGGTGGCGAGCCAGAGGGTGCGGCGGCGTTTGCGCTGGGCCGAGCGGGCGCCCGGGCCGGAGAGGTACGGGCGCACCAGGGGCGAGCGGGAGCCGTCCAGGGGCATCACCTGCTCCCGGGCGTACGGGGAACGGCGGGTGGGTGCGCGGTGCCGGCGCGGGGCGGCGGCGGGTGGGGCCGTCGGACGGGGGCGGGGCCGGTGACGGCCGGTGGGGGGCAGGGTGAGCATGAGAAGCCAGAGGAGGAGCGGGATCCAGGCCCGACCCAGTGCGCGCGCGATAGGGTTCCGCACGTCATCAACTCCCTTATGAGTTGGTGGCCATGCCCCGGGAGGTCTAGCCACCTCGCCGGGGTCTTCCATGCGGGTCACCCTAGTGCGCGCTACACAGTGCTATAGCGCTACATAGCTAGATCCATCCAAACGTGTATTAGTACGACTACCTAGTGTTGACCCATGAGCCTTGACCCGAAGTCGGGACGCCCGCTGTACAAGCAGTTGGCCGACGTGATCGCAGCGAAGATCGCGACCGGGGAGTACGCCCCCGACCGCATGGTTCCCACACCGGCTCGCCTCGCCGAGGAGTACGGCATCGCCGTGCTGACCGCCCGTCGGGCCATGCGCGAGCTCGCCGGGAACGGTCTGATCTACACCGTGCCGGGCAAGGGCTCCTACGTCATGCCCGCCGCCGGGGAGCCCGCCCGACGCACCCCGGGTGATCCCGACACCCCGCCGGGGAAGGCTCCCCGCATGGACGAGGAACTGGCACGGCGGTGGCTGGCCACCGCGCTCGACGAGGCCCGCACCGGCCGCGCCGAGGGTGGGATTCCGATCGGGGCGGCGCTGTACGGCGCGGACGGCACACTGCTGGGGCGGGGGCACAACCGGCGGGTGCAGGACGGGGACCCGTCGGCGCACGGGGAGACCGCGGCGTTCCGGGCGGCCGGGCGGCAGCGCTCGTACCGGGGGACGACGATGGTGACGACGCTGTCGCCGTGCTGGTACTGCTCGGGGCTGGTGCGGCAGTTCGGGATCTCGCGGGTGGTCGTCGGGGAGGCGGAGACGTTCCACGGCGGGCACGGGTGGCTGGTGGAGCACGGGGTCGAGGTCGTGGTGCTGGACGATCCCGAATGCGTAGAGCTGATGCGGGAGTTCATCGAGCGGGAGCCCGCGCTGTGGAACGAGGACATCGGCGATGAGTGAGGCGAGCCTGCCCACGATCGATCTGTCGCGCGACCCGGCTCCGCAGCTGCCGGCGGTCGACCGGGCCCTGCGGGAGGCGGGGTTCCTGCTGGTGACGGGGCACGGGGTGGATCCGGGACTGCGGGCGGAGATCCGGGCGGTCGCGCGCCGTTTCTTCCATCTGCCGGCCGCGGTGAAGGAGCCGTACGCCGTGCGGGTCGGCGGGCGGGGGTGGCTGGGGCCGGGCGCGGAGGCGAACGGGTACGCGGAGGGGACGGAGACGCCGCCGGACCTGAAGGAGTCGCTGTCGTTCGCGGCGGAGGAGCCGACGGGGGACGCGGCGGTGGACGCGGAGTGGTTCCTGCCGAACACCTGGCCCGCGGAGGTACCGGAGCTGAAGCCGCTGGTGGAGCGGTATCTGGCGGAGATGAAGGCGCTGTCGGACCGGGTGCTCGACGTACTCGGGGAGGCGCTGGGCGAGGAGCGGGACTTCTTCACGCGTCACACGGGGCACCCGACGTTCGGCTTCAACATCAACTGGTACCCGGGGCGGGAGCGGACGGGCGAGCCTGAGCCGGGTCAGTTCCGGATCGGGCCGCACACGGACTTCGGGACGGTGACCGTGCTGGACCGGGAGGCGGGGAAGGGCGGGCTCCAGGTGTTCACGGAAGCCGGAGGGTGGCAGGACGCGCCGTTCGACCCGGCCGCGTTCACGGTCAACATCGGTGACCTGATGGCGGGTTGGACCGGTGGGCGGTGGCGGTCGGGGCGCCATCGGGTGCTGCCGCCGCCGGCCGACGCGCCCACCGAGGAGCTGATGTCGCTGGTGTACTTCTACGAGTGCACGCCGGGGACGACGATCCACGGGATCAAGTCGCACGGGTATCTGCGGGCCCAGCTCGACGCCATCGCCACGGACTGACCGCGGGCCCGGCTCGACGCCATCGCCACGGACTGACCGCGCCCTCGCGGGCGGCTCACTGCCAGCCGAAGTCGTCCTTGCCGGTGCCGGTGTTCGCGCCGAGGTCCGCGTCGGCCACGACGGTGACCACGCCCCGGAGCCCGGCGGGCTCGACGAGCTCGGCGGCACTCACGGCAGTCGTCGTGGCGAGCAGGAGGGCGGTGGTGACGGTGGCGAGGGCCGCGGCGGCCTTGAGGGTGCGGAGGCTGGTCATGTCGGTGGGCCTTTCGGATGCGGGACGGCTAAGTCCGTTGCAGGAGTGAGGAGTTCCGTACCGGTGGGGCGCCCCGCGGTGGCGTCCTTCCGGCGATCTCCACTCTGGCCGTCAGCGGAGGCCGGTTGAAGGGTTGCCGGCTGGCCCCAAGAGGCCGTGTCCCAATGGGGCCAGGAGAGGGGCCTCCGCGGTGCGCAGGCGCCATCCCGCGAGGGCCGGGTGGCACTCAAGGAGGCGCAGGCAGAGCGCCGCCGTCCCGGACTCGGCCTCCGCCAGAGAGCCGGCCAGCAGGAAGACGCCGAGCACGGGCAGGGGGAGGGCGTCCGGGTGGGCGCTGACGTGCTCGACGCGCTCCTCGGGGAGGGCGAGGGCGAGCGCCCGGACCGCGGCGTCCTCGGGTAGCAACTGGGCTCCGGGAGGCTGGAGTCGGGCGTGAATCAAGTACATGAAGTCCAGCCTGTCCGGTGCGGGGCCGGAAACCCAGCGGCCCGCCCTGGACCCTTCGAGCCGTGGCCGGAAGAGGCCTCATCGATCGACTCCCCCTCCCGATCCGCACGGACGTGCGAGTATGCGAAGGCAAGATCATCGAGAGGGGGGCCTCTACGTTGTCCACGCTGTTGGGACTCGACCAGGATTCGGAATCGGTCTACCGGGGCATGCTCGCGCACCCCGCGGACGGCGTCGCCGCGATCGGCGCGCGGTTGCGACTGCCGGAGGAGAGGGTGCGCAGCGCCCTCGACCGGCTGAGCGAACTGGGCCTCGCCCGGCCCTCGTACGACAGCCCGGGGACGATCCGGGCGGTGAGTCCGGACGTCGGCATGGAGCTGCTGCTCGCCCGCCAGCAGGTCGAGCTGCTGGCCCAGCAGCAGCGGGTGGAGGCCAGCCGGGCCGCCGCCGCCCAGCTGATCTCGGAGTACGCGGACCTGCGCCCCGGCTCGCCGGAGCCCGGAGTGGAGCACCTGACGGGCCTCGACGCGATCCGCGACCGGCTGTCCCTGCTCCATCGGGAGGTCCGGGAGGAGGTGATGATCTTCGCCCCGGACGGCGAGCAGACCCCGGACAACCTGGAGGCGTCCCGCCCCCTAGACCAGGCCCTGCTCGAACGGGGCGTCCGGATGCGCACCGTGTACCTGGACAGCGTGCGCAACAGCCCGCACACCATGGAGTACGCGGAGTGGCTGGCGGGGCTGGGGCGGCAGGCCCGCACGGTGCCGACCCTGCCGGTACGGATGATCATCACCGACCGGTCGACGGCCGTCATGCCGGTCAGCGACGACTCCGCGGCCGGCGCCGTGGTCCTCACCGGTCAGGGGACGCTCGCCGCGCTCTGCGCCCTCTTCGAGTCCGTCTGGGAGAAGGCCAGGCCGCTCGGCTCGGAGGCCAAGCGGGACGAGCGGGGCCTGACGGACACAGAGGAGACGACGCTGAAGCTGCTCGCCCTCGGCTACACGGACGAGGCCATCGCGAAGCGGCTGGCCGTCTCCCACCGCACCGCCCGCCGGCACGCGACGACGCTGATGGAGCGGCTGGGTGCGCGGAGCCGTTTCGAGGCGGGGGTACGCGCGGTGCAGCGGGGCTGGCTGACCTGACCGGGGCCGACGGGAGCGGGGCTGGCTGACCTGATCGGGGGCGACGGGAGCGGGGCGGGAGTCGTCCTCCCGCCCCGCTCCCGTCGTGGGGGTCAGCGCGCCCCGCTCCCGTCGTGGGGGTCAGCGCGGCTCGCCCCAGGCGATCTTGGTCACGGCGCCGTCGTCGAAGCGGAGGTGGAACTCACCCGTCGAGGGGCGCCAGATGCCCACGTTGTCGGGGGCACCGCCGTCCCAGTTGGCCGAGACCGGAATGTCGCCCTGCTCGCCCCAGTACACCTTCTTCAGGCTGCCGTCGTCCATGCGCAGGTGGAACTCGCCCGTGGACGGGCGGTAGATGCCGACGTTGTCCGCGCCGCTGCCGTCCCAGTTGCCGGCGACCGGGATGTCGCCCTGCGTGCCCCAAGCGATCTTGTGCAGGCTGCCGTCGTCGAAGCGGAGGTGGAACTCTCCGGTGGACGGACGCCAGATGCCGACGTTGTCCGCCGCGCCGCCGTCCCAGTTGGCCGACACGGGCATGTCGCCCTGCTCGCCCCAGTACACCTTGGTCAGGCTGCCGTCGTCCATGCGCAGGTGGAACTCGCCGGTGGACGGGCGCCAGATGCCGACGTTGTCCGTTCCGCTGCCGTCCCAGTTGGCCGAGACGGGGACGTCGCCCTGCTCGCCCCAGTACACCTTGTACAGGCTGCCGTCGTCGAAGCGGAGGTGGAACTCTCCGGTGGACGGGCGGTAGATGCCGACGTTGTCCGCGGCGCCGCCGTCCCAGTTGGCCGCGACCGGGATGTCGCCGGCGCTGTCGACGGCCTTCTTGTAACGGAGGGCCTTGTAGTCGCCGTTGGGGTGTCCGTCGATGGTGGAGGCGTTGATGGACATGCCGGTGATGTGCTTCACCGGGGTCGAACCGAAGCTGTAGTACGAGAACTTGGTGTGCGCGGCGTCGTCCCACTTCTCGAAGAGGATGACGTGGTCGTAGTAGCTGTTGAGGACGTCACCGGCCTTCAGCTGGCTGCGGGAGATCTCGTACGTGTCGGCGCTGTTCGCGATGCCGACGGTGTTGAGGCTGGAGGACAGGTGCCAGGCCATCGACACGTATCCGGAGCAGTCCGTGCGGTAGTACTTGCCGCCAGAGTCGGGGTACGAGCCGCCCTGGTTGTACGTGATGCCCTTGCCGAGCCAGTACTTGGCGCGCTGGATGATCTCGTCGCGGGAGATGGTGCCGCCGATCGCGGACGACGCTTCCGCGGTGACGGCCACGGCGGTGGCGGGCGCGGCGGCCTGGGCGGGGGTCACGACGGAGGCGGTGACGGCGAGACCGGCGACGGCGAGGGACGCGGCGGCACGGACGACGGAACGCTTCATGGGCATGGATGTCTCCTGTGAGATGAGGGAGGGGAAGGGGGCCGATCCGCTCGGGATCACTTCGCGAGCAGTGCGCCGAGGGTCCGCAGGACCGCGGTGTCCCCCCGGAAGTCGTAGGACGGGGAGGCCGACGCGGAGGCCGGCTCGTCGTAGTGGAGGAGCGCGAGGACGTTGCCCCGCCGGACGGCGTAGACGTGGTTCGCCTGGTCGCCGGGGGACGAGATGCCCTGGACGCCGGTCCAGCGGCGCTGCCAGGAGGTGCCGTCGGTGGTGTTCGCGGTCTGCCGGACGGCGGCGTCCTGCGGCAGGGCGGCCTTCCGCTGGAGCTCCCGGCTGGTCGCCTGGCAGTCCTTCATGGCCCCGACGGCGGTGCGGTACGCGGCGGCGGCCGTCGCCTCGTCGGGGAAGGTGAGCGTGTCCTGGACGGCGACGGTGTCGCGCGTCGAGCCGCGGAAGCCCTGCTGGTGCCAGGCGGTGGCCTTCGCGATGCTCACGCACTCGTTGAGCTGGAAGTCCCCGCTGAGCGGGAGGGACGTGACCTCGCCCATGGGCTTCCACTCCTGGCGGTCGCCGTCCGGGAGTTCGGCGGGCTTGAGCGGGGCGGGCGCGGTGGCGCCGGGCGCGGGCTTCCCCGTCGCCCCGCCGGTGGGGGCGGCGGCCGGGGCGGGTGCGGTGGTGGGGGTCGGGGCGGGGGTGCCGGTGCCGGTCACGGCGGGGGTCGTGTGGGACGGGGTCGGGACCTCCGTCGTCGGCGCGGCGGTGCGGGCGGCGGTCGTCGCCGGAGCCTGGGCGTCGGTGTCGGTCGCGGAGGCGGCGGCCTGCTGGCTCACGCCGTAGACGGCGAGGGCGGCGAGGAGGCCCGCGCCGGCGAGGACGGCGTGGCGAGAACGCCGATTCCTTGGCATAGGCATGACATAACTCCGGTCGGACGGGTGCGGGGTTCAGGCAGATCAGGGAGATCAGGCGGATCCGAGTGGACCGCGTGGATCACGTGGATCAGGACGGCCGGCCGGCCCGGGCGGACCAGACGGATCAGGCAGATCAGGCGGCCGCCCTGAGCGGCCCCCGGCGGCGATCACCATCCTGCCGAGCCCCCCGCACCCCCGGAAGACGTTTCCGCTGGCCCCAACGGGCCATGCCCCCTTCCGTCCCCGGCCGGGCCGCCCCCCTCGCCCGCGAACCCCTTCCGAATGGTTGAGCGAGCCCAACAACCGGTAGATATCCTGCACTTGACGATGTGGCGGGGCACATCTCATGGGGAAGCAGGGGGGTGTCGGGGGCGTGGAAAGGGAGCTGTACGGACGCGAGGCGGTCCTGCACGAGGGCGGGCTCGCCGCGCGGCTGGTCGGGCTGGCCGGGAAGGGCGGGGGGCGGGTCGCGTACGAGCACGGCGACGACCCGCCGGTGGCGGTCTTCACCGGCGGGCGCGGGATGGGGAAGACGGCCCTGCTCAAGGAGGTCCGCAACCGGTACAAGGGGTTCACGCCGCTGGCGCTGCTCGACTGCGCGGGCGTGGAGCCGCCGGCCGATCACGGACCCGGGTGGACGCCGGTCACCGGGTCGCTCGCCGAGCTCGCGGTCCAGCTGGCGCCGAAGGGGACGGTCGTGCGGGCCGTGCAGTTCCCCCGGCTCTCGCTCGGCCTGGTGGCCGTGGCCTCGCTGGCCTGGTCGCAGGAGGACGACGAGCGGGCGCGGCGCGACCTCCAGCGGCTGGGACCGCTGCTCGCGACGGTCGACGCGACGAGGGGCGCCGCGACGAACTGGGTGGGCAAGGTGCTCGCCAAGCTCGCGGCGAGGTTCGCGGAGGCGACCGTGCCGCTGGCCGGGCTGCTCGCCGAGGCGACGGTGGAGACGGTCCTGGAGGAGGTCTTCAGCCGGTTCCAGCGGACCTCCGAGAGCTGGTACGGGGGCTACCGCAACGCGGGAGGGCGCGGCAAGGCGGGGCTGCAGCAGCTGGCGATCGACTTCGAGCAGGGCGGGGAGCGGCGGCGGGAGGCCGAGGCGTTCCTCGTCGGCGCGCTGACCGAGGACCTGTTCCGGGCCTACACGGGCCTCCGGCAGCGCGGCACGCGCATCGGGCGCCCCCTGCTCCTCCTCGACAACGCCCACGAGGCCGTGGGCCGGCAGCTCGTCGAACCGATCCTGCGGGCGCGGGCCGACGGGCGGCGCGACCGGGTCGTCGTGCTCGCCGCGTCACGGGACCGCGACCACCAGGGGCTGCGGAACGCCACCCGGACCCGGCTGCCGGAGACGGCGCACCGGGCGCCGTGTCCGCGCGGGACGAGCATCGGCTCCGGCATCCTCGCCGTCGAGCTGACCCCGCTGTCGGCGGCGCAGACCCGGTCCGTGTTCGACCGGCACGACCCGGACGGCCGGACCCCTCCCGAGCTGGCCCGCGCGGTGCACCGGCTGACCGGCGGCCGGCCGCTGGGCGTGGCGCTCCTGGGCCGGGCCGCCGGGGAGGCGCCGCCGGCGCTGCGGGCCTCGCTCACCCCCGGCGCGCTCCTCGACCTGACGGTGGAGCTGCGGGAGGACACCGAGCCGGTGCCGGTCGCCCCGGCCCTCCTCGCCGAGCTGCTGCCCGTGCAGCGGCCGGGGCCGTACGCGGTGCTCGCCGCCACCCACGACGAGGAGTCGGCGCGGATGCTGGCCCACGCCCGGCTCCAGGGCGAGTCCCTGGACGGGGACGTGGCCCTGCGGGTCCGCGACCGGCTGCGGGCCGAGAACTGGCCCGAGGGGCCGGGGCACTTCGTCGCCGACCCGCTGCTCCGGGCCCTGCTGCTGCACCGGCTGCGCTTCGAGGACGGCGACCATCCGCGGTACGCGGCCTGGCGGGCGGTCCACGAGACGCTGCACCGGCACTACGGGCCGGAGCCGGGCCCGTACCGGTTGCACCACGACCTGGCGCTCGGCCGGACCGAGCTCGCCGTCGTCCACCTGCGGCTGTCGTTCGCCGGGCCGGACATCCTCGGCTGGCTCGGGCAGCTGCGCTTCGTCGCCGCCGCCCCGTACCCGCGCGAGCGGCACGCGACCGGTCCCGACCCGCGCCGGGCGGTCGCGCTCGGACAGGGTCCGACGGCCGCGCTGCCCGAGGGCCTCGACGCCGAGGGCACCGAACTCCACCTGTCCGTACGGCGCCTGCTGCACGCCGTATGGCTGCTCACCGATCCGCTGGCGCTGCCCGACGACGAGGTGGCCGACCGGCTGGCGCACGAGCTGCGCCGGCTGTCCGGCCGTCATCTGACGGGCAGCGGTCCGCTGTGGGACGCGGCCACCCACTGGCCGCGCGACATCCGCTCCTGGCGGGAGCCCTCGCTCCCGCCGGGCGGCGAGGACGGAGTCTGACGCGATGCTCGAACGACTGCGCCGCCACCTCTACTGGACACCCCGCCAGAAGCTCTTCACCTGGATCGTCGTCTCCGCCGTCGTCCTCGGTCTCGGCGGGTACGCGACATCCCGGCTCACCGATCCGGAGGACCGTTCCTGCGCGACCGGCGTCGAGCGTCCCTCCGGGAGCGACGAGTGCGTCGGCGTCAACGGCGACGGGTACGACTTCCGCGTCGCCGACCTCACCGAGGTCGCCGCCGCCGTCGGCCGCGAGAACGCCGCGCTCAAGGACGGCGAGTACGCCACCGTCGCCGTCCTCCTGCCGCTGACCTCCACGGACGCCGGCATGCGCACCAAGGTGCTGCACGAGGTCCAGGGCGCGTACGCCTACCAGTTCCGCGCCAACCACGCCTCCAACAGCGAGACCCCGAAGATCCGGCTGGTCCTCGCCAACACCGGCAAGGGCAACGCCCACTGGCGCACCACCGTCGACCGGCTCGTCGGCATGACCGAGGCCCCCCACCGGCTGCGGGCGGTGTCCGGCGTCGCCACCTCGTCCACCGAGATGCGCGAGGCGGTGACCGCCCTCACCGGAAGCGGGATCGCCGTCGTCGGCACCACCATCACCGCCGACGACATCGCGAACGGCCCCGGCGCCGCGAACCGCTACCCCGGCCTGGCCCGCGTCTCCCCCACCAACAGCGACGAGGCCAAGGCCCTCGCCCACTTCGGCCGGGTCGACGCGGCCAAGGCCCTCCTCGTCCAGGACACCCGCAGCGGCGACCACTACACCGACACCCTCAAGGCCGCCTTCTCCGCGTCCCTCAAGGGCGCGCCGTACGAGCCGCAGCTCTTCACCTCGCCCGCCGATCCCACCGAGGAGGGCACCACCGCCAACACCTTCCGCCAGATCACCCACCTGATCTGCGACACCCGCGCCGAGACCGTGTTCTTCGCCGGCCGCCACACCCAGCTGCGCCAGTTCATCAACGCCCTCGGCGCCCGCGGCTGCGCCGACCGCGCCTTCACGATCCTCACCGGCGACGAGGGCTCCTACCTGGGCGCCGACGACAAGCTCGACCGCGACGCCCTCAAGGCCAAGCTCACCGTCCGGTACGCGGCCCTCGCCCACCCCGACGCCTGGAAGCCGGCCCCGGGCCGCCGCATCCCCGCCACGGGCGGCTCCACGGTCGCGTACGCGACCTTCGTCACCGACATCGCCCGCGCCTCGAAGAAGCCCGTCGCGCTCTCCGACGGACAGGCCATCGTCGCCTACGACGCCATGGCCACCGCCGTCCACGCCATCCGCCAGGCCACCCCCCAGGGCTCCCAGTACCCCGAGCTCGCCGACGTCGTCACCCAGTGGCCCCAGGTCAAGGGCTCCCTCCGCGTCCAGGGCGCCGGCGGCTGGATCTGCCTCGACAACTACGGCAACCCCTACAACAAGGCCGTCCCCATCGTCGAACTCGCCCTCGACGGCACCCAGCGCTTCGTCCAAATAGCCTGGCCCGAAGGCCACCCCCCCACCACCGCCTGCCTCCCCCCGAAGAAGCAGTGAGCCCGCGTCACGCGCCTACGGCACCCACTTGGGCCAAGGCTCGTCGTCCCGCTCGTACAGCCCCCGCAGGTGCCGCCACCGCTCGTCCGTCCAGTCCCGCCAGTCCGTCGGCCGCCCGTCCAGCGCCGCCGCCAACCGCTCCAGATGCTCGTGCCACCCGGCCGCGCAGTCGAGCCGGTAGTCCTTCGATCCCCGGAACTCGTTCGTGAAACGCAGAACGGTCGACCCGCCCCCACCCCCGGACCCCGGTTCCAGGTGGAACCGGATCCGTCCGTGGGTGGTCGGATCGACCGTGTACTCGGCCACGTAGTCGGGATCCCAGGCGGTCACCCGCCCCGAGACCTCCTTGCCGCTGTTGAGCCAGCGGAGCGTGACCCGCCCGCCGAGCCGCGGCTCCAGCGGGTCCGCCTCGCAGAGCCAGCCGGGCAGGCCCTCGGGCGAGGCGACGGCCGCCCAGACCGCCGGCACCGGATGCGGGAGGTCCACCGTGAACCGCACCAGGTGGACGTCGCCGTCGTGGGTCTCGCTCCTGCCCCGGGGTATCTCGCTCATACCTCAAGCGTGGCCCCGGGGCGGGTCGGCCGCTAGCGCAGGGCTCAGACGCCCGCGTAGGAGTGCTTGCTGGTGACGAAGATGTTGACGCCGTAGTAGTTGAAGAGGAAGCAGGCGAAGGCGATGAGCGCGATGTACGCGGCCTTGCGCCCCTTCCAGCCGGCCGTCGCGCGCGCGTGCAGGTACGCGGCGTAACCGACCCAGGTGATGAAGGACCAGACCTCCTTGGCGTCCCAGCCCCAGTAGCGGCCCCACGCGTCGCCGGCCCAGATCGCGCCGGCGATGATCGTGAAGGTCCAGAGCGGGAAGACGGCCGCGTTGACCCGGTAGGAGAACTTGTCGAGCGAGGCCGCGGAGGGCAGCCGCTCCATGACGGAGCGGGCGAAGGCGCCCGGGTTGCCGCCGGTCGCGAGCTTGTTCTCGTACGAGTCGCGGAAGAGGTACAGCAGGGTGCCGACCGCGCCGATGTAGAAGACCGCGCCGCAGAAGATCGCGGTGGAGACGTGGATCCACAGCCAGTACGAGTCGAGCGCCGGGACCAGCTGGTCGCTGGGGGTCTTCAGCCAGGTGGTGGCCATGCCCAGGTCGAGCAGGACGGTCGTCACCAGGGGCAGGCCGATCCAGCGGACGTTCTTCTTGGCGACGAGGAAGCCGAGGTACGCGCCGACCGCCACCGTGGAGAAGGTGGTGGAGAACTCGTACATGTTGCCCCAGGGGGCCCGCTGCACCGACAGCGCGCGGGCGACCACGCCCGAGGCCTCGACCAGGAAGGCGAGGACGGTGAGCGACACGGCGATCCGGCCGTACAGGTCGCCCTTGACGGTGCCGCCGGCCGCGCCGGGGCCGTCCGGCACGTCCCGGGTGCCGGCTGCGGAGCGGGTGACGACCTGCGGCTTGTCGAGTACGGCGGTGCCACCGGCCTGCTTGACCTGGACGGTCACGGCGGGGGTCGCGGCGCCGGCGGCCTGCTGCGTGAGGGCGGCGGCGGTGCGGCCGACCTTGCTGCGGCTGCCGAACACCCACTCGGCGATGTGGGCGAAGAAGGCCAGGGTGTAGACGGCCATCGAGGAGTAGATGAGCAGGTCGCTCATCCGCGCCAGGCTCTCGTTGGTCGTGGCGGCGAGGATCACTTGTCGGCCTCTCCAGAAGGGGCAGGGTCTTCTGCGGGTTCTTCCGCGGTTTCCGTTTCCGGTACGGCTTCCGCCGTGGGCGGCGCCTGGGCGGTCAGCGCGACCGCGAGGTCGCCCAGCTCCTCCGGCAGCCTGGCGGACTCGCTCCGGCCGAGGCCGGCCATCTCGACGACGGTGACGCCGTCCTCACCGCGCACGGCCCGGACCCAGATCCGGCGCCGCTGGATGAAGAGCGAACCGGTCAGTCCGGCGATGGCGGCGACGGCGCCCGCGAGGGCGAGGCCGTTCCCCGGCTGCTGCGAGATCTGGAAGCTCGCCCACTCCTTGACGTCCTTCTCGAAGGTGATCGAGCCGGCGCCGTCGGGGAGCGTCATGGTCTCGCCGGGCAGCATGCGCTGCGCGACCCCGGTCCCCTTGTCGATCTTGAACTGCTTCATCTTGGTCGTGTTGAGCTGGTACACGTTCTGCGGCAGACCGGAGTTCACGCGCAGGTCGCCGTGGTAGCCGGTGAGCGCCATGACCGGGAAGTCGAGCGCCGGGAACTGCGAGAACATCGTGCCGCTGCCGGCACCCGCGAAGGTCGGCACGAACAGGGCCGTGAAGCCGAGCTGCTCCTTCTTGCCGTTCTTGTCGCGGTAGCCGTCCATGACCTTGATGGCGCCGGTCGACGTGATGTTGTTGTCGATGGGCAGCATCGGCACGGCGCCGTGGAAGACGGTCTTGCCGCGGCCGTCCTTGACGGTGACGACCGGCGCGTAGCCGTGGGCGATCAGATAGACCTTGGAGTCGCCGACCTTCAGCGGCTCGTTGACCCGGATCACGGCCTTCTTGTCGGGCCCGCCGTCGGAGTAGGTGACGTCCGCCTCGAAGGTGCGCGGGGTGCCGCGCTGCGGGCCGCCCTTCTCGTACGTGCCGGTGAAGGAGTTCAGGGTGAAGCTGAACGGCTCCAGTTCGTCGGTGCCGAACTGGGAGCCGGACTTGAAGTCGTCGTACTGGGTCAGCGTGTTGGAGAAGCCGTCGCCCTCGACGATCAGCTTGCCGCCCTCGGACTTGAAGAGCTGCCCCCAGGCGAAGGCCGTGAGCATCACGATCAGGGCGACGTGGAAGGCCAGGTTCCCGGCCTCGCGCAGGTAGCCCTTCTCGGCGGCGACCGCGTCCCCGGCGGTGTGGGCGCGGAAGCGGCGCCCCTTGAGGACGGTGAGCGCGGCCTCGCGGACCTGCTCGGGCTCGGCCCCGGTGCGCCAGGTGGTGTACGCGGGCAGCCGGGTGAGGCGCCGGGGGGCGCCCGGCGGGCGGCCGCGGAGCTGGCCGACGAACTGCCAGGTGCGCGGCACGATGCAGCCGATGAGGGAGACGAACAGCAGGATGTAGATCGCGGAGAACCACACCGAGCTGTAGACGTCGAAGAACTGGAGCTTCTCGTACAGCGGCGTGAGGGTGGGGTGGGCCGCCTTGAACGTCTGCACCTTGAGCTCGTCCGCGCTGGTCTGCGGGACGAGGGAGCCGGGGACGGCGCCGAGGGACAGCATGAAGAGGAGGATCAGCGCGACCCGCATGGAGGTCAGCTGCCGCCAGAACCAGCGGACCCAGCCGACGACCCCGAGGGTGGGGCCGCCGATCGCGGTCTCTTCCAGGGGGGCGGTCGACAGCTGGGCGCCGGCGGCTTCGTCGGCGGTCCGCTCGGTCTCCGTCGTATCGGTCTTGCTCATGGAACTCAGATCCCCACCGTGAAACCGCTGGACCAGCCCTGCATCGTGGCGACCATGCTGTCCCACGCGCCCGTGAGGAGCAGGACACCGGTGACGATCATCATGCCGCCGCCGATCCGCATGACCCACGCGTAGTGCTTCTTGACCCATCCGAACGCGCCGAGTGCCTTGCGGAACGCGATGGCCGCGAGGACGAACGGTACGCCGAGGCCGATGCAGTACGCGAAGGCGAGTATCGCGCCGCGGCCCGCGCTGGCCTGCTCCAGGGCGAGGGCGTTGACCGAGGCGAGGGTCGGGCCGATGCACGGCGTCCAGCCGATGCCGAAGAGCGCGCCGAGCAGCGGGGCGCCGACCAGGCCGGCGACGGGCTTCCGGTGGAAGCGGAACTCGCGCTGCGTGATCCAGGGCATCAGTCCCATGAAGAACACGCCCATGAGGATCATGAGCACGCCGAGGACCGTGGTGAGCGTGCCGCGGTACTCCTGGAGCGTCGCGCCGAAGTAGCCGAAGAGCGCGCCGCCGGAGACGAACACGGCGGTGAAGCCCGCGACGAAGAGGACGGCGCCGGCGGTCATCCGGCCGCGCCGGCTCTCCGCGAGGTCGGTGCCGGTGACCCCGGTGACGTACGAGAGGTAGCCCGGGACGAGCGGGAGCACGCACGGCGAGAAGAAGGAGACCAGTCCGCCGAGGACCGCGATGGGGAGGGCGAGCAGCAGGGCTCCGCTGGTGACCGTCTCGTTCACGCGCTCACTTCTCCTTGAGGAGGGGCTCGATCATCGACCGGAGCTTCTTCTCGTCGAGCGCCATGAGCGAGCGGGCGGCGATCTTGCCCTCCTTGTCGAGGACGACGGTGGAGGGGATGGCCTGCGGGTTGAGGGTGCCCTTGGGGAAGCCGAAGAGGATCAGCTTGCCCTGCGGGTCGTAGAGGCTGGGGTAGGGGACCCCGTAGTCCTCCTCGAAGGCGAGGGCGGGCTGCTTGTTGGGGTCGCGGGTGTTGAGGCCGACGAACTCGACGCCCTGGCTCTTGAGGTCCTTCGCGACCTTGGCGAAGTGGGGGGCCTCGGCGCGGCAGGGGCCGCACCAGGAGCCCCAGACGTTGAGGACGACGACCTTGCCCTTGAGGCCGGCGACGTCGAGCTGCTCGCCTTCGAGGGTCTCGCCGGCGAGCTTGCCGGTGGCCGCGCGCTCGCCCTTGGCGACGGTGGAGACGCCACCCGTGTTGGTCACGAAGTTGGTGTTGCCACCGCCGCCGGACTTGCCGTTGCTGTCGCCGCCGCAGGCCGAGAGCGTGAGGGCGGCGGCGGACAGCATTCCGACGGCGACCAGGGTGCGCCGGGTGCGTCGAGGGGCACGGCTAAGGCTCATGTGAAAAGTTTCGCATGGGCGTTTGGGGGATCTTGGGCACCCCCCTACGTGCCCGTAAAGCCCCTTGTCAAGATCGTCTAAGCGGTGGGGGTGGACGACGCCGCCTTCAGGAAGGCGTTCCAGCCGCCGGCGGGCCGCTGTCCCACTTCCAGCGTGCGCAGCTGGTCGAGGATCTTCGGGTCCTGGACGTCGAGCCAGTCGACGAACTGCTTGAAGGAGACGAGCCGGACGTCCTTCTTTCCGGCCATTCCCTTGAGCGCGTCCTCGACGGCGTCCATGTAGATGCCGCCGTTCCACTGCTCGAAGTGGTTGCCGATGTAGAAGGGCGCGCGATTCGACTCGTACGCGCGCGTGAAGCCGCCCAGGAGCGCCTCGGTGGCCTGCTTGCGCCAGCCGGGATAGCGGGAGGGCATGCCCTTCGTCGTGTTCTTCGACTGGTTGGCGAGCATGTTGTAGTCCATGGAGAGGACTTCGAAGGAGTGCCCGGGGAAGGGCACCGCCTGCAGCGGCAGGTCCCAGATGCCCTGGCGCTTGACCGGCCACGTCTGGCGGCCGCCGGGCGAGCTGGCGTCGTAGCGCCAGCCGAGCCGCTTGGCCGTGGGGAGCAGGTTGTCCTGGCCGAGGAGGCAGGGGGTGCGGCCGCCGACGAGCTCCTTCGAATAGTCGAAGGGGAGCGGGTCGAGGTCGGTCCAACCGCTGTTGGTCTTCCATTCGGTGACGAATTTCATCGCCTGGTCGATCTCGCTCTGCCACTGGGCCGGGGTCCAGTTTCCGACGGAGCCGGAGCCGCCGCAGAAATGCCCGTTGAAGTGCGTGCCGATCTCGTGGCCTTCGAGCCAGGCCTGCCGGACGTACTTCAGGGTGTCCTTGATGTGGTCGTCGGTGAGGTAGCCGATGTCGGAGGCGCCGACGCGGTTGTTCGGCGGGCGGTAGAGGTCCTTCTTCGATTCGGGCAGGAGATAGATGCCGGAGAGGAAGAACGTCATCGCCGCGTCGTGGTTCTTGGCGAGTTCGAGGAAACGCGGGAAGAGGCCGTTGCCGACCTCGCCCGCACCGTCCCAGGAGAAGATCACGAACTGCGGCGGGGTCTGGCCGGGTTCGAGCGGGACGGGGGCGTCGGGCTGGTGCGGCTGCTTGCCGGTGTCGGCGGTGGAACCGTCGCCGATGGGCCGGGCGTCGTCCTTGGTCGGGGTGGGCGTCCCCGGGTCCGCCGTGGTGTCGCCGCCCTTGCCGGGTCCGGAACGTCCCGGCTTGTCCTCGTTCTTGGTACTGCATCCGGCGATGCCGATCGCTGCCGCGGCGCCGACACCCGCCCCGAGCAGCCCCCTTCGACTGATCCCGCTGATCCCGCGCATGACTACCCCATTCGCGCTGACGTACGACCTGAACGTCATCCAAACCGACAATGAGTGAGATGCAGGGAGGAACACGGAGGTTCCGGGAAATAGCACAAAAATTTCAGGGCGATCGGATGACATGAACATCACCGACCGCCCTGAACTGTGGACCTTCGCCACCGCGCTGTCCAGGGGGCAGGACAGCGGGAGCACCCCGGCCCGGGGCTCCCCCGGGAACTACGCCCCGAAGGCCTTCGACTTCCCCTTCACCGGCTTCGCGCCCGCGAGCAGGTGCGCCGGGACCAGGTCCCGCGCCGGCTCGCTGTACCCGACCGAGACGATCCTGTCGCCCTGGTACGTGAACGAGGTCAGCGAGGCCAGCGTGCACTGCCGCCGCCGCGGGTCGTGCCACAGCCGCCGCTTCTCCACGAAGCTGCGGACGATCCAGATCGGCAGCTGGTGGCTGACGCACACCGCCTCGTGCCCCCGGGCCGCGTCCTTCGCCGCGTCGAGCGCGCCCATCATCCGCACGACCTGCTCGACGTACGGCTCGCCCCAGGACGGCTGGAACGGATTGGTCAGGTGCTTCCAGTTCGCCGACTTGCGCAGCGCCCCGTCACCGACGCCGAACGTCTTGCCCTCGAAGACGTTCGCCGCCTCGATCAGCCGCTCGTCACTGGCCAGGTCGAGGCCGTGCGCCTTGGCGACCGGCATCGCCGTCTCCTGCGCCCGCTCCAGCGGGGAGGCCACGACGTACGTGACGTCCCGGTCGGCCAGGTGCTCGGCGACCCGGTCCGCCATCCGACGGCCCAGCTCGGACAGGTGGTAGCCGGCGCGGCGCCCGTAGAGCACGCCCTCCGGGTTGTGCACCTCGCCGTGCCGCATCAGGTGGACGACGGTGATGTCCTGATCGCTCTTCGGGGAGCTCGTCGCGTCGCTCACGCCGTCGCCTCCGCGGCGGCGCGGGCGGCGGCCGGCAGGGCGGCGGCGATCCGCTCGATCGCCCGCTCGTCGTGCGCGGTCGACACGAACCACGACTCGAACGCGGACGGCGGCAGGTACACGCCGTCGGCCAGCATCGAGTGGAAGAAGGCGTTGAAGCGGAAGGCCTCCTGCTTCTTCGCGTCGTCGTAGTTCCGCACCTCGTCGGCCGTGAAGAACACCGAGAACATGTTGGACGCGGTCTGCAGCCGGTGCGCCACGCCCTCCTTCGCCAGCGCGCCCGTGACCAGGCCCTGGATCTCCGCCGAGACCGCGTCCACCGTCGCGTACGCGGCCTCGTCGAGCAGCCGCAGCTGCGCGAGACCGGCGGCGGTCGCGACCGGGTTCCCCGACAGGGTGCCCGCCTGGTAGACCGGCCCGGCCGGCGCCAGGTGCCCCATGACGTCGGCGCGGCCGCCGAACGCCGCGGCCGGGAAGCCGCCGCCCATGACCTTGCCGAAGGTCATCAGGTCGGGCTTCACGCCGTCGACGCCGTACCAGCCGGCCCGGCTCGTACGGAAACCGGTCATCACCTCGTCGGAGATGTACAGCGCGCCGTTCTCCCGGCACAGGTCCGCCAGGCCCTGGTTGAAGCCCTCGACCGGCGGCACCACGCCCATGTTGCCCGGCGAGGCCTCCGTGATGACGCAGGCGATCTCGCCCGGGTGCGCGGCGAACGCCGCCCGGACCGCGTCCAGGTCGTTGTACGGCAGCACGATGGTGTCGCCGGCCTGCGCGCCGGTCACGCCGGGCGTGTCCGGGAGGCCGAAGGTGGCGAGACCGGAACCGGCGGCGGCCAGCAGCGCGTCCACGTGGCCGTGGTAGCAGCCCGCGAACTTGACGACCTTGGCGCGCCCGGTGAACCCGCGGGCGAGCCGGATCGCGGACATCGTCGCCTCCGTGCCCGAGGAGACCAGGCGCACCTGCTCGACCGGCTCGATCCGCGCGACGATCTCCTCGCCGAGCGCGACCTCGCCCTCGCCGGGCGTGCCGAACGACGTGCCGCGGGCCACCGCGGCCTGCACCGCGGCGGTGACCTCGGGGTGCGCGTGGCCGAGAATCATCGGCCCCCACGAGCAGACCAGGTCGACGTACTCACGACCGTCCGCGTCGGTGAGGTACGGACCGGAACCGGACACCATGAACCGGGGCGTTCCGCCCACGGCCCGGAAGGCACGCACCGGTGAGTTCACGCCGCCGGGCGTCACGAGGGAAGCGCGGTCGAAAAGCGTCTGTGAGACTGGGGCTTCGTATGAATACGGCACTGTGATCCTGACCTGCGAGAACGACTTCGGGCACGACATCGGGAACGGAGGGACGGTGGTGGACATCCTCTGTGTGACGCCGGGACGCTCGCGCTCCGCGTCTGCGAAACTGGGGCGTCAGAGGGATGACTCACGGAATCCATGGTGTCAGAGGCCACGGCGTTCTTGCGGACAGGTGTTTCACCGTACGAACGCGGGGGAGGTCACTGACACGATGATCGGGTTGCGCGGCGGGGTCGTGTTGCCGAGAAAAAGCAGTCGGGTGGAGATATGCATCGCGGTGGCGGACCGGGCGAGGGGACGGACGACCTGGGTCCGGAGTCTGCCCGGCGCGGGAGGCACCGGCGCCGGCGGACCGAGGACCAGACAGCATCGGGAGGCCGGCCGAAGCCGGATCCCGCTGCGGACGCACCCCCCACGACCGGAGGCCGGAGCTTGGGGGTGACGTACAAGTACTTCGGCGCGCCCGACGGCGCCACCGCCGCCCGCGTCCCCATCTCGATGCGGCCGGAGGAACTCGGCGGGGACGAGCTCGGCATGGGCGGCATGTTCACCAAGATCAAGCCGGAGACCATAGCGGCGATGGTCCTCACCGGCATCCAGGGCATGCCCCTGCACAAGGTGCCCCCGCTGGAGCTGGTCGTCCTCCACCCCGACTACGCCGTCGTCAAGCTGCCCATGACCGTCGTCGACCCCCTGCGCGGGATAGGCGAGGAGTCGGTCGGCGCCGCCGCCTTCATCTGGTCCACCGTCCCCGACCGCGGCGGCCCCCGCGACGCCTTCGACGTCTACCAGCTCCTCCACGAGTGGCAGGACTTCTCCGTCCGCCTCCACGAAGCGGGCCACCAGCCGTACTGCCTCGTCTGGCCCTGAGGCGGTCCGGTCCCGGCCGGCGCTGAGGCGTGGCCTCCTGGTCGGCCCCGGTCGGCCCCCGAGCCCGGGGCGTCCCGGCCGGTCCCGGGCCCGCGGCGTCCTGTCCGGCCTTGGGCCCGCAGCGTCCCCGCCGGCCCCGGCCCCGGCCTCCCGGCGCGAGGCCGTCACCCCCGGGTTTCGGTCGTCCCCGTGCGCCGGGCGAGCTCGGCGGCGAGCTCGCGGGCGGAGGCGAGCCGGTACGGCACGTCGATGACGACGACGTTCTTCATGAACAGCAGCCGCGTCTTGAGGCGCAGCGCGCTCTGGTTGTGCAGCGGCTGCTCCCACCAGCGCCCCACCACGTACTCGGGGATGACGACCGTGACCACCCCGTCCTCCTTCCGCTCCGGCGCCTCGCGCACGTGCCGCAGGACCGGCTGGACGACCGAGCGGTACGGGGAGCTGAGCACCCGCAGCGGTACGTCGATGCCGTGGGCCTGCCAGGACGCGCGGAGCACCTCCGCGTCCGCCGGGTCCTCGGCGACGGTGACGGCCGTGAGGGAGTCGGGGCGCAGCGTCTTCGCGTACGACAGCGCCCGGAGGCTGGGCGCGTTGACCGAGGCCACCAGGACGAGGACGTGGTTCTCGGCGAGGGCCTGCGGCCGCGCCCCGGGGCCGACGGCGACCTCGGCGGCGACCGCGTCGTAGTGCCGTTTCACCCCCTTCATCCCGGCGTAGAGCACCGGCATCGTGACGACGACGATCCAGGCGCCGTGGGTGAACTTCGTCACGAGGACGATGACGAGGACGACCGCCGTCAGGCAGGCGCCGAACGCGTTGATCGCGAGGCGGCGCCGGATGCGGTGCCGGTCGGCCGCCCCGGCCGGCGTGGCGAGCTCTCGCCGCCAGTGCTTGACCATCCCCGCCTGGGAAAGGGTGAAGGAGACGAAGACGCCGATGATGTACAGCTGGATGAGGCGGGTCAGCTGCGCGTCGAAGGCCACGATCAGGACGATGGCGGCGAGCGCGAGGAGGACGATGCCGTTCGAGTAGACGAGCCGGTCGCCCCGGTGGAAGAGCTGGCGGGGCGCGTAGCGGTCGCGGCCGAGGACGGAGGCGAGCATCGGGAAGCCGTTGAAGGCGGTGTTGGCCGCCAGGACCAGGACGCCCGCGGTGACGGCCTGGAGTACGTAGAAGAGCACGTGCCAGTCGCCGAAGGTGGCCCGTCCGATCTGCGCGAGCGCGGTGGACATCGGGGTGCCGGGGGCGAGACCGAGCTCGGTGGGGTCCTCGGCGACGTGGACCTCGTAGACCATGGCGAGCACGGTGATCCCGAAGAACATGGTCACCGACAGCCCGCCCATGATCGCGAGCGTCATGGCCGCGTTGCGGCTCTTGGGCTTCGCGAACGCCGGTACGCCGTTGCTGACGGCCTCGACACCGGTCAGCGCCGTGCAGCCGGAGGCGAAGGCGCGCAGGGCGAGCAGGACGAGCGCGAACCCCGAGTAGGTGGAGACCGCGTTCACGGGCAGGTCGGCGGACTCGGCGCGGATCGTCGTCCCCGTCCCCATCCGCACCGCCGCCACGGCGAACATCAGGTAGATGACGCCGATGAAGGCGTACGTGGGGACCGCGAACCAGCGCCCCGACTCGCGCACCCCCCGCAGGTTCGTCCAGGCCAGCAGGACGACGAACGACACCGACAGGGCCACGGCGTGCCCGTCGAGCGAGGGCGCGGCGGAGGTGATCGCGGCGACCCCGGAGACGACCGAGACGGCGACGGTCATCACGTAGTCGATGAGCAGCGCGGAGGCGGCCGTGAGAGCCGCGCGCCGCCCGAGGTTCTCGGCCGAGACGACATAGGCCCCGCCGCCGCCCGGATAGGCGTAGCAGGTCTGCCGGTAGGAGGCGACGACGACGAGCAGCAGGATCACGATGCCGACCGCCGCGTACCAGGCCAGATGGAGCACGGCCAGGCCGCCGAGGGCGAGGATCAGCAGGATCTCCTCGGTGGCGTACGCGACCGAGGAGAGCGGGTCGCTGCAGAAGATCGGCAGGGCGACCCGCTTCGGCAGCAGGGTCTCCCCCAGCCGCCCGCTGTCCAACGGCCGACCCACGAGCAGGCGTTTCGCCGCACTTCCAGCTCTCATAAGTGCTGAAGTTAGGACGAATGGTATGTAATACGCAGAAGCCGCGCCCTAGGGGGATCCGTACGCCCCGGGGGGAGCCCCGAACGAGGAAGGACCACGCGTGAGCGGAGCACGAGGAGTGCGCACGACCGGCGGACCCATGCAGATCGCCGAGGTCGCCGCACGGACCGAACTGTCCCTGCGCACCATCCGGCAGTACGAGGACTGCGGCCTCGTCGTACCGTCCGCCGCCTCCCCCGGCGGCTTCCCCCTCTACACGGACGCGGACGTCTCCCGGCTCATGGTCGTCCGCCGCATGAAGCCCCTCGGCTTCACCCTCGACGAGACCCGCGAACTCCTCACCGCCGTCGACCGGCTCGCCGCCGACCGCGCCGGCACGGCCGCGGAACTCGACCCGGCGGAACGGGCCGCGCTCACGACCCGCGTCCGCCGCTACGAGCAGGCCGCCGCCGAGCGCGTCGCCGAACTGCGCGCCCAGCTCGCCCGCGCCGAGGAGTTCGCCGACTCCCTCCGCACCCGCCTCACCCCGACCCCGGCCTGACCTGCGAGCGCCGGGCTTCCGGGCCTGCGGGCGCCGGGTTTCCGGAGGCCGCGCGAGGACCGGGCTTCCGGGCCTGCGGGCGCCGGGCTTCCGGGGGCCGCGCGAGGACCGGGCTTCCGGGCCTGCGGGCGGCAGGCCCCGGACGTCCGCCCGCCCGCTCGGCGGCCGCCCGGGCGGAGCGCGGCCGCTCAGGCCGTGAGCGCTCGCGTCAGGTCGTCAGCGCTCGCGTCAGGCCGTCAGCGCTCGCGCGAGGTCGTGGAAGAAGCGCGCGTACGCGGCCGCGCTGGGCGGTGTCTCCGGGTTCCAGGGGGCGAGCCGGGCCGCGGCCGGAGCCCCGTGCGGCGGGGTGGCGTGCTCCCGGCTGTCGAAGAGGACGAGGCCGGGACGGAGTTCGGCGGCGCGGTCCCAGTCGGCGGTGAGCCAGTTGGCCCCCGGCCCGGGGCCCGGGTCGAGCAGCCGCACCCCGAGCTCCGCGAGCCGCGCAAGCTCGGGCCAGGCCTGCGGCCGGGCCAGATGGACCTGGTCGGGGCCCGCGCCGGAGAGGGCGAGCACCCCGAGCCCGCTCCGGCCGGCCGCATCCCGGAGGGCGGCCTCGGCGGCACCCAGCCCGGACTCCTCGGGCGGGGCCGCCCCCAGGGACGCGGCCAGCGCGGCGAACCGGTCGAGGATCGCCGCGAGGGGCAGCTCGTTGCCGACGGAGAGCGCGACGAGCGGCACCCCGAGCCGCTCGGCGAGCCCCTCGTCCAGCGCGTACGGGCTCTTCCCGTCGTAGGTCACGTCCACGACCACGTCCGGCCGCAGCTCCCGCAGCCGCTCCTCGTCCAGGGCCCGGCCCGGACCGACGTACGGGACCCCGGCCTCCGCGAGGCCGCCCGCCTTCGCCGGATCGAGCACCTCGCCGTCGTGCCCCGAACCGTAGACGGCGACCGGTGTCACCCCCAGGTCGCGCAGGGCCGCCCCGGCCCGGACGTACGCGACCACCCGCCGTGGCACGGTCGGCGCGCTCGGCTCCGTACCCCTGTCGTCCGTGAATCCCCATGCCTGTGCTCCGGACATGCGGCAGCTCCCTCCCCGGCCGGAATCACCCTCTCCCGTCACCTTGAAGCGGTCCTCCGGCCCGCACAAGAGGGCCTGCGGCCGACGGGCGCCACGCCGGCCGCCCGGGACCTAGGTCCCGAAGCCCCCTGCCGAAAGTCCCCCAGGGTGGTGTTAACTGAACAGGTCGGGAGGAAGCAGAAGGAATCACCGGTGCCGCCGTGCACCCGCGCCGCCTGCCGGGGCGCGCGGCCCACGGACGGCCCTCACGTCCTGGAGTGAGCCATGTCCTTGCCCGGCCAGCTGTCCGACCCCCGGATCCTCACGCTCTTCGGCGTCCTCGCCGTCTCGACGGTCGTCTGGCTGACGCTGGGCCTGCGGGCCCGCGACCGCGACCGCCGCGGCCGGGCGGGCACCCCGCTCGAACGCGTCTGGCACCCGCAGGAGTCCGTCGCCCTCACCCCCGCCGAGGAGCACGCCTTCGGCCAGGTCGTCTCCCGCCTCTCCCCGGGCGCCCCCGGCCGCCTGCGCTGACCGCCACGGGGCCCTGACCTGCGCTGACTGCCACGGAGTCCTGACCTGCGCTGACGGCCGCATGCCCCGGACGTCACCGTCCAGGGCCCTGACCTGCTGCCGGGGTCTTGCCGCAGTCCCGCAAGGCCCTGCCGGGGCCTGCCAGGGCCTGCCAGGGTCCCCGCCGCCGCCCTACCAGGCGTGCGGGTCGCGGCCGGTCGTGGCGAGGAGCCGCTGGAAGGCGGTGGCCCCCTCCGGCAGGTCGACGGCCTCCCCGAAGACGTTCATCTCCCGGCCCATCGGCGCCATCCGCTCCACCTCGTCCACCAGCCCCGCCACCACGGCCGGGTCCGGCTCGAAGGGCCGCCCGGTGGCCCGCGCCAGGTCCCAGGCGTGCACGGTCAGGTCGAGCAGCACCATGGAACCGACGGTCCGCGCGGGCAGCCCCATCGCCCCGGACGTGCCCTCCTCCGCGCCGGGCGCCGCCCAGGCCTCGACCAGCTTCCCGGCCTCCGCCTCGAAGCTCGCCCGCCACCCGGCCTCGGCGACGCGGTCGGGCGTCACGGAGAAGTCGGGCGCCTGCTTCGCGGCGAGGGCCTGGAAGTTCACCACGACGGAGAACAGGTGGTTGAGCAGATCGCGCACGTCGTACTCGGCGCACGGCGTGGGCGCGCCGAGCGAGGCGTCGTCCGTGCCCTCGACCAGGGGCGCGGCCTGCGCGGCGGCGGTGTTCAGCAGGTCGGCGATGCGGGGCGTGTCCTGGTTCGTCATGGAATCGACGCTAGGCGAGCATGCCCGCCCCGGTCTTGAAGAAACACGCCACGCCCCGGACGCGTCCCCGATCTAGCATGCGGGACATGTCCGCCTCCGCTCCCCGCCGGGACACCCGGGGCATCGTCGACCCCGCCGAACTGCTCTCCCGCGTCCGCTTCCGCCGCCACACCCCGGCGCCCGCCCTGCGGCCCTACCTGGAGCACTACTGGCTCATCGACTGGGACCTGCCGGAGCCGTACGCGACCCACGTCGTCCCGCACCCGTCGGTGAACGTCGTCTTCCAGCGGTACGGCCCCCTGGACGGCCCGCCGGACGCGGCCGAGTCGTCGGCCGAGGTCTCCGGGATCGGCCTCGGCCTCTTCACGCAGAAGCTGACCGGCACGGGCCGGGTCTGCGGCGTGCAGTTCCGGCCCGGCGGCTTCCGCCCCTTCGCGCCCGCGTGGCCGGTGTCGGCCTGGACGGGCCGCCGGGTCCCCCTCGCGGAGGTGTTCGGCGACGAGTCCGCACGCACCGCCGGGCCGTGTGGCGACGAGGACCCACGCACCGCCGAACCGACCGGGGCCGGGGCCGGGGGCTCCGGTCCGCTCGCCGCCGAGTCGGCCGGGGCCGGGGGCTCCGGTCCGCTCGCCGCCGAGTCGGCCGGGGCCGGAGACGCCGATCCGCTCGCCGCCGTCCTCACCCCCGAGGCCGACCACGCGCGCGTGGCGGCGCTCGACGCCTTCCTCCTGGCCCGGGAGCCGGCACCCGACCCGGCTGCCGCGCAGGCGATGGAGCTGGTGGACCTGATCCGCTCGGACCGCGGTGTCCGCAAGGTGTCCCTGCTGGCGGCCGCGTCCGGCCTCTCGGCGCGCTCGCTCCAGCGGCTGTTCGCCTCCCGCGTCGGCGTCGGTCCGAAGTGGGTGATCCTGCGCTACCGCATCCACGAGGCCCTGGAACGGGCCGAGTCGGCGGAGTCCGCGGACTGGGCCGGGCTCGCGGCCGAGCTGGGCTACAGCGATCAGGCCCATCTCGTACGGGACTTCACGGCGACGATCGGGGTGTCGCCGACCGCGTACGCCCGCGGGCTGTCAGTGCCCTGACCTACCGTCCGGGCATGGACGACAACACCTCACGCGTACGCCTGGAGGCCTGGTCCGAGGGGGACGCGGACCTCCTGCGCGCTCTGAACTCCCCCGAGTCGACACACCACCTCGGCGGCCCGGAGACCGAGGAGCAGCTCACCCGGCGCCACCGCCGGTACGTGGACCTGAGCGCCGACGACACGGGCGCGGGGCGGATGTTCCGTATCGTGCTGCTGCCCGAGGAGGCCGTGGTGGGCAGCATCGGCTTCTGGGCGCAGACCTGGGACGGCGAGCCGGTGTACGAGACCGGGTGGTCGGTGCTGCCGGGCTTCCAGGGCCGCGGCCTGGCGACGGCCGCCACGCGCGCGGTGGTGGAGGAGGCCCGGGCCGCGGGCCGCCACCGCCACCTGCACGCCTTCCCGTCGGCGGACAACGCCGCGTCGAACGCGGTGTGCCGCAAGGCGGGGTTCGAGCTGCTCGGCGAGCGGGACTTCGAGTACCCGCCGGGACGTCCGATGCGCTGCAACGACTGGCGGGTCGACCTGGGACAGCGCCCCTAGGAGTTGTCGTCCTGCGCGGTGAGCGACCGGCTGAAGTGGAAGGCCACGATGTCGAAGCGCTCGCGCAGGTAGAAGCGGTGGGCGCCGGTGCGGTGGGTGCCGGAGTCCAGGTTGAGCTCGTGGCAGCCGGCCGCACGGGCGTGGGTCTCCAGGTGGGCGACGAGCGCGTGGCCGACGCCGGTCGAGCGGTCGGCGGCTGCGGTCACCAGGTCGTCGACGTAGAGATTGCGCAGTGAGCTGGTGTTGTTGACGATCCGCCAGCCGGCCGCGCCGACGCAGCGGCCTTCGTCCGTGTAGGCGGCGCTGAACCGCAGGCCCTGGGGGTGCCCGGCCTCGTACACCTCGCGGAAGAGCTCCGGGGTGAGGTGCGGGCGGAGTTCGGAGAGCACCGGCAGGAGGTCGCTCTCCAGCCGGGGGTCGCCGGGTTCGAGGTCGGTGATCTTCATGCCGGGACGGTACCCCAGGTTTTTTCGGGGTTGACGGGTGAGGACTCCTCACGGATATTTATCTGCGTAGCACAGATTATTCGCGACGCAGCAATAACGAGCGGTGGCACACGCGCGCCGCACCGCCCCTCCGAAAGGACACCCCCCATGACCGTTCTCGTCACCGGCAGCCGCGGCCGCGTCGCCACCACCCTGCTCGGCCTGCTCGACGCCGCGGGCATCAAGGCGAAAGCCGCCTCCACGCACCCGGAGGCCCTCTCCCCACCCGGCGGCGCCGAGACCGTGCGCTGCGACCTCACCGAGCCGGCCACCTTCGACGCCGCCCTGGCCGGGGTCGACTCCGTCTTCCTGTACGCCGATGCCACCCATGCCGAGGCCTTCGCCGACCGGGCCCGCGCCGCCGGCGTCGAGCACGTCGTCCTGCTCTCCTCCAGCTCCGTCCTCGCCCCGGACGCCGCCGAGAACCCCATCGCCGCCTCCCACCTCGCGGCCGAGCGCGCCCTCTCCGCCGCCGCGGCCGCCGGGGCCTTCGAGGCCACCCACCTCCAGCCGGGCGCCTTCGCCACCAACGCCCTGCAGTGGGCCGGCGCGCTCCGCGCGGGGAAGGCGCCGGCCCTCCCCCACCCCGGGACGCACAGCGATCCGATCCACGAGCGCGATGTCGCCGAGGCCGCCTTCACGGTGCTCACCGATCCCCGACTGCGCGGCTCCTCGTACCTGCTGACCGGCCCCGAGTCGCTGACCTCCACCGAGCAGCTGGCGATCATCGCCGAGGTGACGGGACGGCCCGCTCCCCACACCGCCGTGCCCCCCGAGGAATGGAAGCGGTCGGTCGCCGGCTTCATACCGGACGCGTTCGCCGACGCCCTCCTCGCCTACTGGGCCGCGCACGACGGCCGCCCCGTCCCCCTGACCCGCACCGTCGAGGAGCTCACCGGCCACCCGGCCCGCCCCTTCGCCACCTGGGTCGCCGACCACGCCGAGGCCTTCCACCCCTGACCCGCCCCGCCCGCCCCGAACCACCGCGCGGCGCCCCCAGGACGGCACCACAACCGGAGCCCGCCCTCGGCACCTCACCCAGTGCCGCGCCAAGCCCCGCGCCCGACCTCCCGCGAGGCTCGCCGGACCCTCGCCCCGGCACCCCCGCCGCAGCCCTCACCCGGGGCGAATTCCCTGGCAGTCCGGCTGGGCCTGGTGACATCCTGTCCCCGTGAACGGACCGGAGATCCAGATCAGTTTCGCCCCAGGCCTACAGGTCTTCGTCGCCTCGGAACGGCGCTCGGGCCGCACCCCGGTGACCACCGACGGCAGCTCCTCACTGGGGCACGTCGTGGAGTCGCTGGGGGTGCCGCTCACCGAGGCCGGGCGGCTCCTGGTCGACGGCCGCCCCGTCGACACCTCGCACGTCCCGGCGGCGGGCGAGACGGTCGAGGTGGAGGGCGTGGCCCGCCCGCAGCCGGTGCCCGGCGCACCGCTCCGGTTCCTGCTCGACGTGCACCTCGGCACGCTGGCCCGGCGGTTGCGACTGCTCGGCGTGGACGCGGCGTACGAGAGCGAGGACATCGGCGACCCGGCCCTCGCCGCGCTCTCCGCGCGCGAGCGGCGCGTCATGCTCTCGCGCGACCGCGGCCTGCTGCGCCGCCGCGAACTGTGGGCGGGCGCCTACGTCTACAGCGACCGGCCGGACGACCAACTCCGCGACGTCCTGGAGCGGTTCGCCCCGCACCTGGCGCCCTGGACCCGCTGCACCGCGTGCAACGGCGAGCTGACCGACGCCGACAAGGACACCGTCCGCGAGCGCCTCGAACAGGGCACGGAGAAGACGTACGACGTCTTCGCCCAGTGCGCGGCCTGCGGCCGGGTCTACTGGCGCGGCGCCCACCACGCCCGCCTGGAGGAGATCGTCGCCGACGCGGTACGGGAGTTCGGCAGCGCGACGACCGCCTGACCGACCGCGAGACGGGCCGGGCCGGGGTGGCTCGGCTCAGGCCGGGCCCGCGTCGGCCGACTCGGATCGGATCGGGTCGGGGTGGCTCGGCTCAGGCCGGGCCCGCGTCGGCCGACTCGGATCGGATCGGATCGGGTCGGGGTCCGATCAGTCGAGCTCGCCGCCGCGCAGCCGCTCGATCTGCGCGGCGCTGACCTCGACGGTGCGCCGCATGTGGGCGATGAGCAGGGCGACTTCGGCATCGGTGTAGACGTCGAACATCGTGCCCCAGGTCCCGTTGAGCTTCCGCCACAGGGCGCCGAGCTCCGCCATCCGCGCGGGTTCGAGGGCCACGAGGACCCGCCGGCGGTCCTCGGTGTCCCGCTCGCGCGTCACGTACCCGGACCGTTCGAGGCGGTCGACGAGCCGGGTCGCCGAGCCCGTGGTGAGCCCGGTCAGCTCGGCGACCCGCCCGGTGGTCACCGGGCCCTCCTCCAGGCTGAGCAGGTTCAGGCACTGCACGTCGGTCGGGTGGAGCCCCAGGTGGTCGGCGACGGCCTGGTTGAACAGGGCGTAGGCGGCCATGTAGCGCCGCGCCTCCCCGAACAGCTCGGCCATGAGGGCCTCGCGCCGGGCGGAACTCTTCTGCGTCATGCAGAGATCGTACGGCTCGGGGCCGGCCGGGTCAGGGCGCCTCCGCCGTGAGGTAGCGCTGCACGGTCGGGCCCAGCCAGGCGACGATCTCGTCGGTGGACATCTCGACGGCCGGCGGCAGCCTCAGCACGTAGCGGGCGAGCGCCATGCCGAGGATCTGCGAGGCGGCCAGCGCCGCCCGGCGCGGGGCCTCGCCCGGGTCGGGGCAGACGCCGGCGGCGACGGGCCCGAGCTGCCGGGCGAAGACCGCCTGCATGCGCGCGGCCCCGGCCTCGTTGGTGACCCCCACCCGCAGCATCCCGGTCAGGACGTCGTCCCGTTCCCAGCGCTCCAGGAAGTGGGTGACGAGGACGGCCCCGACGTGCCGCGCCGGCAGGTGACCCAGCTCGGGAAGGTCGAGCTCGATCTCGGAGGCGGCCGCGAACAGCCCCTCCTTGTTGCCGTAGTAGCGCATCACCATCGACGGGTCGATCTCGGCGTCACGGGCGATGGCCCTGATGGTGGCGCGCTCGTACCCGTCGGAGGCGAAGCGCTCGCGTGCGGCCTCCAGGATGGCGGCCCGGGTGGCGTCGGAGCGGCGGACGGTCGTCATACCAACAACTGTAGGCCAACGGGTGTTGACATGCCATCAGGGTGGTCCTACCTTAGTCAACGAGCGTTGGCAAACAGCCGTTGGCCAACAGTCGTGGACCCCTTGGAGGCAGCCATGAGCACCACCACGGACACGGACGTAGTCGTCGTCGGCGCCGGCCCCACCGGCCTGCTCCTCGCCGGCGACCTGGCCGCCGCCGGCATCGACGTCACCCTCGTCGAGCGCCGCCCGCACGGCCTCGGCAACCTCACCCGGGCCTTCGGCGTCCACGCCCGCACCCTGGAGCAGCTCGACGCCCGCGGCCTCGCGGACGAGCTCCTCGCCACCGGCACGACCCTCGCCCACGCCCGGCTCTTCGGCCGCCTCGACCTCGACCTGACCCGCCTCGCCACCCGCTTCAACCACCTGCTCGTCACCCCGCAGTACGAGGTCGAGCGCCTCCTGGAGCGCCGGGCGGTGGCAGCCGGCGTCACCTTCCGGTACGAGACCGAGCTCCGCGGACTGCGCCAGGACGCCGACGCGGTCACCGCCGACCTCGTCGGCCCCGACGGCCCCCTCACCCTCCGCGCCCGCCACCTGGTCGGCACCGACGGCGTCCGCAGCGCCGTCCGCTCCGCCCTCGGCCTCCCCTTCCCCGGCCGTTCCGTGATCCGCTCCATCGTCCTCGCCGACGTCCGGCTCACGGAGGAGCCGACCGAGGCGTTCACCGTCAGCGGCTCCGGGAAGACCTTCGGCTTCCTCGCCCCCTTCGGCGACGGCTGGTACCGCGTGATGGGCTGGGACCGCACCCGCCAGGTCCCCGACAGCGAGCCCGTCGACCTCGAAGAGATCCGCGGGATCACCCGGCTCGCCTTCGGCACCGACTTCGGCATGCACGACGCCCGCTGGATCTCCCGCTTCCACAGCGACGAGCGCCAGGCCCCCGCCTACCGCGTCGGACGGGTCTTCCTCGCCGGGGACGCCGCCCACGTCCACTCCCCCGCCGGCGGCCAGGGCATGAACACCGGCCTCCAGGACGCCGCCAACCTCTCCTGGAAACTGGTCGCGGCCCTCCGCGGCGAGGCACCCGACGCCGAGGCCCTCCTCGACAGCTACCAGTCCGAGCGGCACCCGGTCGGCGCCACGGTGCTCCGCAGCAGCGGCGCCATCGTGCGCCTCGCGATGGCCCACACCCCGCTCACCCGCGCCGCCCGCTCGCTCGCCGCCGGCCTCCTGGGCGCGATCCGGCCGGCCGCGAACCGGGCCATGGGCATGATCAGCGGAATCGGCATCGCGTACGCGCCGATGCCCGGCACCGGCCGCCCCTCGGGACGCCGCGCACCCGACGTGCGCCTCCGCGAAGGCCGGCTCTACGAACTGCTCCGCGGGGGCGGGTTCGTCCTGATCGCCCCGGAAGGCACGTCCCCGACCCTCCCGCCGACCGCTCCCGTCGCCGCGAAGCACCTCACCCGGGCCACCTGGACGGACCCGGCCAAGCGCGCCACCGTCCTCGTCCGCCCCGACGGCTACGTCTTCTCGGCCGACCGGTGACCCCCCGACCGGCCGACACGGCCCCGGAAGACACCGGAACCGGAAGGGGTCAGACCCCCCGAAGACGCCAGACCCCGAAGGTGTCGGCCCCCGAAGGCCTCAGGCCCGGAAGGCACCGGAACCGGAAGACGCCGGAACCGGAAAGCGTCAGACCCCGAGGACGCCGGTGCCGGAAGCCGTCGGCCCCGGAAGACGTCAGGCCCGGAAAGCGTCAGAAGACGTACGGGTCGCCGGTGGCGAGCACCAGGACCCGGTGCCGGTCGTTCCTCGGGTTCCGGTCGGCCACCCCGTCCCGCCAGGCCGTGGTGATCTCCACCGTGAGCTCGTCCGGCATCCCCGCGGTCCGCAGGTCCAGCGCCAGCTCGCCGACGCCCCCCACGGCCCGCAGCTCGCCGGTCCGGCAGGACACCACCCGGTCGCTGCTCCACAGACAGGCCGGAGGCAGCTCCTGGCCGCCCGCCATCTGCGCGGAGAAGGCGAGCCTGACCGTCGCCTGGGCGAGGTCGGAGGGCCCGTGGTTCTCACTGACCAGCCAGACGCCGAGCCTCCCGTCCCAGAGGGAGACATGGCCGTGATGGGACAGATCCGCCTCGGGCCGGGCCTTCGGCCCCACGGCTCCGGCACTCGCCCCCGCACCCATCACCACCGCGGCCGTGAGAGCGACCCCGAGCACACCCTTCCGCAATCCACGCATAGGCCCAAAATACCCACCTACCATCACATCTTCTGACAACCCATCAACCCGCGTGTCCCGGACACCCACCCCGCCCGCACCCACCCCACGGGGCCGCCCACCCTCGCCCACCCCGTCCCACAAGGGCCGCCCGGCCCCGACCGCACTCGCCCCACGCGGCCGCCGACCCACGCCCCCACCTATCCTGACCGGGCGATCGACGTAATCGACCACCTGCGCGAGGAGCACGTCATGACCGGCCCCGGTACCCCCATCGCCGTCATCACCGGAGCGAGCAGCGGAATCGGCGCCGCCACCGCCAGGCAGCTGGCCGCCGCCGGCTACCGCGTGGTCCTCACCGCCCGCCGCAAGGACCGCATCGAGGCCCTGGCCGCCGAGATCAACGAGGCCGGCCACCAGGCCACCGCCTACGCCCTCGACGTCACCGACCGCGCCGCCGTCGACGAGTTCGCCACCGCGTTCCGCACCCTCGCCGTCCTCGTGAACAACGCCGGCGGCGCCCTCGGCGCCGACCCCGTCGCCACCGGCGACCCGGACGACTGGCGCCGGATGTACGAGGTCAACGTCATCGGGACGCTGAACCTCACCCAGGCCCTGCTCCCCGCGCTCACCGCAAGCGGCGACGGCACGGTCGTCGTCCTCTCCTCCACCGCCGGCCACTCCACCTACGAGGGCGGCGCCGGCTACGTCGCCGCCAAGAACGGCGCCCGCGTCCTCGCCGAGACCCTCCGCCTCGAAATCGTCGGCACCCCCGTCCGCGTCATCGAGATCGCCCCCGGCATGGTCAAGACCGACGAGTTCGCGACCACCCGCTTCCGCGGCGACACCGACAAGGCCGCCAAGGTCTACGCCGGCGTCGCCGAGCCCCTCACCGCCGACGACGTCGCCGACACCATCACCTGGGCCTGCACCCGCCCCCCGCACGTCAACATCGACCTCCTCGTCGTCCGCCCCCGCGCCCAGGCCTCCAACACCAAGGTCCACCGCGAGCTCTGACACGTCCGGGTGAATCCCCCGATCACCCGCACGACACCCGAAACCCCGACCTGACGTCGGAGACAACTGAATACAGAACGGCCCCCGGCAGGGATTGCAGTCCCCGCCGAGGGCCTCACCAGAAGGAAGAGACGACTTCCCATGGCTGAACAGGACCCTAGCGCGCCCGCGCTCTTCGGCATCAGCGCCCCGCGCCCATCTTCATGAACGTCAAGGACCCCGAGTACGCCTACATGCCCGGCTTCCTGCAAGCCGACGGACACCTCAGCGAACAGACACGTCATCGGGGGCGACTGACCGTCGAGGTCAACGTGCGGGACATCAACATCCTCCGCGAGTTCCAGCGGCTGACCCCGTACAACAGCAGCATCACCGAACGCACCAGGTCCACGAACTTCTCGAAGGAGCACCACTCGGCCATCTGGAGCCTGTGCGCACTCGAAGCGCGCACCACGCTCAACCAGGCCTGCCTGCCTTACGGCAGGAAGTCCACGAAGATCAAGCCGCCCCGCGTCGAGTTCTCCCGCCGTGACTACCTCCGCGGCATCGTCGACGCCGACGGATCCGTCGGCTACACGGGCCAGGGCTTCCCGTTCGTCTCCCTCGCGACGTCCAGCACCGCCATTGGCGCCTACCTGTGCCACTACGCGAAGCGGGTCACCGGTGCGGAACGCCGGATCAACCGGAACACCCGTGACGGGGTCTACAACGTCCTGTACACGAAGGAGGCGGCCGTCCAGCTGGCCGCACATCTCCACTACCCCGGATGCCTCGCTCTGGAGCGCAAGAAGAGTGCCGCCGCTTCTCTCGCCTCTTGGGTGCGTCCGCCCGGGATGAAGATCCGGCCTCCCCGGAAACCCTGGACCGCCGAGGAAGACCGCACCCTGCTCGCTGCGCCCACAATGGCCCACGCGGCCACAGAACTGGGTCGGTCCCAGAGCAGCTGCCAAGTGCGGCGGTGGCGCCTCGCCAACAGCATCGGCCCGAATCCACGCGGTCTCCAGGGCACGCCGAAGGGCCTCCGGCACGTCGTGCCGGAGGCCCATCTCAGCGTCAGCCCTTCACGCAGATGAACTGCTTCAGCTTCGCGACGACCTCGACCAGGTCCCGCTGCTGCTCCATCACCTGCTCGATCGGCTTGTACGCCGCCGGGATCTCGTCGACGACGCCGGAGTCCTTACGGCACTCCACGCCCCGCGTCTGCTCCTCCAGGTCCCGCACCGTGAAGCGCTTCTTGGCCGCGCTCCGGCTCATCCTGCGCCCTGCACCGTGTGACGCGGAGTTGAAGGCCTTCTCGTTGCCGAGCCCCTTCACGATGTACGAGCTGGTCCCCATCGATCCGGGGATGATCCCGAACTCCCCGGAGCCTGCCCGGATCGCACCCTTCCGCGTGACCAGCAGGTCCATGCCCTCGTACTGCTCCTCCGCCACGTAGTTGTGATGGCAGGAGATCTCCGTCTCGAAGGTCACCTTGGCCTTCCGGAACTCCCTGCGGATGACTTCCTTCAGGAGCGCCATCATGATCGCGCGGTTGTACTTCGCGTACTCCTGCGCCCAGTACAGATCGTTGCGGTAGTCCGCCATCTGCGGGGTGTCCGAGACGAACACCGCCAGGTCGCGATCGACCAGGCCCTGGTTGTGGGAGAGCTTCTGGGCCACTCCGATGTGGTGCTCGGCCAGCTCCTTGCCGATGTTGCGGGAGCCGGAGTGCAGCATCAGCCAGACCGCCCCTGACTGATCAAGGCAGACTTCGATCATGTGATTACCGGATCCGAGCGTTCCCATCTGCTGGCCCGCCCGCTCCCGGCGGAACTTCACCGTGTCCGCGACGCCGTCGAACCGCGACCAGAAGTCGTTCCACCCGGCCGTCGGGAACTGGAACAGCCGCTTCGGGTCCACCGCCTCGCGGTGCAGCCCCCGCCCCACCGGGATCGCCTGCTCGATCTTCGAGCGGAGCCGGGACAGGTCGCCCGGCAGGTCGTTCGCCGTCAGGGACGTCTTGACCGCCGACATGCCGCAGCCGATGTCCACACCGACCGCCGCCGGGCAGACCGCGCCCTGCATCGCGATGACCGAGCCCACCGTCGCGCCCTTGCCGTAGTGGACGTCCGGCATGACGGCAAGGCCCTTGATCCAGGGCAGGGTGGCCACGTTGTGCAGCTGCTGCATGGCGCCGCCCTCGACCGTGGAGGGATCGGCCCACATACGGATCGGCACCTTCGCGCCGGGTACCTCTACGTACGACATAATTCCTCGATTCCCCCGAAAAGTCTGATAACGCAAAAACCGGAGCCAAAGCCCGTACAGGTGACAGCGGACCGGCATCAACGGCTGCGTGTGCGATAGACATTGTGTCCATCGGCCGGGTTCACGCGGCAAACAGTTTTCGGGAAAGACTTCGGGAGAAGGGAGCCTGGGACCGTGCAGCGAAAGAGGTACGCCCCCGGTCGCACCGGGTCCACGGCTCGCACCGCCGTCGCCCTCACCAGCGTCCTCGGGCTGGGCCTCGGCCTCGGCCTGACCGGGTGCTCCGCCGGCGCGCCCGCCGACGACGTCACCGTCGACGCGAAGGCCGGCCCCGCCGCCCCCGTCGCGCCGCCCGGCCGCTACAGCACCCTGTTCGAGCCCTGCGGCTCCGTCCCCCAGGCCACCCTCAAGGACCTGCTGCCCGGCGCCGCCGCGCTGCCCGACAGCGGGCGCGACAAGGCGTACCGCGGCACCGCCGCCGTCACGTACGACACCGACCGGCGCGTCGGCTGCACCTGGCGGGCCGACAGCCCGGACACCTCGCACCGGCTCACGCTCGACATCGAGCGGGTCGTCTCGTACGACACGACCATCAGCGACGCCGACCGCGCGCAGTCCGTGTTCACCGCCAAGCAGCTCGAAGCGGGCATCCCCCTGGCGCCGACCGCGCCCTCCTCGCCGACCGCCACGACCCCGACGCCGACGGCCACCGCGACCAAGGCGACGGACGGAGCCCCGCTCACCGCCCCGGGCAAGACCCCGGCGTCCAAGGCGCCGACGACCGGCGCCACCCCGCCCGGCTCCGCCGACCCGACGCCGACCCCCACCTCCACCGGCCTCGAACCGCGCGTCCTCGACGACCTCGGCGACATCGCGTACCTCGACGACACCCTCGGAAAGGTCGGCGCGAACGGCCATCAGCGCGCCGTCAGCGTGGTCTTCCGCACATCCAACGTGATCGTGACCGTCTCCTACCGGGAGCAGACCACCGGTTCCACCGAGGCCCCCGACAGCCGGGAACTGCAGGAAAAGGCCCGGAACCTGGCCAGGCTGCTCGCCGAGCGCCTGGAGGAGTAGCCGTCCGGCTCCACCCCGTGAGCGGGCGGCGACCACGTAACGTGTCGCCGTACCGGTGACCGTCCCCCCGGGCCGCGGCCAGGGCCGACTCCCACCGAACCGCCGGCCGGACCGTACGACAAGCGACTGAAGGAACCATGCAGCGATCAGCTCCGCGCCTCTCCCGCATACTCGCCTGCGCCGCCGTCCCGGTGATGCTCGTCGCCGCCGGCTGCTCCTCCGACTCCGGTGACTCCGGCACGGGCAAGGGCCAGGACAAGACGTCCGCCTCCGCGTCCGCGACCCCGTCGCCGAAGCAGACGACGAAGGCGGTCGAGCCCGCGAAGTTCGCGAAGCTGCCCGACGTCTGCAAGTCGATCTCCGCCAGGACCACGGCCTCCCTGGTCCCCAAGGCGAAGACCAAGAACGGCACGGCGGCCGCCTCCAGCGACCTGGCCAGCCGCGGCGGCTGCTCGTGGAACGGCCTGGAGGACAAGGGCGTGCACGGCTCGCACTACCGCTGGCTCGACGTGTCGTTCTACCGGTACGAGTCGGACGCCTCGCTCGGCAGCGGCCAGGAGCGCGCCCAGGAGAACCTGGCGAAGGAGGTCGCGAAGGTCCAGGAGACCCCCGGCGCCAAGAAGCTCCGCACGACGACGGCCGCGGGCATCGGCGACGAGGCGCAGGCCGTCTCCTACCAGCTGCGCAAGACGGACGAGGACTTCGTCTACACCTCGGTCGTGGCGCGTACGGGCAACGTGCTGGTCCTCCTCTCGTTCAACGGCGCCGGATACGCGGGTGCCATCGGACCGACGGACAAGCAGGTCATGGACGGCGCCGTGAAGGCGGCCAAGGAAGCCGTCGCGGCCGTCGCGGCGGCGAACAAGTAGTCACAGACCAGCACAGAGCGGCACATAGAAGCGGAGCCCGTCCCTCCCCCGGGGGCCGGGTTTCGCGCGCATGTGCCACTCTGTGCGCGCCGGATGTCGTTTGACGGGAGGGATCGCGGGTGGCCGCGATGCAGCTGACACGCACACACCGAATACTCATCGGCCTCGTCATCGCCGGTGCGCTGATCATCGCGGGAATCGGTTTCGCGGGCTCGTACGCCGCCGTGCGCGAGCTCGCGCTGCAGAAGGGCTTCGGCACCTTCTCGTACTTCTTCCCCATCGGCATCGACGCGGGCATCTGTGTGCTGCTCGCCCTCGACCTGCTGCTGACCTGGCTGCGGATCCCGTTCCCGCTGCTGCGCCAGACCGCCTGGGTGCTGACGGCGGCGACGATCGCCTTCAACGGCGCGGCCGCCTGGCCGGACCCGCTGGGCGTCGGCATGCACGCGGTGATCCCGGTCCTGTTCGTCGTGGCCGTCGAGGCCGCCCGGCACGCGGTGGGCCGGATCGCGGACATCACCGCGGACAAGCACATGGAGGGTGTGCGGATCACCCGCTGGCTGCTGTCGCCGGTGCCCACCTTCCGGCTCTGGCGCCGTATGAAGCTCTGGGAGCTCCGCTCGTACGAGCAGGTCATCAAGCTGGAGCAGGAGCGGCTGATCTACCAGGCCCGCCTCCAGGCCCGCTACGGCCGCAGTTGGCGCCGCAAGGCCCCGGTCGAGGCCCTCATGCCCCTCCGGCTCGCCCGCTACGGCGTGCCGCTGGCCGAAACCGCCGCCGCCGGCCTCGCCGCGGCGGGCATCGAGCCCGCGGTGCTGCCGCCGCAGCCCCAGCCGGTGGCACTGCCCCAGGCCGAGCTGCCTTCCCCGTCCCAGCCGGTGGCGGCGGCAGTCCCGCAGGCCGCCGTGCCGCAGCAGCTCCCGCACCCCGACCTCCCTCAGCCCGGGCTCCCGCACCCCGGGCTCCCGCACCCCGGGCTCCCGCACCCCGGCCTCCCGCACCCCGGGCTCCAGCCCGCGGAGGGCCAGCAGGTGCCCGTGAACCACGACAGCCCGTGGTTCGACACCCAGCAGGTCACCCCGGAGACGTACGGGGGCACGTACAACCCGCAGATCGTCGAGGGCCTGGAGCCCATGCCGGTCCCGGTCCCGCAGGGGCCGGAGGACGTGCCGCCGCCGGGTCCCGAGGAGTTCGTCGAGTACCCGGAGTACGTCGAGGAGCAGCCGCGGGAGCCGCGGGACGACGAGTTCGAGGACGTCGTCTACAAGGTCATGGAGACCTTCGTGATCGAGTACGGCCAGGCCCCGAGCGAGGCCGAGCTGGCGCAGCTGGTGGCCGAGCAGTACGGCCTCCAGGAGTTCCCCGCGTCCGACATCGACCTGCTGCGGCAGGCCGTCCCGCGGGCCCAGGAGCGCGTCCAGCAGGCGAGGGCCGACGTCGACATCCCGTAGACCCCCGAGGTACGTGAAGAGGGCCGCTCCCGGATTCCGGGAGCGGCCCTCTTCACGTACTCACGTCACGTCACGCGCGGACGCTCACGCGCCGAGCAGCTTGCGCACCCGGTCCGCGCCCACGGCGAGGAGCAGCGTGGGCAGGCGCGGCCCGGTCTCCCGGCTCACGAGGAGCTTGTAGAGCAGGGCGAAGAAGGCGCGCTGGGCGAGCTTCAGCTCGGGCGTCGGCTTGGCCTCGGCGTCGAGTCCGGCCATGACCTTCGGGACGCCGTAGACGAGCGTGGTGAGCCCGTCGAGCGACCAGTGGGTGTCGAGGCCCTCCAGGAGCAGCCGCAGCGACTCGCGGCCCTCGTCGTCGAGGGAGCCGAGGAGCTCGGCGTCGGGCTCCTCGCGGACGATGGTGCGCTGGTCGGCCGGGACCTGGTTGGTGATCCAGTTCTCGGCGCGGTCGAGACGCGGCCGGACCTCGTCGAGCGCGGTGACCGGGTTCTCGGGGTCGAGCTCGGTCAGGATCCGCAGGGTCTGCTCGTCGTGGCCCGCGGTGATGTCCATGACCGAGGCGAGGGTGCGGTACGGCAGCGGGCGGGGCGTGCGGGGCAGCTCGCCGGCGGCCGTGCGGGCGGCGCGGGAGTGGGCGGCGGCGTCGGCGGGCAGCACGCTGCCGTCGGCGACCTTGGCCTCCAGCTTGTCCCACTCGTCGTAGAGCCGCTGGATCTCCTGGTCGAAGGCGATCTTGAACGACTGGTTGGGCTTGCGGCGGGCGTACAGCCAGCGCAGCAGCTGCGGCTCCATGATCTTCAGCGCGTCGGCCGCGGTGGGCACGCCGCCCTTCGAGGACGACATCTTGGCCATGCCGCTGATGCCGACGAAGGCGTACATCGGGCCGATGGGCTGCACGCCGTCGAAGACCTCGCGGACGATCTGGCCGCCGACGACGAACGACGAGCCGGGCGAGGAGTGGTCGACGCCGGAGGGCTCGAAGATGACGCCCTCGTACGCCCAGCGCATCGGCCAGTCGACCTTCCAGACCAGCTTGCCGCGGTTGAACTCGCTGAGCTTCACGGTCTCGGCGAAGCCGCAGTTCGTGCAGGTGTAGGCCAGCTCGGTGGTCTCGTCGTCGTACGAGGTGACCGTCGTCAGGTCCTTCTCGCACCGGCCGCAGTACGGCTTGTACGGGAAGTAGCCGGACGCGCCGCCGGAGCCGTCGTCCTCGCTCGCCGCGCCGGAGCCCTCCTCGGCCTCCAGCTCGGCCGCGTCGACCGGCTTCTGCGACTGCTTCTTCGGGGCCTTCTTCGTCCGGTACTGGTCGAGGATGGCGTCGATGTCGCCGCGGTGCTTCATCGCGTGCAGGATCTGCTCGCGGTAGGCGCCCGCGGTGTACTGCTCCGTCTGGCTGATCGGGTCGTACTCGACGCCCAGCTCGGCCAGCGACTCGACCATGGCGGCCTTGAAGTGCTCGGCCCAGTTGGGGTGGGGCGAGCCGGCCGGGGCCGGGACGGAGGTCAGCGGCTTGCCGATGTGCTCGGCCCAGGACGTGTCGATGCCCTCGATGCCGTTCGGCACCTTGCGGTAGCGGTCGTAGTCGTCCCAGGAGATCAGGTGCCTGACCTCGTGCCCGCGGCGGCGGATCTCGTCCGCGACCAGGTGCGGGGTCATGACCTCGCGGAGGTTGCCCAGGTGGATCGGGCCGGACGGGGAGAGGCCGGAGGCGACGACGACCGGTTTGCCAGGCGCACGTCGCTCCGACTCGGCGATGACCTCGTCCGCGAAACGGGAGACCCAGTCGGTCTCGGTGCTGCTCTGAGCCACGGTCGGTACGTCCTTCTTCCTGAGGGGTCCTGCCTGACAGCCCTACGTGGAGCCATTCTCCCAGACGGAAGGACGGTCTCCGAAGTTGTCCACAGGACAGCGCTCTCCGAACTCGTCCACAGGCGGGGAAATCGCGTTGCGGTCCCATGGGACACTTGACAAGCGAATCAGACCAGACGAACCCAACAGGAACGGAAGCTCATGGCCTCGGTCCCTTCCCTCGCTTCGACCGTGCAGCAGCGCCTCGCGGACGGCCTCTCGGCGGCTCTGCCGGACGCCGCGTCCGCCGACCCGCTGCTCCGACGAAGCGACCGGGCCGACTTCCAGGCCAACGGCATCCTGGCGCTCGCCAAGCAGCTCAAGGGCAACCCGCGCGAGCTGGCGACGAAGGTCGTCGAGGCGATCCCGGCGAACGACGTCCTGAAGGAGATCGAGGTCTCCGGCCCCGGCTTCCTGAACATCACGGTCACCGACACGGCGATCGTCGAGACCCTCGCGGCCCGGGCCGCCGACGCGCGTCTCGGCGTCCCGTTCAACGAGTCGGCCGGCACCACCGTGATCGACTACGCCCAGCCGAACGTGGCCAAGGAGATGCACGTCGGCCACCTGCGCTCCGCCGTGATCGGCGCCGCGATGGTCGAGATCCTGGAGTTCACGGGCGAGACGGTGGTCCGCCGCCACCACATCGGCGACTGGGGCACCCAGTTCGGCATGCTCATCCAGTACCTGATCGAGCACCCGCACGAGCTGGACCACAAGGCCGAGGACGGCGCCGAGGTCTCCGGCGAAGAGGCCATGTCGAACCTGAACAGGCTCTACAAGGCCTCGCGCGCCCTCTTCGACTCCGACGAGGAGTTCAAGACGCGGGCCCGCGCCCGGGTGGTCGACCTCCAGGCCGGCGACGCGGAGACGCTCGCGCTCTGGCAGCGCTTCGTCGACGAGTCGAAGATCTACTTCTACTCGGTCTTCGACAAGCTCGACATGGACATCCGCGACGGCGACGTCGTCGGCGAGTCCGGCTACAACGACATGCTGACCGAGACCTGCCACATCCTCGAGGAGTCCGGCGTCGCCGTCCGCTCCGAGGGCGCGCTCTGCGTCTTCTTCGACGACGTGAAGGGCCCGGACGGCAACCCGACCCCGCTGATCGTCCAGAAGTCCGACGGCGGCTTCGGGTACGCGGCGACGGACCTCTCCGCCATCCGCGACCGGGTGCAGAACCTCAAGGCCTCCTCCCTGCTGTACGTGGTGGACGCCCGCCAGTCGCTGCACTTCAAGATGGTCTTCGAGACGGCCCGCCGGGCCGGCTGGCTGAACGACGAGGTCAAGGCCGTCCAGCTGGCCTTCGGCACCGTCCTCGGCAAGGACGGCAAGCCGTTCAAGACCCGTGAGGGCGAGACCGTCCGGCTGGTCGACCTGCTCGACGAGGCGGTCGACCGGGCGACGGCCGTCGTCCGCGAGAAGGCCGAGAAGGTGGGCCTGACCGAGACGGAGATCGTCGAGAACGGCCAGTACGTCGGCATCGGCGCCGTGAAGTACGCCGACCTGTCGACGTCCGCCGCGCGCGACTACAAGTTCGACCTGGACCAGATGGTGTCGCTGAACGGCGACACGTCGGTGTACCTCCAGTACGCCTACGCCCGGATCAAGTCGATCTTCGGCAAGGCCGGCGACCGCACCCCCGCCGCCCACCCCGAACTGGAGCTGGCCCCGGCGGAGCGCGCCCTCGGCCTGCACCTCGACCAGTTCGCCGAGACGGTCTCCGAGGCCGCCGCGGAGTACGCCCCGCACAAGCTGACGGCGTACCTCTACCAGCTCGCCTCGCTGTACACGACGTTCTACGACCAGTGCCCCGTCATCAAGCCGGAGCCGGCGCAGGAGGTCGCGGAGAACCGCCTCTTCCTCTGCGACCTGACCGCCCGCACCCTTCACCAGGGCATGGCCCTCCTCGGCATCCGGACGCCCGAGCGCCTCTGATCCCGATTCCGAAGCGAAGCCCCCGGCACGGTGTCCCGTGCCGGGGGCTTCGTCGTCAGCGGATGCTGTGCGAGGTCCGGCCGGACACCTCGTCGATCTCCGTGTGGGCCTTCTGGAGCAACTGCGAGGCCAGGTCCATCAGGGCCCGCGCCCCGGCGATCTCCTCGCCCACCCTCAGCTGCTCCGGGTCGGAGGGATGCCGGTTGGCGACGCCGCGCGCCCGGAACTCGGTCCCGTCGGTGAGCCGGACCATCGCCGCCGCCCGCGTCTGGTCGCCCTCCTCCTTGAACTCCATCTCCACATGCCATCCGACAAGCGTGTGCATCATGAGGACCACCTCCGCGAGGTACCTGTCGGCTACCCCTCCAGAGTGCGCCGTCCCCCGCACCCCCACCACTCGCCCCGCCCGCGCCGCCGCGGCCCCCACTGTCGGTGCCGCCCCGTAGCTTCCCGTCAGGGCGATGCCCCCGAACCAGCTCCCCCGGCCCGCGTGCGCCCCGACCGGCCACTCCCTCGGCCTCGACGCCCACGCCCGAGCCGCCCTCCTCGACGCCCCGTCCGGACCCTCCACCGGCCCTGACACCCACGCCCCCTCCCGGACGCATGAGGATTCCGCGGACCTGCCGGTGAGTACCCGTACTCATGCCCGAGCCCGACCCGTGGTCCACCGTGGAGATCAACACCGGACCGACCGACCCGAGGAAGCAACCGATGCCGACCGCGCCCCGCACCCGCCGCGCCCCGCACCCGCGCCGACTCCTCGCGCTCGCCTCGGGCAACTGGCTCTCCCGCAGCTACCTGGCGGTGTTCGCCGTCTCGTTCGGCCTCACGTTCCTCTTCCCGGACAGCACCTTCGCCGGCAGCCCCCTGCTGCTGACGGCCCCCCTCTCCTTCCTGTGCGTGTTCTTCCCCCTCGACCCCGGCGCCGAGATCGACGGCGCGGCCGACGTCACGGCGATCGCGGCCCTCTCCGCCTGGCTCCTCCTGTGCGCCCTCGTGAACGCCGCCGTGCTCGGCGCCCTCGCCACGAGGACCACGACCACCGCACCGACCGGTATGCGTGAGCCCGTCCCCCACCACACGAACCCGGCCGAGCAGAAGCAGACGACGGCCCCCACGGCCACCCGCCCCCAGCGGGTTCGGTCCTTGCTGGCACCCGCCGTGGACAACTGGCTCGCACGGGGATACCTCGCCGTGGTCGCGGTGGCCCTGGGCTACTTCCTGTGCGCCGCACTCGTCCTGCCGGATCCCGGTTTCGCCGGCATCTGGCCCCTCATGGCCACGGCCCCGTTCAGCCTCCTCGCCATGGCGCTGTCCACGCCCGTCGAGTACTACTCCTCGATCCCCTGGCTGAGCCCCCTGGTCTTCTCCCTCGGAGTGACCCTCTCCGGCCTCGCCAACGCCGTACTCCTCGGCCGTCTCTCCCGCACGCTCCGCACCCGCGCACCGCACCCGACCGCCTGAGCAAAGCCACTCCGGCCCTGGACGCGATGCGGGGCGGGGCGGCAGGTTCCGCTCGCCGCCCCGCCCCGCCCATGATCTGCCCTGGCCCAAGGCCATGGCCGGGTTCTGGCCCAGGGCTCGGTTCTCCTGCCCCGGGCCAGAACCCGGCCATGGCCATGACTCCGGGCCCATCCTCGGCCCGGCTCGAATGCCCGGCCTCGGCCTCGGCTCGCTACATGCGTTCGGCGGCCAGCTTCTGGGCGACTTCGGTGGCCCAGTAGGTGAGGATCATCTGGGCGCCGGCGCGGCGGATGCCGGTGAGGGTCTCCAGGATGGCCTTGTCGCGGTCGATCCAGCCCTTCTCGGCGGCGGCTTCGACCATCGAGTACTCGCCGCTGATCTGGTAGGCGGCGACGGGGACGTCGACCGATGCGGCGACCTTGGCGAGGACGTCGAGGTAGGGGCCGGCCGGCTTCACCATGACCATGTCGGCGCCCTCCTCGAGGTCGAGGGCGAGTTCGCGCAGGGACTCGCGGAGGTTGGCGGGGTCCTGCTGGTAGGTCTTGCGGTCGCCCTGGAGGGAGGAACCGACGGCCTCGCGGAAGGGGCCGTAGAAGGCGGAGGAGTACTTCGCGGTGTAGGCGAGGATCGACACGTCCTCCTTGCCGATGGTGTCGAGGGCGTCGCGGATGACTCCGACCTGCCCGTCCATCATCCCGGAGGGGCCGACGACGTGGACGCCGGCGTCGGCCTGGACCTGGGCCATCTCGGCGTAGCGCTCCAGGGTGGCGTCGTTGTCGACGCGCCCGTCGGCGTCCAGCACACCGCAGTGCCCGTGGTCGGTGAACTCGTCGAGGCAGAGGTCGGACATGATGACCAGCTCGTCGCCGACCTCGGCCTTCACGTCGCGGATGGCGACCTGGAGGATGCCGTCCGGGTCCGTACCCGCCGTCCCGGCCGCGTCCTTCTTGGCGTCCTCGGGCACCCCGAAGAGCATGATCCCCGAGACACCGGCCTCCAACGCCTCGACGGCGGCCTTACGCAGCGTGTCCCGGGTGTGCTGCACGACGCCCGGCATCGCCTGGATCGGCACCGGCTCGGTGATCCCCTCGCGCACGAACGCCGGCAGGATCAGATCCGCCGCGTGCAGTCGGGTCTCGGCCACCATCCGCCGCAGGGCGGGCGTCGTGCGCAGCCGCCTCGGCCGCGCCCCCGGAAACGATCCGTACGAGTTCATACCCCGAGGCTACGCCCGCCCACCCCCTCCCCTTACCGACGCCCTGTGGGCATACCCCCCCGTGAACCCCGCGCCGGCCCGCGCCCCCGACCCACCCCCGTGTGCGCCCGCGCCGGCCGCTGGCCACCTCCGTGCCGCACCCGTGCGCCGGCCGCTGGCCCACCTCCGTGTGGGCCAGGCCCAGCCCGGACGGGCCGGACGGAGGTGCGGCGCCCGTTGTGGCACAACGGGGTGGGCCGGGCCGGACCGAGCCGGACCGGACAAGGGTGCGGCGCCCGTTGTGGCACAACGGGGTGGACCAGGCCGGACCGAGCCGGACCGGACAAGGGTGCGGCGCCCGTTGTGGCACAACGGGGTGGGCCGGGCACGGGGCCTGGCACCGCACCAGGCGGACGATCGCCCACAACGGGGGGCGACCACGCCCACCGCACCCCACAAAAAGGTGCGGGCCCCCGAAGGGACCCGCACCCGAGAAAACCCACCTACGTCGTACGACGCCTCCGCGCCCCCGGCCGACGCTCACTCGGCCGCGTCACCGGATCCCCCGCCTCGCGCGCCGCCTCCCGCCGCCGCAGACCGAAGTCCGCCAGCGCCTCGGCGAGCTTGTGGACGGAGGGCTCGGGCGACAGGACGTCGACCCGCAGGCCGTGCTCCTCCGCGGTCTTCGCGGTGGCCGGCCCGATGCAGGCGATGACCGTGACGTTGTGCGGCTTGCCGGCGATGCCGACGAGGTTCCGCACGGTGGACGAGGACGTGAAGAGCACGGCGTCGAACCCGCCGCCCTTGATCGCCTCGCGCGTGTCCGCCGGCGGCGGCGACGCGCGTACGGTCCGGTAGGCGGTGACGTCGTCGACCTCCCACCCGAGTTCGATGAGCCCGGCGACCAGCGTCTCGGTCGCGATGTCGGCCCGCGGCAGGAAGACGCGGTCGATCGGGTCGAAGACCGGGTCGTACGGCGGCCAGTCCTCCAGGAGACCGGCCGCGGACTGCTCGCCCGACGGCACCAGGTCCGGCTTCACGCCGAAGTCCACCAGGGCTGCGGCGGTCTGCTCGCCCACGGCGGCGACCTTGATCCCGGCGAAGGCGCGCGCGTCGAGCCCGTACTCCTCGAACTTCTCGCGCACGGCCTTGACCGCGTTCACCGAGGTGAAGGCGATCCACTCGTACCGTCCGGTGACGAGCCCCTTGACCGCCCGCTCCATCTGCTGCGGGGTCCGCGGCGGCTCGACGGCGATGGTCGGCACCTCGTGCGGCACGGCGCCGTACGAGCGCAGCTGGTCGGAGAGCGAGGCGGCCTGCTCCTTGGTGCGCGGCACGAGGACCCGCCACCCGAAGAGCGGCTTCGACTCGAACCACGACAGCTGGTCCCGCTGGGCCGCGGCACTGCGCTCGCCGACCACGGCTATGACCGGCCGGTGGCCCTCGGGCGAGGGGAGGACCTTGCCCTGCTTGAAGACCTGCGCGATGGTGCCGAGCGTCGCGTTCCAGGTGCGCTGGCGGGTGGTGGTGCCGGCGATCGTCACGGTGAGCGGGGTGTCCGGCTTACGGCCTGCCGCCACCAGTTCACCGGCCGCCGCGGCGACCGAGTCCAAGGACGTCGAGACGACGACGGTGCCGTCGGAGGCTCCGACCTCGGCCCAGCACCGCTCGTCGGCGGTGCGGGCGTCGACGAAGCGCACGTCCGTGCCCTGCGCGTCGCGCAGCGGCACACCCGCGTACGCGGGCACGCCGACGGCGGTGGCGACTCCGGGGACGACCTCGAAGGGGATGCCCTCGGCGGCGCAGGCGAGCATTTCCGCTCCCGCGTACCCGTCGAGGCCGGGGTCGCCGGTCACCGCACGGACGACCCGCCTGCCGCCCCTCGCGGCCTCCATGACAAGATTGGCGGCATCCCTCAACACGGGGACACCGGCGGCTGTTGACGCCTCGTCGACAACCGTCAGTTCAGGCGTGCTCACCCCCGCGCGTGCATGGCCGCGAACGACCTCGAGCACCTCCGGCTCGGCGATCAGGACGTCCGCTCCCGCCAGGGCTTCGACGGCCCTGAGGGTCAGTAGTCCGGGGTCGCCCGGGCCTGCGCCGAGGAACGTCACGTGTCCGTGGCCGGTGAAGGCCGGGGACAGGGGGCTGGTGGTCGGGCTGGTGGGGTTCAAAGTGCTCGCTCCCCCATAAGACCGGCCGCGCCCTTGGCGAGCATTTCGTCCGCGAGTTCGCGTCCGAGCGCCATGGCCTCGTCGTGCGAGGTGGGTACGGGTCCGGTGGTGGACAGCTGCACCAGCGTCGAGCCGTCGAGGGTGCCGACGACGCCGCGCAGGCGCATTTCGGTGACAACCTGCCCGTGACCGGGGTCGTCGGCCTGGAGGTCGGCCAGCGCACCCACGGGTGCGGAGCAGCCTGCCTCGAGGGCGGCGAGCAGGGATCGCTCGGCGGTCACGGCGGCCCGGGTGTGCGGGTCGTCGAGCGCGGCGAGCGCGGCGACGAGGTCGGCGTCGGACGCCGGACACTCGACAGCCAGTGCCCCCTGACCGGGGGCGGGCAGGACGGAGTCGACCGACAGGTGGTCGAGCGACAGGGAGCCGGTGAGCTCCGCCGTCCCGCCGATGCGGTTGAGGCCGGCCGCGGCGAGAACCACCGCGTCCAGTTCACCGCTGTGTACGAAGCCGACCCGGGTGTCGATGTTGCCCCGGATCGGGACGCAGGTGAGTTCCAGGCCGTGGTTGCGCGCGTAGGCGTGCAGCTGTGCCATCCGCCGCGGCGAGCCGGTGCCGACGCGCGCGCCCTTGGGCAGCGTGTCGAGCGTGACGCCCTCGCGGGCGATCAGCACGTCGCGCGGGTCCTCGCGCCGCGGGATGGCGGCCAGGACGAGCTCGGGGTGCTGGGTGGTCGGCAGGTCCTTCAGGGAGTGGACGGCGAAGTCCACCTCGCCGGCGAGCAGCGCGTCGCGCAGGGCGGCGACGAAGACGCCGGTGCCGCCGATCTGCGCGAGGTGCTCCCGGGAGGTGTCCCCGTACGTCGTGATCTCCACGAGCTCGACGGGCCGGCCGGTCAGCTGCCGGACGGCATCGGCCACGTGCCCGGACTGGGCCATGGCGAGCTTGCTGCGCCTGGTCCCGAGCCTCAGTGCCCTCTCGGTCATACTCGCCCTCGGTTCTTGACGTCGGCGTCATTCAGGTCGGCCCGGCTGACAGAAGCCACCGTCTCCGGGTCGAGGTCGAAGAGTGTCCGCAGCGCGTCCGCGTACCCGGCTCCGCCGGGCTCGCTGGCCAGCTGCTTGACCCGCACGGTCGGCGCGTGCAGGAGCTTGTCGACCACCCGGCGCACGGTCTGGGTGATCTCGGCGCGCTGCTTGTCGTCGAGGCCGGGGAGCCGGCCTTCGAGACGGGCGACCTCACTGGCCACCACGTCGGCGGCCATGGTGCGCAGGGCGACGACGGTGGGGGTGATGTGGGCGGCGCGCTGGGCGGCGCCGAAGGCGGCCACCTCGTCGGAGACGATGCCCCGCACCTGGTCGACGTCGGCGGCCATGGGCGCGTCGGCAGAGGCCTCGGCGAGCGACTCGATGTCGACGAGCCGGACACCGGGGATGCGGTGCGCGGCGGCGTCGATGTCGCGGGGCATGGCGAGGTCGAGCAGGGCGAGCGGGGTGCCGCGGTCCCGTACGGCGGCCTCGACGGCCTCGCCGGTGAGGACGAGTCCGGTGGCGCCGGTGCAGGAGACGACGATGTCGGCACGTGTCAGTTCGTCGCCGACGGCAACCATCTCGACCGCGCGTGCGACCACCCCCGTGCCACCGGGCTCGTTCAGGATCTGGGCGAGCCGCTCGGCGCGGGCCAGGGTGCGGTTGGCGACGACGATCTCGGAGACGCCGGAGCGCGCGAGCGTGGCGGCTGCCAGGGAGGACATGGAGCCGGCGCCGATGACGAGGGCCTTCTTGCCCTTGGCCCAGGTGTCGACGTCGGTGTCGTCGGCGAGCTGCTCGAGGCCGAAGGTGACGAGCGACTGCCCGGCCCGGTCGATGCCGGTCTCGCTGTGGGCGCGCTTGCCGACCCTCAGGGCCTGCTGGAACAGGTCGTTGAGGAGGCGTCCCGCGGTGTGCAGGTCCTGGCCGATGGCGAGGGCGTCCTTGATCTGGCCGAGGATCTGGCCCTCGCCGACGACCATGGAGTCGAGCCCGCAGGCCACCGAGAAGAGGTGGTGGACGGCCCGGTCCTCGTAGTGCACGTAGAGATAAGGAGTGAGCTCGTCCAGGCCGACGCCGCTGTGCTGCGCGAGCAGCGTGGACAGTTCGGCGACTCCGGCGTGGAACTTGTCCACGTCGGCGTAGAGCTCGATGCGGTTGCAGGTGGCCAGGACGGTGCCCTCGGCGGCCGGTTCGGCGGCGAGGGTGTCCTGGAGGAGCTTGGCCTGGGTGTCCGCCGACAGCGAGGCGCGCTCCAGGATGGAGACGGGGGCGCTGCGGTGGCTCAGGCCGACGACGAGGAGGCTCATGCCGGCATCACCGCGGGGATGTCCCCGTCGGGTCCCTTGCGGCCGCTGCCCGTGGTGCGCGGGGCGGGCGGTGCGACGGCCGCGGGGGTCTCGGTGCCCGTGTCGGGGCCGCTCTCGGCGCCCGCTTCCTCGCCGGCCTTGCGCTGCTCGTGGAAGGCGAGGATCTGCAGCTCGATGGAGAGGTCGACCTTGCGCACGTCCACGCCGTCGGGCACGGAGAGCACGGTCGGGGCGAAGTTCAGGATGGAGGTGACTCCGGCGGCGACGAGCCGGTCGCAGACCTGCTGGGCGACGCCGGCCGGGGTCGCGATGACGCCGATGGAGACGCCGTCCTCGTGGATGATCTTCTCGAGGTCGTCGCTGTGCTGGACGGGGATCCCGGCGACCGGCTTGCCGGTCATCGCGGGGTCGGCGTCGATCAGCGCGGCGACCCGGAAGCCGCGGGAGGCGAAGCCGCCGTAGCCGGCGAGCGCGGCACCGAGGTTGCCGATGCCGACGATGACGACCGGCCAGTCCTGGGTGAGGCCCAGTTCGCGGGAGATCTGGTAGACGAGGTACTCGACGTCGTAGCCGACCCCGCGGGTGCCGTACGAGCCGAGGTAGCTGAAGTCCTTGCGCAGCTTCGCGGAGTTGACGCCCGCGGCGGCCGCGAGCTCCTCGGAGGAGACCGTGGGTACGGAGCGCTCCGACAGCGCGGTGAGTGCGCGCAGATACAGCGGAAGCCGGGCGACGGTGGCCTCGGGAATTCCTCGGCTACGGGTCGCCGGTCGGTGAGTTCGGCCAGTTGCCACGGTGCTCCTGCGGGATGAGCGGGGCTGCAGGCGGCCATATGTCCCAAGACCGCCCCGTCGAATGCAGGCTATGTCTTTGTGAACGCGTGCACAAAGATGGTGTCCGTTTTGTCCGGCCAAAGTGACCGGGGTCACGCGGCCGGTTCCTGTCGTCGCGGAACCGGGGAGTGCGTCAGCGCGTTGGGAACCCGAAGGGGGCAAAGCCGCACACACCTCTCACGACGCCGCCCCCGAAAGCCAACAAAACGTCCATGATGGTAACCGCCTTTCGGTCACGCACCCAGTTCGCGCCGGAGCCGCTCGGCGTCAACACGCCAGAACGTGTGCTGCTCGCCGTCGACCAGAACCACCGGAATCTGCTCCCAGTAAGCCCGGTGGAGCTCCTCGTCCCCGGAGATGTCCTTCTCCTCCCAGCGTGCACCCGTCTCCGCGCACACGGCCTCGACCACCGCGCGGGCGTCGTCGCAGAGATGGCACCCCGGCTTGCCGATCAGCGTCACGGTGCGCGACGCGGGGTCGGCCTTCTTCTTCGTCCGTCCGAACATGGCGTCCATTCTGTCCCCTGCGGGCGCGACCCCGCCCCGGACCGGACCACCCCCGATTAACAGGGGAGCCCCACACTGTTCACGCCCCGGCATCGTCACAAGTCGGGAAGTACCGAACAGACTGGCTATGCTCACGATATGGCCGCTCTGGGATGGCTCACCCCCCGTAGGCGCTCCGCCACCGCGCGCAGCGTCCTCGCAGGCGAGGCCGCTGCCGAGGCAGCGCGCAAGTCCTCGCTCCAGCTGGAGAGGGAGCGGGAGGAGGCGGCCGCGGCGACCGGCGCGGCCGAGGCCGAAGCGCCGGCCGAACCCGAGTTCCCGGTCGTCGGCGACGTGCGGGCGGCCGCCTTCTTCGACCTCGACAACACCGTGATGCAGGGCGCCGCGATCTTCCACTTCGGCCGCGGCCTCTACAAGCGGAAGTTCTTCCAGCGCCGCGAACTCGCCCGGTTCGCCTGGCAGCAGGCCTGGTTCAGGCTCGCCGGCGTCGAGGACCCCGAGCACATGCAGGACGCCCGCGACAGCGCGCTGTCCATCGTCCAGGGCCACCGCGTCTCCGAACTGATGTCGATGGGCGAGGAGATCTACGACGAGTACATGGCCGACCGCATCTGGCCGGGCACCCGCGGTCTCGCCCAGGCCCACCTCGACGCGGGCCAGAAGGTCTGGCTGGTCACGGCCGCCCCGGTCGAGACGGCCACGATCATCGCCCGGCGCCTCGGCCTGACCGGCGCGCTGGGCACGGTCGCCGAGTCCGTCGACGGCGTCTACACCGGCAAGCTGGTCGGCGAGCCCCTGCACGGACCGGCCAAGGCCGAGGCCGTACGGGCCCTCGCCGCCGCCGAGGGCCTCGACCTGAGCCGCTGCGCCGCGTACAGCGACTCCCACAACGACATCCCGATGCTCTCGCTGGTCGGCCACCCGTACGCGATCAACCCCGACACCAAGCTCCGCAAGCACGCCAAGGACCGCGAGTGGCGGCTGCGCGACTACCGGACCGGCCGCAAGGCCGCCAAGGTGGGCATCCCCGCCGCCGCGGGACTGGGCGCCCTCGCCGGCGGCACGGCCGCCGCGGTCGCCCTGCACCGCCGCCGCCACTGACACCGACACCGACACCGACACCGACACCCCGCGAGGATCACGCCGTCCGGCACGTCGCCCCGGTGCCGATACGTTTCGGCTGCGATCATCTGCGACAACCCCGGACCAACCGCCCTCACCCGTCCGTGGTCGAACACGACCGCACAGGTCGACCCCCAGGCATTCCGGACTCCTTACCCAGCAGCGGCCACGATCACTCACCCGCCCCGCACTTGAGCACAACGCAGCGTGCGCGCAGTCACAGCCGAAAGCAAAGCGATCAACAACTAGTCACGAACCAGGCCCTTTTCCGACTGCAAGCAGTGACGGAAACGACGGAATCGGTGATTTGAGCAACTGGGTGTAGTGCTGCCTGTACGAAGCGTTATTCTCCTCAGACGCACAAAGGACCCCTCGCGTCGTCACGACGGGTGAACGGTCCCGCACTGCACGTGATGGAAGCTCTGCCTCTGGGAGTCCCGTGTACCCACACGTCGGGGTTGACACCTCGGGCCTGGCTACGCTGCGCGCAACGGTCCTCGACCACTTGCGCGGCTTCGTCCCCACCGCGTACGCCGGCCCTGTCCCCGCCTTCGCCGCACCGGCACTCGCCGGCCCTTGCTACGCCCTGGCCGACGGCGGAGCCGCCGTGGGCAGGCGTGGTGCGCGCTCCGCCACCTCGACCACCCACCGTCGGCCCAGCGCCGACAGCGACAGCGCCCGGATGATGGACCTGGTCGAACGGGCCCAGGCCGGCGAGGCCGAAGCGTTCGGCCGCCTGTACGACCAGTACAGCGACACGGTCTACCGCTACATCTACTACCGCGTCGGCGGGAAGGCGACCGCGGAGGACCTCACCAGCGAGACGTTCCTGCGCGCCCTGCGCCGGATCTCCACCTTCACCTGGCAGGGCCGCGACTTCGGCGCCTGGCTCGTCACCATCGCCCGGAACCTGGTCGCCGACCACTTCAAGTCCAGCCGCTTCCGCCTCGAGGTCACCACCGGCGAGATGCTCGACGCCAACGAGGTCGAGCGCAGCCCCGAGGACTCCGTCCTCGAGTCGCTCTCCAACGCCGCCCTCCTCGACGCGGTCCGCCGCCTCAACCCCCAGCAGCAGGAGTGCGTGACCCTGCGCTTCCTCCAGGGCCTCTCGGTCGCCGAGACCGCCCGGGTCATGGGGAAGAACGAGGGCGCCATCAAGACCCTCCAGTACCGGGCCGTCCGCACCCTGGCCCGGCTGCTCCCGGACGACGCCCGCTGACCGCCGCACACCCCCCACACGCATTCCCCCACCACGGGCGGCACTCCCCCGTCCGTCCGTCCCCCCACGCCCCCACGACCCCCGCCCAACTCACAGTCGGTGACGCCTCGGTGACGCACTGGTCCGATCATCTTTCGCGCGTAACCCAAGTGCCGCGCCGCTCGTTGTGCGGGATGCAGGCTCCCTGTGGACACGCCATGTCCGCATCCACTCACTCTTTCGTGTGGATGCGCTCAAGGTGTGCAACCTTCCGGACACCTCGGGGAGTCGACCGTCATGACGAGAGGAGGTGCCGCCAGTGATCGCGAACGTATCAACGCACCGGCGGGCGAACGCCTTCGCCCAGGCCCTGGAGGACCGGGCGTCCGAGGGCGCGGCGGCCGAGCAGCCCGAAGCCCCGGCCGAGCCGGCCGAGCAGGGGCGGCTGTTGGCCTTGGCGAACGGTCTCGGCGAACTGCCGAAGCCCCAGCTTGACCCCGAGGTCAAGGTGGTGCAGCGAGCCCAGCTCGTGGCCGCCATGGAAGCGATGCTCATGGAGGGGAACGCGGCCGCGGGCCCTACGGTGCCGGAGCAGCGGACGTCCAGCGGCAAGGGGACCCACCGGGCCTCCCCACTCCGCAAACTCCGCCCCCGCTCCCGCTGGACCAAGGGCCTCGCCGCCGGCGGTCTCACCGTCGGTGTGGCGGCGGGGGCCTTCGGCGGAGTGGCCGCTGCCAGTTCCGACGCCCTGCCCGGTGACTCGCTCTACGGGCTCAAGCGGGGCATGGAGGACATCAAGCTGGGAATGGCGGACGACGACGCGGACCGCGGCGGCATCTACCTCGACCAGGCCTCCACCCGGCTCAGCGAGGCCCGCAGACTCATGGAACGCGGCCGCTCCGGCGACCTGGACCACGAGTCCCTCGCCGAAATCCGCCGGGTCCTGGGCGGAATGAAGCACGACGCCAGCGAAGGCCACCGCCTGCTCCGCCAGGCGTACCAGCGGGACGGCGAGATCGCCCCGATGGCCCGGCTCAACTCCTTCGCCCAGGCCCACCGGGACACCTGGAACGGCATCCGCGACCGACTCCCCGTCCAGCTGGCGGACGTCGGCAGCGAGGTGACGCACGTCTTCGACGCCATAGACGAAGACGTCGAGCCGCTCCAGTCGATGCTGCCCCGCACACCCGACCGGGGCGCGATCGGCTCCGAGGGCCCGAGCAGCAGGCCCGACGTCCCGAGCGGCGGCCAGGGTTCGGACACCCAGCGTCCACCGTCCTCGGACACGGCTCCGCCGGGCAGCCACTCGGCACCGCCCCGCCCGTCCGGCCCCAGCTCGGGCACCAGCCCGAGCACGGACAGCGGAACCGGCTCACCGGAGGACGACGGTCTCCTCGGCGGCAGCGCCGGCGGACTCCTCAAGCCCTCCCCGACCGGCACGCCGACGGGCCCCGCCGACAGCCAGCCGACAGCCGACGTTCCCGACGTCACCCTTCCGCCACTCCTGCCGGGCCTCCTTCCGGGCCTCGGCATCGACAGCGAGGACGCTCGCTAGCAAAGAGAGGGGCGCCCCCACGGACGGGGGGCGCCCCTCTCTTCTTGCCCGAAAACAACCGACCGGAGGAGCGCCTCTCAGGAGAGCACCTCAGAAGAACACCGACCGCCGCTGCACCAGGAGCTTGTACAGCGTGTGCTGGATCTGCTCCCGCACCTGATCCGTCAGGTTGAACATCAGCATCGGGTCCTCCGCCGCCTCCGGCGCGTACGAGTCCGTCGGGATCGGCTCACCGAACTGGATGGTCCACTTCGTCGGCAGCGGCAACGCACCGAGCGGCCCCAGCCACGGGAACGTCGGGGTCAGCGGGAAGTACGGCAGGCCGAGCACCCGTGCCAGGGTCTTGGCGTTCCCGACCATCGGGTATATCTCCTCGGCACCCACGATCGAGCAGGGCACGATCGGCACCCCCGCCCGCAGCGCCGTCGACACGAAGCCGCCCCGCCCGAACCGCTGGAGCTTGTACCGCTCTCCGAACGGCTTCCCGATGCCCTTGAAGCCCTCCGGCATCACCCCGACGATCTCGCCGGCCCGCAGCAGCCGCTCCGCGTCCTCCGCGCAGGCCAGCGTGTGCCCCGCCTTGCGGGCCAGCTCGTTGACGACCGGCAGCACGAAGACCAGGTCCGCGGCGAGCAGCCGCAGGTGCCGCCCGGCCGGATGGTGGTCGTGGACGGCGACCTGCATCATCAGCCCGTCCAGCGGCAGGGTCCCCGAGTGGTTGGCGACGATCAGCGCCCCGCCGTCGGCCGGGATGTTCTCGACGCCCTTCACCTCCACCCGGAAGTACTTCTCGTACAGCGGGCGCAGCAGCGACATCAGGACCTGGTCGGTGAGCTCCTCGTCGTAGCCGAACTCGTCGACCTCGTACTCGCCGGTGATCCGCCGCCGCAGGAACGCGAGCCCGCCCGCCAGCCGCCGCTCCCAGCCACCGCCGCCGGCGCCGGTGTCCTCCGCCGCCCCGGCGCCGTCGTCGCCGCTGTGCGGGCCCGCCACGCCCGGGGCCTCCCCCGGCGCCCGGGCGTCCGTCTGCGGCCCCGGGAGGGCCCGTACGGCCGCCGTCTCGCCGTCGGCCCGGTCGGGCCGACGGCGAGCCCGCGAGCGGTCGTCGTCGAACGGAATGACCTTGGCGTCCGCCATCGCTTGTCGGGTCTCCTCAGGCGCCGTCGTGAACAGGGGGAACAGGGGTTACGGGTGGGGCGGAGGCCGCGGTCCCGAGCAGCCGCCCGGCGAGCCGGTCCACCGCGCCCGCGAGCGTCTCCGGCGGCAGCAGCCCCGGCCCGCGGCCGCGTACGAAGGCGGCGAAGGCCTCCGCCGTGGTGTGCCGCGGCGAGAAGCCGAGGACCTCGCGGGTCTGGACCGTCGACACGACCCGGCCGTGCGTGAGCAGCCGGATCTGCTCGGGAGCGAAGTCGGTGATCCCGACCGTGCGCAGCGCCGTCCCCACCCAGGTGACCGCGGGCAGCAGCACCGGCACGGTCGGCCGCCCGAGCCGCCGCGCGCACTGGGACAGCAGCAGCACCCCGTCCCCGGCCACGTTGAACGTGCCGCTGTTCAGGGTCGCCCTGCGGGGCTCGTGCGCCGCCAGGCGCAGCACGTCGATCACGTCGTCCTCGTGGACGAACTGCAGCCGGGGGTCGTAGCCGAGGACGGTCGGCAGCACCGGCAGCGCCAGGTACTCGGCGAGCGGGGAGTCGATGCGGGGCCCGAGGATGTTCGCGAACCGCAGCACGCACACGGCGACGTCCGGCCGGCGCCGGGCGAAGCCCCGCACGTACCCCTCGACCTCGACGGCGTCCTTCGCGAAGCCCCCGCTCGGCAGCGACTTAGCGGCGGTCGTCTCGGTGAAGACGGCCGGGTCGCGGGGCGCGGAGCCGTAGACGCTCGTACTGGACTTGATCACCAGCCGGCTGATCCGCGGGGACTTCTGGCAGGCGCCGAGCAGCTGCATGGTGCCGATGACGTTGGTCTCCTTGACCGACGTCCGGCCGCCGGCGCCGAGCGCCGTACCGGTGACGTCCAGGTGGACCACCGTGTCGACGTCGTGCTGGGCGAGGACCTTCGCGATCTCCGGCCGGCGGATGTCGGCCCGGACGAACTCGGCGGCGCCGAGCCGGTGCTCCGGTTCGACCGCGTCCACCGCGATGACCCGCTCCACCTCGGGGTCCCGCTGGATCCGCCGCACGAAGCGGCCGCCGAGATGCCGTGCGGCACCGGTGACGAGCACGACCTTGCCCAAGATCAGCGCCTTCCGTCCGTCTTCCGTTGGTCGCCACCGTAGCGCCTCGAGATTTCGGCGCAATAAAAAACGCGGCCCTCCACCGCGAACGGTGAAGGGCCACGTCTGACGCACCAAATGCTGCGGTGCAGCTGTCGCCTTACTTCTTGTTGCGACGCTGAACGCGCGTGCGCTTGAGCAGCTTGCGGTGCTTCTTCTTCGCCATCCGCTTGCGCCGCTTCTTGATAACAGAGCCCACGACTACCCTCGCTCACTTCTCGGAACATCCCCGCCTCCCGGCGGGGATCGGTGCGGGGCGTCTGGGCCCACACGACCTACGTCGGCCTAGCCTACCGCCCCGAGCACCGCGCTTGTAATCCGAGGGCCGCACGGAGCTCTCCCGGTGTTGTCCCGCGCGCTCGCTACGCGGTCCCCACCCCCACGAAGGACTCCTTCAGGTACTCGTGAACCGCCTGTTCCGGCACCCGGAAGGACCTGCCCACCCGAATCGCCGGCAGATGACCGCTGTGCACCAAGCGGTACACGGTCATCTTCGAGACGCGCATCACCGCGGCGACTTCCGCCACGGTCAGAAACTTGACCTCGTTGAGAGGTCGTTCGCCAGCAGCCATGACCCACCTGTACCTTCCGCCGCGACGCACACCGGCTTCCCCTCCGGTGACTCTTCGTCGCCGAGCGCTCACTCTCCAGACTAGGGGCGGGTGGTACGAGTGGGGAAGAGGAGCTGCCATCGGCCGTTTACCGTGACAGACACGCTCGATTGAGTACATAGCGCGTGAGGGGCCGGTAGTAGTCGGAGCGCACGCCGTCATCGAGTGGAACGGCCACCGACACCTGCCCCTCGGCCTCACCGACGAACAGTGCCGGATCATCCGTATCGGCGAGACCGATGGCCTCGATACCCAGCTGACCAGCACCGCAGACCCATCCGTGGTCCCCGACCACCAGCTCCGGCAGCGGCCCGCCGCCCTCGGCGGCGGTCTCGAGAGCGGCCCTGACCGGCAGCGGCGAGTGCGAGTGCGCCCCCGGCTCACGCCCTCCACCTGACGGCCCCGGCTCTCGCACCAGCGCGACCCCCCGTACGTAGTCGAGGAGGTACGTGCGTACGCCGAACCGGGTCGTTATGTCGACACATCGCCCCTGCGCCGGTGTGAGGACAAGACATCCCGCCGCCGACAAGGCGTCTGCGAGAGCGGCGTAGAAACCGAGCAGACGATGCGGATGCCCCGTCCCGAGCAGCACCGGAACCCGCCCCGCGGCCGCCGCGCCCAACCGCGCGGCGAAGGCGTCGAGCCCCCTCAACGTACGCTCCGGATCGATGACGTCCGGCCCCGACCGGTGCGCCGGATCCCCCGACACCCCGCACTTGTCCGCCATCAGCCGCAGCAGATCGGCCTCACCCCACCCCCAGGCGGGATCCAGCCCCAGCAGCACCCGCGGATCCCGCGCGGCAAAGAGCCGGTAACTCCGCAGGCTCTCCTCCCGCGACGTCGCCACCGTCCCCGCCAACCCCGCCGCCAACAGATGCGCCCGCAGCGCCCCGGTACTCAACACCCACCCGATGCTGCCGGAACCCCCTCGCCCCGGAGTCGAAACCACCCGGACACCGCACAGTCGGCGTAACACCCACGCGCACGTTCCCCCGCCCCGCCCCGAGACACTGCGAAACCCCGGACGAACAGTCCCGCAGCCCCGGACGACCAGCCCCGCAGCCTCAGGCGAACAGTCCCGCGGCCGCCCCGCGGCCCCGGACGAGCGGCCTCAGGCGAGCAGCCCCCGCAGCGGAAACGCCGCCTTCCGCGTCGCCAGCACCGCCTGGTCGAGCCGGTCGGCCGGGTCGTACCCCTCCGCCCAGTCACGGAAGCCCACCGGCCACCGCCCGTCCGTCATCCGCGCCGGCCCCAACTGCCGGGTCCGCGCGTACACCTCGTCCCGCCACGACGACGGCACCACCGACTCAGGATCCACCGGAGCGTGCGCCGCGATCCCCACCAGATGCGTCCACGACCGCGGTACGACGTCCACGACCGCGTACCCGCCACCGCCCAGCGCCAGCCATCGCCCGTCGGCGTACTCGTGCGCCAGCTCGTGACACGCCTCCTGCACCGCCCGCTGCGCGTCCAGCGACACCGCCAGGTGCGCCAGCGGATCCTCGAAGTGCGTGTCCGCCCCGTGCTGCGTCACCAGGACCTGCGGCCGGAAGTCCGCAAGCAGCTCCGGCACCACCGCGTGGAAGGCCCGCAGCCACCCCGCGTCCCCCGTCCCGGCCGGCAGCGCCACGTTCACCGCCCCGCCCTCGCCGACCCCCGCCGACCCCGTCTCCTCGGGCCACCCCGTCTGCGGGAACAACGTCCGCGGATGCTCGTGCAGCGACACCGTCAGGACCCGCGGGTCATCCCAGAACGCCGCCTGCACCCCGTCCCCGTGGTGCACGTCCACGTCCACGTACGCGACCCGCTCCGCGCCCAGTTCGAGGAGCCGCGCGATCGCCAGCGACGCGTCGTTGTAGATGCAGAACCCCGAGGCCGACCCCGGCATCGCGTGGTGCAGACCGCCCGCGAAGTTCACCGCGTGCGCCGCCTCCCCGCGCCACACCGCCTCCGCCGCCCCCACCGACTGCCCGGCGATCAGCGCCGACACCTCGTGCATCCCGGCGAACGCCGGATCGTCGACCGTGCCGAGCCCGTACGCCTGGTCGGCACGGCGCGGATCCACCGACGCCGCCCGCACCGCCGCGACGTAGTCCTCACGGTGCACCAGCCGCAGCGTCGACTCCCCGGCGGGCTTCGCCGACACCACGTCGACCGCCCGGTCGAGCCCGAAGGCCCGCACCAGCGACATCGTCAGCGCGAGCCGTACCGGATCCATCGGATGCTCGGACCCGAAGTCGTACTGCGTGACAGCTTCATCCCACATCAACAGTGCGCGGCCGCTCATGCCCGCCACCGTATCGGGCCTCCCTCGCGCCGAACGACGTGGCGTACACCACCGTCACCAGGACGAGCACCATCGGCACGACCATCGCCCCCCGGTAGCTCCACGCGTCCCCCAGCGCCCCCACCAGCGGCGACCCGATCAGGAATCCCACGTAGTTGAAGACGTTGAGCCGCGCCACCGCCGCGTCGCTGTTCCCCGGGAACAACCGGCCCGCCGCCGCGAACGTCTGCGGCACGATCACGCTCAGCCCGAACCCCAGCAACGTGAACCCGGCGATCCCCGCCCAGGCCCCCTGCGCCACCGACACCACCGCGAAACCGAGCGCCGCCAGCACCGCCCCGCCCCGCACGACCGCCGCGGCCCCGAGCCTCCGCACCCCCAGGTCCCCGATGGCCCTCCCGAGCAGCGTCGTCACCATGTACGCGTTGTACGGCACGGTCGCCAGCTCCTCCGAACTGCCGAGCACGTCCTGCAGGTACTTCGCGCTCCAGTTGGAGACCGTGGAGTCCCCGATGTACGCGAACGTCATCACCAGGCACAGCGGCAGCAGCAGCCGGAACGCGATCCCGCCGCTCCCCTTGCCCTCCCCCGCCTCCTCCGCCGGCCCGTCCCCACCGGCCACGTACCACCGGCTCCCCACCAGCGCGACGGGCAGCAGCACCGCCACCACCGGCAGGTACGACGTGAACAGCGACAGGTGCCAGTGCGCCCCCGCCCATGCCAGCGAGGCCCCCGCGATCCCTCCGAGGCTGTACGAGGCGTGGAAGCCGAGCATGATGCTCCGCCCGTACGCCCGCTGGAGGCTCACCCCCAGCATGTTCATGGAGGCGTCCAGGGCGCCGACCGCGATCCCGAACAGCCCGAGGGCCACCGCCGCCGCCCACAGCTCCGACCCGACCCCCACCGCCAGGAGCGCGAGCAGCACGAACGGCTGCGCCCACCGCAGCACCACCGCCGGCCCCACCCGCGCGACGAGCTTCTCGGTCGCCACGCTCGCCACCCCGGCCAGGATCGGCACGGCGGCCAGGAACGCGGGCAGCAGCCCGTCCGATATCCCGTACCGGTCCTGGATCGCCGGTATCCGCGTCACGAGCAGGGCGAAGGTGACCCCCTGCACGAAGAAGCTGAACGCCAGGGATCCCCGCCCACGCCGCAACCGCGCATCCGTCATGGCGGCACAGCGTAGGGCGGGAAACTACCGCTGGGTAGATGGATCACATCCCCAAAATCGCGGGGAGCTCGTCCATCCTCGTGAAGAAGCCCTTGGCCCCCGCGAGCTTCTCCTCCGGGGTCATCGCGGTGAACCCGTACACGTCCATCCCGGCCGCCAGCGCCGCCTGCACCCCGAGCCGGCTGTCCTCCACCACCACGCACCGCTCGGGCGCCACCCCCATCCGCTCGGCCGCGTGCAGGAACAGGTCCGGCGCCGGCTTCCCCCGGCCGACGTCCTCGGCACTGAAGACGATCCCGTCCCGGAACCACGCGTCGAGCCCGGTCTTCCGGTGCCCCACCCGAATCCGCTCGTGACTCCCCGACGACGCCACGCAGTACGACACCCCGGCCTCGGCCAGCCCCTTCAGTACGTCCCCGGCACCGGCCACCGCCTCCAACTCCCGCTCGAACGCCGCGAAGACCCGCGCGTGGAACGTCTCGTCGAAGCCCTCGGGCAGCCGCTCCCCGCTCCGCTCCTCGACCAGCTCGTGGATCCGGTGCATCGCCGACCCCATGTAGTCCCGCACCGACTCCTCGTACGTCGTGGGGTGTCCGAGCTCCGTCAGATAGCCGGCCAACAGCGTGTTGGAAATCGGCTCGCTGTCCACGAGCACACCGTCGTTGTCGAAGATGACCAAGTCGTATCGCATGACCACAGCCTAGAACGCAAAAATGCCTCAACCCCCGGACATTGTCCGGGGGTTGAGGCTAATGATTGTTCGGCGGCGTCCTACTCTCCCACAGGGTCCCCCCTGCAGTACCATCGGCGCTGAAAGGCTTAGCTTCCGGGTTCGGAATGTAACCG